>CAZYKT010000095.1:0-14364 GCA_964648165.1 uncultured Polyangiaceae bacterium | reverse complement strand
CGGCTCAGGCCGGCGATGCCGCTGTTGCGGGAGCCAGCGAAGGTGGACAGGGGCAAGCCGGAGAGGTTGCCCAGGCCGGAACGGCTCAGGCGGGTGCGTCCCAGGGCGGAAGCGGCCAGGCAGGCGAAGCCGTTGTTGCGGGTACCGGCCAAGGCGGCGAAGTCCCCCAGGGCGGCGCGGCCAACGCGGGAACAGGCAACACGGCCGGCGAGGCCACGGGCGGCGTGGCACCCACCGTCGCGGGTGTGAAGTTCTGCAATAGTCTGACCATCTCCGATGGCGAGGACGAGCAGATCGCCACGTTGATGGTCGACATCGGGGGAGTACAGCTTACTGCCGACTCCTACCAGTGTGCTCCCGCAAACGGCTGCGCCGCCATCGATCCAGCCGACGATGTGCAAGTCACTATCTCGGACGGCGAAGGCAATGTATTCAACACCACTACGATTGCCTCCGTGTGGGCTGGAGACGAAATCGTCATCTCAACTGATCTTGATGCGGCTAGCATGCCGCTAGCCACCTACGGCTACGGCACCGGGATTTGCTCAGGTGGCGACGGAACCGAAGGAACGGTTGCCAAATTCTGCAACTTCTTGGTCTACGAAGGTGGCACTTCATTCGTGGCTACTCTTGACGTCGGTGGCACCACCATCGAGGCAGCTTCAGGGACATGTGCTCCGATAGCCGCGTGCACCGGGATTCCTTCCGGCGACGTCAGCGTGGAGCTTCTGGACGACCAAGGAACCAGTATGGCATGGTACTCTTCCTGGAATGTCGAGTCCGGCGTGGAGATGTTGTTCGTTGCCACCAGAGGGCTGGTGCCGGTGCGGGATGAAAATGGAGAGGTGGTGCTGGATGAAGAAGGACAACCGATGGAAGAGGAAGGGAACGTCGTCGATGGATCCCCCTCCTCCGGAGTCTGCAGCGCAAGTGAGGCTCGGCTTCGAACTCTAGCCACCGCGCCAACTGGCAGCGGTTGGAAGAAGGGTAGTGCCGGAACACCGATTGGATTCACCAGCACGTCGGGTGCGTACGAGAGCATCGACCCGTAGGCGCAGCCAACGCATCAAGCTAGCGGGATCCCTGCCCGACGAGGCTTTGGCCCGCCGGAGGGATCCCGCGGTTGTTTTGTGCGCGATTCCAGCGACAAGAAGCACTGATCCAACTGATTGCGAGTGGAGCTGGAGGCGCTTTTCCGTCACTTCATCCAAGGCTAAAGGTCGATATTTTCGTCGCGATCCAGGTGGGTTTGTCCGTCGCAACCGACTTGCATTGCGGTCGCGGGTCGATTGATCGCGTCGCAGAGGAAGATGCTTGCCGGATGACTGACGCCTTCTTCGTCGACGTAGCCACCCGAGTCGAGAACCAGCCAAGCGGAGTCTGGTGACCGTGTCATCGCTGTTGGCGGTGCGGCAGCACCGATCTCCACGGGTCGACCGAGCCTTCCTCCAGCCACATCGGGGCGGGATGGGAGCGGGGGTCGAGGCGCGGCGCGCTGATGGGTCAGGCAGCCAGGCGCTCGGTCTCGGCCTTGAGCGTGGGGATCTCTTGGCGACAGGGCTCGCACCAGGTCGCCCACACGTTCACGACGGTACCGCGGCTCGCTCCGTTGCGAACAAGGAGGAAGAGATCCTCCGCCGTTATGGCGATCAAGCCCGCCTCCGTCCTTCTCCCAGGGACGGAAGAATCGGGCGCATTCGCGGTCAAGACGGAACCCTCTGTCTTTTTGACGTTCTCGCCGTGAGGCTGGTCTCGTCCCCGGCAAGCCACGCTGGCGAGCCCGAGTACCACCATCAGGAGGTCTTTACGTGGCAGCCGACGAGCCCATTGCGTGAGGGAGTCCGGATTCAAACGGCGTGCAGCCTAGCACTGCGATGGCTGGGAGCGCCAACCGTCGTGGTCACGCAGAGCCGACCAGATCCCATGACTCGGCCAGGTGTCCGCCGAACGAGGTGGATGGATGGGTGGACACGGCTCCTGTTGACGCTAGAGTGGGCGACGTCGCAGGCCCTGGGTGGGGGGGGTATGCGGAGAGAGAGCCTCTGTGCACGAACGGTCGGCAGTCTGCCGAGAACGAGGAGTATTGATTGGTGAGATCGAGAATCCTTGCGACGAATCAAGAGCTGGACGAGTTTGGCGGTCGGTTTGCGGAGCGAGGCAACCCCGTGTCCCTTTCCTATCTTCGGCGCGCCCAGGTAAGGGCCTTCTACGACCGAAAGGGCCAGATGTTTGCCGGGTACGCTATGAATCGATCCGAACCGTTGCGGTACTGGGAGTGGGTCCCCGAGGCAGCCAGAGCGGGCTCGACATTTGCCGTCAAGAGGCCCGACTGCTGTGAGCTGACCTGCATCTGGATCTCGGGTGGATCCACGACGCTTACCACTGGGCGGATCTACGCATGGGCCATGCTCGATGCCCTGAGGTCTGGTGCGGGCTACGTCGTCGGGGGGACGCTGAATCCCATCGTCTTTGGGATCCAATCCCAGGTGCTGTCACAGAACCTCTACCAGGGTCCCACGGAGTATTTCGGGCACTCTCGAGCCTGCTTCATCTATGGAGCGACGCGCCTGCAGTTGGCCCGTTGGCTCGTGTTCAGTCTGCCACGGGTGATGTTGGAGTCCCTTTTTGGCAGACCGAGCTACTTGTCCCGGGCGCGAGGTCGCGCCCGCAAGGTGGCGCCTGGAGTCCAAGGGCCGGGTCACCAGCTCAGTCCCACCGGATTTGCGGGTCTCGGTACAGATCAGCAGTGAAGTGAAGCCTGGACGCCGGAGCAGCTGAACCCGGTTACCGCCGACTTGCGGCACTGCTCCGTGCCGGGCGTGGGCTCATGATCGGCCGGGCGTCGATCCCCGTCTTACAGTCCTCGGTAACCTGACGGAATCGGGCGCAATCTGGCTCGCGACCAGGTGTATATAGAGAGGGCCGTGGCTGCCATCGCCATCCCGGTACCGCGGATTGGGCTTGTGGGGCCACTGGGCAACGGTGTAATTGCCGAGACAAATCCCATAGTTCTTTGCCTTTGTCGCCGCAACCTCGACCAGGAACGAACGGAGAACGAAGCCCAATGACCATCTTCAAGCCAGTCCTCGGTGCACTAGCCATTGCCCTCATGGTGAGTTGTTCGGATGACGACAACGGAAAGGGGGACGGGCTGGGTGGAGAAAGCGGGATGGCTGGGAACGAGTCTAGCCAGAGCGGTGGTTCGGATTTGGAGGCTGGAAGGGGCGGTGTCGGGGAAGAGGGTGGCGATGGTGCCGCTGGTGAGGGGGACCTCGGAGGCGGTGGCTCAAACGACGGCGGCAGCACCGAACGGGGCGGCGGCGCTGGCGACGCCGGCAGCGACGAGACCGGTGGCAGCCCGCCGAGCAACGGTGGGGAGACCGGAGAGTCCGGAACAGGGCCTGCGGGTGGAGTGGGCCAAGCCGGCTCAGAGACGACGGGGGGAACGGGCGACGGCGGCGCGACCGGCGGAACGGGCGGCGGCGCCGCTGCGGGAAGCGGGGGCACCGGAGGTGGCTCGGGAGGCGATGGCCCGGACTGTACCCAGTTCTTCGAGGCTTCCAGCAGCCTGGACGCAATCGAGAACGCGATCAACTCCGCCGCTGCGGGAGAGGTCATCTGTCTGGCCCGCGGCGCGAGCTGGTCCGGCGGCATCATGATCTCCAACACCGGTGCCAGCGTCGACAACCGCATCACGGTCTGTGCTGGAAGCGCCGACACCAGTACTTGTACGGACTCGGGTGGCGCCAACCCACGCATCACTGGCCCGGGTAGCGCTTTCACCTTGTCCGAGCGGGCGGGTGGCTTCGTCTTCAAGAACATCGACGCGCCCTGCACTTCGGGCTGCGACGACGCGTCTGGGTTCGACCTGCAGGGTACCAGTCACGTCCGGATCGAGGGCGGAGTCGTGTCGGGTTGGTCCGCTGCTGCCATGTGCAACTCATGGACCACTTCGGCTCCCTGCGACGACATCGAGTTCGGCGTGCCTGACAACCTCATGGAGATCCATTCGTGCGGCATGGGATTCTACGGCTGGCTCTCCAACTCGTTTGTACGCATCAACGCGCACGACAACGGGGCTGGCTCGGTGCTGGACCACCACTGGTACCTGTCCAGCGGCCCCCAAGAAGCGCCGAGCTCCAACGTCGTCTTCGAGTATGGTCGCTACACCCGGTCTTCCGTCGGGGACGGTGGACTGTCGATGGGGACCTTCATCAACATCAGTGGTCAGAACGAGGACCTCGTCATCCGGAACAACGTCTTCGAAGACACCGACTGCGGCACCTACGTGGTGGACGTCGGTTCCGGTGACGAAGACCCGGTCGAGTACTGCGACGGTCTAGAAATCTCCGGCAACCTGTTCCGCACCGATTGTGCGTTGGTGTTCAATCTGGCGATGACTCAGCACGCTCGCGTGTTCAACAACCTGATCGTGGCGGACGGCGACGGGCGGAGCGATGACCTCCGGATCCTTTCCGTGAACAACGAGAGTGGCGAAGCGCAGAGCAGCGACGTCTGGTTCTTCAACAACACCGTGTACTGCGCGGAGAATTGCGGCAGCAGCAGTCAGTTCTACTTCGAAGGAAGCGATCATCGATTCTTCAACAACCTGATCGCATTCCTCCCATCAGGTCCGCCGCTCGTGAGTGACTCGAATTGCTCCCACTTCGGTGGCGCGAATGGGCCCGACTTCCACCACAACTTCCTGTACGCTCCGGACAGTAGCCCTCGCCTGCCGGACTGCTCGGCCGGCACCGACAACTCGACAACGTTCAATCTCGATCCTGGCTTTGCCGCACCAGAAAACGATGACTTCCACATCTCTGCCTCGTCTCCAGCCGCCGGCTTCGGGGCCAGCACCGACGCGCCGGCAACCGACTACGACGGCACTGCCCGGCCCTCACCACCCTCAGCCGGCGCTCACGATGTCCCGTAGCTGCGCCTGTCAGGCGGCCAACAGCGCGCGACGCTAGACCCGGGACACAGCGAGGCGCCCACCGACGTTGTGGCCAAGAAGACCTGAGCCTCTCCCATCGGCTAGACACGGCCAGTTGGCATAATCTCTCGATCCGCGAAGTGGCCTCATTCACTGACGAGGGGATTGTCGGATCTGGTGAGCGGCCGCTCCGGCACTGGCGGCCGCTCCGGCACTGGCGGCCGCTCCGGCGCCGGCGCCAGGCGTGCCGTAGCGCGCGCCTTGCATGCCTGCCCCAGGCCTCTAAGCTCCCGACCGTGAAGCTCGCCAACCGCGCCGTCCGGGGATCGATTGCGGCGTTCCTCGCGCTCGCCTGTACCAACGACCCGTACCCGGCCGGGGACGTAGCAATGAAGGTGCTCTACCGACCCTTCGTCGAGGCACCGAAGACGCTCGATCCGGCCGTCGCCTACACGACGACGGCCCACGAGATCAGCGGGCTCGTGAACGCGACGCTGCTCGAGTACGACTACCTGAAGCGGCCGTACGTTCTCGTTCCGGGGCTGGCGCGTGCCGTGCCCACCGCCGAGCCGAGGGGCGAGCAGACGGTCTACCGCTTCGAACTCCTCCCCGAGCTCCTCTACCAGGACGACCCCTGCTTCGCCCCCTACCACGGTGGTGCTCGCACGCGGCCGGTCACCGCGCAGGACGTCGAATTCGAGCTCATGCGGATCGCCGATCCGGAGGTGAACAGCCCGGCGCTCGAGCCGTTCGCCCACGTCGCCGACCTGCTCGCGTTCCGCGAACGGCTCACCGCGCTCCGCGCCTCCGACCCTGCGGTCGCCGCCTTGCCGGCGGCACAGCAGTACGCGCGGGCTCAGAGTATAGCGGGCATCTCCGTGCGTTCTAAAACCGTGATCGAGGTAGCGCTCGCGGAGCCGTACCCGCAGATCCTCTACTGGTTCACGATGCCGTTCACCGCCCCGATGCCGTGGGAGGCGGTCGCCTTCTACGATGGCAAGGAGGGCCGCGCGCACCTGGCGGACCACCCGGTGGGAGCGGGCCCCTACCGAATTGCCCTCTACGACAAACAGAGTCGCATCGTCCTCGAGCGAAACGAGAACTGGCACGGCGTGCGCCACCCCGAGTGGAAGGCCCCGGGGACGGTGTTTCCCAGCGACGTTCCGCCAGAGGACTTCGGCGTGACCGTGCCGCCGAGCGTGCGCGGCTCGCCGCTGCCGTTCATCGAGCGGGTGGAGCTCCGCCGGGAGAAGGAGCAGATCCCAGCGTTCAACAAGTTCCTCCAGGGATACTACGACTCCTCGGGTATCGTGAAGGAGAGCTTCGACAAGGTGATGCAAAAGGACCAGCTCTCCCCGGAGATGACCGCGCGGGGCATCGCGCTCCGCAAGACCGTGGAGCCGGCGATCTACTACCTCGGATTCAACATGGACGATCCGGTGCTCGGCGCGCCCGGTGGCGACCGCGCGCGGAAGCTCCGCCAAGCGATCAGCCTCGCTATCGACGCCGCTGAGTACCTGCGGCTCTTCTTCAATGGGCGCGGGGTGCCGGCGCAGTCCCTCCTGCCGCCGGGGATCTTCGGCTACGAGCCCGAGTACCGGAACCCGTACCGCGCCGTGGACCTCGCGCGCGCCCAGCGTCTACTGGTCGAGGCGGGGTACCCAGGCGGCCTCGATCCGGGGACGCGCGCGCCGCTCCGGCTCACCTTCGACACCTCGGACACGAGTGCGGACGGGCGCCTCCAGTACCAGTACTACGTGAACTCCTGGCGGCGGCTCGGGATCGACGTCGAGATCGAGGCGACGAACTACAACCGCTTCCAGGAGAAGATGCGGGATGGGGGGTTCCAGATCTTCAGCTGGGGGTGGGTCGCCGACTACCCGGATCCGGAAAACTTCATGTTCCTGCTGTGGTCCAGGATGTCGCGCAAGGCGAACAACGGCCCCAACACCGCGAATTACTCCGATCCCGGCTTCGACGCGCAGTTCCTCGCGATGAAGTCCATGGAGAACGGTCCGGAACGGCTCACCATCATCCACGGGATGCGCCAGCGACTCGAGGAGGACTGCCCCTGGATCCCGATGTTCTTCCCGGAGCGGTACCAGCTCTTCCACGGGTGGCTCCGCAACGTCAAGCCGTTTGGCATGTCGACCCCGCAGATCAAGTATTACGACCTCGATCCGGCGGCGCGGGCGGAACGTCGCCGGGACTGGAACCGCCCGGTGCTCTGGCCCGCGTTCCTGCTGATCGGCCTGCTCCTCGCGCTCGTGGCGCCCGGAGTGGTGACCTTCTTCCGGGAGCGTCAGTGACATGTTGGCCTACGTCATTCGCCGCATCGCCTACGGGGCCGTCACCATCCTCGGCGTGTTGCTGCTGCTCTTCGTGCTCTTCTTCCGGATCACGGCGCCCGACGATGTCGCGCGCAAGGCGCTCGGGGAGAAGGCGCAGCAGGAGCAGATAGACCAGTGGAAAGCGCTCCACGGCTATGACCGCCCCCTGATGCCGGGACCGGGGCACCTGCGAGACAACATGCTGGTCGAGCACTACCGGCGCATGCTCACCTTCGACTTCGGGCGCAGCGACGCCGATGACTCCGTCATCCTCGACCGGATCCGGACCGGCATGGTGCCCAGCCTCCTGCTCACGACGCCGCTCTTCCTGGTCGGCCTCGGGCTCGGGATCCTGATGAGCCTGTTCGTCGCGTTCTTTCGCGAAACCTACCTCGATCGCGCGGGCGTGTTCCTCGCGGTGCTCGGGATGAGCCTCTCGATCCTCCTCTACATCATCGGGGCCCAGTTTCTCGTGGGCAGGCTCCTCCGCTGGTTTCCGATCTCGGGGTACGACCCCGAGCCGACCGTGGTGTGGCGGTTCCTCGCCCTGCCGGTCCTCGTCGGGGTCATGAGCACCCTGGGGAGCAACGTTCGCTTCTACCGGACGGTGTTCGTCGAGGAGGTCAACCGCGACTACGTGCGCACGGCTCGAGCCAAGGGCGCCGGTGACTTGCGAGTCATGCTGCGGCACGTGCTCGGCAACGCGATGATCCCGATCCTCACCAACGTGGTGATGGCGATCCCGTTCCTGTTCACCGGCTCGTTGCTCCTCGAGGCCTTCTTCGGGATCCCGGGCCTCGGCTCCATCACCGTCGACGCCATCGAGGGGAACGACTTCGCGACCCTGCGCACGATGGTCTACATCGACGCCCTCCTCTTCATCGTAGGTCAGATCCTGACGGATATCAGCTACACGCTGGTCGATCCGCGCATTCGCCTGGAGTAGTCCTCGTGCAAGCTATCCTCGAGCACCACTGGTTTGCCAACGCCCTCGTCGCGACGCTGCTCCTGGGCGCGCTGGTCGTCGCGGTCCTGGTGCGCCGCAACCAGCTCTGGCGCGACGCGGCGCGGGAGCTCGTTCGCCGGCGACCCCTGGCGCTCGCGGTGCTCGCCCTCTACCTCGCCGTGGGGCTCGCCGACTCGGTGGCGTGGGTGGACGGCCGCGCGCTGGGGGACGACGTCGTCTCGGCGCACCAGCCGCGGTCGATCATCGAGCGCGCCTTCGGCGGTCGGACCGAGAGGAGCTACTCGCGCCCGTTTGCCGCGACCGAGCTCTACGGAACGCCCGCCCGCCCGCTCGCGTTCCCCGGGAAGCACCCGCTGGGGACCGACATCCTCGGTCGGGACACCCTGCTCCTCACCTTGAAGGGAGCCCGCGTCGCCCTCCTCGTCGGGGGCCTGACCAGCCTGCTCGCGATCCCGCTCGCGTTGCTCCTCGGCGTGAGCGCGGGGTACTTCGGCCGATTCGTCGATGACGTGGTACTCTTCGTGATGTCCACGCTCGCCTCCATCCCGGGGATCCTGCTCCTGATCGCCCTGGTGATGGCGCTCGGGCAGGGGACGGTCCAGGTCTGCCTCGCCCTCGCCGTCACCAGCTGGGTGAGCTTCTGCCGGATCGCGCGGGGAGAAACCATGAAGCTGCGGGAGCTCGACTACGTGCACGCCGCGCGCCTGATGGGGGTTTCCGAGCTCGGGATCGTCTGGCGTCACGTGGTCCCGAACCTCATGCATCTGGTGGTCATCACCTTCGTCCTCATGTTCTCCGGGCAGGTGCTGGTGGAGGCCGTGCTGGCCTGGCTGGGCATCGGCGCGGCGGGGAGCTGGGGGCAGATGATCGCCCAGGCCAAGGACGAGCTCTCCCGCGATCCGATCGTGTACTGGAACGTACTCGCGGCGGGCGGCGGGATGTTCGTGCTGCTGCTGGCCATCAACGCGGTTGGCGATGCCGTGCGCGACATCCTCGATCCGCGCACGCGACGGGAGCACGAGTAGGGCGATGACGACGCTGCAGGATGCCGACGTGCGCCCGGACTCGGTCCGCGTGCGTGACCTCATCACGACGTTCCCGACCGGCGGGCGGCGGGTCGCCGTGGTGGACCAGGTGAGCTTCGACGTCGCCCCCGGCGAGGTGCTCGCGCTGGTCGGGGAGAGCGGCTGCGGGAAGTCGGTGACGGCGCTCTCGATGCTGCGGCTCGTGCCCAAACCCGGGCGCGTCGAGGGCGGTTCGGTGCGCCTCGGCGACACCGAGGTGCTCGGCCTCGACGTCCCCGCGATGCGGCGCCTTCGCGGTCACCGCATGGCCATGATCTTCCAGGAGCCGATGTCGAGCCTGAACCCGGTCCAGACCGTCGGTGCGCAGGTCATCGAAGCCATTCGCCTGCACGAGCGCACCACGGTGCGCGCCGCGCGCGAGCGCACGATCGAGCTCTTCTCCGCGGTCGGTATCCCGGATCCGCGGACCCGCGTCGACGCGTTTCCCCATCAGCTTTCGGGCGGGCTCAAGCAGCGGGTGATGATCGCCATGGCCCTCGCCATGCGTCCGGCAGTCCTGCTCGCCGACGAGCCGACCACCGCCCTGGACGTCACCATCCAGGCCCAGATCCTCGGATTGATGCGCGAGCTGCAGCGGGACACGAAGACCGCGATCCTGCTCATCACGCACGACCTCGGCGTCGTCAACGAGATGGCCGATCGCGTCGCGGTGATGTACGCGGGCCGGATCGTGGAGACGGGTACCCGAGCCGCCGTTCTCGGCGATCCAGCCCACCCCTACACGCGCGGACTGCTAGCGGCGATGCCCGGTCGGGCGCGGCGCGGGGAGCGGCTCCACGAGATCGTCGGTATCGTGCCGCAGCCGGCAGACTGGCCGAGGGGATGTCGCTTCGCGAGTCGCTGCCCGGAGCGGCTGCCTCGCTGCGCCGCAGAGCCCGCGCCGTGCCTGGCGCCGTCGCCCGAGCGGGAGGTCTTCTGCCACGCTCGCCCCGGCGTGTCCGACCCGGCCGGGAGCGCCAGAGCGGCGTCCGCCGCCACGACGGAGGCAGAGCCGTGAGCGATCGGTGTCTGCTCGAGCTCACCGAGCTCACGACGTGGTTCCCGATCCGTCGTGGTGTCCTCCAGCGCGTGGTCGGGTACGTGCGCGCCGTGGACGGGGTGAGCCTCGACGTCGCCGCCGGCGAAACCGTCGCCCTCGTGGGTGAAAGCGGTTGCGGCAAGACGACGGTAGGACGCTCCCTTTTGCGCCTCGTCGAGCCCCGCGCCGGGAGCGTGCGCTTCGACGGGCGGGAGCTCCTCGGCCTCCCGCCGCGCGAGCTCCGGCGGGTACGCCGCGCGATGCAGATGGTGTTCCAGGACCCGATGACGGCGCTCGATCCGCGGATGCGCGTTCGCGCCATCCTCACGGAGGGACTCGAAGCCTACCGCATCGGCGCGAACGCCGCGGAGCGTACGGCGCGGGCGCGCGAACTGCTCGAGCGGGTGCGCCTGCCGGCGGAACACCTCTCGCGCTATCCGCACGAGTTTTCCGGTGGTCAGCGGCAGCGGATCGGGATCGCCCGCGCGCTCTCCGTCGAGCCGCGGCTGATCGTCCTGGACGAGCCCGTCTCCGCGCTGGACGTCTCCATCCAGGCCCAGATCCTGAACCTCCTCGCCGAGCTCCAGACCGAGCTCGGGATCGCCTACCTCTTCATCACCCATGATCTCTCCGTGGTTCGCTACCTCGCGCGCCGGGTCGCGGTAATGTACCTGGGGCAGATCGTCGAGCAGGCTGAAACGGAGGCGCTCTTCGCCGAGCCTCTGCACCCGTACACGCGTGGGCTCCTCGCCGCGGTTCCGTCGCTGGATCCAGCCGTGCGCCGGATCGAGGCACGCGTGCTCGGTGACATCCCCTCGCCAGCGGATCCGCCGCCGGGGTGTCGTTTCCACACGCGGTGTGCGGAGGCGATGCCGCGCTGCTCGCGCGAGGCGCCGGCGCTCTACCCGCTCGGCGCGCGGGCGGTACGGTGCTTCTTGCACGAGCCGGGGGGAGCCAGTCGCCCTGACCGCTCCCCTACTACTACTACTTCTTCTTCGGCATTAACTGCAAGAGGAGCTGGCCCTCGGACAGACGTTCCTTCCGCTTGATCTCGAGGCTGATCCAGGAGCACCGGTCGAGCTTTCGCCAGGCGGTCACCGTCTCCCTGTCGAGTGATTTGGGCGGTCACCAGGAAGTTCGCTCCCCGCCAGGCATGGCCCCGACATCCGCCACCTTGTCGAGCACCCAATCTCTCGAGCCGCGAAGTGGCCTCATTCACTGACGACGGAGATGTCGGCTCTGGTGCCACCTGTCAAGCTCGGACGATGTCGTTGGTCTTGCTGGCGACCTCGCACCAGCGAAGTGGACCGCCACACTTGGGGCAGCTCTCCAGGTCGGCTCTGTCTGCCCAAGCCACCGCGCATCGGGCGGGACGGTAGGTCCCTAGTCCGTGCGGACGGCCTTCCTCGACGGGTACTGAGACGAGCCTAAAAGGTGAGCCAGTATCCGACATCGCCGCGACTGCCTGTTCGACCCTTCGAGCGCTGTGCAGAAAGGCCAGTGATGACCCCTCTTTCGACGCAGAATGCCCTACCTTCCCTCCTCCTCGCCTGCCTGCTTGTTGCCTGCAGCTCGGGGAGCTCGGGGGAGGGCGGAGCTAGCGCGGCGGCTGGCGGTGGCGCCACTGGGGGCGGCTCGCCGGTGTCCGGGGGTGGCGCGACGAGTCCCAGCGACCCAGCAAACCCAGGCACGGACCCCGCGACTGGCGGTACGCCTGGCAGCGGCGGGACGGTCGCGCCGCCGGAAACGGGCATCTCCGGCGGTAGCGGGGGCCAGGCGAGTGTGGGGGGCAGCGCGGGCCCGGGCGGCAGCTCTCCCGCTGGAGGAGCGGCAGCCACGGACTCTGGCGCTGGTGGAGCGGCAGCCACGGACCCTGGCGCTGGTGGAGCGGCAGCCACGGACCCTGGCGCTGGTGGAGCGGCAGCCACGGACGCTGGCGCTGGACCGAGCGGCGCCGCGGGCGCAATGGCGGGCACGGCCGGGGCGACGAGCGTGGACGGTGGCGCGGGAGGCGGCGCTGGTCAGGCTGGGGCCTTGGTGGGTCAGGGCGGCGCGGTCGAGCCACCTGTGAGCTGCCCGAGCGCCATGGCGTTGAGTGTCGGGGACAACCACGGCGCGCTCGACCACGGCGGCTACAGTCGGATCTACATCGCCCACGTGCCGGCTTCCGTCGAGCCCGGCGTACCGGTTCCTCTCGTGCTCGATTTTCACGGCAGCGGCGACAGCGCGGAGCGGCAAGCGTCGTGGAGCGGTTGGCGCGAGAAGGCCGATCAGGAAGGCTTCATCGCGGTCTATCCGGAGGGGGTGGGCAACACTTGGAACGTCGGAAGCTGTTGCGGCCGCGCGCTCTCGGAGAACGTGGACGACGTGGCCTTCACAAAGGCGCTGATCGCCGAGATCAGCGAGGCCGCTTGCATCGACCCAAAGCGCGTCTACGCGACGGGGATGTCCAACGGTGCCGGCTTCGTTCACCGCCTGGCCTGCGAGGCCGCCGACGTGATCGCTGCAGTCGCGGCCGCGTCCGCGGATCTGGTGACCGATCCCTGCACGCCCGCGCGACCCATCTCGGAGCTCTCCGTGCGCGGGCTCGACGACACCATGGTCAACTACGAGGGTGGCAACACCGGCTCCACCGGCTGGTACTCGCCGGGCGCCGTGGGCACGCTCGAACTCTGGAAGGAGATCGATGGCTGCACGGGTGTGGTCGAGACCTCGCGCGAGTACTGTCAGACGTACACCTCGTGCAGCGAGGGCGTCGAGGTCAGCCTCTGCTCCCTACCCGGCGCGGGGCATGGGCTCTACGAGAACCCCGTTGGGTTCGACGTGCCGGCGGTGGCCTGGGAGATGTTCCAGCGCCAGCCGATGCCGTGAAGCACGCGAATGGGAAGAATGAACTGTGAATGCGTGGCCAAGAAAACCTCAGCCTCTCCCATCGGCACGACACGGCCAGTTGACATCATCTCTCGATCCGCGAAGTGGCCTCATTCACTGACGACGGAAATGTCGGATCTGGTGATCTTGGCCACTCGATCCTGCCAAAAGCCAGGCCTTGGAGACTGCTCCTGTCGATCCGACGCAATCACGGCCAGTTGCGTCTTGACGACAGAGGGCAAGCCTTCGGGGGCACATCGAGGTGTGCCGGCAGTGTGTCACCGCGGGCGGCAGCCCACTTATTCTCCCTCCGGGATAGTTGCAACGCCTGACTCCCTTGATCCAGGACTCGCAGGCGGCGATCCGACGCCATGATGTCGCCTTCTTCGGTGCTCGACTCAAGTCAGCCGACCAATGGCGGCTCTACCGTGAGTTCTCCCGCCAGGCTGCCTTCGTCGACATCGAGACGACCGAATTGAGCGCAGACTTCGACCAGATCACCGTTGTCGGTCTACTCGCTGGCGGGACATTTCACGCATTCGTTCAAGGAAAGAACCTCGATCAGTTTCCTGCGGCAATTGCCAACTACCCGCTGGCAATCACATTCAACGGAGCCCAGTTCGACTTGCCGTTTCTTCGAAAGAAGCTCCCCAAGTTCAGTCCGCCTGCGCACATCGACCTGCGGTACCCCCTGACCAAGCTCGGGCACAAGGGCGGTCTCAAGCAGATCGAGCGCAAGCTCGGCATCGTGCGTCCCGACCACCTTCGTGAGGTGGTCGGGTACGAGGCAGTCCGTCTATGGTCAGCGCATCGCCGCGGTAGGGCTGGAGCCCTGGATCGATTGCTCGAATATTGTCAGCACGACGTTGCAGCCGACAGATCCGAGACCCTCGCCAACCTCATTCGCGAAGCCGTTACGGCGTTCGTGATGGCTCACGAGCACCGCCAACTCGAACAGAACGAGGAGGACCGCTAACATGGCCACCTCCAACGACAAATACAGGCATTTCCATCACGCTCTTGTTCAGGCGCCCGACTACATGGGCATTCCGAACGAGGATCGAAGCTCGTGCAGGGAGTTCGTAGATCTGGCGACCAAGTTGCGGCCAGGAAATCCTAAACCTTTCCCATCGGTTAGACACGGCGCGTTGACATAA
>CAZYKT010000094.1:0-18015 GCA_964648165.1 uncultured Polyangiaceae bacterium | reverse complement strand
CTCCGCGAGGACGGCACGCTGGCCTGCTGGGGCAACAACGGGTCGGGTGAATCCACGCCGCCCGAGGAGACGTTCACCGCCGTCTCGGCAGGCTCATTCCACAACTGTGCGCTTCGCAGCGATAGCAGTCTTGCCTGCTGGGGCTACAACGGGTCGGGCGAATCCATGCCGCCGGACGGGACGTTTACGTCCGTTGAGGCGGGCTACTCCCACAGCTGCGCGCTCCGCGACGACGGCACGCTGGCCTGCTGGGGCAGCAACGAATACGGTCAGGCCACGCCGCCCGAGGTAACGTTCAGCGCCATCGCAGTGGGCTACTACCACGGCTGCGGTATTCATGCCGACGGCACACTGGCCTGCTGGGGCAGGAACGAATACGGTCAGGCCACGCCGCCCGAGGGGACGTTCACCGCCGTCGCGACAGGCGGTGACCACAACTGTGCGCTCCGCGAGGACGGCACGCTGGCCTGTTGGGGGCGGGACGAGTACGGTGAGACCACGCCGCCCCCAGGGACGTTTGCCGCCGTTTCGGCAGACTATTACCACAGCTGCGCACTCCGCGGCGACGGGACGCTGGCCTGCTGGGGCAACAACGGGTCGGGCGAATCCATGCCGCCCCAGGGGATATTCGTCGCCATTTCGGTGAACTCCCACAGCTGCGCGCTCCGCGAGGACGGCACACTGGCCTGCTGGGGCAACGACGACTACGGGCAGTCCACTCCTCCCGAGGGAACGTTCAACACCGTAGCGGTGGGAGCATACCATAGCTGCGCCGTTCGCGAGGACGGTACCCTAGCCTGTTGGGGGCAGAACGCTTCCGGCGCGTCCACTCCGCCCGAGGGAACGTTCCTGTCCGCCGCGGCTGGCCTGTACTACAGCTGCGTGTTGGGCACCGACGGAAGACTGACCTGTTGGGGGCGGAACGAGTACGGTGAGACCACGCCGCCGGAGGGGACGTTCGTGGCCCTTTCGGTGGGGCCCTACAACGGGTGCGCCCTTCGCGACGACGGAACACTGGCCTGTTGGGGATACAACGTGCAGGGCGAGTCGACGCCGCCCGAGGGAGCATTCGTTTCCGTCTCGATTGGCTCACTCTACAGTTGTGCGGTGGGCACCGACGGTACCTTGGCCTGCTGGGGCACGAACGACCACGGGCAGTCGACTCCGCCAGCGGGAACGTTCACCGCTGTCTCGGCGGGCTACTATCATGGTTGTGGCATTCGGTCCGATGGCACGCTGACCTGCTGGGGCGATAACCATTACGGGCAGTCGACTCCGCCAGTGGGAACGTTCACCGCCGTCTCGGCAGGCAGCTTCTACACCTGTGCCATCGGCACCGATAACCTTCGCGTGCGTTGCTGGGGCGACCTGGTGAGGTAAGGCGGTGGCGAGAGATCCTCAGGTAGGCTGCGTGCAGCTGGTGGGCCGAGCCAGGATCCTTTCCCTTGTCAGGGTTGCGTCCCGGTAGGACAATAAGACCCATGGGGTCGAGTCTTGGGTCGTTGGCATCGGCGATGAGAGATGGGCTCTTGCTGTTGGGCTTTGTCGTCGCAGTGACGAGCCTTGGCGGCTGCGGGGGCAAGGTGGCTGATGAACCGAGCGAGGTTGTGCTCACGTCGGGCGCGGGTGGCGGTGACGAGGGGGGTGAAGGAGGCTCGACGAGCCTTGCTGGTGCTGGTGCGGAAAATGGCGGAGAGTCGACCGAGGAGGGCGGAACCGACGGTCAGAGCGGTACCGCGGGGGCTGGTGGTCGCCTCTCAACGGGCGGTGCATCCCAGGGTGGCGTCGCGGGAGAAGACGCCGGGGCGGCAGGGTCCGTGACTGCGGGTTAAGGACAAGGCGGAAGCACGGCTGGAGCGAGTGGCATGTCTGGTACCGGCACCGAGACTGGCGGAGCCTCCGGCAGCGCGGGCAGCGCGGGCAGCGCGGTGGGAGGACTGGGTGGCGAAGCCGGTGCTGCGGGCACAGCGGGGTCAGCAGGCTCGGGCAACCTCTGTGATCCCAATCCCTGTCTGAACGGTGGACGCTGCCTTGAGCACTTGGGCCACGCCATCTGCGACTGTGACGCCGGGCTGTTCGGTGACCGGTGCGAGCTCGGCACCATTGCCGTCGCGGCGGGTCTCTACCACAGCTGCGCGCTCCGTAGCGACGGCACGCTGGCCTGCTGGGGCTACAACGACGATGACCGGTCCGAGCCGCCGGAGGGAAACTTCACCGCTATCTCGGCCGGCGACTACCACAGCTGCGCGCTCGGCACCGACGGCACGCTGGCCTGCTGGGGCTACAATGGCTACGGCCAGGCCTCGCCGCTCGAGGGGACGTTCACCGCTGTCTCGGCAGGCGGTTACCACAACTGCGCGCTCCACGATGATGGCACGCTGACCTGCTGGGGAAACGACGACTTCGGCCAGGCCACACCGCCCGAGGGGACGTTCACCGCCGTTGCGGCCGGTGGATCGCATACCTGCGCACTCCGCGCTGATGCCACGCTGGCCTGTTGGGGCTACGACTATTACGGCCAGACCATGCCGCCCGAGGGGACGTTCGTCGCCGTTGCGGCAGGCTCGTACCACAACTGCGCGCTCCGCGAGGATGGTACGCTGACTTGCTGGGGCGGCAGCGACGAGGACACGTCCGAGCCGCCCGAGGGAACGTTCACAGCCGTCTCGGCGGGCCATGGCTACAGCTGCGGCATTCGTACCGACGGAACACTGGCCTGCTGGGGCTACAATGGTTACGGCCAGTCCACGCCGCCCGAGGGAACGTTCACCGCCACTGGGGCTGGCTATTCCCACAACTGCGCTCTGCGCGACGACGGTACTCTGGCCTGTTGGGGCTTGAACGACCGCGGCCAGTCCACCCCGCCCCAGGGGACCTTTGCGTCCGTCTCGGAAGGCGACTACCGCTACAGCTGCAGCATTGACACCGATCGCAGGCTGGCCTGCTGGGGTGACAACGGGTCCGGCCAGTCCACGCCGCCGGAGGGTACGTTTGCTTCCGTCTCGGCAGGTGTCTTCCATAGCTGCGCGCTCCGCGAGGACGGTGCGCTGGCCTGCTGGGGCCTGGACGATTACGGCCAGTCCACGCCGCCGGAGGGAATGTTCACTTCTGTTGCGGCAGGCTACCAGCACAGCTGCGGCATTCGTACCGACGGGACACTGGCCTGCTGGGGCCACAATTTTCAGGGCCAGTCCACGCCGCCCGAGGGAACGTTCACCGCCATTGGGGCTGGCGATTACCACAACTGCGCTCTGCGCGACGACGGTACTCCGGCCTGTTGGGGCTTTAACGACCGCGGCCAGTCCACGCCGCCCGAGGGAACGTTCACCGCCGTCTCCTCGGGCTACGACCACAACTGCGGCATTCGCAACGACGGTACGCTGGCCTGTTGGGGCTACGGCTATTCCGGCCAGGAAACCCCGCGAGACGGAACGTTCACGGCGGTTGCGGCAGGCTACCGCCATGGCTGCGGCATTCGCACCGACGGAACATTGGCCTGCTGGGGCGACAATCGTTACGGTGAGTCCGACCCACCCGACGGGACGTTCACGGCCGTCTCGGCAGGCGACTCGTACACCTGCGCCATCCGCACCGATGACCTTCGTCTCGTTTGCTGGGGCAGGCGAGTGAGGTAAGCCAGGCGCTCATCCTGGGTGAGTCAAGCACGGAAGTCGACGATATCGCCCTTTCCTTGGGGCGACGGCCGTTCTCCTTGTCTTGCGTCAGTCTCTTGCAAGAGAATGGATTCATGGCGTCGAGGTTCGACCGGTTGGCATCGGTGATGAAAGAAGGGCTTCTGTTGGTGGGTCTTGTCGTCGCAGCGACGAGCCTGGGCGGCTGCGGGCGGACGACGCTCGACGAGGGTATGCTGGAGTCGGGCGTTGGGGGTAACGACGAGGTTGGTGAAGGAGGCTCGACGAGCCTCGCCGGTGCTGGCAAAGAGAACGGCGGAGAGCCGACCGGAGAGGGGGGATCCAAGGGTCGCGGCGGCAGTCCGGGGATGGGTGGTCGCCTCTCGTTCGGTGGTGCTCTGGGCCAGGGCGGATCCGTGTCGCGGGGCGGCGCAGCGGGGATGGGTGGAAGCATTGCCGAGGGTGGTGCAGCCGTTGGCGGTTTGTCGCGCGGGGGAGCCGAGGTTGGCGGAGCCGAGCTCGGTGGACTGGGGCCCGGTGGCGCATCCCAGGGCGGAGTCGCGGGACAAGAAGCCGGAGCGGCAGGCTCCGTGACTGCGGGTGAAGGACAAGGCGGAAGCACGGCAGGAACGAGCGGCATGTCCACTGAGGGTGGTACCGCGGGAGCCTCCGGCAGCGCGGGTGCGAGCGGCGAGGCAGGCACGGCGGGTACGGCAGGCGCCGGCAACCCCTGCGACCCCAATCCCTGCCAGAATGGCGCAAGTTGCCTTGAGCACTTGGGCCGCGCCATCTGCGACTGTGACGCGGGGCTGTTCGGCGACCGGTGCGAGCTACGGACCATGGCCGTCGCGGCGGGCTACGACCACAGCTGCGCGCTTCGCAGCGACGGTACGCTGGCCTGCTGGGGTTTGAATAGCTCCGGCCAGTCCGATCCACCCGAGGGAACCTTCACCGCCGTCTCAGCAGGTGTTGCCCACAACTGCGCGCTCCGCAGCGACAGTACGCTGGCCTGCTGGGGTCTGAACGCCTACGGTCAGGCCACGCCGCCCGAGGGAGCATTCACCGCGGTACAGGCAGGCTATGGCCACAGCTGTGGCATTCGTGCCGATGGCACACTGATCTGCTGGGGCGGCAATGGCGCGGGCCAGGCCACGCCTCCCGAGGGAGCATTCACCGCGGTAGGGTCAGGCTATTGCCACAGCTGCTCCCTGCGTGAGGACGGCACCCTGGCCTGCTGGGGCTGCAACGACAATGGCCAGTCCACCCCGCCGGAGGGAACGTTCACCGCCGTAGCGGCACGTGGTTCCCACAGTTGCGCGCTCCGCGTCGACGGTACGCTGGCCTGCTGGGGAAACGACGATTTCGGCCAGGCCTCACCGCCCGAGGGGACGTTCACCGCCGTCGCGGCAGGCTCATCCCACAGCTGCGCCCTGCGTGAGGATGGCACCCTGGCCTGCTGGGGCAGCAACGGATCCGGGGAGTCCACGCCACCCGAGGGAACCTTCATCTCCGTCTCGGTGGGCCTCCGCGACGGCTGCGCGCTGCGCGAGGACGGCACGCTGGCCTACTGGGGCAACAACGAGCACGGCCAGTCCTCGCCTCCCGAGGGGACATTCACCGCCGTCGCGGCAGCGGCAGGACACGTCCACGGCTGCAGCATTCGGACTGACGGCGCGCTCACCTGTTGGGGCACGGACGACCACGTCCGGGCCACGCCTCCCGAGGGAACGTTCACCGCCGTCGCGGCAGGTGATTACCACGGTTGTGGCATTCGCAGCGGCGGCACGCTGGTCTGCTGGGGCAACAACGAGTTCGGCCAGTCCACGCCACCCGAGGGGACGTTCACGTCCGTCGCAGCAGGCGGCGACCACAGCTGCGCGCTCGGCGAGGACGGCAACCTGGCCTGCTGGGGAAATGACGACTACGGCCAGTCCACACCTCCCGAGGGGACATTCACCGCCGTCGCGGCAGGCGGCGACCACAGCTGCGCGCTCGGTGAGGACGGCACCCTGGCCTGCTGGGGAAACGACGATTACGGCCAGGCCTCACCGCCCGAGGGGACGTTCACTTCCGTTGTGGCAGGCTTGGGCCACAGCTGCGGGATTCGCACCGATGGCACATTGGCCTGTTGGGGCTTCGACGATTACGGTCAGGCCAGCCCTCCCGAGGGGATGTTCACTTCCGTTGTCGCAGGCTACGTCCACAGCTGCGGGATTCGCACCGATGGCACATTGGCCTGCTGGCGCGACGGCCACGAGGCGAAGCCGCCCGAGGGGACGTTCACCGCCGCTGCGGCAGGCTACTACTATGGCTGCGCCATCGGCACCGATGATCTTCGCGTGCGTTGCTGGGGCAGCCTGGTGAGATAGGGCGGTCACGAAAGAGGACCGTCAAGTTCGGACCGGACCCTCGAGTGATGCTACCGTCCCTCGCGAGATCCCATGCACTTGCGACATTGGTTGCTCCCGATGCGAGGACAACCGCTCTGGTTCGTGCTTCTCGTGCTTGCCTGCGGCGGCGGCTCCTCGCACTTGGCCGAGCGGGATGCTGGGGCGCCGATGATCACGGCAAGCTCGCGCCTCCGAGCGGCGAGTACATCGGGCTCGCGCTCGGAGCCAAGTATGGCTGCGCCTTGAACCGAAACAGTCTGCGCGAGCGTTGCTGGGGAAGCGTGTTTCGTTACCACTGAGCGCGAGGGGTGCGGGCAGCACCCGGCATGCGGTCACGATGGGGTTCCCTCGGGGGGCGGTTGGTGCAGACGTTGGGCCGCACGGGCCCAGAGGCCGGCCGCCACACGTTGGGATGAGTGAAGCAGTCCGTGTCGCAAAAGAGAGGCGATGTCCAGTGCTCCGGACGGCCGACCTCCCCGGAATAGAAGAAGGATCGAGGCACACCGCACCAACGGAGCACCACGGTAACGATGCCTTTACGGCGCAATTTGGCTTGGCGCCTGCCGCAGCGCAAACCCCCGGACTCTCACGATGGCTCCGAGCTGAACCCGCCGTTGGCCAAATGGGTTTTTGCAATTTCCAAACAGCGTTATGACCGCCGCGAACAACCAAGCTGGGACATGAGAAGTATCAAAGAACCAGCGGGCAATCCGAATCAACACAGGGCTTGTCGTCGAGAAAGGTTTGGTCACGTATGGAAAGTGCTTCGTATAATCCGTTCCGGGTAGCGCAGTCGCAGTTCGACAAGGTAGCAGCCGTTCTCGAACTCGATGAAGGCGTCAAAGGGCTGTTGCGGCAACCGTCTCGCGAGCTTCACTTCACCATTCCCGTTCGCATGGATGACGGCAAGGTTAAGGTTTTCACGGGCTTCAGAGTGCAGCACAACGACGCACGTGGTCCGGCAAAGGGCGGCATTCGTTTCCATCCCATGGAGACCATTGACACGGTTCGTGCGCTGTCCATGTGGATGACCTGGAAATGCTCGGTTGTCGACATCCCGCTTGGCGGCGCCAAGGGAGGCGTGATCTGCGACCCTCACCACCTCAGTCTGCGGGAACAGGAGCAGATCTGCCGTGGCTGGATACGCCAGACCGCCAAATTGGTCGGTCCGCTCACCGATGTGCCCGCTCCGGACGTGATGACGAACAGCCAGCACATGCTGTGGATGCTCGATGAATACGAGGTATTGACCGGCGGACGCTTCCCGGGTTTCATCACCGGCAAACCGGTTGGTATGGGCGGGTCGTTGGGCCGCACCGAAGCCACCGGATTCGGCGTTGTCTACGTTCTGCGCGAAGCCCTGAAGTCATTGGGGACGTACCCCGCCAAGACAACCGCCTCGGTTCAGGGATTCGGCAACGTGGCCCAGTACGCCATCCAGCTCTACACGCGTCTGGGCGGAACGGTCGTGGCCATCTCCTGCTGGGACCAGGCGGACAAGGCTTCCTACACGTACAAGAAGAAGGACGGCATCAATCTGGATGAGCTGCGCGGGATCTCCGACAAGTTCGGCGGTATCGACCAGAAAAAGGCGAAAGAGCTCGGTTACGAACAACTTGCGGGGGAGGAGTGGCTGAAACAGGACGTCGATATCCTGATACCGGCAGCGCTTGAGAACCAAATCAACGCCGCCAGCGTCCAGAGCATTGCCAAAGGTGTCAAAGTGATCGCCGAAGGGGCAAACGGTCCGACCACTCCGGAAGCCGACGAGGTCATCAAGCAACGCGGGATCTTCGTCTGCCCCGACTTCCTCGCCAATGCTGGGGGCGTGACGTGTAGCTATTTCGAGCAGGTACAGTGCAACATGAACTTCTTCTGGGAGAAGGACGATGTTCTTGCCAAACTGGATACGAAAATGACGGCCGCCTTCGCCGCGGTGAATGATATCGCCAAGCGTCGGCAACTCTACATGCGGGATGCCGCGTACGTGATTGCCATCAATCGCGTTGCGGATGCGGTCAAGCAGCGCGGATGGGCGTGAGCGCAACGCAGTCGAAGGACTCCGGAGCAGTGCTTCGGGAAACGGCAGGCCACAGAGGGCAGCGCGCGCGGCGCGCTGCCCTGCCTTGTGCAGTGGTACGGGCAGCGGGTTCTGAGTGGCGGGTCCCGTTCGTCACATCTGATGCCGAAAGCAGACGGGCATGAGTGAAAAGAAACCAGTGCCGGTTCGTGTTCAGTCCCTTCGCGAGAGGGCGAAGGAGCTGAATTGCCTATACAGAATAGAGAGATTGCTGGCTGGCGTTTCGCGCCCGCTGCCCGACATTTTCCGTGACATCATTGCGACGATACCCTCCGGGTGGCAGTTCCCGCAGCTTTGTCGGGCACGGATCGAATACGACGGGGTGGCGTACGAACCTGCGGGGTACACCCCAACCGAATGGTCCGATACCGTTTCAATCAAGGAAGGAGACCACGTTGTCGGTTGCATCGAGGTTTCGTACATCCACGCGCTGCCTTCTCCAGGTGGAGAGCTCTTCCTGAAAAAGGAGCACCAGCTGCTCCGCACCATCGCCGATCGGATCGGTCAGACGGTGCTGCAGCGGAAGCTGGAACAACTACTCCAGGAACGGGAAGCCCTTTCTCGGCAGTCTGTCGCGGAACGCTCCCGCGAATGGATGACCATCGTCAATCTGCTGCGCCGTACCGACGAGAAGCTGTTCCTGCACATCTCCAGGAAGATGCTGTATCACCTCTTCTGGAGCGGTATCAAGGACGCGCGCCAGCTCCTGAACGCATTTGGGAGTGAGTTTGCCGAGCATCATGCAGAAGGATCGTCTGATGCCAATTCGCCCATCCGGAAACAGTCACGGGAAAGCATCTTCTCCGTTAGCGACCGGGTGTTCGCAATCGCCGCACACCACCTGCGCGACGCGGAAACCTCCTCGCTCTTGCACAAGTGGATTCAGGAAGACAAGCTCGGCTTTCTCATCAAAGCGGTGGACAGCGGCAAAGCGTCGCTGGGCGCCATCATCGACGCCGTCCTGCGGTACCAGATTCTTTCCAACGGACAGTCCGTCCTTGACCCGTCCACGGAGAAGCGACTGCTGGTGTCGCTCATCCGCCGGTTCTTCTCGAATGACGTCGAGTTCATCAATGTCGCCAAACGCTACCTGGAAGTGCCGGACTTCTTCGACCTGGTGACCCGCATCATTTTCCCGTCGGACAGCAAGGGTTGTCTCGGAGGGAAGAGCGCGGGGCTGTTTCTGGCCAGGCAGATTCTGCGGCGGGCCAGCCAGGACGAGGGGCTCTTCGACGGCATCAAGACGCCGAGGACCTGGTATCTCACCGCCGACTGTCTCACCGAATTCCTCCGATTCAACGAACTGGAGGATGTGCACGATCTGAAATACAAACAACTCGAACAGGTCCGCATCGAATACCCCAACATCATCCAGCTATTCAAGCATGCCCGGTTTCCGGCCGATATCTCGGCCCGTCTGGCACAGGCACTCGACGACTTCGGTGATGCTCCGATCATCGTGCGTAGTTCAAGCCTGCTCGAAGACCGTGCCGGTTCGGCGTTTTCGGGCAAGTACAAGAGCCTGTTTCTCGCCAATCGCGGCAGTAGGCAGGAGCGGCTCGATGCGCTTCTGGATGCAATTGCCGAGATCTATGCATCGGTGTTTGGGCCCGACCCGATACTGTACCGGACCGAACACGGTTTGTTGGACTTCTACGAAGAGATGGGAATCATGGTGCAGGAGGTGGTGGGGACACGTGTCGGCCCTTACCTGATGCCGGTGTTTGCTGGGGTTGCATTCAGCAGCAATGAATTCCGCTGGTCGCCTCGGCTCAAGCGCGAGGACGGACTGATCCGAATGGTTCCCGGCTTGGGCACGCGGGCAGTCGACCGCATTGGCAACGATTACCCGGTACTGCTGTCACCCGGGCAACCGGCTCTGCGGGTCAACGCAAGTCCCGAAGAGATGCGCCACTATTCGCCTTCCCAGGTCGACGTGATCAATCTCGAAAGCGGCGCCTTTGAAACGGTATCTATCGACCGGCTGCTGCGCGAATACGGTCCCTCGATCCCCAACCTGCACCAAATGGTCTCCGTCTACCGCGACGGCCACATCAGCTGCCCTTCCGCGTTGTCGCTGGATACGAGCCGTGATGAGCTCCTCTTCACCTTCGATGGCCTCATTGCCAGAACCGAGTTCGTCGAGCAAATCCGCTCCATGCTCTTGACACTGCAACAGGCCCTCGGAACGCCCGTTGACACCGAGTTCGCATCGGACGGTACGTCCTTCTACCTGCTGCAGTGCCGTCCCCAATACACTGAGCAGAACGCCCCAAGCATCGTACGACGCGACATTCCGGAGAACGAAACCCTTTTCACCGCGAAGCGTTTCATTTCGAACGGTCGCGTTGCCGACATCACCCATATCGTCTACGTGTCGCCCCAGCAGTACGCGCAGCAGACCAGTCTTGATGCAATGGTGGCTATCGGGCAGGCGGTGGGTAGACTCAACGCCATACTGCCCAAGCGCCGTTTTATCCTGATGGGACCGGGTCGGTGGGGAAGCCGGGGGGACATCAAACAGGGGGTCTCTGTTACGTACTCGGATATCTGCAATACGGCTGTGCTGATCGAGATATCCTTGCGCAAGGGTTTGTTTGAGCCGGAGCTCTCCTTCGGGACGCACTTCTTTCAGGATATGGTCGAAGCGGGAATCCGGTACATCCCACTTTACCCGGACGAAAAGGAGGTTGTGTTCAACGATTACTTTCTCGAAAATGCGCACAATCTGTTGCCGGTGATGCTGCCCGAGTTCGCGCACCTTGCCGACGTGCTGCGTGTCATCGACATTCCCGATCGAGTGGACGGGAAGATCCTAAAAATCCAGATGAACGCTGAGCTCTGCGAAGCGATCGGCTTCTTTACCGAAGCGACGGCGGTCAGCGAGGACCGTCCCGTAGCGGCCGAGCCTGCCCAACCGCAGTCGGAAGACTTCTGGCGGTGGCGAACGCGGATGGCCGAGCGGTTGGCGCGGCGTCTGGATCCCGAGCGATTCGGAGTGCGGGCTGTCTACCTATTCGGTTCCACCGCCAGTGCAACTGCCGGTCCCGGCAGCGATATCGACCTGTTGATTCACTTTCAAGGGTCCCCCCTGCAGCGGCAGGAACTGTTGCTATGGCTGGAAGGGTGGAGTCTGAGCCTGTCGGAACAGAACTATCTGCGAACGGGCTATATGACGGCTGGTCTGCTGGACGCGCACATCGTGACGGATGAGGATATCCGGGCCCGCAGCAGCTACGCTGTCAAGATCGGCGCCATCACCGATCCCGCGACCCTTCTGCCGCTTGCGGACAGGGATAGCGATGTCGGGGAAGGCTATTCTCCCGTGTGATGAGGGCTCGGTCTTGTTGAACCGTTGCGGTTCGGCTCGAAGGCTTCCGTGGTGGTGCCGCCCTACGCCTTCAGCGCCGCGCGGTGGATCACACCCAGAGCGCCGCTGAAGCTTTCGTCCCATGCTCTGGCAATGGCCGCCTTGGCAGCCACCGGATGGGGGCGATAATTCGCCATCGATGCGGGCAAGGAGGGCAGAGAGGAGATCTGGCTCCGGGAGCCCGGACCGGGTCGAAGCCTGCTCCGACGCCGCGTACCTTTTCCACTGTTCGGGCGTTCGCGCTTGCCGGACTGCTTCGGGAACCTCGTCGGCCTCTCGGTATCGCTGGTCTCGATCAGGTCTGTCCTTCGGACTTCGCGAAATGTCCGCATCGCGTTCAGAATTGTCATGGACCGTCAAGTTCGGACCGGACCGGTCCATCGAGCGATGCTAGCGTCCCTCGCGAAACACCATGGGCACCCGACATTCTTTGCTACCGATGCGACGGCAACCGCTCTGGTTCGTGCTTCTCGTGCTTGCCTGCGGCGGCCGCTCGTCGCTGTTGGCCGAGAGGGATGCTGGAGGTGACGCGGGCGAGCCTTCGACAACCGAGCTCGGGGGAGCCCCGGCGGAGCAGGGTGGGGCCGCCGAGGCAGGGCTGGCGGAAGGCGGGCGTTGGGGGCGAGGCGGTTCGAGCTCAGGCGGCGTTGGTCAGGGTGGCTTCGGTAATGCGAGCGGTGCAACGATTGGAGGATTCGGTTGGGGTGGTGGTTGGGGCGGCGCAGTAACGGGCGGTGCGCCGTCGGGTGGAGCCGGTGTGGGGGGAAGCAGCGGAGGTTCGTCGGGGCAGGGCGCGATGGCGGGTGAAGCGATGGGCGGTGCGCCGAGCGGCGGTGCCGCGGGAGAAGGAGGGGTTCCGTCAGGGGGCGGTACTGCGGGTGAAAGCCCAAACCAAGGCGGAATGGCCGAAATGGGGGGAACGGCAGGACACGCGCAGTCTGGCGGCGCGCCGAGCGATGGTGGCGCAGCGGGCAGCAGTGGCTCGGCGGGAACGGCGGGGATGGCCGGTGCAGCCAGTGTCTGCGAGCCGGATCCCTGCCAAAACGGCAGCCAATGCCTCGAACATCGGGGGCATGCGATCTGCAGCTGCCTGCCGGGCTTCTTCGAAGACACCTGTTGGTGTGGGGTTCAACGTCTGGCTACGGGTAGCACCAACATCTACGCGAAAGTCGGGGACGATACCTCCACCTGCTGGGGTGACAATAGCTTCGGGGAGTGCGTCTTGCCCGACCGCGTTTACATCGAGATTTCGGCGGGAAGCACCCACGCTTGCGGGATAAGGCAGGATCTGACCCTGAGCTGTTGGGGTGCCGATGGCCTGAACACGCGCGACGTTCCGAGCGGGACGTTCATTGCCGTTGACGCGGGAAGCTACCAAACCTGCGCGATCGACGTTGACGACAGAATCATCTGCTGGGGGGAAGACGCCAATGGGATCCTCGACCCGCCAGACGGATCGTTCAGTGCCGTCACCGTCGATGGCCATCTGGCAACCTATGGTGGCGCCCATGCTTGCGCGCTCCGGACCGACAAGACCATCGTCTGTTGGGGGAGTGAGGATCCGGAACAGATGGCGGCTCCCGAGGGAAGCTACACCATGATTGCGGCGGGGCTCGGGCACACCTGTGCCCTGGCAGAGGATGGCCATGTGGCTTGTTGGGGCGGCAACGTCTACGGCGAGTCCTCCCCTCCCGACGGCACCTTCAGCATGATTGCGGCGGGTGGCTCCCACAGCTGCGGTTTGCGGACCGACGGAACAATCACCTGCTGGGGGCTCGACAATCATGGGCAGACGGACGCGCCCCAGGGCGCTTTCATCGGGGTATTTGCCGGGGACTACTACAACTGTGCCATTCGGGAGTACGGCGAACCTGTCACCTGCTGGGGATGGGGCAACTTCGGCATGACCACCCCACCCCAGGGGACGTTCACCCAGCTCTCTGCCGGATCTCGCCATGATTGCAACCTCAGGACCGACGGCACCATCCTGTGTTGGGGTGCGGACGAGCTCGGTGAATCCCTGCCGCCCCAAGGCAGGTTTGCGGCCGTCGCTTCTACGGACGGCAGCAGCTGCGCCATCGGGCTGGACGGGGTCATCACCTGTTGGGGCTACGACGCCGACGGGCGACTGGACGCGCCCGCTGGGAGCTACGTGGCATTGTCAATCGAGGGAATGCATGGCTGCGCCATCCGTGACGACGATACCCTCGCCTGTTGGGGCAGCAACGAAGATAGCACCTGGACCCCACCCGATGGCGCGTTTACCGCGGTTTCGGTGGGGAGCGACCATGCCTGCGCGGTCCGGCAGGACGGTACGCTGGCTTGTTGGGGCAGCCAGGAGTTCAACTCGGTCCCCCTGCCCCAGGGGAGTTTCGTGGCGGTGTCGGGGGCAGGTCAATACAGCTGTGCCCTGCGCGACGACGGCACGCTCGCCTGCTGGGGCACGGCAAATACGGCGCAACTGAGCCCCCCCGACGGCACGTTCATCGAGCTCGAGACCGAGGCTGGCCACAGCTGCGCGATTCGGTCGGATTACACCCTCGCCTGCTGGGGCGCCGATGATCACGGCAAGCTCGCGCCTCCGAGCGGCGAGTACATCGGGCTCGCGCTCGGAGCCGAGTATGGCTGCGCCCTTGGCCGAGACAGGCTGCGCGAGCGTTGCTGGGGAAGCGTGTTTCGTTACCACTGAGCTCGAGCTCGAGGCGCAAGCGGCGACGACCTTGGAGCACAAGCAGAAAGGGTGCGACGCCCTGGTGGGCTGCCCAGAACTGGCTCTCCCCGCGGTCTGCGGTGAAAAATGGCCATTTGGCCTGGTCTCTCATGATGGTCGCCACAAAAGTGGCCTGTCCGTCATCGTCGTCGGAATTGCTGGGTCGCGTGAACGCCATCCTGTAGGATGATCCTATCATGAGGGTACTCTCTGGATGCCTGGTCGTTCTGTTGGCCGTTGCTTCTGTCGGTTGTTCATCGGATTCATCTGATAGGGCAAGAGACTCGGAAGTTGCAGGTGAGGCGGGGCAATCTGGGGGCGGCTCCGCGGGAGACGGCGGCGGAACGGCTGGTGACACCACGGCTGGAACTGGCGACGAAGCTGGCGGTTCAGCGGGCGACGACACCGGTGACTCAGGAGGCGCAACGACCGCCGAGGGTGGAGAAGACGCAGGTGGAACCGCGGGTGACGACACCGGTGACTCAGGCGGTGCAACGGCCGAGGGTGGAGAAGATGCAGGTGGAACGGCGGGTGACGACACCAGTGGCTCAGGGGGTGCAACGACCGCCGAGGGTGGAGAAGACGCAGGTGGCGCTGCTGGGAGCGCTGGTGAGGCTGGTTCGACCGGCCTTGACGAAGGCGACTACGTTGAAGTGGTCCTTCCATCCGATGGTGGAACGGTCGAGGCCGAGAATGGGATCACCATCATCGTTCCCGAGGGGGCGGTGTCCGAGGACACGAACATCCAGATCCGCAGGCTCTCCACCGCCGAGGCCTTCGCCATCTTGGAACCCCTTGGAATTGACGAAACGGACGTCCTGTTTGGCTTCGAAGCGCTGCCAACTGGCCTGGAATTCGAGGCACCCATTACTGTGATGGATGTAGGCAAAGAAGGATTGGGTGGGCGTTTTCCAATCGCCCATGAACTCGATCTCGAAGCCTCGTCCTACACCCTCATCGACACGAGCGTAACGAGCGATCCAGAGGCTGGGGAAATGGGCCTGGAGGTTTCCCATTTCTCTGCCTACGCGACGGCCGCGGTAAAGGAGACGGTGTCCGAAGAGTGCGAGGCCACCCCCTGCCGCTGTGGCAAGATCACGGTGAAGCAATCGGACAGGTCAGGCATGTGCACGACGAGCACGGGTGACTGCTCGATGGCCAGCAGCAAATTGAGCGTCCAGTTCCACGACTGTGATGGCTCCCCCACGGAATCGGCGAAGTTCGAGGAGATTGGAGCTGGATGTGAAGCGACGCTTGCCCTTGCCCCAGCCGCCAGCACCGTGGGACCGAACGAGAGCACGGCCGTAACCGCCACCGCTACGCTTGCGTGCCTGCCGCTGGCAGAACAGCTGGTGGACATCAACAGCTCTGCCCTCGGTACTACCAGCCCCACCAGGGTCGAGACGGGGGCAGATGGTCTGGCCAGTACCACGTTCACCGCCGGTGACGCGACCGGAACGGCAACTCTTACGGCCAACGCCACCTTGAGTTGGTACGCCTACACCATCACGGCGGGTGATGAGGCGAATTACGGCAAGATGAACACGCAGGAGCTGTCCGAGGAGGCAAACGTAGAGATCGCGGAGGACGTCGAGACGTACCGGGTGCACGTGGCCATCAGTGGGACGGATTTTGTCGATTCTCCTCTTGAGAATGACCCCTTTGGCTACGTCGTGAACCTTGCCTCGTATCAAGCGGACTGTGCGTTCGACGTGGCGTTCAACCCAAATGCACCCGAGGATGTCGTCTTCCAGTATGACACATTGGGCACCTGTACCCAACAGCTGGGAGAGGTGACAGCGGCATCCACAGGGGTGATCACTGTGCTCGATGGCCTTCATTACACGTGCTTCTCGGCCGACGTGCAAAGCATCAACGCTCCATCATCAGTCGCGTTCAAGCCGTGCGTCGTGTACTCTCCAACACTCAGGCATGCACTATTTAGCATGATTGCCGATCCGTACGATTGCGAAACGGAGCTCGGACTCGGCGAGTTCTTCTCTTGGGTAGTGCGGTCCGTTAATGGGGTCACTGAACAACGTGAATACGCAACTGAAGGGACAGCTAGTTCGCAATCTCAGGTCTTCTCGTTCCAAGTCAACGATGACGGCTCGTCGGGCGACGATGTCTTGCTGGAAGACGGTTTCACGGCTAGCGGCTTTGTCGACATCGATGTCTTCCTGGATCAGGACGCGACCTTCGTCCTCGACGTCACCAAGCTCGAGTAGCCACCGTAGAAGGCCCCCCTTCGTCGAACACGATGTTTCGCTGTCAGCCATTCTTGGCTGGCGCTCAAGACGCCGGTTCCGCTCGGGCATGCGGTCACGATGGGGTTCCCAGAATGAATCGAGCCTTTTCGCGCCGTAGCATCTCGAACACGTTGAAGTACGTCACCTTGAAAGCGACACAGGCATTGGCGATTTTCACCCTTCTCTTCGAGTCTTCCGGCTTCTCCGCAGTAACGACGACATAGCCGCCTGCTGCAGCCGTCGCGACCAAGTAGCTGTCAGCTGCTCCGAGAAAGGTGGTAATCGCGCTCGGCTCATAGCCCGAATCCATGACCCACCGGCTTACCTTCGCATAGTCAGACCATCAGGAAACCCCCAATTCGCCCGCGAAGCGATCCAAGGTGGCGGTCCTCCTGATGCCCAACAACCGTGAGGCATCGCGGAAGAGGGTATTGCCTTCCAGGGTGCTCACCAGAATTGCGGTGGCGAACCGGCGGCTAACGCGGACGGCTTCGGTCCGATAGAAATCACCACCGGACGATTGGTTCGGTTCCGCCCTCTGGAGTCGGTCAACCTCCGCTCCGCGGAGTTCACCGAACCGCTTCTTTGTGATCAGCCGTGCATCCAGAAGACGACGTAGGACGACCAAACTGCTCACCTTGAAGGCGCGACACAGATCTCTCACCTGCGCTTCGACGTCCTTCGATGGCGAGATCTCGGCGCGCAAAGCCCGAAGCGGCACGAGCAGCTCGGCCGCCACTGCATTGCACCATGCCTCGATCCGCTGGTTCTTGCTCGACGCGAGCGTCACGTTCGAAAGTCCACTTTCGCCCAGCCAGATGTGGGCGAGCTCGTGCACGAGCGTGAATATCTGCGCGGATTTGCTGTCTGTGCCGTTGACGAAGACGACGGGCGCGCGTTCATCCACCAGACAGAACCCGCGAAACTCTTCAGTATCCAGGATGCGCGATGTGTTGTTGTCCACGACTCCGCTGATCATCACCAGGATCCCCGCATCCTCGCAGTTTGCCACGAGCTGACGCTGCGCCTGCGCCCAAGACGGGCTCGCTTTGCGGGCCTCTAGATCGAACGCAAGTGTCGTGGTCATCTGTTGAGCGGCATCGACTGGATCCGTATCCATGGTCAGGGATCCCACGAAGGACAGTGGGCGCCCGCCAGCGGTGCGGGCGAAGTCGCGGTACCAATCTTGACGCTGCTGACAGAGATAGATTGTGTCGAGCAGATTGGCACTGGGCGACGGAATCTTCGCTCGGCTCACGGTGCGAAAGTCAGCAATGGGGACCCGCTCCACGGGTGGTGCGGGAAGAAAGAAGAAGCCGAGCGGGGTATGTGTAGCGGCGGCGAATTTCTCGAGTTGCCGGTAGGTGGGGTGGGTTGCCCCTTCCATCCATTCGCCGAGCTTGGGGAAGCGCTGGAGCACATAGACAGGCTCCAATCGAGCGCGACTGATGGCCCAGTCGAACAACTCGGGCTTGACCTCAACTCGCATCGCCATGACCCCCCAGAAGGTAGCAGGCGCCCCAATGGCAACCAAGTGAAAGCTGCAGACCGCGGGTCGTATCGGGCCGGCGACAGGTCATCACG
>CAZYKT010000093.1:0-18077 GCA_964648165.1 uncultured Polyangiaceae bacterium | reverse complement strand
CACGTGGGAACGGCTGCTCCAAGAATTCCCGCGGTCTCCCTACGAATCGCACGCCCGCCGACGCCTGAGCGCCATCGATTGAAGTGGTGTCGGGTGGTAGCCCTGGTATCGACCCTGGCCCTTCCGGCTTGGGGTGAGCCCCCCGCGGAGACGGTGGCTAGCTCCCAGAAGCCCAGCTCGGTCGTCGAGGTAGTGGTGGTGGGCCAGACACCGAGTCTGGTCCGCCTTCCGGAACTGGTGCACCAGGGAGCTCTGGTTCCGCATCGGCTGGAATGGACTCGTCAGGACCGGTTTACGCTCGAGCAGATGCTGAGCCAGGCTCCGGGCAGCGATCGGATCTTGCGTTGCTGGGTCGATGCCAGCCAACCGAGAATCGTCCGAGTCTATTTCATGCGCGGCAATCGCGAGCGGTTCCTGGTGCGAGAGTTGCCGGTGCCGGAAGGACTGGGTGATCTGGAGCTCGAAGCGCTGGCCCAGATCATCGAGCTTTCGGCGGGCGCGATGCTCGAGGACGAGCATTCGGGATGGACGCTGGAGCAGGCCAGAACCGAGCTGGTTCCGCCAAAGCCGAAGCCTCCTTCCCGAGCCCCGTCGCATCAGCCAAGCCCCCCGCCGGTCCCTGCGCAGTATCGCCTCCGGGCGGGCCTAACCTACGCCGGGCAGCTCTACGGTCCCGGGCCGGTCATCATCCATGGTCCGGAGCTGGCCCTGTTCGGTGAACGTCGAAGGGTCGAGCAGCGCGAACAGATCGGGATCTCCGTTCAGCTCGCAGGCTCCCAATCCGTGCCCGACCAACGGGTGGGGCTCGAGTTCCGCCCCATGATCCTGCGTGCCCAGGCGAGATTGCTGCGCACCTACGGCAAGGACGGCCGCGCCGGAGCGGTCGGCGGGCAACTGGGGTTGGGCCTTCTGGCGCTTTACGCGCAGGCCGAGCGCGCGCAGGGCGGCCAGAATTACACACTGATGGAGCCCCGCGACGTCAACGAGTTCTTCGTGTCCGCGGGCGCCAACTGGACCCACGCATGGCTCCCCTATCTGGATGTGGGCCTCGTATTTACTCTCGATTTCGTACCAAGAGTCCACCGCTTCGAGCTCCGCGCCGAAGACGGCTATCATGGCGTGTTTTTGCCCTACACCTGGCGCCCCGGGGCGGCGGTGCAGGCGATGTTTCCGTGAGGTGGGAGCGGGCACTCCGTGCCAAGGCGCAACGGAGACTCTCCACCTGCCATTGTTGGTTTGGGGCGGCGTAGTGGACGGCACCAGGGTTCACGGCGAGGTCCGTCCCCACAACGCTCAGAGAGACAGGGCAACCTATTCAAAACCGTCACAGGCAAACTCGATGGTTTGGTCCGCAAGGCAGGGGAAGCTCTCATCGGCGATCTCATCGAGCCAATCCTGTTTCTTGCCTCGGACATACCCGGAATCAAAGCTCGTGTTGTCGATAACCCGGCCGTCAGCATCGATGACGATCGCACCCCAAGGGTATCTCGGGTAAGAAGAATACTGGGCGTAGAAAGACATGGGCGCGCAGGTGCCCAGCGGCCCGACCGCCGCCTCCGCGACCCTGTCCCACAGTAGCCCCTCCCAGCAGTACACTTCCTGTTCACTTCCGGCGGCACCCGCAACGGGCGGTGCCCCAGCGTCCAGGTACACTCCTGCGCCCCCGTCGCCGGCAACTCCGCCGACCCCTGCTAGCGTTCCTGGGTCGGCACCAACAGGAGATACACCACCGGAGCCGTTTGCCGCGCTGCCACCGGAACCACCTCCCCCAGATCCGTCGAGTTCACCGCCGCACATCGGCAGACACAGACCGACGGCCAACACGGCGCGCAAACGCCTGGGCCGAATGCCCGAGCTCAGCCGGGCCTGTCTGGTCGCCATGGTGCCTTTCCCTTTCCACCAACAGCATACCACCGCTTGCCGATGGTCACCCTTGCAGCTCCCCCCAAAGCTCCTTCCCGGGGGGGGCAACAATACCAAAGCGCATTGCGACCGAGGGGCGACTGGCTCGCTGAACGCACCAACAGTATGCCCTGCTATGCGTGGCACTACGTGCGAAACTCTCCCTCGATTGTCGCAGTCGCCTGGCTTGCAGCATCCTCTCGAACAGGTCCGTTGTCCGATGTGACAGCCACGCCGTGCTTGACATCGTATCGGGGACGTTCCTACGCTCCTTGCTAAGGTTGGCGGGCGCCACCTAAAAGGGGCGGTCGCTTCTGCGGAAACACACCATGTTTCGGGGCCACGCAAAGCGGTTGCCGAGAAGGGATGGCATCTCAATGTCCACCGCGGGAAGTTTGTTAGGGCTATTGCCGGGTCTTACCGTGTTGCTTGCGCCTTCCCTTGGGCTGGCCAGTGCACCCTATTCCTGGTGCAAAACGGGGGAGGGATTGACACGATTTGGTCCGGACCAAACGACCAACGACGTGATTGGCGCCGTCTGCGACACGCCTGGATACGAAGGCTGCTGCAGCAGTGGTACTGATGCGGGGCGATGGGGACTGCGCTGTGTCCAGAGAGCGGCCGCCAACGCGATGCAGCTACCGGGCGTGGGTGACTACTGCGGGCGCTACGCATGGGCGGGCGGTCGCGTCGCGGGCACGCAGCAGCATTTCCCGAGGGACTTCAATCTGGTTGCCCTGTCCGGTGCTGTGAGTACCCTGCAGGACGTGCAAGGCCCGATCGCGGCAAAAGGGGACATTACTGCCAGTTACTTCAACATGAACCATGGCGCGCAAGAGGGTATCGCAGTTATGGGTCGGGCCAGGGTTATCCTGGCAAACGGCACGGTACATGGACAGGTGCTGTATGGGACCTCGTACGGTGGGGGAGCCTCCGTCACTTTTTTTGACGCTGATCCGCCTACGGTTTTCGGGTACCCAGCGTTTCCGTTTGATTTCGACGCAGCATCGAACGGATTGAAGGCCGCGAGCCAGCGCATCAAGAACATCCCGTCGCTGCATTCAATCGTGGACCACATGGCCGTGCGGTTCGATGGCAACGACCCGGAACTAAATGTCTTCGATGTGGCCGGAAATGATCTGAAGTACGCGACGTCCTATCAGTTCAACGTGCCGTTGGGGTCGTCCATCATCGTCAACGTCCCCGGTACGAATGTGACCATCCAGAACGCGGGTTTTCAAGGGAACTACTCGGCCAGGAACCTGTTGTGGAACTTCCCTGATGCAACCAAGCTGTATCTGAGGTCCGTGGGTTTGCCCGGATCAATACTCGCGCCCAAAGCCGCGGCAGATTTCCGATACGGCAGTATCCGTGGAACTGTCGTTGTCGCATCAGCCTACCCAGCATACGTTGAACTCTACTCGGCACCCTACCAGGTGCCAACCTGCAAGGGGAGCCTGTGCGCCGATCCAAACGAGACGCCTGCCTGTGCCGGGAGCCTTTGTGTCGATCCGACCTGGTCCTGCTCCGACGACACCCTCATTGACGCAGACGGCCACGCCGCCACGTTAAAGGCTGAGGCGGGATTCCTAGAGATTGCCGGGGGAGACTACGTAGCAGAGGTGAGCCATACGCCGGATTACAGCCGCGTCAGTCCCACCAACCGTGTCTGGTACGCATTCCAGCCAGCGAAAACCATGCCAAAGAACAAGCCGCTCGCTGTCATGTTCAACGGTGGCCCAGGTACAAGCACTACCGGTGTTCTGTTCTCTTTCAATACCGGTACGTACACGTTGGATCCTAATAGAACGGGTGGCCTGCCACTCATTCCCAACCCCTACAGTTGGACGGAGTTCGCCAACCTGCTCTACATCGATGCTCCCGCGACTGGCTTCTCCTACCCAGTGGATGATCCGGCACTGACAAACCCCGACGGCTCACGACCACATATGGGCATGGACATGGACCATGACGCCGGCATTTTTTTGCGCGTGGTCTTGCGATTTCTTGCGCGTCATCCAGATCTGAACGGGAACCGGGTGGTCCTTGTCGGGGAGAGCTACGGTGGTGTTCGTGCGAACTTGATGCTGCATTACCTGTACGACTACCCTTCTCTCAACGATGACTCTGCTGAATACCGTGATTCACAGCTGGCGGATGAGCTGGAAGGCTACTTCCTTCGGACGTTTTTCACAACACAGCCGTCTGCTGTGCAGATTGCGACGAGGTTTGGACATCAGGTCCTGATACAACCGGCACTGGTTGGAGATTTCCAGCAAGAGTTCCGTTACCTCAATCACGAGCGATTGGCGAGCCGATGCATGAATGGGGATCCCGACTGCTGGCGTTGGGACCAGGAGACCTGTGACCAGCTCAACTGCGATAAGCCACCACAATGGCAGAATGGCTACACAATGACCGCGCTGGAGCGGCTCGCCGATGTCCAAACACTGAGCACTGCGCTCGGGGTGGACGTCACGACGATTGGGTGGATGTATTCGAGTCAACGCACGGCAGCCTACGGGCGATGGTACCCAGAGAACCCAGACTTGGTCGAAAAAGTGTTGGATCCAATCGGTCTTGAGCAGGTGTTTGGATCGCTGCTGAGTCCAGATGACACGTATCTCGTGAAATTGAACCACTCAATGCGGGTGAGCTGGTGTTGGGGTGTCTCGCGAGACTGGGACGATCCAGATGTAGGCGTTTCAGAAGAACATGGTTCGGCCTTTCTGAATTCCTTGTTGAACGTGTCCACGTTCATTACTGACGCTGCCTTCGATCCCGTAATCTACACCCCCTCAATTGTTCTGGCGCTAGAAAAGCTGAGAATGGAAGATCCAAACGTGGACAGCCTGGTTGATGGCTTCATCATTGACGACGGGTGGTCGGACTTGATACCGGACCGGCCTGGTCGTGTTAGCGTGATCTACAAGGACGGTTCGATTAGGGACATCCTCACTCCCCACATGTACGAGTCGGGCCATTCAGTCACAATTCGCGCCCCGGCCGAGCTGTTTGCCGATGTCAGGGAATGGTACCAGGACACCCTGCAGTAGTTGTCCACCCCTTCTCCTTGTGCGGATCCAGTCAGGGACTCGCCGAGCACCGCACGGGTTTGAATGACCCGACGCCACAAGCGCCAGCGCCCCTCTTACCGAACGCAGCGGAAACCTGTCTTGTCATTGTTATCCCATGGAGCGGACGGGTGGCGATTCGATGCTTGGACGGTCGCCGGAACGGTGGACCAGAAGTCTCCACCGCGGATTGTGCGGCGATCACTTATCGGTTCGGAAAGATAACCGGCTGTCCACTCGCTGGACGTCCACTCCGCCACGTTCCCCGCCATGTCCAGCAATCCGAACGCGACATCCGTGGCGGAGAACGCACCGGCCGCACAGGTCAAGTACCGCAACTCGGGTGCCGGGAGACTTCCTGACCAGCACAGATGGTCCACGGGCACCTCTTCACCCCATGGGTACGTCCGACCATCCCGACCCCGTACTGCGAACTCCCACTCCTCTTCGGTCGGCAGTCTCTTTCCCGCCCACCCGCAGTAGGTCGTTGCCTGCCGCCAATCCACGCAGTTGATGGGATGGTCCGATCGCCCTTCCACTGCCGTGTTGCAGGCCTGGACCACAGACTCCGAGACGGCGCCGGCCGAGCACGTCCCATCGTCAACACACGCTTGGTAGGCCTGCACCGTGACTTCAGTCTGGTCCATCTCAAAGGCTTCGACCGCGACCTCGTGGGCGGGGCGAACGGTGGGGCCTCCATCGTCGCTTCCCATCATGAACGTGCCGGAGGGAACGAAGACCATGCCATCAGTGATGATCGACCCTCCGAAGCTGGCGGCGCCACCGCGACCTGTGACTCCGCCTTTGCCTGCTGTTCCACTAGCACCGGCCATGCCGCCCTCGGCAACGCCTCCCACGTCATTACCGTCGGGTTCGGACTCGCCACGCCCACCGCACCCAATAGTGACTACCGCGCCTGCAACCAGTACCGGCCAGATCGAATACATCATGAGCAGTAGCTCCCCTCCAGAGTCACACTAGGCACAGCACATCGAATACAACCGAGCATCCACATCGGCGATTGTAGCGTCACGGTTCGGCCAGAACAACCACCATTCGGCTCAGGCCGTCGGGGCACCGTGAACCCGGTTGCGATGGTACGGCCAGCCAAGCCAAGAGCGTCAAAGGTGGCGGCGTTCGAATCCCATTCTACGAGGTGCGAGGTAGCCACTCAATGGTCGCTACGTCCACCGAATGGCGAGTTTCCCGTCGTGCACGGCCGTGCTTCAGGATCGGGAGCACCCATTTCGCGACATCAGGACCTGCAAGGCGAGCGAAAACCGCATACAGGGAACCCATTTCGAGGCCATGCAACTCCGTGAGCTTCAACCCGACGGGTTCGGCAAAGCAAGAGGGACCTCGGGCCAGCCTCCGGGGCCCGGCCCTAAGGATCGCTGTTCCGCCTCTGGCGAATTGCGGTACGGTCGAGGCTCCTGCCGACTCTGGCGCGACCCGGCGACGGATCCTCCCTATGACCCCGCTTCCGCAATCCAGCCATGCCCCACGCCGCGACGTTCTTCTGCCCGGCACCCCAGTGCGTGCCAGGGGACTCAACTGGGAGGTGGTCTATTCCGAGCCGGCGGGAGAACAGTCTCGGTATCGTCTCCGCTGCACGGAGGGCTCGCTTCGAGGACGCGAGATTGACTTGCTGTCTCCTTTCGAGACGGTTGAGGCGGTGGCGGCCGCGCTCGAACCGAAACGGGCAGGTCGCCTTGAAGAGTGGCTGCTCTATCACCAGGCATTCCTGCTCGAGCAGGCGCTGGGCCCTTCGGCACTATTGGCGATCCAACCCGGGCGACTCGATATCGCCCCCTACCAGCTCGTGCCAGTCATGCGGGCGATCTCTCTCTCCCGTCCGCGACTCCTACTGGCAGATGGCGTGGGACTGGGCAAGACCATCGAGACGGGTCTGGTCATCGCCGAGCTCATCGCGCGACGCCGAGCCCATCGCGTCCTCATCGTCTCGCCGGCAGGACCACTGATGCAGCAATGGCACGACGAGATGCGGCACCGGTTTGGTCTCCGGTTCGAGCCGATTCGCGACTCTAGCACCATTCAAGAGAAGCGTCGCGAGCTCAGCCTGGGTGCAAATCCCTTCGACCATGTGTCCCTTTGCTTGCTTTCAATCGATTTTGCCAAGCAAGAAAAGGTGATGCTCGATCTCGAGCGCAGTACCTGGGATCTGGTGGTCATTGACGAGGCTCATCATGTCAATAGGGTCAAGGGTGCCGGGGCCGGAGAGGACTCCCGTCGGCGCCACCTGGCCGAGCTATTGGCTCGTCAATCCGATGGGTTACTCCTGCTGACCGCGACCCCGCATGACGGCTACGACGAGCATTTCGCGTCCCTATTGGAGCTGCTCGACCCCAGCCTGTTGGATGGCCGGGGAGCCATTCGAGGCCACACATACCAGCGGCACGTCATCCGACGCCTGAAGAGCCATATCAAGAAGCCCGGAACCAACGAGCCACTGTTTCGCGAACGGGTGGTGATCCCCCGGCCGGTCGAGTTTTCGGAACAATCACACGCCCGTTTTGCCGGTCTGCAACGCGGCCTTCTGACGTTGATCGCACCACGGCTGAAGCATGCCGCTCGACGCCGACAGTACGGAGATGTTCTGGCCTTCATCTCGCTCCTGAAGCGCTCCGTGTCCACGGTGAGAGCGAGCGAGGGCACGCTCGAGGTGCTCGCCGACCGGTATGCCGAACTACTGGAGCGCGGCACCGAGGAACAGGAAGCTCGCCGGCAGCGCTTGAAGACTCTGAACGACTACCGCCGCCGACTCGACCGATATGGTGCCCTGTCGGTGGAGGAAGAACTCGACCAGGCCGCATTGGAAGCCGAAGACATGGCTGCTTCCTTGCTCGGGGAAGCCCCCGCCAACCTGGACCAGCTCGATGCCCTGGTGAAGAGCCTCAAACTGGAGCGGCGTCGAGATCTGTCCCGAGCCAAGTCGGTGGACGCTACCTTGAAGGGGCTAGAGGACCTGGTCTTGTTGGCCGAGGCAGCCGACGGGGAGGATCCGAAACTGGCAGCGCTGGTGGCGCAGATCCAGGAGCTGCGCAGTGCCGAGCCAGGCGCCAATGTGCTCGTCTACACCGAGTACGCTGACAGCCAGAAAGCTGCCGTTGAGGCATTGAATAGGGCAACGGAGAACTCGGTCATCACCGGTGGTGTCCTCGCCATCGAGGGTGACGATCCAGAAGCGGCGCGAGCCAGACACATCGAGCGGTTTCGTCGGGAGGACGATCTCATCCTGGTGAGCACGGACGCGACCGCCGAGGGCCTCAATCTGCACGCACGATGCCACCACCTCATACACCTGGAGTTGCCCTACAACCCAAACCGGCTCGAGCAGCGCAATGGCCGCATCGATCGTTACGGACAGGAGCGCGATCCGGTGGTTCGGTACCTCTACCTGGCCGGTACCTTCGAGGAGCGCGTACTCCTGCGCCTGGTTGCCAAATACGAGAGACAGCGGGCGAGATTGACCTTCGTGCCTAACACCCTCGGTTTGGTCGTCAACGACCAGAGTTCGTTGACCCAGAAGCTCCTCGACGGCCTGGCGGAGGAGGACGGCAGCCTGTTCGCTCGTGAACCCCAGACTAGTGCCCTGTTCCGGTTCGAGAGCCAAGAGCCCGATAACCAGTCCAGTGCCGCGTATCAGGCACTCCTCGACGAGATGGACAGCGCCATCGGTGGCTTCGAGAGGGCCAGCAAGTCCAACGGGTGGCTCATCACCGAGGGTTTATCGGCCGAAACCGAGAAGCTCCAGGACGCGGTCTTGGCCCAACAGTCCGGTGCGAGATTGGGGGGAATCGATCTGGTGAAGTTCGTGTGTTCGGCGCTACAGAGCGAGGCCAAGTCTGCGGCGGTGGTGCAAAATCTGGAGCCGACCGTCATCGGCCTCGAGCTGCCACCGACGTGGATCCATGGCCTTTCGGGCTTGCCCGGGTTCGACTCGGAGCGTCGCCGCTTGCTGTTGACCACCGATCCAGAACGCCTTCGCACGGACGCCGGTGATTCTGTGGGCTACTTGGGTCGAGCACATCCCGTCGTCAGAAGGGCGCTCGACCGAGTCTTTGCCCTTGCGGCTCAGTCGGACGCCCAGATCCTCGATCGCCGCGTGTCGGCGGCGAGGGGTGATGAGCAGGCCTTGGTGTTCACGTTCCTCGGAGTGGTCAGAAGCGGCCAGGGGCGGGAATTCGAGAGGGTGCTCGCCGTCCGAGTTACTCCAACGGGTGAGCCAGAAGCCCTCCTGGAGCCGAAGGAGTGGCTCTCCGGTGTGCTCCAACCGGTGCCGACCAAGGAGCTCTGGGAGAAGCGCTTCGCCAGCTGGGGCGGCGGACAGGAAGAACGCTGCCGCCTGGTGGCTGAACGGTTTTTTGCCGAACTGGCAGACCAATTCCGACGCGAATTCGAGGTCGAGCTCACCCAGGAACAACGAGAGCTGTCCGTGTGGTTGGCCGAACGGGTTCGCGACGTCTGCGGCGAACGCAATGCGCAGCTCAGCCTCACCGTGCCCAATCTCGAGCTTCCGGTGTGGCAGACCGCGACGGATCCGGCGGAACGACTGGCGTCATTCAAAGCGGACTCAACCCAGCCTCAGAACCGAAGACGCGAAGCGGATGGTGTGTTGCAGCTCTACCGGAAACGGAGCGAGCAGACTGCGCGGCGCGGTCAACTGGACAGCCTTCCCCTGATGACCATTGGCCTGTTGATGGTCGTGTCGGAGGCCAGCAACTGATGGCCCTCGATCTCCGCGACATCACGTTCACGGGGCCGGCCATGCCGGAGCCCTTCGTCCGGTACAAGCTCGAAGAGCTCCTGGCCAAGAAGAAACTGCTGAGTAAACCCAGCAAGGCCGAGAACGAAGAGGTCGAAGGCCGATTCCGCTTCGCCCAACGCAAGCTTCGCAATCTGGGTGACCAGGGATTGGAGCTCCGAGTCCTCAACCACGCGCTATTGCCGTTGGTTGAGTACCTGGGCTATTCGACCCTGGTCGCCGCGGAGGCAGTCCAGACTCGCGAAGGACCCGAATCGGGTGGACATCTCCTATCCACGGACGATGGACAGCGGCACCTCCGTGCGTGGGTGGTTCCGGTCGGTACGGATCTGGACGCCCCCAACCGGCGCGGCAGAGCCTATCGTTTCTCGCCGGCCCTGGTGGCCCAGCGCGTTCTCCTCACCAAGGGCGAACGAATCGCTCTGCTCACCGATGGCCAGGAACTACGAATCGTCCTTTCTGACCCTTCGGGTCGAGACTCCAATCTGTCCATCTCGCTCGACCGGTCATCGGGTTGGCGGGGGACCAAATCGGTTCCCGATTCCTTCCGTCTGCTACGAGCGCTCTGCCAACCAGAGGGCGTGGCTGCCATTGGAGCCTTGCTGGACGAAGCCAGGCTCTCCCAGAGCGGTGTCACCAAGAAGCTTCGCGAGCAGGCGCGCCGCGCCGTGGAACGGTTCATCCAAGGCCTCATGGATGCGCCGGAGAACCGCGACCGCCGCGCAGCCTGGACGGATCTGGACGCCACGGCCAAGCAGCTTTGGCACGAGGGGCTCATCCTCATCTACCGGCTGCTCTTCATCCTCAAGCTGGAATCCGCACCCGATCCAGCCCGGTCGTTCACGTTTGCCAGCGTCAGTACCTGGCGCAACTCCTACTCCCCCAGCACGGCCCTTGCCGAAATCGTAGCCGAGGTCCGTGACCATGGCGCCGAGACAGGCGGCTTCTTGGCGGCCAGCCTTCGTGCCCTGTTTCGACTATTCTCCGAGGGCCTCTCCTCCAGCGATCTGCACGTATCGCCCCTCGGGGGCGTCCTGTTCGGCAAGGAGGCAACCCCGCTGCTCGACTCGCTCTACTGGAGCGAGCGCGCCGTGGCCGAGCTCCTCGATGCCTTGCTCTGGACCATGCCGGACCGCAAGGCCAAGGCCAACGACGCGGTGGGCCGAGAGCGCGTCCACTACGGCACCCTCGACGTCGAAGACCTGGGCCGTGTCTACGAAGCCCTGCTGGAACTTGAGCCCGGCGTCACCGCCGAGCCCATGTGCCGGCTACGCCGCGCCAAGCTAGAAGTGGTGGTCCCCCTGGCGCAAGGCGCGCCCTACCGCAAACACTCCGCCCCGGAAGACGACACCGAAGACGACGCCGACAACGACGATGAGGACGAAGGCAGCAAGAAGTCCAAGGTCCTCTTCATCGAGGAGATCCCGCCCCACCGTTTCTATCTGCGTGTCGGCCTGGGCCGAAAGGCCAGCGGCTCCTACTACACCCCCCACGCCTTCGTCCGCTTCCTGATACAGGAGACGCTCGGCCCACAGCTTGCGGCCCGCAGCCCCGCTGAAGACCCCAATCCAATGGCCATCCTGTCGCTGAAGGTCCTGGATCCCGCCATGGGCAGCGGCCATTTCCTGGTCGAAGCCTGTCGCTACCTGGGGGAAGCCCTCTACGAAGCCTGCCGCCTCTGCGACGAACGCGCCCTGGAAGCCCAACACCAAGCCGACAACGCCAAGACCGACCAAGAACGTCAGCCCCACCAGGCCCGAGCCATGGAGCTCTGGAAGCGCGTTGAGGATCTTCCCGATCCCAATGACGAGCTGGTCGCCTACCTCCCCAGCCGCATCGTCGACAGTGAAGAGAGCGGGCTATCCCAGCGCAAGGCCCTGGCCCTTTGCCGCCGCCTGGTCGCCGTGCATTCCCTCTACGGCGTCGACAAGAACCCCCTGGCCGTCGAGCTGGCACGCGTCTCCCTGTGGCTGGAGTCCTACGCCGAGGGCCTCCCTTTGACCTTCGTCGAACACCGCCTGGTCCAGGGCGACTCCTTGACGGGCCCGAATTTCGAACACCTCCTCACCTTCCCGCGTTCGGGGAACTCCATCGAAGAGCTGCAGTCACAAGGAATCACCGAGCGTCTGCGCGAGCTACTATCGCAGGCTCTGCTACACGTGCGGTCCCTGGAGGCCAGCATCGGCAAGGACATCGCCGACGTGGAACTGAAGCGAATCGCCAAGGCGAACCTCGACCAAGCCCTAGCCCCCATCAAGCTGCTCGCCGCAGCCTGGACGGGGGGAGTCATGTTGGGTGACCAAGGCGACGACAGTGGGTATCTGGAGCTGGTGATGTCGGTTGCCCGCGGTGACGACGGTTTGTCGGTCGTCGAGGAACGGCCCAGCCTGAAGACGATGGTCGATCTGGGGCGCGAGGGGGTGCCCTATGAACTGCAGTTCCCGGAGGTGTTCCATCCCAGTGGATCACTTGGCGATCGAGGTGGGTTCGATGCAGTGGTGGGGAATCCGCCGTGGGATGCGGTTCAACCCAAGGCCAAGGAATTCTACGCGGCATTCGACTTGCGCGTCATCGAGGCTCCGACGAAGAAGGAGCGCTCTGAAGTGGAAACGCGCGTATCAGCCGATCCCGAGGTGCGGCGCCTTTGGACGGAATACGGGATTGGCGTCGAACAGCAGAAGCGAATCTACGAACGGGTCTTCCAGTACATCAATCGCACCGCAGATGGGGCACCATCCGGTGCCGCCCTCGATATCTGGCAACCCTTCGCGGAGCGGGGCGCACTGCTGCGTGGATTGGGGGGAAAAGTGGGTGTGGTTCTACCATCCGCCTTTCACGCGAACCAGAGTGCGACAGGGATCCGAAGCCTCTATCTTCATGGCTCCCGACTCGAGTGTTGCTTTTCCTTCGAGAACGAGGCTCGGCGGTTCTTCGATATCGATTCTCGTTTCAAGTTTGCCCCAATCGTGGCCGAGCGGTCGACGTCCGGCACGGAGCGTTTTCGCTGTGCGTTCTACCTGCATCAATTGGAGTGGTTGACGAGTCAGGCTGGGGCGTTGGAATACACACGGGAATTCGTTGAGCGCACCGGTGGAGGATATCTTACGTTCATTGAGCTCCGACGCGATGCTGACGTCGCAGTGGCCGCCACCAGCTACTCCAGTGCATTGACCTATGAAGATTTCGCCGGGCGCTGCGGGACAAGAACCGGGGAAGAGATGCACATGACGAAGGCATCGGACAGGTTCACTCCTGCTTCAAAGGTGTCGGCCCTCGATCCCCGCGATCCCCAAATCGCCCAAGACCTCCGCCAACGTGGCTACCTCCCCCTCCACGAAGGCAAAACGTTCCACCAGTACACCGACCGCTGGGACGACCGTCCGCGGTATCTGGTTGCGCTGGCCGACGTCGCGGACAAGCCGACATGGACGGGACCCGCGCAGTACTTTCGGGCGGCGTTTCGCGCCATCGCACGTTCCACGGACGAACGCACAGCCATCTTCTCCGTGCTGCCACCAGGGGCCTTGCTCGGAAATTCCGCTCCGACGGAGCGCGCACCAGAATTGCGCCCAAGCAGCTCGCCACTGGTGCTTGTTGGCCTCTGCAATAGCTACTCGTTTGACTGGCATCTCCGGCAGCGAGGCGCAGCGAATATCAACCTCTTCATCCTCAACGGCTGTCCCGTTCCCCGATTCAACCCGACTCACGAGCTCTTCCTCGCCCATCAAGCCCTTCGCCTCTGCTGCAACCACGCTGGCTATCGGCCGCTCTGGGAAGAACAGCTGGCTGACGCCTGGCGCGAGGCCGGTCCCAAGCACCAATGGCCCGTCCTTTCCGGCGATGATGCGCGCTGGGCGGTTCGGACCGCTATTGATGCCGTGGTCGCGCAAGCGTACGGCCTCGACCGTGCTCAGTACGAGCATGTGCTCGGTTCGTTCAGTCACTCCAGTTACCGCAAGGCTCCGGAATTGTGCCTTGCCGCATTCGACGAGCTCGCAGGCATCGGCCTTGACGCGTTCACGAAGAAGCACGACCCCTATTGGGACATCCCGCTCGTTACCTCGCTGCCCACGCCGGTATTGAACCTGACCGGTTCTGCGCCGCAGCCAACAAAAACAGCCCAATTCATGCTGACTCCCCCGGAGCCCAGGTCGAAGCGGTCCTCGAGAAAGGGCAAGGCCTGACACAGAATTCTCGGCTTGGCGTTCGGAACATGACAGAATGGGGCACAAAGCATGCTGACCCGGATGCGAATTCGCAATTTCAAGGCTTTTTGCGACGTCGAGGTGGAGCTCGGGGATGTCGTCGTGTTCATCGGGCCCAACAACGCGGGGAAGACCACTGCGCTTCAGGCGTTGTCACTCTGGGAGCTCGGGATTCGGCGATGGAGCGAGAAGAAGGGCACCAAGAGTCAGGCCGTGGGAACGGATGACAAGGCCTCGACCAAAGCTCGCTCGGGGGTCGCCATCAATCGGCGAGACTTGCTTTCGCTGCCGGTGCCGGAGACCAATCTGCTCTGGCGTGACACGCACGTTCGTGCCAAGGGGGCAGAGCGGCGGACCGAGAATATTCGTATCGAGATCGAGGTCGAGGGCGTCACTAATGGTAGCGCGTGGACGGCCGGCCTCGAGTTCGACTACGCGAACTCGGAGTCCATCTATTGCCGGCCGCTCGGGGCTTCGGACAAGAATCCCGTGGTACCGTCTCAGGCCATTCCGCACGGCGCGTTGGAAATGCGCGTCGCGTTCTTGCCGCCCATGTCCGGGCTGGCTGCCAGGGAGGATCGCCTCGAGCCAGGGAGCATTCAGGTTCGCTTGGGTGAAGGACGCACCGCGGAGGTTCTGCGCAACCTGTGCCACCAGTTGGGTGATGACGAATGGGAGAATCTCGCCCAGCGAATGAATGAGCTTTTCGGGGTGAGGATCCGGCGACCTGACTACATCGCCGAGCGCGGCGAGTTGACGATGACCTACGAGGATCATCGAGGGATTGCCCTCGATCTGTCGGCGGCTGGCCGGGGGCTGCAGCAGACGCTGCTGCTGCTCGCGCACATCCTGCACAATCGGAATACCGTCCTGCTTCTGGATGAGCCGGACGCGCACCTGGAGATCCTGCGCCAACGGCAAATCTATTCACTCATCTCGGATCTGGCTCGTGAGCGGTCGTGTCAGGTCGTCGTTGCCAGTCACTCCGAGGTGATCCTGAACGAGGCAGCCGACCGCGACATGCTCATTGCGTTCGTGGGCAAGCCGCATCGGTTGGATGATCGAGTCGCTCAGGCGGCCAAGTCGCTCAGATCCATCGGGTTCGAGCATTACTACCTGGCCGAGGCCAAAGGGTGGGTCCTCTATCTCGAAGGATCGACGGATCTCGCAATCCTGAAGGAGCTTGCGCGCAAGCTTGAGCACCCGGCCGCCGCTCTGCTCGAGCAGGCTTTCGTGCATTACGTGGAGAACCAGCCCAAGAAGGCGCAGGATCATTTCTATGGCCTGCACGAAGCCTATCCGATGCTCGTGGGTCTGCTGATCACGGACCACCTCGAAAAGCCCATCGAGGGCGACGCTCGACTCAGAATCAGTCAGTGGATGCGACGAGAAATCGAGAACTACCTCGCATTCCCCAAGGTCCTCGAGGAATACGCGGCCAGCTTGGCCCGGGACCGAGGGCCTGGTCCGCTCTTCGCGCCAAGCTTCGTCAAGACCATGCGTGAATGTATTGGGGAACGGCTTCCACCCATTGCACTACGGGATCGCTCTGATCGCTACTGGTCGACTGCCAAGGTCACCGATGAGTTCCTGGATCCCCTGTTCGACCAGTTCTTCGGCAAGCTGGGACTGCCCAACCTGATGCGAAAGACCGACTATCATCAGTTGGCCAGATTCTTGGCCCCGAGTGACATCGATCCCGAGGTGGTCAAAAAGCTCGACTTGGTGTCTGCGGTAGCCGAGGCGGCCGTTCCCGTCTCGAGCTCCCTGGGGGTGGATCCGGAAACGAGCGGGTGAGCTTGGTGGGAATCGTTGCTTGCCAATTGGACGCGTGTTCACGGGAACATCCCGGTGGAAAGCCACTCTGGTTGCCCGCTCGTGCTGGTTGTCGCAGACTTGGTCTGTGCCGTCCATTGCTCCACAGATCCATCCCGCGCTCTCGGCTCTCGAGAACGCGCCGATTGATGATGAGCCAACGACTGACGAGGACTTGGCGGCAATTGAAGCTGCACGACTCGAACGACTCTCAGACAAGCCGATGTCCACGCTCGAGGAAGTTGCCAAGGAGCTGGGCATCGAGTTGTGAGCCCGCTGCGCGTCGTTTTCTCCGATTGGGGGCACATATTGCCGCGTGGTTCTGCGTATCGCGACTGAATGGAGGCGGTGCCTCTTCGGGAGCACTGGGCAAAGAGGCAGCACTTCGATTGGACGTCGCCGCGGGCTCCCAACCAGAAAGAGGCACGCGATGACCGAAGTCGATTCCATTCGGCGCCTCATCCAGTCTGAGGAGGGGCAGCACTTCGATCGGAAGTCGCTCTTTTCGGGGCGGCCGGGGGAGAAGCGGCATCGGGAGCGGCGTGAGGTGCGGGACGAGGTGGCGGAGTATGTGGCGGCGTTTGCCAACGCGGATGGCGGCGTCCTGATTCTGGGCGTTGAGGACGACGGGACGCCGACGGGTTGTCCCTATCAGGACGAAGGGGCGCTGCGGGCGCTTCTGGAGGCTCCGGTGGCTCGGTTGCGGCCGCCGCAGAAGGCGGGGCGGGTGGTTGAGGTGGATGGGGTGCGGTTGCTGGTGTTCGAGGTGGCTTCGGCGGCGCGGGCGGTGATGGTGGAGGGGGATGGGTTTCCCTATCGCCAGGGCGATGCGGTGCTGCAGGTGTCGGAGGAGTTCATCAATCGGGCCAAGGACGAGGGGCTGGTGTCGAGCCCCGAGGCCAAGATGGCGCCGAATGGATTCGGTGATCTCGACAGGGCGCTTATCGAGCGGGCCATGGATGCGGCGGGGTTCTCGGGGACGCCCGAGGAGTATCTGGTAGAGCGGCGGCTGGCGGATTGGCGCGGCGAGGTGCTCACTCTGCGGCAGGCGGCGGTGTGGCTGTTTGCGAAGAGCCCGGGTTCGATTCAGCACCCAAACCTTGGCGCGCGGGTCTTTCATGTCCACGGCACCGAGCAGAAGAGCGGGGCCAATCGCAACGTTCAAGACTTCCCCCGGATCGATCACAATCTGGTCGTCGTGCTCGAGCAGGCCAGAGAGCGCGTCGACTCCTTGGTGCGCAAGTCGACCAAGCTCTATGACCTATTCTTCCGGGAAACACCGGAATATCCGCCGTTTGCTTGGCAAGAGGCTTTGGTCAATGGTCTTGCCCATCGTGACTACGCCGACGAAGGCCGGTGCGTAGAAGTCCATGTGTACGAAGATCGCATCGAGGTGACGAGCCCGGGTGAGCTGCTACCAAACGTGAGCCTGGAAGCCCTGCTCAATCGAGAACGGATCCACCGGACACGCAACCCACGGATCTGTCGAGTCCTGGCTGAGCTTGGTATGATGCGACAACAGGGCGAGGGGATCCCGCGCATCATCGAGGACATGGAGCTCTCGTGGTTGCCCGCGCCCGAGTTCAAGGTGCGGCATGGCCTGTTCCGGGTCATCTTGCGCAATAGCCCCATCTTCGAGGCCAGTGATGAACGCTGGGTGAAGTTCGTTCGCGAACTGCCGGTCAACGTGCGGCAGAAGCGTGCGCTTGTGGGTCTTTGCGACCGGGCCTTCCAAAGCGGGGACTATCAAGAGCTCAACCGCGTCAATCGCGATGTTGCCTATCGAGAGCTGCAAGAACTGGAAGCCAGGCATCTCGTCCTGCGAAACAGCGAAACACGCGGTCGGATCTACACGGTGTCCAAGTCGGCACTTGAGGAGGCCACGGGGGCATCAGCGCTGCAACGTGTGATCGCTACGATGCAAGCGACAGGGAAGTTGACCAACAGCGACTTTCGAGAAATGTTGGGAGTGGACCGGAGCACGGCAAATCGGGCACTAGCCGAACTCGTACAGTCGGAACACCTCGTCCAGCAGGGAGAACGACGTGGCGTCCACTACGTGCCGGGACCGAATTGGCCGCCAACCGTGATGCCCAAGATATGAACGAGATTATGAAAGTTATGCGCGGCGCAATTGATAAGTATCGATTAATACTTGGAAAAGACCTGCGCAAAGGCGGGCCGGTTATGAAGCCGGATTCGAGATCGGCCGAGTGACGTCCAGCCAGTACATTCCCCTGCGCAATTCGACCCCAAAACCTTCGGTTTTATGATTTGGCCGGAAAGCCATTAACC
>CAZYKT010000092.1:0-18115 GCA_964648165.1 uncultured Polyangiaceae bacterium | reverse complement strand
GAGGCCGTGATTGCCTGCATGAAGGAGCTGGGCAGGCCGGCTCGGGGTTCAGCGGCGCTGCCTGAGCGACCGCGTCCGTGGGGCGGACTGCCCCGTTGGTCCAGACGTCGAGGACGAGCTTCTCGAGATCGGGCGGTGCTCCCCTGGTTTGGGCTCGAGCTGATCACGGCGTGTTCCGGCCCGTGACTCCTACTTCGTGAGCCATTTCCAGGAACCCAGCTGCCCTCCGTAGAGATGCGTGGCGTTGTTGGCGGTGATCATCGCCTGCGGATCCACGTTCAGGATGCACTGTATGATCTCACTTCTGCGTCGTCGCGAGGCAAGGACCAAGAGCACGTTTCTTGGGCTTTCCGTCCCTTCCGCTCGCATGCTGGTCACTCCGAACCCTCGCTTGCGCAAGGCATCGATGGTCCCTGTGCCGCGCTCCCACGAGACCACGGCCTGAACCATGATACTCCCGTAAGCGAGTTGGTTCTCGAGCTTGGAACCAAGATAGACACCGACAGCGTATCCGAGACTGTAGACGATCCCCTTGGAGGGGGCGTCGCTGATTCCGTTGATCACCTGCGATGCGACGAACACCCATAGTCCGACCTCGAAGAAGGAGAGAAGCGCGCCCGGGCGGCGGTATCCCCGGTTCACCAACAGATGCCGCACCGTTCCCACGCTCACCTCGGTGATCTTGACGAAGAATATCAACGCGAGCTCCCACCAGGGGGCAGCTGTCACCAACGACGCCAATCGGTCGAGCATTCTCGGTTCACCTCTCTGGGCAGGGTGGGAGCCCCGCCCGTCGTGTCGCGGGGCTGGTCCCCATCCTTTCTAGCCTAGCATGAACCAGTCGCTGCCTGGGTTGTCGGTCCAGCCGCGGGATTGCCGTTCGGAGAATCCTTCGGCATCCGCGCGGCGGTTCGAGCACGAGCGCTCGACGTTGGTGGAGGATTTTGCGAAGGGCTATGATGACGCGACTGAAAGGAGCGGCGACGCGCTGACCCAACGAGCCGATGCGAAGACCGGCACCGCCCAGCGACTGGACGCGCGATTCTGTACAAGCTTACGGCCTGCCTGACGTTCGCCAACCCGACGTGGGCACGCCCAACAGACCATCCGATTCGTCTCCCCAAACCGATTGCCGAAACTCCACCCCACGACCACCGCTCGAGGCTGGGGCTCTGCATCGGGTGGCACGGGACGATCGCGGATGTCGCGTCGGGCCACGGTCGACAGGGAACGAATCTTGGTCAGTCACAACTCACGGTGTCGTTAAATGCCGGCACGTATAAAAAACGGACCAAAAAAAATGAAGCCGACATCCAGTTGACATTCGTGGGCAACTCCCTTCGGTTGTCCGTGCATGCTCGCGGGAAGAAATGGTAGATAGGGTGTGATGGGTTGCGATGGCCATTCGCCACCGCACGTAGAGTCGGGCTGAACAACCAAGGACCATCACCATGAACAAACTGCTCGCTGGTGCGATCTTGCTGCAGGTTTCTGTGGTTTCGCTCGGGTGCACGACACCCGCGAACCATGATGAGAACGCCAACGCACCGCACGGCAGACTTCGCGTCGCCGACGGCAAGCTCCTCGATGGAGACGGCGTTCAACTCACCCTGAAGGGGTTGAGCCTCGGCGCATCGGCCGACATCAGGTGGCAGAAACGCTGGAATGAGAAGTACTTCGCCGATGCCAAGTCGTGGGGCGCGGAGCTCGTGCGGCTGCCCATCAACCCCAGCAGCTATCGCGATGACCCCGAGCAGACCTTGGCGGACCTGGACGACGCCGCCGCCTGGTGCCGCCAGCATGGCCTCTACCTCATCATCGATTATCACGTCATCGGCAACGTGGAGCAGGGGATTTTCGAATACCCAGAATCGACCGCCACGACCTGGCCTGAGCTGCTCGATTTCTGGACCGTGGTGTCGGCACGCTACGCCGATGATCCGATCGTGGCGTTCTACGAGATCTACAATGAGCCCTCGGAGATCGATTACAAGGGGGGAAGCTGGGATTTTGCTGACTGGCGGCAGCACGCCGACGAGATCGTGGGCGTGATTCGTCACAATGCCCCGAAGACCATCCCATTGGTCGGCGGACTCGGCTATGCCAGCGACTATTCAGACGCGGGCGACGTGCCATTTGCCAGTCCCGATATCGCGCTCACCGCGCACCCCTACCCGGGCCTCGCTCGCAGCAATCGTCGGGAAACCTGGGATGCCATGTTTGGGCACCTTGCCGATCGCTATCCCTTGGTATTCACCGAGGTCGGGTTCGACCCGTATGATTTGATTCAGCCCAAGACGTATCGGGGAGATCTCGAGTACGGGCGTGAGCTCATGCAGTATGCCGAAGAGAAACAGATCTCCTGGGCCGCGTTCGTGTTCTTCAACAGTCAGGGCTGGCCCATGCCACTGTTCTCGGACTGGGACACGCTGGAGCCAACACTGTCAGGGCTGTTCTTCAAGGATCTCTTGGCCGGCAAGGGCATCGCCACGGCCGGCGATGGCTTTGACGGTCCTTCAACGCCCGAGGATCCTCCGGGCAACGGCCCATCCAACCTGACGTGGTACCCGTGGGGGCCCGACTACGAATGGCTCGAACCGCTGACCACCAGCATGGCGGCCGTGCGTCTGACCGGCTCGGCAAACAATCAGTCGGGCTTGAGCGCCAACTTGCAGTGGGAAGGTCTGCCGCAAGACCTCAGCCAAACCAATCAATTGGCCTTCGACGGTGAGATAGCTGAGGGCAGCTCCTTCTCGGTATCCCTCGGACGCCAGGAGGGCTCCGAGTTCGTCGGCTGCTCGTGGGATCTGACTGGCACAGGGAAGGGCAGCTACGTCATCGATCTGACTCAACCGGAGTGGTGCGGTCCAACCGCATGTTTCGACATGCAAGCTTCGACCGTGAACTTCCTTTCGCCCTGGACGACGACCCCGGTCACGATCGAGCTCCGCATCGAGAGCCTGACCCTTGGGGTGGATCCAACGCGAGCTCTTCCCCAAGCAGGACGCATCGGTACAGCCGCATGCGACTGAACCGACGTTGGTACGCCGTTCGCAAGGTTGATCCCCCGTTGGAACGGGCTCGTGGCGGGAATCGCCGTGCCCTTTGGCACTGCTGAGGCTACCCTTGACCGTCTCTCCCACCGGAAGAAGGCTTACGAATGGTATCTCAGCGGTACGAAATCACTGTGGCGCGACCCGCTCATCTGCCGGAGCTCGCCGCGGTCGAGCTATCGGCGGCGACGCTCTTCCGGGATTTTCCACCCGCCGCACCAGTACTCGGAGACCACACACCCCTGGAAGTACTGCAGGACGCACAACAGAGTCGGCGACTGTGGGTCGCACTCGCCGACGGTGCTCCGGTTGGATTCGCGATGGTCTCGATGCTCGCCGAAGCCCATCCACACCTTCAGGAAATGGACGTGCGCCCGGAATACGGGCGACAAGGGCTGGGCTCGGCGCTTCTTTTTGCGGTCTCTGAGTGGGCTTCCCGCAAGGGCTACCGTCAACTCACGCTGACCACGTTCCGCGACGTCGCGTGGAACATGCCGTTTTACTCGAGGCGGGGCTTCGTCGAGGTACCCATCGAACGACAGACTCCGGAGCTTAGGGCGATTTTGGAGCACGAACGAGCGCTTGGTTTGGACCCGGCACAGCGTGTGGTCATGGTGCTCGATGTTCAGACGCTCCCATCGGCAGTCTCGTCGACCCGGGCGCCCACCTGACGCCGATGCAGCCACTGTGCCCAGGCCCCCAGATGTTCCTGGAAATGGGGCTGATCGAGGTGCCCAGCGGTTCAAATTCGCGCTCGACCCACCAGGATGCCGCATTCTTGGCTCACATGCCCGACACCCGTCTGATCGGGACGCCCCACCTCTTGTTCCGGCTCGCCAAAACCATCCCGGGGCTGGAAGGGTGACCGGACTGCGAGTTCGGCGGAGTCGAGGCGAGCACGGGTCGCAGCCCAAACCTTCGGGGATCGCAGAACCCGAGGCCATGCCGTTGCTTTCGTGATACTCTCCGCCCGCCTTGAATACCATTCGTCAAGCTTTGATCTTGGCTGCCGGGCGCGGTCGGTCGGCGGCTAACCCTCAAACACCCAACTGTCTGGCCAAGGTTGGCTCGTGCTCGCTCATCCTGCGTACCCTGCGGGTGTTGTCCGCCGCCGGGATTCGACGGGTGGCGATGACCATCGGGTATCGGGGGGAGAGTCTGCGCAAGGAGGTCGAGGCGGCTCGGCGCGCGGAGCCTGGCTTGGCGAACGTCAGTTTCTTCGAGAACTCCGCCTGGGAGCAACCTAACGGTCTGTCGGTGCTGGCCGCCCGCACCTTCATTACGACACGCACGCTGCTGGTGATGGCGGATCAGATCGCGGCGCCGCATCTCGTGCGTGAGATGACCCGTTTCTCGCCCGAAGGAGATGACATGGTGCTGGCCGTCGACCACGACCTGTCACGAGTCTTCGATTTCGACGACGCGACCAAGGTCAAGCACCGAAAGGAACCCGGTCACGAGAACCGGGTGGCAGCCATCGGCAAAGGCCTGGTCGACCACGATGCCGTCAGCGCCGGGTTGTTCGTCATGTCGCCCACGCTGGTTACCTGCCTCGGAGAGTTGGCCACGACCCGCGCCCCGTCGCTGATCGAGGGCGTGGCCGAGGCTGCGCGACGCAATCTGGTGGTTGCGCACGACGTGGCCGGCGCCATCTGGCAGGACGTGGATTCGACCGATATGCGTCAGCACGCCGAGTGGTTATTGCGAGTGTATGGCGACGAACTGTTGCATCCCGGCGTCCCCACAGCCACACGAACGGCGGGCGGGGACACGCTGGCGCTCATCGAAAGCCTGCTCGTCGAAAAGAGTTTGCCGCGCTACACGCTGTTCAACCCGGGTCCGGTGGTCACCTCCGCCGGGGTCAAGGCCGCGCTCGTCCACTACGACGTATGCCATCGCGATGACGACTACTCGGGGGTGGTGCGTCGCCTGCAGCAGAAGCTGCGGCCGGTCTTTGGCGCGTCCGAGGACCACGAAATGCTGCTGCTCACCGGCTCCGGCACGGCGGCAATGGAAATGGCCCTGTCCTCGGTCGTGCCACCGAACAAGAAGGTGCTCACCGTCGAGAACGGCGCCTTTGGCGAGCGCCTGGGCGAGATTGCGCGCCTGCACCAGATGGCGCACGTGGCGTTATCCTGTCCCTGGGGCACCCTGCCCGATCCGGCGGCGCTGCAAACCATGCTGGCCGCCGACCCCGAGATCGCGGTGGTCGCCATGGTCCACCATGAAACCTCCGTCGGTCTGGTCAATCCCGTGGGTGCCATCGGGCGCATCTGTCGCGCCCGAGGCGTAACCCTGGTGGTGGACGCGGTCTCGTCGCTGGGTGCGGAGGATCTCGACGTGGTCCGCGACAATATCGACGTCTGCTACTCGTCGGCCAATAAGTGCCTGCATTCGGTGTCGGGGGTGTCCTTTTTGTGCGTCGCCCCCACGGTCTGGCCCCGCATCGCCGACGTCCCGTCGCGGGTCTACTACCTGGATCTCAAGCGTTACCGTCGGTACCTGACCGAATTGGCTCAGACGCCGTTCACCCCGGCCGTTTCCTCGTTCTTCGCGCTCGAAAAGGCGTTGGACGAGCTCTTCGAGCAGGGCGGCGTGGCCGCGCGCCGCGAGACCTACCGGCGCCGCAATCTGCTCATCCGTCGCGTGCTCAGCGATCTCGGTCTGCAGTCCTTCACCAACACTGGCCGCGAGTCGCATACGATCATCACCGCGCGGGTGCCCTCCTTCGTCGACATCGACACGCTGTACACGCGGCTCAAGGAACGCGGATTCATAATATACCGCTGCAAGGGTGAGCTGGGCGCTCACCACATCCAGATCGCGAACATGGGCGAGTTACCCGATGCCACCATCGATGCCTTCCTGGGCGCGATGACCCAGGAGGTGGGTGAAGCTCGCACTGCGGCTCGTTCGCAGAGCCGCGAACGTCTCTGTTCGGCGTGACGGCCTGAACTCGAGCTGCGACCATCTGCGCTGCGAGAACGGCCCTGACGAGCCGCTACGATTGCGCGCTCTTTGGTGACCTCGCGATCAGCCAGCGCAGGGAGTTGACGTGCGACCGAACCGACCAGCCTGCTGGTCGTTGGTCGGGCGAGCCCGGAGGGACCACGAATGGTGGCTCGGTCAAGCCCTCGTGCTGGGCCGCCACCGTTGCGCCCTCAGGCTGGCGGGAGACCCGGAGCCTCGTAGCCCGTGGTGGCCACGTACTCCAGATAGCCGCCGCCATAGGTCACCGGACCCTCGGCTCCCAGCTCGAGGACGCGATTCGACAGCCGACTCAGGAAATGGCGGTCGTGGGAGACAAAGACAAGCGTTCCCGAATACCGCTCGAGAGCAACCATGAGCATTTCCTTGGTGTCCAGATCGAGATGGTTGGTCGGCTCGTCCAGCACCAAAAGATTGGGTGGCTGGAACAGCATCTGCGCCAGTACCAGCCTGGCTTTCTCGCCGCCCGAAAGCACCTGGATTGGTTTGTCGATGTCCTCCCCGGGGAAGCCGAAGGCTCCCGCCAGGGTGCGCAAGGAACCAGGTGACGCTTTGGGGTGGGCGGCTTCCAGACTCTCCCACACGGTGGACTCGGCGTTCAACAGCTCCATGGCATGTTGGGCGAAGTAGCCCAACGTCACGCTGGGGCCCATCGACACCTCTCCCGAATCGGGCTCGATGCTGCGGGCCGCCAGCTTGAGCAGCGTGGATTTCCCAGCCCCATTGATGCCCATGACGCACCAGCGCTCTCGCCTTCGGACCCTCCAGTTCAGATCCCGGTAGATGGTCTTGGTGCCGTAGGCCTTGCTGACCGCGACGAAGTTGAGCACATCCTCACCGGAGCGTCGCGGCTCTGGGAACTCGAACCGCACGACCTTGCGGCGCTTGGGAGGGACCACGCGTTCGATCTTCTCCAGCTTCTTGACCCGAGATTGCACCTGCGCTGCGTGGCTGGCGCGAGCCTTGAACCTGGCGATGAAGGCCTCTTCCTTGGCGAGCATGGCTTGCTGCCGCTCGAAGGTACTCTCCGCCTGCGCGTCCATCTGTGCCCGCTTCTCGAGGTAGAAGTCATAGTTGCCAGAAAACAGCGTCACTTCGCCCCCGTTGATTTCGAGCACCTTGCCGACGACGCGATTGAGGAATTCCCGATCATGAGAGGTGACGATCAAGCCACCCTGGTGGCCTTTCAGGAATCCTTCCAGCCAAAGGATCGACTCGATGTCCAGGTGGTTGGTGGGTTCGTCGAGTAGGAGCAGATCCGGCCCCATCAACAGGATCTTGGCCAAGGCCACCCGCATCTTCCAACCGCCCGAGAGTTCGCCCACGTCACGCTCCACCACCTCGGGGGCGAATCCGAGTCCGGCCAGGATCTCACGCGCCCGAGCCTCCAGCGCATAGCCACCCAGCTCCTCGAAACGCGACTGCAGGTCACCGAATTCGTCCAGCAATCGCTCCATGATGGCCGGGTTCGGCTCGACCAATTGGGCCTCGAGCTCCGCCAGCCGGGCCGCGACCTCGGAGACGGGCCCCGCTCCCGCCACGGTGGCAGCCAGCACCGTCTGCCCGCGCAGGTCGCCCACGTCTTGGCTGAAGTACCCAATCGTCGTGCCGCGGTCCACCGATACCTGTCCGGCATCGGGCGCCTCTTCCTTCACGATCATGCGAAAGATCGTGCTCTTTCCGGAACCGTTGGGTCCAACCAGCCCCAGCTTGTCCCCACCAAAGACGGCGAATGAGGCATCCATGAACAGGATCTGCCGGCCATGTTGCTTGGCCACCGAATCAAGGCGAATCACGGCCCCGGGCCTAGCACGGGATTGGACGGATGGCGGTCTGCTCGAGCCCAGTCCCCCGATTTTCGGGGCTTCCAACCCGTCACGTAAATGCCTGGACAATCACCCGAGCAGCATCCCGCGAGTCTTCCGGCTGATGCTTCACGACAGCTCCGTCGGGTCAGGCCGGGAGCGCAACAACGCCGCCACGTCCCAGTCCGAATCTGGGTGCACGGAACCCGTCGCGCACGATCCACACGAGCGTCGAGTCCCCAGGGACTATCGCGTCGCGAGATGCGCTCCGGGATATCGACAGGCAATACGAGCGTCGAGTCCCCAGGGACTATCGCGTCGCGAGATGCGCTCCGGGATATCGACAGGCAATGGTTGGCGCGGCTGTGGGCTGCATCGCCATCCTCGTGACAACCACCCGGCAATATCGTACCTTTGGTTCTTGTGAAGAGCAGCCCCCAACTCCGTTGGCGCGCGTTCAGCTCGTTGACACGGTAGAGACGACGCCATGAACCGAAGCAAGAGAATCTGCATGGGATTGGGCGCCGCCGTGACCGCCACCGGGCTCCTGATGCCAAGCCTCGCTCTTGCCTTCGAGAGGGAGACTCTGGTGGAGTCCGGTCCGGCCGAGAACCGAGTCAACCTCTTCGTCCTGGGTGACGGCTACACCCAAGCGGAGGCCGCCGTCCTGAGAGACAAGGCCGTCAGGATTTCGGACCAGCTCCGGGCGTTACCCTTCCTGGTTCCCTACCAGGGGTTCATCAACACGCACGTCATCTACTCGACGTCCGACTGCTCGGGGGCGAGAAACGGCGACAACCCGCCGACCTGCACCACCGTATTCGACTCCTACTACGACTGTTACGGGGCCGAGCGGCTGATCTGCGTTGGTGACGAGGATCGCGTGAACGCAACCTTGGCAGCTGATGCGCCTGAGTACCTGTTGGGGCGCGACATCGCGCTCGTGTCCGTGAACGACACCCGATCAGGGGGCTCCGGCGGTGTCTATCCGGTGGTTTCCGATAACGAGAATTCGGTCCGAGTGGCCATGCACGAGATGGGTCACAGCTTCGCAGGCCTGGGCGACGAGTATGAGACCGGCGGAGGTCCGGGGTGTGGCGACATGGACTGTCCCGAGCCCAACGTCACCAGGTTCTATGAACGCGACGTCCTCAAGTGGTCCCCTTGGATTGAGCCGAACACGCCTCTACCGACGCCCGCAACCACCGACTACACCGATGTCGTTGGTGCGTTCCTGGGTGCCATGTACTCCTCGGACGGGGCGTATCGGCCCAAGCAAGACTGCAGGATGCGCAGCAACTTCGCCCCGTTCTGTGAAGTGTGCGCCGAGGCCTGGATCTGGCAGCTGTGGGCCAGTGTTCGGCGCATCGAGTCCTTTTCCCCGACGAGTCAAACTCTGTCGTTGGTTCGAGGAACCAGCCAGGTCTTCGAGTACTCGGGCCCCAAGACCTCACCGAACACCCTCACCCAGGTCTGGCGACTCGACGGGGTGGAAGTGAGCAGTCTCGAGTCGTACACCCTTTCTACCTGTTCGACGACCGTGGGCAGTCACGCTCTGACCCTGGAGAACACCGACACGACGACGCTGGTGCGTCGCGACCCAGACGGTCTGCGAACGGAAACGGTTGCCTGGGATATCACTGTCACGCAGGATCCGGCTGACGCGTGCCATGGCGGGGATGGCGGTGCGACGGGCGCTGGGGGTGGTACCGCCGATGCCGGTGGCGCCCCGAGTGATGGTAACGGTGGCGTCAGCGGCGCGGCCAGTGGCGGTGACCAAGGGTCGGGGGGGACATGGTCGGGCGGTGCCTCGAGTGGCGGCCATGGAGGCATCAGCGGTGCGGCCAGTGGCGGTGACCAGGGGTCGGGGGGTACCTCGAGCGCCGGTGAGCCCGGGGCTGGCGGCCAGGCGAACGGTGGTGAGCCGGGTTCTGGCGGACGCCCATCGACTGGTGGCTCGAGCGCGGGTTCTGGAACTGAAGCCGGCGGCGAACCAGTGGGGAATGCCGCAGGATCGTCGACCAAGCCGGTGTCAGAGCAGGCAGGAGCCACCGATGTGACGGCGGGTTCGGCGAACGCAGACGACCGCTCAGCCCCGAGCAATGACCAGGGTTGTGGCTGCCGTCTACCCCGGCACTCGAGCCATCGTTCGAAGCTGGCGGCGTTGATGCTGGCGGGACTGTTCGCCGGGTTGGGGTGGAGGCGCCGCGCCCAACCCGTCTCCGTCCCGCCTACTCTGGCCGATAGTTGACGGTGACCCAGCCTTGGCCCGGCCCGTCGAAGGACAGGGTCGTATCGCCAATGCCAACCGACATCGACTGCGCACTGTTGGTCTGCATCACCAGAACGATGTCTCCGTCCGGGTTCTTGAAGGCAAAGCCATCGTTGGCGCTGGTGTCGATGCGAACGGCTCCGGGATCCACGAACTGGGCAGCGTGGCGGAACACGTAATAGGCCGGCGTCTCTCTCAGCTGCCCACCGTCGACGATGAGCGGCGCGTTCTGGGCCCAGGGGCGCACCGTGTCCATGCTCCTGCCGACGCCATCGAGAACCATGTTCCAGGCAGAGTAGGAGTGCCCGCCATCATTGATGAATTTCCTGATGTAGTACCAGCTCTCCAGGCCGTAGTTGAAGTCATTCGGGGCCCGGCTCTGGTCGCCCCCCGCGCTGCCCGCGGGAGGTGTGTAGCTGAACGGGTAGTTGCCACATCGGTGTTCGGTTTGATGAAGGGGCACGCCCTTCGAGACGTAGCTGGAGGCATTGTCCATCATGCCCCATTGCACGCCAATGGCCTTGATGTACCCTTTGGCGGTCCCATCGCCGAGGACCGCATCGACGATGGCGGCGTCCGCGTTGGGGTTCGACATGGTACCCAGCCAGATCTCCACGTTCGGAGCATCGGTCTGCAGCTGGGGCCCCAGGATGTTCACGAAGTTCTTGAACGTCGTGCCATCCCAAAGACAGGATGGGTAGTCCTGTGGGTAGCCAGGCTCGTTCTGTGGAGCGACGGCAGAGATGGTGATGCCCTGGTCCCGGTAGGCGCTGATGTACTTGGAGAAGTACAGGGCATACGCCTGAAGGATCGCGTTGTCCCCCTTCATGTTCCCCTTGTCGTAGGCGTTGTTGTCCTTCATCCAAGGGGGGGGAGTCCAGGGGCTGCCCCAGATGAAGAGATCTGGGTTTATCTCCAACGCGGCCTTGATGTAGGGGATGAGATTGGCCTCGTCCTTCTGGATGGAGAAGCTATTCATCGACGTATCGTTGGCCGTGTCGTTGTAGGTGTAGCGAGTCAGCGCATAATCGCTGGCACCCATGGGCATCCGTCCCATGGTGAACCCTGCTCCCTCGGTCTTGCTGAACAGGAGCCTGAGCGCCCGACTCCGCTCCTCGGCACCGAGCCCGGACAGCGCGACCCACCCCTTCTCGTTGAAACACCCACCGAACCCAATCCAGGTTTGGTGCGTCCGGTTCGGGTCGACGGTGATGCTGGCGCTGCCGCCCGATGTCTTGGTGGGGGTCACCTCTCGCCACCAATTGCCATTGGAGGAGGTGATGACCTCGGGTTCGGGTGTCGCGCCGCCAACGCCCGGGTCGCCACCAACACCATCTCCCCCTGCGCCCAAGCCCCCGACACCGGCGCCGCCGGTATCCATGCCACCGGTGTTTGGCGGCCCACCGCCAGCGCCGACGCCACCGCTTCCGCCAGCGCCGACCTGGGTGGTGCAGCTCCAGGTCCCGTCCGTCCCACACACGCAGTCCCTTGGATTCTCGCCCGTCGTCCTGGTGCACGTCGTGTCCGTATTGGGATCACAATTGCTGCCCGTGTTGACGCCCTGTGCGCACTCGGTAGTGGAACCAGCGCCACCCGCTGTCGAAGGGCCCCCACCCGCCGGAGCGCCCCCGCTGGGATCGAATCCCCCGCCCGTACCGACGCCACCCATGCCGACGCCACCCATGCCGACGCCACCCATGCCAACGCCACCCATGCCGACGCCACCGGTACCGACGCCACCCATGCCGACGCCGCCCATGCCGACGCCACCCATGCCGACGCCACCCATGCCGACGCCACCCGTACCGATGCCACCCGTGCCAATGCCACCCGTACCGATGCCACCCGTACCGATGCCACCCGTACCGATGCCACCCGTGCCAAAGCCGCCGGTGCCAAAGCCGCCCGCGGGTGCCCCGGCACCGCTTGGGTTCGTGTTGGACGTTTCGGTGTCATCGCTGCAAGCCACGCAGAAGACCGCGAGCAAAACGCTGGGGATCGGTAAAAATAGTCTGTTCATCACTGATACCTCGGTCCGAGCATTCACGGCACTGAACGTTTCGCTCGGAGTCGCGTGGTCGACCGGATGTCGAACACACATCAGAAGCGATGTGCGACGATAACTCCGAGGAACGAACCCAAGCTTACCACGAGAACGTTCGCGTTCCCGGAGCGGTCCCCAGCTTACCGGCACAAGGAAACGCTTCCGCCACGTGCGTCCCGTTCTTACGTCGTGCCAACCAACAACCGAAGCACCGAGCTGGACGGACTGGGGAACGATTCCCTAGTCAAGGGTCTCGGGGCGCCGTACCGGAAGGAAGGATCCTTTTCGTGTCGCGGTATGCTTGGTCTGGTCGGTGCGTCGCAACGACGGATCTGGGCGAGGCACCCATCATCCCTTCCAGAATCAAGAAATATCGAGTGAGGCGGCAACTGGGAGCTGCGCAACGACCGCTCTACGGCGAAAGCTCGTCCGCCCCGATGTCTGGGTGGTCGTCCCGGCTCTCGCCATCCATGTCATCCGGGCAGAGCTCGCCGAGAGCGAGTCCGGCGTCGACCACGCTCGAAGAACCCGGCTCCGTCAGGCGGAGGAAATCGGATGAACGCGGCTCCGTCGAGGCAAACAGTGACAGATCGGTCAGCGTGTAGTTGTTCGAGGCTTCGCACCCCGAACTGCCCATGAGATCCCGCGCCGAGCCCATCAAAAGGTTGTTGGCGATCTGTCCGGTATCGCTCTCGCGCCGTTGGTTGATGCCGATGAGCATGGCCCCCACCACCGTGTTGTGGATCACACTGACGTTCGAAACCCCCTCGAGCTCGATCCCGGTATCGAAGCCGGTAAATCCGTCGCTGGCGAAGATCCGGTTGTTCCGGACGATCGAACCCGGTTGGGTGCTTTCACCCATACCCAGACCGACTCCGCGGGAGCAATCGACGATCACGTTGTTCTGGACCAACACGTTGCCCGAGGTGGACCAGAAATGCACCGCGTGTTCGGCGATGTCGACCTCCCTCCCCTGGCAGTAGATCCCTGAAATAACGTTGTTCTCGACCACCCAGTCGAAGGCGACGTGACCATCGATCCCGCCCGTATAGCAGGAGGTGTAGCCGCCATAGTCCGCCACCTCCGCGCGCCCCGCCTCGGTCAGCTCCAACAGGCTGCAGGCAACCCGCCCTCGCCGTGGACCGTATTGACCACTGCCATCGGCATTCAACTTGATCTGTTGCTCCCGCGAGTTCTGGATGTGCAGATCATAGAGCAGGATATCCGTGGTGTCCCCATTCTCGGTGCCTGCGACATGTACGGCGTGACTGTAGGCCCGACTCAGCGTCAAATGGGCGATTGTCACGCCCGAGGCCCAGACGTTGAAGATGGCCCCGTTGTCGACATCGTTCGGCGTGTACTCGAGATCCAGCGTCACCGCATCACGCGCCCCCGACGAGGAGCGGATGGTGATATCGGCCACCGTGACCGCCATGGGCTCGACGCGATAGGTTCCATCTTCGATGAAGATGGTTTCGCCCGGGTCGGCGTCGCCTTCCACGGCCGCTTTGAGCTCTTCCGCACTCGAGACAGTGCGCGTGGCCGCGGAGGGCACGGGAAGCGGCAAATTGGCGCAGTCTTCCGAGGTCGGCAACTCTCCCCCAGAACCCGCCGAGGCTCCCCCCGCGGACTGCCCAGCAACAGCAGCTTGCCCTCCCGCTGTCTGCCCACCAACACCCTCGCCGGCGCCGCCCCCGATCCCAGGCTCCCCGGCTATGGGCTCGTTGCCGCCAGAGCCTGGGCTCTCACCACCGCTCCCCTGGTTCCCTCCGCTTTCGGGGCTCTCGCCGCCCTGGGTGTTCTGGCCTCCACTGCCGGGACTCTCACCGCCCTGGTCGTTGTGGCCTCCACTGCCGGGACTCTCACCGCCCAAAGGCTCGGTCCCTCCGCGCCCCGGATCCGCACCCCCCTCGCCGTCATCACCCCCGATTGCATCGTTCCCTGCGATCGAGCTCTCACCCGCCACGGTACTGCTCCCTGCAGAAGCTCCTTGGCCCGCACCGGCCTCATCTGCCGCCCCCGAGCTGCCGGCGGTCGAGCCGCCTTGGCCCCCGTCGTCTCCACAGGAGATCGTTCCCAAGCCAACCAACAAGCACCAAGACCAGCCGAGCCGAGTTCTCTTGCCGTAGTTCATCGGATCGTTCCTCTCAGGAGAGCCAAAAGCGCCGAGCCTTTAAGCATAGCCAATTTCTCCACCAAAGGGGCGCTAACCGGATGTGGTCAGGGGTCGCAGTGCCATGAAGCACCGAGAAGGTGGCCTATTGATTTGTTGGCCGGTGCGACGCAATCACGGACACTTGAACGGCTAAACCTCGATCACCAGAGTGTTACCCTCGAGGCGGGTTGGGAACCGACGGATGGGACGGTCTGCGGGGCCCTCCAGCAACTTGCCGTCCAGTCCGAACTGGCTGTGCCCAAAACTGACACAGCGCAGGCGCTGCGCCGTGGGCTCGTACTCCAGCTCGGCGCCTCCATGAGTGCACTTGAGCGCGGTTGCAGCGTATCTCGTGGCGTCGATGCGAACCACGATCAGCGGTCCAACCTGATCGGGACCGTAGAATTTCGCCGAGCCACCTGGCTTGCCCAGGGAAGGCACCGCGTAGAGCGAGATTCGCAGCTGGTGCGGGGCTGGCGATACCGCACTGGTCGGAATTTCTGGCGCGTCGCTATAGCGGGCACACCCCTGGCCAAGCACGGCGCAGGCGCACAGCCCAATACTGGTCTCGACGAACTCGCGGCGGGACAGGTCCATCTGTTCTCCCTTCAGCAACCGGGCCCCAGTATCCACGTTTTTTTCTAGGTCGTTCAAGCGTGCCGCCCAGCAAGCCGCCTTCTGGTATCTTCTCCCGGGTGACACCGAAACGACGATGCGCGTTGGGACTGGGACTCGGGGGCCTGCTCCTTTCGATCCCGGCACGAGCAGGAGGGCAGTTCGAACCAGCCGATGGCAGGCCCCTTCGGATCACGGTCGAGACCGGGCTCGGAATCGCGGGCACACTGGGGGGTGGTCTGGCTCTGGGGGGATTGGGTTACGGCGGGTCGCTGCTGGCCGGCGCGGACGACGACTGCGACGGTAACGGGTTCATGTGCTTGCCAGAGACCGTCGCGTTCGCTGGGGTGGGAGCGATCCTGGGCGCCGTCGGGGGCCTCGGACTCGGGGTTTGGGTCGGCGGCGAGGTGATGGATGCGAACGGTGCGCTATGGGCTGCCTACGCTGGTGAAGGGATCGGCCTGGCGACGGCGATCGGTGTTCCACTGTTGCTCGATGAAGAGAGTCTGCTGTTCTTCACTCTGCTCACCCTACCGCTGGCGGGAGCCATCACGGGCTACGAGCTGTCGACGTCGCGCACGGGTAGCACCGCAACCGCGAGCCAAGCCTTGCGCCTCACCAGCCCACCACCACCCCTGGTGGGGTTCTCGGGCAGATTCTAGGATCGACATCGTCGACGGACGAGAAGATGGTGCGCGCCGTCGGGTGCCGCATGCTGAGGCTTTTTCCACCGGCGTAGGGCCTCACATGCATACAAAGGAACGTTCCGTCACGCCGCCGACGGAACCCTCGTCGGGTTTGGCCATCGTTCCACCCGTACTTTCTGTGGCCATGCCCCCGGTCTGTTGTTCCGAGCCGCTGGTCCCAGCGCCTCCACCCGAGCCCTCACCCCCAGCCTCGGGTGGTTCCACCCAACCGCAGTGCCCCCGATCCAAACCCGGAATGTAGTAAGCGTAGTCCCCACGGCAGGTGCCGTTGTCACACCAAACCTGGACGGGCCGGGGAGCGCAGGGCATGCACTGGGTATCTGCGTACCAGACCGAGAGGCATGCCCCGGTGCTGTCGCTGTTCACCCGGTTGGTGAGGTAAAGCATCGTACGACACGGATCCGAGACGACACAGCAGTCGTCATCCGAGGCACAGGAGAGATCTTCGACCATCGTGCAGTGGCCTCCTTGACCCGTCCCGCCAAATTCCAGAGTTCCGGCTGTGCCTCCCCAGAGCCCCCCCGCTCCCGCGTTCGGGTTCCCAGCCTCAGCGGCAGTACCACCCGTAACCAGACCTCCCAAACCCGATGCGCCGCCCACGACAGAACCGCCTGAACCTGTCGCACCTCCATTGACCACGGTGCCACCCCAGCCAATGCTGCCGCCTTCCGTCACCGACGAGCCGCCCGATGGGGAACCCGCTCCGCCGCTTCCGCCCTCGGTCTGGGCCACCGTTCCCGCATTGCCAGCGGAACCTCCTGCCAAGGTGTCCCCCCCTGACGAGCTTCTTGTCTGCCCTCCGTTGGCGATGGGGCTGCCGGCCTCCCCATCCAGAACGTCGGCTCCATCTTGCGGCTCAGAGGAGCCTTCGCAATTGGTCACCAAGAGCGCCAAGGCACAGAGCACCCAGCACGAAGTCTCCCATCCCAACCTGGCCTTCGGCGGCGGGGGATGGTCACACTGACTGATTGTTCCGCGGATCGCGAGGTACTCGGGCGGTCGTCCCGTTTCTTGCCAGTGTGCCATCTGGGATGGTCCTCTCGGGCAGCCAGGCTGGCTGACTCAGGTGCGCAGGACCAGAAGCAACCCGCGTACCAGTCGGGCCTCAGTATCGGATTTGGCTTTTGTCCGGCAGTCACGGTGCCTTGACGTTGAACGAGTTGGGGCAAGCGGTGCATTCAATCCCTTTTTTGGCACAGGGTGGCACAGGACAATGCAGAGATCCCCCATGTAAGCCATTGAACCCACCGCAACGCCGGAATGGGGAGAACGTCTGGGGTTCCTGTCCGCCAACGGAATTGCCATAACTCGTGCCGATGCGGACCCGTTCGACTCACGCATCATCGGGCGGCACCAGAGTATTGGTTGTCCATGGTGCCCGGCAGCGCGCTGGCCGCATCCGGATGCTTGAGCTCGACGTCCCTGTTTGGACGCCAGCGACGACCACGAGCAGCGAGGTCGGAGGTTCAGCGACGAGCTGGAACCGTCAGGCAACACGGTTCAGGTCACAGACAGGGGACTCTGGACTCTGACGTAAGACCTACCTGCTGAGTCTTGTCCAAGAAGCATCCGCTTGACCTCGAGTGACACAGCCGCGAAAGAGGATCTTGCGGTCTTGTTGCACGCTGCCTGGGGGAGGGGCCTCGCGGGAATCGCCTGCATATGAAAACGTTTGCTCCGCTCTACCCGACCGTCGCAGCAGCTACAGAAATTTCCAGCCCTTTCATCGATGGCGGCAGATCGGAATCTCCGCTGCGTCGAGGAGCACGCCTCGCACCTAAACCTACCCGCGACGGTCACGCACGCTTGCCGAAAAGGACAACTCCGCAGTGCCAGCGTGTTGCCCAGCGAGTAACGGTCAGTCACCATATGGACTGATCAGCGTGGCGCGTGTCGTCGTTCGCTCACGCATCCGCACTTCACGCAATTTTGCAGTCATTCTGCGGGCCATTCGAAGCCCCAAGACGATTGTCGAACCCCATTGTTGAGCCAATTCGCCGCAGGCATGCAACTGCCGGACGGCAGTCGAGCCCAGAGCATCCACCCATGTCGAGGAGCAGGTTAATGAGAACGGAAGATTACATTATTGACGGTCTTCTTGCCGGCATGGTGGGTGTTGTGTTGGCAAGCTCCGGGTGTTCATCAACTGATGACAAGACGACTAACGAGGGGACCGGTGGCTGGGCAGCCACCGGCGGCTTGATCGCTACCGGCGCTGGGGGCTCCACCCCCAGCGTTGGCGGGACACTGGCAAGCGGCGGTCACATGGCGACAGGTGGTATGGCGTTGGGCGGCGCGCCCGCGTTCGGTGGCTCTCCGGGTATCGGAGGAGCAATTGCGGCGGGCGGCATGGGGCAGGGCGGCTCGGGCATGGGTGGCATGGGGCAGGGCGGCTTGGGCATGGGTGGCATGGGGCAGGGTGGCTTGGGCATGGGTGGCATGGGGCAGGGTGGCTTGGGCATGGGTGGCATGGGGC
>CAZYKT010000091.1:0-18412 GCA_964648165.1 uncultured Polyangiaceae bacterium | reverse complement strand
AATAGGACACCCGCCCCCATTAACATGTGTTCCGTTCCATGGAAAGGGGCTCTAACCCCCCAGATAGAAGAGCCTCCCCCATGAATCCTGCCAAATCCCTCGGCGCTATCCTCGCGGCATTCTCGGTGTCAGTGGTTATGGTGAGCTGCAATTCCGACGACGAATCCGACCTCACCGTGGCACAGAGCTGTCACCTCATTTGCCAAAAGTCGGTGGCTCTCGGTTGTCCCGGGGATCCAGCGGGTGGGCAGCTCGACTGTGAAGCAGCGTGCATGGCGGTGGTCGCGGAGATAGGATTCTGCGCGGACGAGGCCGGGGAGTACTACGCCTGCGGCGCAAAGGTGGACGCAGCCGATTGGTTGTGCGACGAAGAGAACGAGGCAAACATCAGGGAAGGATCGTGTCCGGCAGAGCTGACGGCGTACAAGGATTGCCTGATGTCGGAGATCCCAATGCCGCGGACCGTCTGCGAGAGGCATGCCGATGCCCTCATGGCCCCGCAATGTCCGGCCGATGTGGCAGCCACCTGGGGCGGGCGAGTCGACGAATGCCTGGCGCTCATCACCCAGTACCCCGACTGCGGAGGCGAGTTGATCGTTGCCTATTCCTGCCCGGCTGCTTTGCAGCCGGCTAACTGGCAATGCGGTGCCGACGGCGCCGCTTCTCTCGCGCCGGGGATTTGCCCCTACACCGGGCGTAACCTGGCCGAGTGTCTTGCGGGCGGCGGATGAAGACGCCCCACGTCATTTTCCTGACCCCGAGCTCTCGCGGGCTGCCCGAGGGGCTGAGCCCGGGCCAGTGGCGGCAACTCGTCAAGGACGCGGCCGGGGTATGGAGCCATCCCAAGATCGCCTGCACCTCGGTTCGCCTCGAGGTATCGGAGCCCAAACTCCTCTCACTGGCGGCACAGGATGGCACGAATCTCGTGGTGTTCCGGAATAGGACTTGGTGCCACAACGAGCGCTGTGGCCGTCTGGATAGCTTCCCGCTACAGGCTGCCGCGATGACCACTGTCTATCCGGAGGGCGCGCGCGGCGCGGCCGTCGTGGAGGGGGACATCGAGGTGAATGGGGTGTCCGCCAGCTACGAGGAGGTTCCGTCCGTCGGTTCACGGGCGCACGCCGTCTCACTGAAGTCGGTCCTCATCCACGAGATAGGGCATATCCTGGGGCTCCCGGATGCATGTGGCGTGACGCGAAGGCCCAGCGGTACCCCCAAGCTGCTTGATTGCTCAACCGACGACACGCAGCGTGTCATGTTTCCACTTTCCGGTGTGCCGGCGCCGACGCGCGGGGATATCGAGCTACTGTGTCGGGAGCGCCCCTCGGCGTCGGGAGCGGGCTGCAGCTTCTGTTACGGCGGAGCCAGCGCCGATTCGTTCCTCGGGCTCGCCATCTTGGTTGGAGTGATTGGCCTGCGGCGACGAACTCGCCGTCACTGCGCCGCGCCAACAAACAGTCCCATCCGATCGCTCGCCCCTGCTTCATCCTTGCCATCCGCCATGCACAGGACCTGGTAACGGTCGGTCGCTTCCTGACGGCCGGGACGGAGCCGTAGCCGAGTCGGCCAAAAAACCGAGGTCCTGGGTTGGTTGGTGCGTCGCAATTACGGCTGAGGGTTCGGGCCCTCGCTGGACAAACTTTGGCAATTCTGGAATCGTGGCTGTGGCTTGTGCCGCCTTACGGGAACGACCGAGGGGGGCGGCCGCTGTCGAGAACGAGGCACCTATGTATGTCGTGATGATTGCGCCTGAGTGCAGCCCGGTCGCGAAGGTTGGCGGGTTGGCAGATGTCGTGTTTGGCCTGGCGCGCGAGGTGGAGCTGCGAGGGCACGCGGTCGAGATCATTCTGCCCAAATACGACGTAATGCGTTACGACCAGATCTGGGGGCTCACGACTTCTTACGAGAACCTGTACGTCCCCTGGTACGGTGGAGCCATCCACACCACGGTCCACTTCGGCTTCGTCCACGGGCGAAAGTGCTTCTTCATCGACCCCCATTCCGTGGACAGCTTCTTCAATCGGGGTCGGATCTACGGACACGGGGACGACGCCATGCGTTTCGCCTTCTTCTGCAAGGCGGCCATGGAGTTCCTGTACAAATCCGGCAAGCGTCCGGACGTCATCCACACCCACGACTGGCAGACCGCACTGGTGCCGGTCCTTTTGTACGAGATGTACGCCGGGCTCGGTATGCACTCGACGCGGGTCGTGCACACGATCCACAATTTCAAGCACCAAGGCGTGCTGGGGGGGGAGCTGCTCGCGGCCACGGGTTTGGGTCGACCGGAGCATTTCTTCCATTCCGATCGCCTGCAGGACGACTTCAACCCCCACGCCATCAACCTGACCAAGGGGGCCATCGTCTACTCCAACTTCGTGACCACCGTCTCGCCCCAGCACGCCTGGGAGACCCGGCACACCGAGCAGGGATTCGGCTTGGGCCATGCCCTGCACCGGAACAGCGGCAAATACGGTGGGGTCCTCAACGGTATCGACTACGACACCTGGAATCCCCAGACCGACCGCTACATCCCGTGTCACTACGACGCCAACGAGCCCCAGGCCAAGTACGGGGACAAGGAAGCGTTGCGGGATCGTCTGTGGCTGCGCAAGGACTACAAACCCATCATCTCCTACGTGGGGCGGCTCGATCCACAGAAGGGGATCGATCTGATTCGCCACGCCCTGTTCCATTCCATCTCCAACGGTGCCCAGTTCGTGCTGCTGGGGGAGAGCCCCGATTCCGAGATCAACAACTACTTCTTGCATCTCAAGATGCACCTGAACGACAACCCGGACTGCCACCTGGAGCTGCGCTTCGACGAGGATCTCTCGCACCTGGTCTATGCTGGCTCCGACATGGTCATCGTCCCCAGCCAGTACGAGCCCTGTGGGCTGACCCAGATGATCGGCCTTCGCTATGGAGCGGTGCCCATCGTCCGGGCGGTGGGGGGGCTAGTCGACACGGTGTTCGATTGGCACCACTCCTGCCGGCCTCACTACGAGCGCAACGGCTTCATGTTCAACGATCCGAACTACGACGGGGTGATGAGCGCCATGAACCGCGCCATTGGCCTGTGGTACGACGATCCGTATGCCTGGCGCTACCTGATGCAGCAGGGGATGCGCTACGACTACTCGTTCAACTACCCGGGCCATCACTACGTCAACATCTACGATCTGGTCCGCCACAAGTAGGTAAAAGGAGACCGGCTGATGAAGGCAACGTTCGCAGCGCAGGAGCGTCGCACCAAGATCGTGGCCACCGTGGGGCCAGCCAGCTCGACCCGCGAGATGCTCGAGGCTCTGGTCAGCGAAGGGGTGGACGTGTTTCGGCTCAATATGTCGCATGGGGCCCACCAGGGCCACGCCCAGACCTATGCGGCGCTGCGCGAGGTGTCGCGGCGGGTGGGGCGGCAGGTGGCGGTGTTCGCCGATCTGTGTGGACCCAAGATCCGCGTGGGCCTGCTGGAATCGGGAGCGGTCACGCTGGCCCAAGGTACCGAGGTGACCCTCACCACCCGTGCCGTTCAGGGCAATTCCCAGCTCATCCCTTCGCAGTACGCGGGTCTGGCCAACGATGTCGCGGTCGGGCATCGGGTGCTGCTCGACGACGGCAAGCTGGAGCTCTTGGTACTGGCTAAAACGGAGTCCGAGGTAACCTGTCGTGTTCAGGTGGGGGGGGTGCTGCGCGACAAAAAGGGCATGAACCTGCCCGATTCCGAGGTTTCCACGCCGCCCTTGACCGACAAGGACCGTGCGGATGCCGAGTTCGCCGCGGCGCTGGGGGTCGACATGGTGGCTCTGTCCTTCGTGTCCGCCCCGAAGGACGTGCAGGAGCTCCGAGGCTTCCTCGCCGACAAGGGCCACCGGGTTCCCATCCTGGCCAAGATCGAACGACCGGATGCCTTGCCCCGGCTGGATGCCATCGTGGACGCGTCCGACGCCGTCATGGTGGCTCGAGGCGATCTGGGGGTGGAGCTCTCGCCGGAGCGGGTGCCGGTGGTGCAGGAGGAGCTGGTGGATCTGGCGCGGATGCGGGGGCGCCCCTGCATTATCGCAACCCAGATGCTAGAATCCATGATCGATCACGCTCGGCCGACTCGAGCCGAGGTGACCGACGTGGCCAATGCGGTCCGCAGTGGAGCAGACGCGGTGATGCTGTCTGGCGAGACGGCGGTGGGGGCCTATCCGCTGGAGACCATCCGGGTCATGAATCGGGTGATCCGCAACACCGAGGAGTATCTCTTCACCCACGGGGCCTTCGGCTCCATCGAGGCCTACACTCCCACGACCGTCTGCGATTCGGTGGACGTCTCCACGTCGGGAGCCATCGCGCGGGTCACCGCGCAGCTGAGCCGGGAGCTTTCGGTGCGCGCCGTCGTCTGCGAAGTGACCACCCGCCAGTCCTGGTGCCGTCTGAGTGCCTCACGACCCGCGATGCCGCTTCTGTGTCTGGTCCGAAACCAAGCGGAGTTCGCCATGGTGCGTTTGGCCTGGGGGACGGTCCCGGTCGCGTTCCCTGCCGATTCCACGCAGAGCCTGGAAGACGCGGCACGGCAGGCAGCGGTCGGGCGCGGTTTGGCCAGCTCCGGCCAGAATCTGCTGCTGGTGACGGCGTTGGACAGCCCCGAGCCGACGCTGAGGGTTCTGACCGTCTAGAGGATGCGACCCCTCACGGTCGAACGCGGCACTTTCCGAGCTTGACCGACGTCACCTCGGGCCGCCCCACCAGCTCCATGGGGACGGTCCTGTGTTCCAGCGTGACCGGCCGATTCGGTTTGAGCTGGTCCACCCTCGCCCCCGTGGCTCTGGCCACTGCCTCCTGCCAGCTCACCCCGGGCTTCGGGAAGAGCACCAGGCAGCTTGGCAGCTCCTGGGGCTCCGCGCTCTGGAACTCGAAATCGAACCGCTCCGCCCCCTGCTCGGCCACCAACCGCTCCGGACTGGCAAGGCTCCTCACCGAGTAACTCCGCTTGGAGAAATGCCGGGCCAGTTGGTCGCGACGCAGTTCCAATAGGCCAGGCCCAGTACAGCGGATTTCCTGGTGGGACACCGAGTGACGATACCCCTGCCCCTTGGGGCAGTCCGGATCCCCCTCTTTGGCCAAGAGCTTCAGCTCTTCGGCGGTGGGGGCCTGCTTCTTCTTCATGGTTTGCTTCTCGAGGCGCGCCTGGTGCTCGGTGAGGCGCGTGCGAGCCAGCGACAGCTGTTCGACCTCGCCAGCTCTGCCCGCGGCTCGGCAAGCCAGGATTGCCTTCTCGACTGCCGTGATGGCCCCTCCGACCAGAACCGGATCGGTCGCCACGACCGAGTCCACCGCGTGTTGCGCCTCTGCCATCTGCTGGTGACAAGGCCTGGCATCGGCACCCTGGCATGCTCCAGTCGAGCCCAACCCCAGCAACAGGCCGCAGGCCAGCCTGGACCACCTCCCGGGGCGAGCCCCCTTTGCCGAGAGCTGCATGATGGCGTCCCTTACCACGGCCTGCCCCGGGGGCAAGAGATGGCTCCGTAGACGAAGGGGCGCTAGCCTGATCCGGCCCCCATGTCCAAGTACGTCATTGCTCTGGTTATCGCCTTGTCCCTCAACGCGGCTGCCAACCTCTTGATCAAGTTCGGGATGAGGGCCATCGATCTGGAGGTTTCGTCGGGGGCCTCCATGGACGGGGTGCTGGGGATCCTGCGCATGGTGCTGCGGCACTGGATCGTTCTTGTGGGCCTCTTCTGTTTCGCGGCCAACGTGGTTTTCTGGGCCTATGCCCTGCAGAAGCTGCCCATCAGTGCGGCCTACCCGGTGATGGTGGCGTCGGGCTTCGCCATCATCGTGGTGGTGGCGGGTCAGTTGTTGCACGAGCGCCTGACCCTGGGGCAATGGTTGGGGGTGGCCGCGATCCTCTTGGGGGTCGTGTTGGTGGCCAAGGACGCGGGGAGACAGATGGGTTCACCCGCCAGTCAACCAGGTGGTCCGGCCCAGATGCGAGGCCAGTCCTAGTCGAGAGCGGCCTGGGCAATGGACGACCTGGTGACTGCCCGGAGTAACCCAATACTGCCCGCGGGGGGCCAGGACCGCCTCGATCTTGGGCTGAGCATCCTGGCCGGGCTCACGGTGCTCGGTTGCTCGTCGTTGGTGGCGACCTTTTCGTTCGGGCGTGATCAGAGCATCTATGCCGTGGTAGCCGACGGGATCCTCCAAGGGGCGGTTCCGTATCGGGATCTGTGGGACTTCAAGCCCCCCGGGATCTTCTTCGTGTTCGCCGGGGCACAAGCCCTGTTCGGGCGCAGCATGGCGGCAGCACGGATCCTGGAGGCGCTGGGCCTGGTCGCCATGGCGCTGGCCATGCTGAGGCTATCCACCCGGTGGTTCAACTCCAGCCTGCCCGGTTGGTTGGGCGCGGCCATTGCCAGCGTCGTCCACCTGGAGCTCGACTTCTGGCACTCCGGACAGCCGGAGAGCTTCGGCGGCATGCTCACCGTGTTCGCGATCCTCTCTGCCATCACGGCGGCCGAGTCCTCTACGCCGCGCCGCTACTGGCTATTGTCCGGCGTCCTGTGGGGATCGGCTGCGCTGCTGAAGCCACCCTTGGGTGGCGGTGCCCTGGTGATTGCCGCGTATCTTCTCCTTTTGCAGCCCAATGGCATGGGGAAGGTTCGGCGCAGTCTGCCGGTGCTGGTTCTGGGGCTTGGAGCGTTACTGCCGCTGATAGCCTGCGGCCTGTGGTTCTGGCACCGTGGGGGCTGGGCGGCGATGGTCTGGACGTTGCGCGATTTCGTCCCCGGATACACGGCCCTTGGATGGCAAAAGGGTCAGTTGCCCCTGGAGATGCTGTACTTTGCCGCCGTCGAGATGCTCACCCGTTTCTCGGCCTTTATCCCGGTGGGGCTGGTGGCGCTGCTCTTGCTGCGGGCCCGTTCGGCGCGGGAACGAGAGGGGATCTCGCTGTTGCTCGGTGTCGCCTTCGTGCACGCGGCAGGGATCGCCCTGCAGGCCAAGTTCTTCCAGTATCACTACGCGGGTACGACCCCGCTGTTGGCGCTGGCTGCGGGTGTGGGTTGGTACAAGCTGTGGCGCTGGGTTCGGGGCCGACGCCCTGCCGGTATGGTCCTGGCACCGGTGGTGGTTGCGATCCTGTTGTTGATGCAGAAGCCGATTCGCGACGTACCCGGCACCGTGCCCGAGCGGAGTCTCGCCCGCCTGCGATACCTGCTGCATCTTGCTCCCTACACGACGCGAGCCGCGCTGGACGCCGCCCTGCACCGTGCCGCCGACTTCGATCTGGTCCAGGATCGCCAGGTGGCCGACTACCTCCGGCAGCGCACCTCGCCCCGGGAGTCGATCCTGGTCTGGGGCTTCGAGCCCGCCATCTATTGGCTCGCGGAGCGACCTGCGGCGACGCGGTTCATCTATGATGTGCCGCAGCGCAGCGCCTGGCAGGTGGAGATCTCGCGGCGCATCTTCCTGTCCGAGGTGAAAACAAGCGCCCCGAGCTTCATTGTCGTGCAATATGGTGACGTCTTTCCGGGCGTCACCGGCAAGCCAACCGACTCGGCCCAGGATCTCCAGGAATTCCCCGAGCTCGCTCGTTACGTTCATGCGGGCTACCAACACCAAGCTCGCCTCCAGGATTTCGACATATACGCTCGAGTTCCGCCTTCCGCGCGCCAAGGCCAACCCCTTCACCCGTAGCCCACCGTCCACCCCCGAGACCCTGACACCATGTTCACGACTGATGATGTCCGCATCGAGAACCTGCGCCCCCTGATCCCTCCCGCCATCCTGATGGAGGAGATCCCGGTGAGCGACGCCATGGCGGCCCAAGTCATCAAGTCCCGCCAGGAGATTGCCGGCATTCTGCATGGGGTGGATCCTCGGTGGTTGCTCGTGATGGGTCCCTGCTCGATTCACGATCCCAAGGCGGGCTTCGTGTACGCTCAGCGGCTCAAGGAGCTGGCGGAGCGTCAAAAGGACGTCCTTTTGGTGGTCATGCGGGCTTACTTCGAGAAACCCCGAACCACCGTGGGCTGGAAGGGCCTCATCAACGATCCGCACATCGACGAGAGCTACGCGGTCAACCAGGGCCTACGTCTGGCTCGCGGGTTCCTGCGCGACGTGACCGCGTTGGGCCTGCCCGTGGGTACGGAATTCTTGGACCCCATAACGCCCCAGTTCATCGCCGATTTCGTGGCCTGGGCCGCCATCGGTGCACGCACGGTCGAGAGCCAGGTCCATCGGGAGTTGGCTTCCGGCCTGTCCATGCCCATCGGGTTCAAGAACGCCACCACGGGCAGCATCACCGTGGCGGTCGATGCCGTGGAAGCCGCTCGCCACCCCCACCATTTCTTGTCCGTGACCAAGCAGGGGGTGGCGGCTATCGTGGCCACGCGTGGCAATACCGACGCCCATGTCATATTGAGGGGAGGGCAGAGTGGCCCGAACTTTGATGCCGCCAGCGTCACCGCGGCCCAGAGCGCCCTTTCTCAGCGGGGGCTCTCGGCCAGCGTGTTGGTGGACTGCAGCCACGCCAACAGTGGGCGGGATCCGCTCCGGCAGGTTCAGGTGGCCAAGGAGGTCGTGGAGAGGGCGGCGACCCACAAGGGCGTACCCATTGGCCTGATGCTGGAGAGTTTCCTTGTGCCCGGTCGTCAGGACGCCGTTCCGGGCCATCCCTTGGTCTTTGGTCAGAGCATTACCGACCCTTGCCTCGGGTGGGACGAAACGCTGGCCCTGGTGGACCACCTAGCTGACGTTCTGCGCCGGGCTCGAGGTTGATGGAACGGGTCGAGGTCGTCAGGTTCGGCCCAGCTCGAACATCGTGAAGGCGTCCCCACCGTCCTCGGGGGCGGCAGGGGTTGCGTCGCGCACCTGGGAGTGGGCGGCCAGGTGTTGACGAACCGCCTGTTTGAGGGCCCCGGTTCCGTGTCCGTGCAGCACGAATCCGACCGGTTCGTTCAGGTGCAGCATCTCGTCGACGAACCGATCCAGCTCGTCCAGGGCTTCCGCCACCCGCCAACCCCGCAGATCCAGGCTGTTTGTCGACATTCGGGCGCGCAAGCCCAACGGCACGGGTGCTGGCGTGTTGGGCACCTCGGACTCGACTCGCCTGGGTCGAGCGGGCTTGGCCTGGGCGCGGCGGGTCCCGGGTAGAATCATCAACTCGGAGGGCAGCACCTGGAACTGCAGGGCGCCTCTTGCCACCTTGACCCGGCCCTTCGAAGAGATGGACACGACCTCGGCGTCGGCCTGTAGCCGGGGGACGTGCACGCGCTGTCCAACCGCCAGCTCTGGGAGAGTCGCTGGATGCAGGCCGACGGGGAGAGCTGGAGCCTTGTGTACGGCGCGGGCCACGGAGCCGTCGTGGGCCGTTACGTGGGCCACCTGATCGACCACCCGCTGCTGCTCCCTGAGCCGTTGGGCGTCCACGCCCTCGATGTGCAGCGCCTTTTCCAGCCGGTACAGTTCGGATCGGGCCTGGCGTACGGCTCCCAGGAGTTCCCGATACTCCAGCTCCAGTTGCTTGTTCTGCTTTTGTTCCAGCTCGGTGCGGTTCTCCTCGAGAGCCTGGCGCAGTGCGCGCTGGGTCGAGAGCTCCTTTTCCGCCTCTTCCCGCAGTGCCACCGCGGCATTCTTGTGGAGCAGGAGCTCTCGAAGGACGCGCTCTCGCTCCCGGGTGGGCTCGGAGATCCGTTCCCGGGCGCGCTCCACCAGCTCCCGGGGCAGACCGTACCGCGCCGCCACGTCGAGGGCTGTCGAGGGTCCCGCCACTCCGAGCAGGATGCGATAGGTCGGAAGGAGCGTGGTCAGATCGAAGCCAACCGCGGCGTTGCAGAAGCGTGGATCCTCCGCGGCAAGCTCCTTGAGTGACTCGTAGTGGGTGGTCACTGCCACCGAGGCGCCGCGTTCCACCCAGGCATGAAGCAACGCAGCTGCTAGCGCCGAGCCCTCTTCGGGATCGGTGCCCGCCATGATCTCGTCAACCAGGATCAGGGTTCCGGGGCCGGCAGCGGACAGCATGTGTGACAGGTCAACCACATGGCCGCTGAAGGTGGAGAGATTGGAAAGGAGGTTCTGGGAGTCGCCGATGGCCGAGAGGAGTCTGGGGAAGAATCCCATCCGTGTCTCGTCCCCGACCGGCAAGGGGATGCCTGCCGCCACCATCCACGCGCACAGTCCCAGACACTTCAGCGCCACGCTCTTGCCGCCCGCGTTGGGTCCGGACAAGATCAAGGCCTGACCGGGGAGGAGGGTCAGGTCGTTGGCTACTACGGGGCCCTGACCCACCAGCAACGGGTGGCGCGCCTCGTGAAGCTCGATCACCGGCTCGGCCGACGGGAGGATCGCCACCGCCCGGTTTTCGTGCGCCCACGCGTCCAGCGCTCGCAGGCAGTCGGCCTCCTCACAGATCTGAATGGCGCGATAGGATTCTTCGGCCCGAGTCCGCACCGCATCGCTCAGCTGGCACAGGATTCGCTGTTCCTCGATGGCGACCCGGCCCCTGGCCAGGTTGACCGATCGAACCAGCTCCGCGATCTCCAGTGGCTCCACGTACAACGTGTTGCCTGAGGAACTCGTGTCCCACACGATCCCGGGCAAGGAGCGATGGGCGTCGGCTCGCAGCGGGATGACCCAGTGTCCGTCTCGCTCCGCATAGTACTGACCCTGCAGTAGATCGGCGTGATGGGAAAGCAGGCGCTCCAGGCGCTCCCTGACGGCTTTGGTGGTCCGCTTGACCGCGTGGCGAGCCTCGCCAAGTTCGCGGGAGGCCTCGTCCTTCAAGGATCCATCGTCGGCGATGGATTCGGTGAGCATGGACAACAGCCCGTCCAGGCTCGGATCCGATTGGAGGGTCGAGGCCAACTCGGGCCGCGCCGCGCGTTGACGCTCGGCGAACCCCCGAAGGACCTTGGTGCGAGACAGCACCTGGCCGAGATCGCGCAGCTGCTCTCCGGTGGCGCTGGCGCCGCGGACGACCCGGTCCAAGCCCTCGCGGGCCGGGGGAAACGGGCCCAGCGGGATCGATTCCGCCTGGTCCCGCAGGGACAGCGTCTGCTCCACACAGCGCATCCGGACCGTGGCGCTCTCTGGGTCGGCGCAGGGAACCAGCGAAAGGATTCGCGCCTGACCGGCCTGGGTGAGGGCGTAATACGCCACCCGCTCCAGGAGCGTAACGACCTCGAGGTCGCGTGCCGGACGTGACTCGTCGTAGGACGCAGCGTGCTGGGATTCGGTGGTCAAGCGGACCAACGCAGCATCGGACATGAGACGTCGGAATCCAAGGCCCTGCCCCGATAGACATGGATCTGGACCTTGAGCCTGGTCGCCTCTGGCGTCAGGGCAGAGGCCAGATGCATCAAAGGCACCGAGGAGCGCGGATCGTCCTCCACCGATAACACGAGCTCGGAGGGACGAGTCTCACTGAGTTTTGCCAGCAGTCCGCGACTGAGCAGCGCCCGCTCCGTCTGGGTCCGTTCATCGATGTGGCAGTTGCATGCCAGAATGACGGCCTTGGTGCGCCAGTTCTCCCGTTCCAGTCGTTGGATCCGCAAGGCCACCTGCGTCAACAGACAGCCGGGATCCCCCTGGTGGTGCTGCGTCACCACGGCGGTTTGAGCGTATCGGGTGGGCGGGAGCCAGGCGGGCCAGCAGGCGCCGTACTCGATGACCACCAGGGTCGCTTCGCGGAGTATTCGGGGAGTCATCCCAACAGCCGGGCCAGGGCGGCCAATCCCCCATAGGCTGCCGGGTCTGTTCGGGCCAACTATTCGGTCTGGGCATGTTGGCCGGCGAAGAATAGCGGCCAATCGGCCCGTTCGCGCGTTTCCGTTGTCAGTCGCCCGTTCCCCAGGGTATTTGCAGTAGGTCATGACCGCACTCTGTCGTCGGGCTTCGGCCCTGGTTGCTCTGTCCGTCCTGGCCTTTGCCTGCAACCGCAAGGACGCTGAGAAATGCTCCGAGGCCCTTGCCACCACGCGTCAGGCGCTGGAGGCGAGGGACATGAACTCGGCCATCCAGTGGCGTAACTACGCTTACAAGCAGTGCGAGGACGTGACCCAGCCCGAGGCGCTGGACAAGGAGATCGCCGCCAAGCAACAGGCCATTGCTGCCGAGGCGGCGGAAAAGAAGAAGAAGGAAGCGCTGCATCAGCAGGTGGTGGGGTTGCTTCGCCAGTGGGCGGCGCAGTTCCGACAGCACCCCGAGCAGAGCGCACCCAACATCGTCTGTGAGCACGAGGACGATGCCAAGCTCAAGGCCTCCAAGGAACGCTTCTGCGAAGGCAAGCGAGCCGTCACCGGTACCGAAGGTCTCAGCATGGTGGTTCGCTACTGGGAAAAGACCCCGGCGGATGCCGCTCTGTTCCATGTCAAGGTCCAACTCCCCGCCACCTGCGCCGCCTTGGGAGGGCACCGGGTCATCAAGGAAAGCAGCCTGGCCTCCAGCGATGGTCGTGCCATCAAGCGCACGCACTGCGAGTTGACCGAAGGCGCTCTGTCTGGTCTGCAGGCTCAGGCCACTGAGGCAGCCAACTCGGAGCTTCGGATCTTCACGCCCAAGTACCCCGACCAGGATCCGGTCCTGAAGTTCCAGCTGCAGTAGCCGACCGGGTGACGTCGGGGCGAGCTCTTACGAAGACCAGCTCTGCTCCTTGACCTCCAAAAAGCGCACCGCCGGCCAGTCCTTCTGAGTCGTCTCCAGGTGCCAGCGATTGCGGGCCAGAAACACGGGGGCCTCGGCGTGATCGTCGGCGATGCTGGACTCGTTGCTGCGCAGGAATTCCTCGAGGGTTCGGTGTTCGTCCGCCTCGACCCAGCGCGCGGTCAGGAGCTGGGTCGGTTCGAAGGTGACCGGGATCTCGTACTCGGTACGGATTCGATCGGCCAGGACGTCGAACTGCAACGACCCGACGACGCCGACAATCGGGCTTCCACCGGAACGCGGACGAAAGACCCGGGCAGCCCCTTCCTCGGCGAGCTGGGCGAGGGCGCGTCCCAGGTGCTTGGCCCGCATGGGGTCGGTGGCTCGCACCCGCTGCATCAACTCGGGGGCGAAGCTGGGAATGCCCGTGTAGGCCAAGGATTCCCCCTCCGTCAGTGTGTCACCGATCCGCAGTCTGCCATGGTTGGGGATCCCCAGGATGTCTCCGGCGAAGGCCTCGTCGGCGAGCTCCCGATCCTGGGCGAAGAAGAACAGGGGGTTATGGATGGTCAGGTAATTCCCCGAGTGCACGTGCAACAGCTTCATGCCTCGGCGAAAATGCCCCGAGCACAGACGCAGGAAGGCCACTCGGTCCCGGTGTTTGGGATCCATGTTGGCTTGGATCTTGAAGACGAACCCGGTGACCGTTGGTTCGTTGGGCTCCACCACCCGCTGCTTGGTGGCGAAGCTCCGTGGCGAAGGGGCGAACTCGGACAGACCCCGCAGCAACTCCCGGACCCCGAAATTGTGTAGGGCACTGCCGAAGAAGACCGGTGTCAAGTGGCCCTCGCGGTAGGCTTGGACGTCGAAGGGTTTGCACAGGGCGCGCACTGTCTCCACGTCGTCCTTGAGGGCTTTCAGCGCCGATTCGGGCAAGAGCGTTGCCAGCCCTGGATCGGAGAGCCCCCGATAGGTCAGAGCCTCCTGGTCGGTCTCTTTGCGGCCAAAGGACAGGAAACGATCACGCAGCAGATCGTAGCAGCCCAAGAAATCCCGCCCCATCCCGATGGGCCAGCTGACGGGGCAGGTGTCGAGAGCGAGCGTCTGTTCGATGTCGTCCAGGAGCGCCAACGGCTCCAGGGAGTCTCGATCCAACTTGTTGACGAAAGTCAGGATGGGCACGTTGCGCAGGCGACACACCTCGAACAGCTTGCGCGTCTGGCTCTCGATCCCCTTGGCCGCATCCAAGACCATCACCGCCGAGTCGACGGCGGTCAGGACCCGGTAGGTATCCTCGCTGAAATCCTGGTGTCCCGGCGTATCCAGCAGGTTGAAGGTCTCGTTTTCCCATTCGAACGTCATGGCGGAGGCGGTCACGGAGATGCCTCGCTCGCGCTCGACCTTCATCCAGTCGGAGCGAGCTCGCCGTTGATCGCCTCGGGCCTTGACCGATCCCGCCAACTGGATGGCGCCCCCGAAGAGCAACAGCTTCTCGGTGAGAGTCGTCTTGCCGGCATCGGGGTGGGAGATGATCGCGAAGGTGCGACGGCGCGCAATCTGGCTTTCGAAGGAGCTCATCGGCCGGCGAAATGTGGAGACTTTTGTGGGCCCGCGCCAACGCAATCCCACTTTGACCCAGGCGCCGAGTTCGACGGGCGCTACCGCCGGGCGTTCAACAGCCCATCCAATCGGCGTGCCAAGTCGAGGATTTTGCTGCGCTCCGGACCCAGATCCTCGGTGGCGACCAGGCGAACTGCTTCCAGGGATCCGGCTAGTTGGCCCAGCTCCCCCTCGGAGCTGACCGCCCGTATCTGCTTGGCGCTGGCGGCCAGCGACGACTGGGCGATACCGAAGTTGCGTTCGTCCAGGGCCACCAGGGCCTTGGTCAACTGTCGATGTACGTCCAGTAACAGCACCTGTCTGTTCAGTTCGTCCTTCTCCGTCTGGCAGGCCGTCGAGAGTCGGGTCAGCGAACCCTCCGCCTTGGCGGTTCGTTGCTCCGCCTGTGCCGTGCCATGGGCGCCCCAGACATAGCCGCCGATCAGGGCTGCTGCGCTCGCGGCCAGAAGGACTGCCCAATAGATCAATGGTCGCTTGGTGGAGGGCGGAGCAGGGGTTCCCAAACCACGCAGAGTGCCGTCGCTGGACATGCGCGGTAAACTGGCCCTGCCTGGCCCATGGACGCAAGGGGCCAGTCCCACGATTCCTCCAGCGTATGCCTCGACCCCGAGGGAACCGGTGCGAAATGGGCCGCGGGGTTCGGCCCGCCGGTTGGAGCTCAGAGAGAATCGACTGTTACGCTTGCCTTGGTGCATGCTTCGGCCCGCTGCGGCCATTGAGCGCCCGCACCACCCCGATCCCCTTCGAGCCCGATGAGTCTCTCGCCCAAACCGCCCGGTCCTTCCTTGAGGACGCGCGCTCTCGGTGCTCTCGACCTCGGCACGACCCTGGGTTTGTGTTTTTTGGCCCTGGTGCCCGTCCTGCATTTCGTGAAATCGGCGTGGCTGCGGCTCGATTACCCCTTCGAGCTCGAGTGGATGGAAGGAGGGATCGTCAGCCATATCCGAACCGTGCTTTCGGACCAGGCGTTGTATCGAGAACCGTCGCTCCAGTTCACCGCCTACATCTACCCCCCCCTCTACTATTACGTCGCGGCCGTTGCCTCCTGGCTAGTTGGGCCGGGATACATGGCCGCGCGGTTGGTTTCCGGGCTTGCGTTCCTGGGTTCCCTCTTGCTCATCGTCGGCTGGGTGAAGCGCGAGACCCAGCAGCTCCCGGCGGGTGTGATGGCCGCCGGGGTGTTGGCGGCCACCACGGTTCTGACCGGTCATTGGTACGACATTGCCCGAGGCGACTCCCTGCTGCTCCTCTTGGTGCTCTGTGGCTACTACCTGGCCAGGTTCAAGGAGGGCTATCTCTGGGCTGGGATCTGCGCGCTCTTCCTGGCGCTGGCCTTCTTGACCAAGCAGGTGGCCTTGCCCCTTTCCGTCCCGCCTTTGTTGTGCATTGTCCTGCGCAACTGGCGCCAAGGCTTGGTGGCGACGTTGCTCTTGGGGTTGCTCCTGGCCGGTACGGTGGGGGTGTTCGACTGGGTATCCGGCGGCTGGTTCACGTACTACGTGTTCGACCTCCCTGCGCAGCACGACGTCTACTGGAAGGAGTGGCGTTCGACGATCCAGACCCAGCTCTGGGTGCCGCTGGCGCCGGTGGCGGTTGCCGGCCTCGCTTGCCTGTGCCGGATCCCCTTTGGAGAAGGGCGCGACAAGCTCTGGGTTTTCTATTCGGCTTGGCTGTTGACCGCAGCCACGACCTCCATCGTCGCCATCCTGCACACCGGGGGATATCCCAATGTCCTCATCCCGCTCTACACGGCCCTGTCGGTGGCTCTTGGCGTGTGGGCAGGACATGCGCGCGAGCTCTATTCGCCCCACCGGGTTTCCGGGCTCCTGCGCCGTCAATTCCCTGCTCTGTTGATGGTCATCCAGCTGGAGCTGCTCTCCTTTGGCCAGATGGACGCCGTGCCGAAGCCCGCCGATCGCCGAGCGGGAGACGCCATGCTCAAGATCCTGGGCGACAAACCGTGGCCGATCTGGATGACGGCCTCCAGCTACTACCCGGTCCTGGTAGGGCAGGGGGATCCGACGGCGCATAGCCAAGCGCTGGTCGACGTATTCAAGGGCAAGAACGGTCCGGGTCGACGCCGCCTGATGAAGGAGATCCTGACCGCGATTCGGGCCAAGGAGTACAAGACTATCGTTCTGGATCGGGCTGATGGATTCTTGCCGACCGAGATTGGCCGGGAGATCCGCAAGAACTACGAGTACGGGGGACAGCTGATGAGCCGCCAGGGACCCGCGGCGTTCTGGCCCAAGGGCGGGGCCGCCATCCGACCCGAACAGATCTGGCACCCCCGCTAGGGGGCAGCTGACAGGTCGGTTCTGCGTGACCACAGCGGGTGGCGCTTGGTCGACTTCGGGCCGGCACAGGCCAGCTCGGACCTCAAAACTCGGGCGCGTTGGGCGCAGTTCTTGGCCGGGCACGAATCTGGCCAGTTCGCCTCCCCATGGCGAAACGCGCCGAGCCGCCCCAGGTGCTACGGCACGTCTACCAGCGCCAAACTCCACGCTACACACCGCGCCACCCGGAGCGGACTCTGCTCTACCGCGTCGTGGCGGAGAATCTCGAGACGTTCCTGCAGACGGCGCGCGAACGCAACGTGTCAGGACTCGGCCTGCCAGTGTACGTCGAGCGAGAATTCCGAGAGTACCTCCGATGTGGGGTGCTCTGCCATGGATTTACGAAGCTGGTCTGTGAGGCCTGCGGGCGTACTCTCTTCCTCTCCTTCTCCTGCAAGCGCAGGTGCTGCTGCAGCAGCTGTGCCGCTCGTCGCATGTGCAACACTGCGGCGGTCGTGGTGGATCGCGTGCTGCCGGAAGCTCCGGTGAGGCAGTGGGTGCTGAGCACCCCCTTCGAGATGAGGCTGCTGTTGGCACGCAACGCGACGGCGTTCGGGGAGCTGACCCGAATCTTCATCGACCAGGTCCTCGGATCCCATATGCGAAGAGCAGCTGAGCTCGGCATTCCCAACACGCAAGGTGGAGCACTCGTCTTTCAACATCGCTTCGGAGGGAGCCTCAACCTGAACACCCACCTGCATGCGGTCGTGGTCGACGGAGTGTTCGAGAAGGTCGTCTCGCCGACCGGCAACGAGCAAATGTGTTTTCATCCGCTACCTCCGCCGGAGCCCGTGGATCTAGCGGCACTGGCCTATGACATCTACAGGCAATTCCAGACGTGGCTCAAGAAAAGAGGTTTGATACGTCTGGCCGACGTCGACGAGACCTTCGATGACGAAGATCGGCTAGCTTCGTGCCTCCGGGGCTCGCTGGGAATCGGCAAGGTCGTACAGGTGACGGTCGAGGGTGACTTGAGAGCCACCGAAGAAGACCTGAATGCTCAGCGATTCGCGCTCCGGCGCTTGCCGCAGGTCGGCGAGTTCGGCGGCTTCAGCGTCCACGCTGGCGTGACCGTCCACGCCGCTGACAAGGACGGTCGGGAACGGCTGCTCCGGTACTGCGCGCGACCAGCCCTCAGCATGGATCGCATCAGCGAGACCAAGGAAGGCCTCGTCGCCTACCGCCTGCGCCACGCGCAGAAGGGACGGGCAACGCATCGCGTGATGACACCGGTCGAGTTCCTGGCTCGGCTCGCGGCGTTGACTCCTCCCCTGAGGCATCCGTTACTTCGCTACTTCGGCGTATTCGGACCGCACTCCTCATGGCGGAAGCTCTGCGTTCCGAGGGCTTCAGAGCACACCGGTGGTGACCAATCGTACGTACTCGCTGCGGCGGTCGTGACGAGGCAGGCCTAATGGCTGACCCTCACCTTGGTCGCGGGCACCAGAGCCCGGGACCAAGGAGAGAAGATGGACGAGGCGAAGAAGCTACGGTTGGCGCTGGTGCGCGAGCGAGGGAAAGGTGGGGGAACGGGCAGGCGTGGGTTCAGCCAAGCGCTGCGAGCACGGGTGGTTGAGTATCTCCACCGAGAGAGGCTGAGAGGGAAGACGGTCGAGGAGCTTGTTGAAGCCACCGGGCTGAGCCGACCCACGGTGTACGCGTGGATAGGATCGGGCACAGCACGACGGGCAGGCCCCGCGTTTCGACAGGTGCGGGTGGTTCCGGAACACACGGGCCTGCTCGGTACGGGAGGAGGAGAGGTTCCGCCTGGGATTGACGACAGCCGGATCGCCGAGGCGACCCGGCGGGTGGTGGTGATGGGGAGG
>CAZYKT010000090.1:0-19456 GCA_964648165.1 uncultured Polyangiaceae bacterium | reverse complement strand
AGATGACGCAGTCGAGCATGGAGCGGAGCAGAGGGAATCCCTGGTCGCGCTGGAGCAGCAGCTTGAAGACGAGATCGGTAGTGGGTTTGAGGAGCTGCACGGGAAACCGGATGATAGCAGGGAGGGGTCGGGGTGCCTAGACGCACGAAGGAAAGCGAGAACGCGACGGCGGAAGGAGATTGAGCAACCAGAAGCCATTGGAGTTGTGACTGAGGTCCGGTATGCTCAACAGCACTGAGCCGGCCGATGGTTCCTCTGCACGACAGGACGGGTGACACCGCGGCAGGATGTTCCAATCCTGACATCAGGCCCCAGCCGAGTTGCTGGCGACCGCGTCCCGAATGCACCGCAGCACCCTGGGCAACTCCCTCACGACCTCTTGCACCTGGACCCTCAGGACGCGGTATCCCCACCGCTGGAGCCTCTCATCCCTGCGGGCATCCAGGGCCTGACGACGAGAGTGGTAGCCCCCATCCACTTCAACAACCAACCGGATGGCGGGAGCGAGGAAGTCGACGACGAAGGGCCCAAGGACGACCTGCCTGCGGAAGGAAGCACCGAGCTTACCGCCCCGCAAGGCCAGCCAGAGGAGCTGCTCAGAGGAGGTGGGGGAAGAGCGCATGGAGGCCGCTCGACCAGAGAGCTCCGCAGCGCGGTGAGGGGAAGCAGTGCGTGGAAGGGAAGAGGACATGGTTTGCTCCTCGGCCCGGCGAGGAGCCGGGCGCAGCCCACCAACGCGCAAGCTCTGTGACAGGCGGAAGAGACCCCGTACGCCATCCAGCCTTCGCCTGGCGGAGAGGTTGCGCGGCCAAGCGGGGCCCGGTCCGCAGCCGGGACGAGGGATTGTTCCTGGCTCCCACAATTGCACCACGCACTCTCGAGCGAGGCCCTGGCCCTTCGCCTCTCGTCACCATCAAAACCAACCGGCCGAAGGCCACCACACAGAATCGTGAAACGACTCCCAACACCCGTTATCTGGCTCCAATGTGGCGTCTCCCCTGGTGGCTGCCGCTCTGGGAGCCCGGTACCCGACGAGACCCCTGCTGGAACATCGAGCGAAGGTTCTGTCTCAGGCTCTTCAGCTTGCACCAACCTCGCGGTCCCCCCTCAACCTATCACTACGCCATCACCTTTCAGCTTCTCTCCCGCTCGCGCGCAGGGCGGGCCGTAGTAGAGACGCTATCAAGCCCGAGCACGAGCTTGGGGGAGAACGCGCTGCCGGAGGCGGCAGCGATTGAGAGCGTCGTGTTTGCTCGTGCCCTATAGCGGTCCACCGACCTTTTTGGTGCACAAACGAGCAGGACATGAGCTGGTTGGAGAGGCGTGTTGAGCCAGGGAATTCGCGGTCGTCGGACGTCAGGCAAGTGCACGCGTAGCGACGGCACGCATCAGGACCTTGGCGCAGTCGTGCGGCGTCACCAAAGACTGGCCATCACACGTGCCTACGCTGCCACCCGAAGCGACACGATGGGCAAGTGGCTTCTGCCCTCGAGGTGATCGAGCTGGAGCTCAAGCCCGACGCCCGGCAGGGATCGCACGGGATGCTTGGCAGGGTACCGCTGTCTGGTCTCGAAGCGTGGCAGCTGGTTGGCAGGAGTCTGACCCGATCGGACCTCATCCGGCGTGGCTGCACCAAGATGGGAATGGGGACGGTACTCGTTGTACCAACGAGCCAATAGGGCGGTCTCGGTGAGCATGGAGGCCGTGGAAAACGGTAGCAGGAAGCGACGGAAGCCTTCCGACTTGAGGGTTCTGATCAAGCGCTCGGTCACGGCGATACTGCCGGTCTTGCCAATGGCGCCAAAACGAGGCCGGATACCGAGGGCCTCACACCAGTCACGGTAGAGCTCCTGGAACTGGCTGCCCTGGTCGGTGACCATGTACTTGGGAGGACCCGTGGAGATGGCGACGGCCTCGTCGAGTGCCTTGCAGACCAAGGCGGCCGTGGGCTGGCGGCGAAATACGGCAACGTGGACGATGGCTCTGGAGAAATGGTCGATGGTGACCAGGAGCCACCAGGCCAAGGGCCAGCGCTGAGGTAATGACCAGGGGAAGAAGGGAATTCCAAGGCCACAGCCGATGGGGACGACGGTCAAGTCGGAGCTCCAGACGTGACCCGGGTAGCGGGCGATGACGGTTCGGGAGTTGGCGGTCTTCCCAGTGGAGCTAGAGGTGTCGACCGGTGTTGGGGACCTGGCCGGAGGCGGTTGACGAAGCCTGCGCAGGACCGTGCTTGGACTGAGATGCAAACCCGCTCTGGCGAGCAGGGCAGCAATTCGGCGCCTGCCCACGGCGGGCAGGGAGGCGGCGAGTTGTTGGACGACAGCGGTGACGCAGTCTGGGAAGCGATTGACGGGTTCTGGGGCGCGAAGGAGGGCCTCCGGACCGCTTTCATCGCAACGGCTGGTCCATATGCGCATTGTGGAGTCGGCAACGAGGAAGCGACGAGCGGTGGCGGCGAGGCTCCAACCATTGGCGGCGCGGAGGCAGAGGATGGCAAGACGGTCCTGGGGTGCGTAGTGGGGTCGACGCTGGGCAGGGATGCGCGCCATGCGGCGATCCTTGATGTCGAGTTCGCGGCGGAGGGAACAGATCTCGGACCGCAGACGGTCGACCTCGACCCGAAGCCGGGCTCTCTCCAGGGGACTGTTGGCAGCCCAGCCACGAACGTGCAGGAGTGCGACGCGAGCCAGCGAGATGGCAGCAACGATCCCGGACTTGGCGTGTTCCGACCAGGACCGAGGTAACCGACGCTACGCGTCCTGTTGCAGCGTTTCGTCGAGGGACGGAGCAGTCAGGATCCTGTCGAGATAGACCTCGAGTTGCTCGACAGAAGCCTGCTCGACTCGCTCGGAGGCCCAAGACGGCAGGGGGCCGAAACGCTTGGCCAGCTGACGGGTAACCGCCCGCCGCAGGCCCTCGGTCCGGCCCCTGGCCTCGCCCCTGGCCTCGCCCCTGGCCTCGCCCCTGGCCTCGCCCCTGGCCTCACCTTCGAGACGTTCGGCAGCGATGGTGTGATAGTGGGCGCGAAGCGCGGTTTCACGGTCGTAGGCGCGCTGCTGGACATCGGGGTCGGCAGAGAGGGCTTCGAGGGTCTTCTTGGCGGTGTCCATGATGGGATCCTCCTCGGCGAGGAGTTGGAGCTCCTCGATCGAATCGGCGACGAGGAAGCGCGACCAGCGATAAAGCTTGGGGCTCTCGGAGCGAGAAAGCAAGTGGAGCTTCTTGAGCTCGAGGGTGTGGATTTCGATATCGCTGGAGAAACGCTCGCGGGTGGTGTCCTCCGAGAGATGGAAGACGCTGTGGAACTGCTGGGAAGCAAGGAGGTCTTCGGCGAGCCAGATGACCGAAACGACGGGGACGAGAACCGAGTAATCGTCGCCACGCTGGAGACCATGGCCGTAGTCCCTTGCCCAGTAGTAGAGGAAGCGGGAAGCAGTCTGGGCGGTGACCTGGGACTGCATCTCGATGTCGACGCGGGTGAGGTTTTTGAGGCGGACACGGACGTCGAGGGAGATGGGCTTGTCGACAGGGTAGTCCCGATCGATATCGGGATTGAGGAGCTCGATGGTTTCGATGGGAGAAACCGGGCAGATGACGCAGTCGAGCATGGAGCGGAGCAGAGGGAATCCCTGGTCGCGCTGGAGGAGCAGCTTGAAGACGAGATCGGTGGTGGGCTTGAGGAGCTGCACGGGAGACCGGATGATAGCAGGGGGCGGCAGCGGTGCCCATACGGACGGAACAGCACGAGAACACGACCACGGAAGGAGGATGAGCAACCAGAAGCCATTGGAGTTGTGACTGAGGTCCGGTATGCTCAACCGCGCTGAGCAGGGCGATGGTTCCTCTGCACGACAGGACGGGTGACACCGCGGCAGGATGTTCCAATCCTGACATCAGGCGCCAGCCGAGCTGCTGGCGACCGCGTCCCGGATGCACCGCAGCACCCTGGGCAAGTCCCGGACGACCTCCTCCACCTGGACCCTCAGGACACGATAGCCCCAGCGCCGGAGCTTTTCATCCCTGCGGGCATCCTGGGCCTGGCGACGAGAGTGGTAGCCGCCATCCACTTCCACCACGAGGCGGATGGCGGGAGCGAGGAAGTCGACGACGAACGGCCCAAGGACGACCTGCCTGCGGAAAGAGACACCGAGCCTACCGCCCCGCAGGGCCAGCCAGACGCAGTCCGGGAAGCGGTTGACGGGTTCTGGGGTGCGAAGGAGGGCTTCCGGGCCATTGTCATCGCAACGACTGGTCCAGATGCGCATTGTGGAGTCGGTGACGAGGAAACGACGAGCGGTGGCGGCGAGGCTCCAACCATTGGCGGCACGGAGGCAGAGGATGGCGAGGCGGTCTGGGGGTGCGTAGTGAGGTCGACGCTGGGCAGGGATGCGCGCCATGCGGCGATCCTTGATGTCGAGTTCGCGGCGGAGAGAACAGATCTCGGACCGCAGACGATCGACCTCGACCCGAAGCCGGGCCCTCTCCAGGGGACTGTTGGCAGCCCAGCCACGAACGTGCAGGAGTGCGACGCGAGCCAGCGAGATGGCAGCAACGATCCCGGACTTGGCGTGTTCCGACCAGGACCGAGGTAACCGACGCTACGCGTCCTGTTGCAGCGTTTCGTCGAGGGACGGAGCAGTCAGGATCCTGTCGAGATAGACCTCGAGTTGCTCGACAGAAGCCTGCTCGACTCGCTCGGAGGCCCAAGACGGCAGGGGGCCGAAACGCTTGGCCAGCTGACGGGTAAGCGTGTCCCGTCGGCCCTCGGTCCGGCCCCTGGCCTCGCCCGTAGCCTCTCCCTCGGCCCGGCCCTCGAGGCGCTCGGCAGCGATGGTGTGATAGTGGGCGCGGAGAGCGGTTTCGCGGTCGTAGGCGCGCTGCTGGACATCGGGGTCGGCAGAGAGGGCTTCGAGGGTCTTCTTGGCGGTGTCCATGATGGGATCCTCCTCGGCGAGGAGTTGGAGCTCCTCGATCGAATCGGCGACGAGGAAGCGCGACCAGCGATAAAGCTTGGGGCTCTCGGAGCGAGAAAGCAAGTGGAGCTTCCTGAGCTCGAGGGTGTGGATTTCGATATCGCTGGAGAAACGCTCGCGGGTGGTGTCCTCCGAGAGATGGAAGACGCTGTGGAACTGCTGGGAAGCAAGGAGGTCTTCGGCGAGCCAGATGACCGAAACGACGGGGACGAGAACCGAGTAATCGTCGCCACGCTGGAGACCATGGCCGTAGTCCCTTGCCCAGTAGTAGAGGAAGCGGGAAGCAGTCTGGGCGGTGACCTGGGACTGCATCTCGATGTCGACGCGGGTGAGGTTTTTGAGGCGGACACGGACGTCGAGGGAGATGGGCTTGTCGACAGGGTAGTCCCGATCGATATCGGGATTGAGGAGCTCGATGGTTTCGATGGGAGAAACCGGGCAGATGACGCAGTCGAGCATGGAGCGGAGCAGAGGGAATCCCTGGTCGCGCTGGAGCAGCAGCTTGAAGACGAGATCGGTAGTGGGTTTGAGGAGCTGCACGGGAAACCGGATGATAGCAGGGAGGGGTCGGGGTGCCTAGACGCACGAAGGAAAGCGAGAACGCGACGGCGTCCCGGATGCACCGCAGCACCTTGGGCAACTCCCTTACAACCTCTTCCGCCTGCCCCCTCAGGGTGCAAACATCCCACCGCAGGAGCTTCTCATCCCTGCGGGCATCCTGGGCGTGGCGACGAGAGTGGTAGCCGTTGTCAACTTCCACCACCAGGCGGATGGCGGGAGCGAGGAAGCCCACGACGAACGGCCCAAGGACGACCTGCCTGCGGAAGGAAGCACCGAGCCTCCCCCCGCGCAGGGCCAGCCAGAGGAGCTGCTCAGATTCCCAACATGGCGCGCCGCATCTTGCCGCCCCTGCCCCCACGCGACGCCGCTCCAGCCGAGGTTTGGGCACCTCTCGCGACCCTCCAAACCCGCGGATTCTTTGCGTCGCGGCCCCTGGTACGGGCACGAACGGCCATCTCGCGTCATTCTCAACGGCATGTTCGCTGCAAAAGCACACGTCGAACAAGGTCGGCTCAAGCTCGATGAGCCAACGAGCTTGCCCGAAGGTGAAATCGTAGAGCTCGTGCCGTTGGCGGACTTGCTCACGCGCGGCGGCGATGACCTTGATGATGAGGAGCGCAGAGAGTTGCACGCTGCGCTTGACGAAGCCGAAGCAGATATTGCAGCAGGTCGTGTTGTCAGCGAAGAAGAGATGTGGGCGACACTGCGAGCGATCAACAAGTGAATGTCAAATATGCCTTCCGGGCGCTGAAGGAAATCGAGCGATGCGACCGGTGGTGGATAGCGCATCGCGATGCGAGGGCGCTGTTTGAAATGGCGCCCGCATCCCAGGAGCTGTAAAATGAACTCCACGATGCAAGCCCTCAAAGCCCACGTCAAAGATGGTCGTCTCATACTCGATGAGCCCACCGATTTGCCGGAGGGCGAGGTCGTCGAGCTCGTGCCCGTGGACGATGTGCTCGCTAACGGCGGGGACTACCTTGATGACGAGGAGCGGGAGCGCCTGCACGAGGCGTTGGACCGAGGGCTGCGCGACGTGCGGGAGGGCCGTACCGTCGATGCCCGAGAGGTGATCGCGCGACTGCGTGCGGGGGCCGCGACAGGGTGAAGGTCGAACTCTCAGCCGAGGCTGAAGCGCACAGGTCCGCCAGATCGACTCCTGGTGGCGGGAGAACCGGCAGGGCGCGCCCGACCTGTTCACGGACGAGCTGGACCGCACACTGCTCATGCTTGAGGAATGCCCGACACTGGGGGTCCCGTACGAGCTGAAACCTCGGGTACGCAGGCTGCTGTTGCCACGAACTCACTACCACCTGTACTTCGTCGATGAGCCGGCGCGGGTGTACGTCATCGCCGCATGGAACGCGTACCGCGGCCGCGGTCCCCGGCTGTAACCCCTCGCCGCAACGCCGTGCGCCCCCCGCCGTCCCTGCGCCGCACCAACAATCCTGTCTGGCGGCGCCGGAAGGAACCCGGAGCTCGGCCCGGGGACCACCTGTCAAAGTCGCCGGATTGCGGGGGGAGCTTGCTCGAGACAGAGCCTTGGGCTAGGAACGCGACCTCGGCATAGCCCTGTGGGCTCACCGACTCGGCATCTCGAACCCCGCCAGGTCCGGAAGGAAGCAACGGTAGAGAAACGTGAGTGTGGTGGGCCCTTACCCGTTTGTGGGGCCTGCTGGTTGCAGCAAGGCGAGCTTGAGCGAGGCCGCGCCCGGTTCGGTGGCGAGCTCGCCGACGGCGCTGGTCGTGACCAACACCGCGTCGGGCTGCTGGCCTCCATGACGCACCTGCAGGCAGGCGTGCTCCAGCTCCAGCCGACAGTAGGCGCCCCGTGCACCGGCTGCCTGCATCAGGGTGGATGTGACACGGGGAGCGATGTCTTCCTGGAGCGTCAGGCGCCGACTGGCTGCCTCGACCAGCCGCGCCAGCGTACCCAAGCCCAACAGGAGCTTCCCGGGTAGATAGGCGGCGATGGCCGTGCCCTTGGCGGGCAAGAGATGGTGAGGGCACACGGTGGCCACCCGGATGGAGCGGACCGCCACCAGTTCGGAATTGGTGCCTGCTGGCTGGGAACCCTCCCGCACCAGGCGTTCCAGATCGACCGACTCTCCCGCGAGCAACTCGTTCACCCAAGCCTCTGCCACCAACCGTGGGGTGTCAGCGAAGGTCGGATCCTGTTGGGGGTCGTGACCCAAGGCCTCGAGGAAATCCCTGACGGCCAGTTGGAGGCGAGCGGGATCGACGGGGTGTTCCATGGCGTTCTCAGCTCGCCGTGAACAACGTGATGGCCAGCTTGGTCAGGACCAGATCGGCGATGAGGATGGAGATGGCGATGACCACCACCGTTCGCGTGGTGCTGTTGCCCACCCCCGCGGTGCCGCCCTCGGTGCGCAGGCCGAAGTGGCAGCCCACCAAGGCGATGATGGCCCCGAAAAACGGCGTCTTGTACATGCCGCTCAAGAAATCCGTCATGCTCACGCTGCCCAGGGCGCTGCGCAGGAAGAACGCGGCGGGGATGCCGAACTCCAGATCGGTGATCAGCATGGCGCCGCTGAAGCCCAAGACCAGGGCGATCATGGCCAAGAGCGGCATGACCACCACCGAGGCCACCAGGCGGGGTAGGACCAGCTTCTTGAGCGGATCGGCACCCAGGGCCCGAACCGCATCGATCTGCTCGGTGACCGCCATGCTGCCCACCTCGGCTGCCATCCCCGCGCCGATGCGCCCTCCGACGATGACCGCCGTCAGGGTCGGTGCCAGCTCCCGGGCGAAGCTGAGTGCCATGACCCGGCCCGTGTACTCCATGCCGCCGAACTTGCGCAGGCCGAAGGCAAACTGCACGGCCATGACCATGCCAATGAAGACACTGGTGACGATGACGATGCCCAGCGACGCGACCCCCAGGGACTCCAGCTGCTCGACGATGGCGCGGCCCTCGAAAGGGCGGCGGAACATGGCGCGCAACGTCCCGATGAGCATCTGGGCGACCTGACCCAGATGCGACAGAAAGGCCAGGACGTGGTCGACCTGAGTCCCGATGAAACCGCGGGGGGGGATGACTCGAGTCAGAGCGGCCAGGCTCGGACGATCGACGGGTCCCGGTGGGTTCGATACGGCCATGGCCTCACTTCAGGGTCGAGAAACCTTGGACCATGCCATCGAAGGCAGCCACCGAGGCTACATTCTGCTCAGAAGCCAGGTGCAGAAAATCGTAGACGCAACCGTCCTTCTTCAGGACGTACACCACGAAATGGCGTGGCACACCGTCCAGTTTGGCCAAGAGCTCGGTGCGTAACGCCTCCCGCCCGTCCAAGTTCACCATGCGCTCGTTCTGGAGCTGTCGATCGGTGAAGTACAAGAAGAGATGCCGGGTCAACGCGGACAGGGGGACGTCGTCACCGTCCTTGCCACAACGACCCCCCACCGACACCAACACCCCCGACGCCTGGTCGCGAAACGCGACGCGCATTCCGTCGGCCTGCAAGCGGTGCCAGTGCTCGGGGACGGGCCCCAGTCGAAAGGCCACATCGTCCGCCTGGTACACGCCCCCCTTCAATTGTTCACCCGAGCACGCCACCAGCAACCAGGCGGCTGCTGGTAAGATCCACGATATCCATCGCCCGAAGGTCATCGAAGCGCCGAGACCGTACCACGCTCTCGGGCCTTTGGCCCAGGACGTTCGCCCGCCGGGCCAAACGGCGCTAGGCTGCTCGCAGCGATGATTCCGATTCGCGACGAGAACCCGGCACGTCGTGTGCCTTGGGTGAACTACCTGTTCATCGGGGCCAACGTCCTGGTCTGGGGTTGGCAACTCCTCGGGGAGATGTCCGGCGCGACCTGGTTGTCGGCCGCTTATGGCGTCGTGCCACGACGCATCCTGATGGACCCCGCTGGGGAAGCCTTCACCATCCTGATGAGCATGTTCATGCACGGAGGTTGGGGTCACCTGGGCGGTAACCTCCTGTTCCTTTACATCTTCGGTGACAACGTGGAGGACGCCCTGGGTCACGGTCGTTACGTTCTTTATTACCTGACCTGCGGGCTGTTGGCGGCGTTGGCCCAGATATTCATCGAGTCCGACAGTACCATCCCCATGGTCGGTGCCTCGGGTGCCATCGCCGGAGTCCTGGGTGGCTACATGGTGCTCTATCCCAGAGCCCCCATCACCGTGCTCAATCCCATATTCCCGTTGTGGTTCCTGCTGGGTCCCCTGTTGGTTTTCCCGGCGTGGTTGGTGATGGGCGAGTGGTTCGTCTGGAATCTGGTCCCCGGGTTGGCGAGCCTGGGCGGCTCGAGCCAGGGTGGCGTGGCGTTCTTCGCTCACATCGGAGGCTTTCTCGCTGGTCTGGTGCTGGTCAAGCCCATGGTGTCTGCGGTGGTCGCTCAGCCGCGAACCGCGTGGGCGGGGTGGCGAGCCCCGCCCCGTTCTCGGGGCAACGGCTCCGGCTCCGATGGCTGGATCCGCCGCGGCGGTGGGTCGCGCCGGGGCGGATTCTACGACTGAACCAGGCGTCCTGCCGTCGACCGACTCGGCCCCATGCGCCGTACCGAGCTTGCGTGAGCCCGGGTACGGGGATATCGAAGGAACAACCTGCCATGTCCTTGCCCAGCTTGTATGACACCCTGACCCGGACCCAGAAGCCGCTCTCCGCCGACCCGCAGGATTCGATCGGGATCTACTGCTGCGGCCCCACCACGTACGACGTTCCGCACGCCGGGCACGCCCGGGCCGCGCTGGGTCCGGACGTGCTGGTTCGGTTCCTGCGTTCCCAGGGCAACCCCGTTTGCTACGTGAGGAACATCACCGACGTCGACGACAAGATCCTCAATCGTAGCAAAGAGCGGGGAGAGTCCCCCCTCGAGCTCTCGGCGCGGATGGCCCAAGTCTATCGCGACCAGATCCGAGCCATCGGATGCGTCGATCCCGACCACGAGCCCAAGGTCAGCCAGCACATCCCCGAAATCATCGCGCTGGTCCAGGAGCTGTTGGACGCCGATGTCGCCTACATGGTGGACATGCCGGGGGGCACCAAGGACGTGTACTTTTCGGTCCGAAGCTTCCCCGGCTACGGCAAGCTCTCCCGGCGGCGGCTGGATGAGCTCCGGGTGGGGGCGCGGGTGGAGGCCGACGAGCACAAGCGCGACCCGGTGGATTTCGCCCTGTGGAAGGGGGCGGCGGAAGGCGAGTGGGGTTGGGACAGCCCGTTTGGTCGAGGACGGCCCGGTTGGCACATCGAGTGCTCCGCCATGAGCCGCCGCTACCTGGGCCATGGCTTCTCGCTCCACGCCGGCGGCATGGACCTCATCTTCCCCCACCACGAGAACGAGATCGCTCAGAGCGAAGCGGCGCGACCCGACGCGGGGCCCATGGCCAAGGCCTGGATGCACAATGGCTTCGTCAACGTCGACCAGGAGAAGATGAGCAAATCCCTGGGCAACTTCGTGACCATCTCCGACGTGTTGAGGCGCAACGACCCCGAGGGTTTCCGGTGGTTCCTGCTGGGGGTCCATTACCGAGGTCCCATCCAGTTCGACACCGAGAAGCTCGAATCGGGGCGGGTCATCTTTCCGTCTATCGACGAGGGTGAGCGAAGGACCGACTACCTCTTCGGGGCCATCGAGCGCCTGCAGGCACTGGCGGCCGAGCACAACGAGTCAGCACCGGCCGAGCTCGGTGAGCTGACCAAGCTGACCGAGGCCGCCGCCGACGCCGAGGGGCGCGCCGAGTGCGCGCTGCTCGAGGATCTGAACACCCCGGTGGCCCTGGCCACGGTCTGCGAGATCTGCCGAATCACCAACGAGCTCTGCGACATGGCCCAGAAACGCCGCAAGGACCAGGGTTTCCGGGCCCGGGCGGCGGTCGCGGCGAAAAGCATCCTGGCTGCCCTGCGTCGGGTCACGGATTGGCTCGGCCTGTGGCAGGTGGAGCCCGCGACCTATCGACAGCGCACCCGGGAACGACGCGCCGAGTGCCGTGGCCTGACCGTTTCGGCGATCGAAGCTCAGGTGGCGGAGCGTGAAGCGGCCCGTCGTGCCAAGGATTTTGGTCGCTCCGACCAACTCCGTGACCAGCTCTTGAGTCTGGGCGTCACGGTCAAGGACACCCCGCAGGGAGCCACCTGGTCCTTGGACGTGTGAGCCGACGCGGGGGGACGGAGTCGTTCCGCGGTCCCGACCTGCGGATTGTCGTCACACGCCGATGAACAGGCGATGGGCGAAGTTGCGCTCCAGGCGGGCTCGCAAGACCTTGTCCGCCGCGGCCTCGATGTCGTACTCGACGCGCTTGAACTCGAAGACCTCGGCGTCCGTATCATAGACCGTGTAGCTGGCACGGTTGTCGTAGTCACGCGGCTGACCCACCGAACCGACGCTGACGATGTACTTTTTCCCCCGTTCCACGGAGAAGTCGATGGGTGGCAACTCCTCCACGGTCGTGGCGGTCAGGGCGAACACCTTGCACAGATGGGAGTGGCCGATCAGCGTCAGGGCCGCCAGCTCATCGAACAGAGGGAGGCACTCCTTGGCCTGTTCGGGGGCGAAGATGTATTCGAACTCCTCGAGGCGAACAGGGGACCCATGACACAGATGCACGTTCTGCTCGCTCAGCTCCACCTTGTAGGGCAGGTTCTTGAGCCAGGCCATGTTCCGTTCGGAGAGCATCTGGGCGTGGGTGTCCAGCGCATTGCGCGCCGCCTCGTAGTAGTACGAGTAGTCCATCCGCCCCGCGACTGCCGCATCGTGGTTCCCGAGCACGGTGGCACTCACTAGGTCTTGAACCACGTCCGCGCACTCGTTGGGAGACCCGCCGTAACCGACCGTGTCCCCGAGGCAGTAGTAGGTGTCGATGGACTCCGAACGGTACGCCTCCAGCACCGCGCTGAGTGCCTCATAGTTGGCGTGGATGTCGCTCAGGATGCCAAGACGCATGGCGTAAACAAGGACGATAACATGGCATGGCTTTTCCCGTTGGCGGTCGCGATTTCAATCATCCCCCACCAGCTGCCAGGAAATTCGGGGCTTGGTAAGCTCAGGTCCGGGGCCGGCCACCGGTTCGAGCCACCACCGGGCCGGGGTTGCGCGCCTGTGGCCTGGGGTCGGCAGGTTCATCCACCGTCATCGATGGTGACCGCGCCCCGCAGGCGCAGGTCGCCCGAGGACGCGCCAACCAACACCTCGAACTCGCCGGGCTCCACCCGAAACACGCCTGCCGCTGGATCGAAGACATGGAGCTCCTCGGCGGGGATCGTGAAGGTGACGTTCTGCCATTGGCCAGGTTCGAGGTGGATCCTCTGGAACCGCGTGAGTCGGAGTCGCGGCACGGGAAGGCTCGACTCCAGATCATGCAGGTACAGCTGTACCACCTCGTCACCCGGCACGGCCCCCGAGTTGGTCAGCTCGAATCCCACGGTGAAGGTCTCCTTCGAATCGAGATGATCCGGGGTGATGCTCAGATCGGTATACTCGAATTGGGTGTAGCTCAGGCCGTGGCCGAAGGGATAAAGGACGGTGCCCTCGAAGTACTGGTAGGTCCGCTTGCCGGTGATGATGTCGTAATCGTCGAAGGCAGGGAGATCCTCGATCGAGCGGTAGAAGGTCTGGGGAAGTCGACCGCTCGGGTTGACGTCTCCGAACAGCACGTCGGCCAGGGCCGTTCCTGCGGCCTGCCCCCCATACCAGGACTGAACGATGGCGGGCACATTCTGGTCCGCCTGGGTCACCGCCAACGGACCGCCGCTCACCAACACCAGTACCATTTTTGGATTGGCTGCCTCGACCGCAGCCAGCAGATTCTCTTGCACCGGGGGCAGGACGATATCCGTGCGATCGAGACCCTCGGCGGCGACGGACAAGTCGATCCCCAAGACCAGCACCACCACGTCCGCTGCAGCCGCCAACGCGACGGCGTCTGCTATCCCGGTCTCGGAGGATTCGGAGAGCAGCGCCGTCCCTGGGGCATGGTCGACTCGTATCGTCGTGTCGGCGAGTTTCTGCGTGATGCCTTGAAGCGGTGTGACCGGAGAGGAGGCGGTGCCGCTGTAGCCGCCAAATACCACCCGGTCGGCTTGCGGTCCCAGCACCGCAATGGACGTGATGCTCTCGCGATCCAGCGGGAGCAGCTGATCGTTCTTCATCAGGACGATCGACTCCTGGGCGGCACGCAGGGCCAACGCCTGATGCTCCGGGCAATCCAGGGCAGAGTTCGGGATCTGGTTGTAGGCGACCCGCTCGGGGGAATCGAACTCCCCCAGGGCGAAGCGGACGGCAAAGGCTCGAACCAACGCTCGGTCCAGGTCGGCCTCGGTGACTAGACCCGAGCTGACCGCCGTCACCAGATCGGCCTGATACCGATCGCCGCACTCGAGATCCGTCCCCGCCAAGAGGCCCGCCTGAGAAGCCTCCAGATTGCTGCTCCGGTACCCATGACCGCTTACGATGTCCTGGATGGCCCCGCAGTCCGAGACCACGTATCCGGAGAAGCCCCATTCATTCCGGAGCACATCCTGCAACAACCAGGTGTTGGCGCAGGACGGGATGCCGTTGACGGCGTTGTAGGCGCACATGACGGAGCGTGCCTGCCCCTGTACGATGGCAGCCTGAAAGGCGGGCAGGTAGTACTCACGTAGGTTGCGCTCGTCCAGGTTCGATGACCCGGTGTGGCGACGGATCTCCTCGTTGTTGGCGGCGAAATGCTTGGGGGTGGAGACGGTCTTCAGATACCGGGGGTCGTCACCCTGCATGCCACGAACGAACGCCACGGCCATGCGAGAGGCCAGATAGGGATCCTCACCGTAGCCTTCCTCGTTGCGCCCCCAGCGCGGATCCCGAGCCAGATTGATGGTGGGGCTAAAGTAGGTCAGGCCCTTGCCCTCCAGATTGTGCTTGACCCGCGCCTCGGTGGAGATGGCGGTGGCCACCTGGAAGAGTAGCTCTGGATCGAACGTGCTCGAAAGGGCGATGGCCTGAGGGAACACCGTGGCGATTCCCGAGAAGGCCACGCCGTGCAGGGCCTCGTTCCACCAGTTGTAGGCCGGGATGTTGAGCCGGTAGATGGGGGGAGCCTGGTGCCCCATCTGGCGAACCTTCTCCTCCAGAGACATCAGGCCCACCAGGGTGCGGGCCCGTTCGGTGAACTCCACCTCGGGCTCGACAGCGCCCGCCGCACCCGCATCACCCGAGCTGCCCGCATGGCCTGAGCTGCCCGCATCACCCGAGCTGCCCGCATGGCCTGAGCTGCCCGCATGGCCCGAGTCGCCCGCATGGCCCGAGCCGCCCGCCGTTCCGGCTAGCCCGAGACCACCCGCAACGGCAGAGCCGCCCTCCGATGGGTCAACCGCTCCTGCAAGGCCCGAAGACCCAGCCAGTGCAGAGCTCCCGCCCTGCTCCGGCGCGAAGCCCCCCCGGCCGGATTGCCCCGAGCCGCTGGTTCCACCAACGAGCTCGCCCCCGTCGGCAGGAGCTCCGCTACTCGGATTACTCCCATCCCCGCAACCCCAACAGCCGCAGATCACCGCGACGAGGACCATGGCCCGTTTCATCGAACCAAGAATATATCCCATCACCGCGGCCACGGCGGCTCCCGGGACTGCCCAGGCCGAGAGGTCGGGGGCCCGGGCCCGTGCGGGACGGCGGACTCGGACTAGATTGGCGGGGTGTCCAGCTCAGCCGATGACGATCCGGGTCGAGACGAGCCAGAACCGCTTGATTCGGAAGAACAAGAATCCCCCAGCCTGGCGCCTGGTGTGGACAGCGCGGCTCCTGATGCCGTCCTGGAGCTCTGTGAGGCCTGCCGCAACTACACCCACCGAGCCACCGGCATCGAGCTCGATTACACCGCCGAGACCCTTCCGGTGCTCGACCACTACATCGCCTCGGCCCGAGCCGACGTGGAGGAACGGGAGGCCTTGGGTTCGCTGCTCGTGCGCGCCATTGGTGCCTATTTCGGGGAACTGGTGCGACGTCGCTGGAACGGCCACTGGCGCCTGACCAACGAGCTGGACATCGAAGGCTGGCGCGTCTGCGGTCGATACCAATTGCTCGCGTTCAATCCGGCCGCTTTCGCGGCGGAGGCCTTGGCGGGAACGGGCGCCCATTCGGGTCCCAGCGCGGAGATCCGCATGCCCTTCGCCGACCGCGAGCGGATCCGAGAGCGACTGGAGAGGATGCCCCCCGTACCGGAGTCGGAGTATTTCCTCCTCTCGACCCGATTGGAGGTGCTGGACGTCATCGTCGAGACGTTGCAAGCAACGAACCACGACGAATCCTCACCCGTCGAATACGAGCTGGACGACTATGAGCAGGATGCGGAGCTCATTGGCTCACCTTAGGGTTCAGTTGGATTCTGCGTCGGCTGGGCCTGCCAGACGCACCCGGGCCGGAAGGTTCAGGTCGTGTGCCGGCTCCACGTAGTCCCCGAAGAAATCCCGCCACGCCACGGAGTAGATGCCATTCTTGAGCTCCGCGAGTGAGCGCTCCTCCCCGGCGCCCAGCCAGCTCACCGGGATGCCATCGATCAACAATGCCCTCAGGCTGGTGGCATGGTTCACGGCAACCAAGCCCTGCTTGGGGGCATCGGCGGCCGCCGCGACACTGGTTGCAGGGGCTCGGGTTCGAAGGGCGGCCAGCATCGCCTTCGGGATCGAACCACCCGGGACGAGAGGCAAGCCATCGCGGCGGAACTCAGCCGTGTCCGGAGGAACCAACAGCGTCGTGGTGGTCGAATCCACGCGCTTGGCCACCTGGGTGACCACGAACCCCAGCCTTCCGCCGCGAGCGAATCGGAACTGAGCCTTCAAGGGCAGTGCCGTCTCGGCGCACACCGGGCTGGCGGGATCGACGCCCAATAGCTCGGTCAGCAGGCGGCACAGCAGCACGGCGCCTGATCCTGCGGCGGTCTCGGTCGTCGACTCGAGCGTGAGCTCACCAAACGGCGTGGTGGTCGTCAGACCCTCCAGCGTGTACCCCAAAGCGCGACCGGGCCGAGCCGGGGTTGGCGTTGCCTCGAAAAGGGGCCCCACGTCGAGGCGACGGTCTCCGAACAGGGCGCGCAACGAACTGGGTGACGCGACGCGATACTGATCCTGACTGGGCCAGACCAGCACGTGCCCTGAGCGATCCACCCGCGAACGGAGCTCGGTGCCGTCGGCCAGGGGGTATCCATGCCCGACCAGGACCAGTCGCATCCGCCCTGTGGCGCCGAGCTCGATGTGCACGGAGCGGCGCGTACTGGTTCGAGCATCGTTCGTTGCCTCGGCGGATGCATGCGCGAACGAACCGACCGTTGGCAGATCGTACCAGATCCAATCCGCATCCAATGCGACGCCCGCCCCGTCCCGCTGCGTTAGACTGTCGGGCGAGAGGGGCTGATCCTCCCGCAACGGATCCCCCACTACGGTGCCAGCCTCCCGTTGCGCGTTCGGCCAAGGAGAATCCTCGCTGCGAGCAGAATCCCCGACCGCCTCGGGTGTCGAGGCTCCGGTCGCCAACGGATCAGCGGCGGGTCGAGGTCCCTTGGAGCTTGTCGCCGCGTCCCTGCGCCCCGACGAACGCGGATCGTCGTGATGGCAACCGAGCGCCAGGATCAACGCGCACAGGGGCCAGGCGGTCAGCCTCGTTGTGCCCCGCCAACGGCCAAAGCTCAGCGGGCTTTTCCGATGAGGTCCTCGACACTGCATCCGTGCGCCTCGCAGTATGCCTGGATTTGGCGGGCGACCTGAAGTGCGGCCGTCGGATCTCGGAAACCCGCGGTGCCCACCTGCACGGCTCGCGCGCCCGCCAGCAGGAATTGGAGGGCATCTCGACCGGTCGCGATGCCGCCGATCCCAATGACCGGGATAGTCAGGGCACCTACCAGGTCCCAGACCATCCGCACCGCGACGGGCCGCAGCGCCGGACCGCTCAGGCCGCCGGTCCGATTGGCCAGCTTCGGCCTCCTCCGATCGACATCGATGACCATCCCTCGGATGGTGTTGATGGCCGTGATCGCGTCGGCCCCGGCCTGCTCACAGGCTTTCGCCACGCCGACCAGATCCCCAGCCTCCGGGCTCATCTTCACCCAAACGGGGAGGCGAGTGGCCCCCCGCACTGCCGCCGTCACCTCGGCGGCCAAGCCAGGGTCTCGCCCGAATTCGATCCCACCATGAGCCACGTTGGGGCAGGAGACGTTCAGCTCCAGCGCCGCGATCCCCTCCTCTCGTTCCAGGCGTTGGGCCAGGGCCACGAAGTCCGCAATGGACGTGGCGAACACGTTGGCGATGACCGTCACTCCCCTGGCTCGAAGCTCGGGCAGCTTCTCTTGACAGAACACCTCGACCCCCACGTTAGACAGGCCGATTGCATTCAACATCCCGGCCGGCGTTTCGCAGATGCGCGGCGACGGATTACCGGGACGCGGCAAGAGGCTAAGCCCCTTGGTGCAGATGCCACCCAGCTCCGAGACATCGAAAAAATCGCCGTATTCCAGGCCGTAGCCGAAACAGCCCGATGCCGTGAGCACTGGGTTCTTCAAGACCAAGGAACCAACCCGCACCCGTTGTGAGGTCACAGGTGGCCTCCGTTCGCCAGCAAGACGTCGAAGGCAATCCGTTGCGCGTCGACGCAGGGACCATCCACGCAGGCATAGAGGTACCCACCCTCACGGGTTGGAACAGCGCATCCCAAACACACCCCGAAACCACAGGCCATGGGTGCCTCCAGGGACGCCGTGCAGGGGACATCCAGAGCCCGGCAGGTTTCGGCGACCTTGGCCATCATCGGGTTGGGACCGCAGGTGAAGACCTGGGAGTGTGGTGCGAGCCGATGAGCCAACGCATCGGTCACCCGTCCCTTGCGCCCCAGGGAGCCATCCTCGGTGGTGACCTCGACCTCGCACAGCTCGCGGGCGTCCTCCAGCAGGACGAGCTCACTGCTGGTCCGCGCCCCGTACACCAGGATCGGACGAACCCCGACGTTTATCAGATCCTCTGCCAGGAACAGAAGCGGCGCGATGCCCACCCCGCCCGCCACCAGAATCGGTAACCGTGATGGTTCCGGAACGGGCCAACCCGTTCCCAACGGACCGGTGAGGACGAACTCATCCCCCGGCTCGGCCCGCCCCAGGTACCGGGTTCCCTCCCCGCAGATCTTGACCAGACAACGGGGTTGGGGACCACCGCCGAGATAGCTCATGGGACGAGGCAATAACGGAGCGTCACCCCAGTCCGCACCCCGCAACATCGCGAATTGGCCGGGGCGAGCCGGTGGCGCATCGGGCGCATCGAAGGTCAGTACGTGGAAGGCTTCCTTGATGCTTTCACGGCGCAACAACGGTACCTTCATCGTACAACGACGCAGTTCCTTGTCGGTGTGGGCGCTCAAACCATTTCTCCTTCGAGGGGCACCTCATCGACACCCGGGACGATTCGTCCCTGCTCGTCGAGGTGCAGCAAGAGCTCGATTCCATCCTCACGAGGATGAACGTAGTAGTCGCGGCGCAGGCGGCTGGAGGAAAACCCCAACGAGCGGTACAGATTCAAGGCGGCCTGGTTGGAGAGACGGACCTCCAGCACGACCCAGCGAGCCTTCTGTTCCTTCGCGCATTCGATGAGATGCACAATGAGCCCTCGCGCCAGGCCCCGGCGTCGCCCCTCGGGGCGAGTTCCCAGGCCGATGACGTGGACCTCATCCGCCGCGATCCAGGCCAGAAGGAACGCGTCAGGTCGAGCCGCGGCTGGATCCAGATGGGCTACCCACAGACGCGCCCAGCCACGCTGACACTCCGCCTCCAGATCGAGCTCGAATCCGGTCAGTTTCGCCAACGCACTGGTCGGTTCGAGTTCCTCGGGCCGCATGGCGCGAATCAGCATCTCGGCGCGACGCACATACACCCAGAGTTGCCGCACGCAAGCAGTCTGGGTTGGGTGCCACGGTCGTCCGACCGACCA
>CAZYKT010000089.1:0-19887 GCA_964648165.1 uncultured Polyangiaceae bacterium | reverse complement strand
CTTATGAGATCGACGAGCAGCATTACGTCGAGGTGGCGCGCGCTGCGTACGAGCACGAGTGGAGTCTGCGCTACGGGGACGAGCCGGCGAGGAATTTCGCCTGGGCCTACCCGACACCCACACCGTGAGGTCTTCCCAGCCCTGGGTCGTTGCTGGTACCCTCCCTGCTCATGCGATTCCTCCACACCATGTTGCGCGTCCGGGATCTGGACCTGGCCCTCGACTTCTTCGTGAAGAAGCTGGGGCTCGTTGAACTACGCCGGATGGAGAATCAGGACGGACGATTCACCCTGGTGTTCTTGGGCACGGGGCAAGAGGGTGACCGAGCCGAGATCGAGCTCACGTACAACTGGGATCAAACCGAGCCGTATCCCACCGGGCGGTTCTTCGGGCACCTGGCATTCCAGGTGGATGACATCTACGCGACCTGCGCGCGCCTGAGGGACGCGGGGGTCGAGATCCCGAGGCCGCCTCGGGACGGACACATGGCCTTCATCAAATCGCCGGATGGGCACTCGATCGAGCTGTTGCAGCGCGGACATGCGCTGGGCCCCAGTGAGCCCTGGGCCTCGATGCCCAATCAGGGAAGCTGGTGAACGTCCAGTCGGTCGTCCCCGGCGGCTTCCATGCTATAGTGAGGAACTCGCTCCTTGGGTGCGGGCTCTTTTGATTAGGATCCTCATGTCACGCTTGACTGCGACTGTACCCTTTTTGGCATGCTGTACTTTCTTCGTCGCGGCCTGTTCGACCGCCAAGATCAAGTACACTGACGCGGGTTCGGGAGGCACTGCCGGGTTGACGGACATGACGGGTGGGTCCGGCAACGGCACGGGAGGCAGCGTCGCCGACGGTGGCTCGGTACCGCTTCTGGGAGGTGCTGCGCCCGAAGCTGGTGCTCCGGGCAACGGTGGAGCTTTGGGCAATGGCGGTGCCCCCGGTAACGGCGGCGCTCCCAGTGATGGTGGTGCTCCGGGCAATGGCGGAAGTCCGGGCAACGGCGGTGCCCCCGGTAACGGCGGCGCTCCAAGCGATGGTGGCGCTCCCGCCAACGGCGGTCTTGTGACCGATGGCGGAGCCCCGTCCGAGGGAGGGGTACCGAGTGACGGTGGTTCGGAAGGTCTCGGGGGCAGTCCCGAAGACGGCGGTACTCCGGGCAACGGCGGTGCTCCCGGTGAAGGAGGAACCCCCGGTTCCGGTGGTGCCGAGGAGCAGATCTGCGTCTGGGAAGAAGGGCCGTCCGCCACCAACGGTGCCATGACCTGCTACTGGTTCCAGCAAGGGACGGCCAAGGACGAGACCACGTGTCCTGGTGGCTACAAAACCTACTGCGGATACTGCGGTACCGAGATCGGCACGCGTCCGGAAGGCGGTGAGACGCCGGTTTGGTGCCCCATCAACGACATCGTAAGCACCGTCCCCAACATCTCCACCGAGCATTTCGTGGCCATTTACCCCACCCATCTGGCCCAGGGTCAGTACTGCGGCATGTGCGTGGAGGTGACGTACCGGAATCGCACCATCGTTGCCACGGCGATTGACGCTTGTCCGAGCTGCACCTCCGAACAGCATATCGACCTCAACTTGTCGGCGGCCAAGGCTTTGGGCATGACCGAGATCATCGGAGAGGTGACCAGCGGTGTCACCTGGCGCTCCGTCGCGTGCCCCACCACCGGGGACATCCTGGTGGGGTTCAACGGCGGCTATCAGGGCCAGGTCTATTTCCAGAACCTGGCCTTCCCCATCGCCACGGCCAAGTCCGGCGATCGCACCGCCACTGCCAACACGGGCTTCTGGGACTTTGGCATGGAGATGGGGGGCCAGGAAGTGACGCTCACCGACGTCATGGGCCATACCGTAACCGCCACGGTTCCGACCAGCCCGGGGAGCCTGGGCGTGCAGTTCGATCTGACGTGTCAGTAGAGACGGGGTGATCGAGCTGGATCTAGAAGGCGACCACCTCGAGGGCGGAGAAACGGGCGAAATCCCGATCCCCAGTCAACAGCCGCGCGCCGTGGGTGATGCACAGGGCGGCAATCGCCGCATCGAAAGCCAGATTCCCTCGGGCATCCCCATCCTCCGAGGTCGACCGATATGCCGAAAAATAGTCTCCTTCTGCGAGCAGGAGGCGCGCGCTGGGAGACTGCAACAGGGCATCGAGGAACGCCAGCGCGACGGACAGGGGTGAAGGCGGCGAGAAGACCCGCCGATGGGTGACGACGCGTACGAACTCACTCATGCAAAATAGCGGGATCCCCCACGGGGCAAGCCCCTCTGCCAACTGCGAAAGACAAGCCAGTGCCCGACCGTGCTGAGCAGTCTCCTCCCGGTGTGCGTAGATGAGCACGTTGGTGTCGACCGCGATCATGAGCGCTCATCGAACAGGTCGAAGAGGGCTTGTCGGTCCGCAACGTCTACGGCGGGGGGGCGATCCCCTCGGACCGTGGGGACCTGGAGCTGGAACCGGGTTGCCTCGGCGGGTCGGGCCACCACGCGGGCACGCAGAGCATCCTCAACCAGAGCGGTCAGCGTGATCCCCTCGGTTGCGGCGAGCCTCTTGGCGCGGGTGAGCAGTCTTGGGTCGAGATTGAGCGTGGTCTTCACAGTATGGCATAACCATATCACCAACCCATATGTATGGCAACACCAGGGGCCAAGCGTTGCGGAGGGGGCTGCCGGGGCGCTCTTCCCCCGACTCGTCTGCACCGCGGGCTCCGTCCGGGCCAAACGGGAGCGACGGCTACCGCCTCCCGCTTCCTCATTGACTGCCGAGAAGCGCCCCGAACGAGTGAATTGTCTCGCCGCTCGGCACGCCATGTCCAAGCCCCGGGTAGACGTGGAGCCGCACGTTGACGAAGCCGTCCTCGGTCATGGCAGAGGCCACGTCCTTCACCTGACCCATGTTGAAGTCACCGGTCCCCGTGACCAGTGCAATGCGTCCCGTGCGCGCGCGAGCGATGCCAGGCGGTTCGCCGTAATGGGCGGGCCAGCGGCTGCCCGGGTGCTGGCTGGCGGGGATCTCTCGGAAGTAGTCGGCGCCGGCGAACGCGATGACCCCGGAGAAGACATCCGGATAGGCCAGATAGGTGCGCAGTGCCGACTTGCCTCCTCCAGAGAGCCCGCTGATGAAGAGCCGGCTCGGCTCCAGGGAATGATCCCTCATGACGTCCCACAGCGCATCGAGAGCCAAGCGAACCCGGCTGATGCCGTTCCGCTCGTTGCCCGCATTCTCCAGCCCCACGTAGACGAGACCTTCGGCTGCCAGGCGCGCGCGCCAGCTTGGATCGGGCAGTGCCCCCGAAGCTTGGGCAGGGACGAACAGCAGAGCACCCAGAGTTGTCTTGCCCGGCGGCGGCAGGATCAGTCGGTACGTTTCGTTGGTTGCCAGGTAGGGCTCTTCCGCCCGAAAACCGGTACGGGTCAATAGCTCTTCGGAGCCGCTCTTGGGATGGGTCGCCTGGATTCGAACCACTGGATCCAACAGAGCGGGTGAAGGCGGGGAGGGGCTCGTTCTGGGAACGAACCCATCACCCAGGACCATCCAGACCAATCCAGACAATGCGGCGACCAAAACCGTGAGTAACAGAACCAAGCGTGGGAGCGACGAACGCGGCTTGGCATCGGGCCGAGGGGGCCGCCTGCACAGCACGCACTCGCCGTCGGGGCTCAGCGCCAGGCCATGCTGTTTGCAGCGGTCGGCCATCCTGGCTCGAGCCTCAGCGCACCAGACGGAATTCCATGCCCGCGGCCTTGGCCGCCGCACCATCGGCGTCCAGCCGATCCCCGAGCACGAGGCAGCGACTGGGTTCGACGCCCAGCGCTTCGGCAGCCAGGAGCAAGCCGTCCGGAGCTGGCTTGAGTCGCTTGGGTCCACCGGGCTCTCCGGAGGCTATCACTCGATCGAACAGCCCCTTGGCTCCCAGCGCCTCCAACTTCGAGCAGGCCGGATAGTCACTGACCAGCGCGGTGCGACCACCATCCTCGCGGAAGCTGGCGATCTCTCGGAGTAGGTCGGCGCGACGATAGTCCGCCAAGAACCGCCCGGGCAACTCGAACATGAATCGCTCGACGATTCGCCTCACGTCTTCGGGAGCCATCCGGAGGGCTGTCGCTGTCCCCGCCAGCTGATCCTCGAACGGAGACGACTGGCTTGGTTGGTTTTGGCGTCGCAACAACTCGTGTTCCAGACGGAACCGGCGCACCGTTCGTACGCTGCGGGGCCCCGACCACAACAACAACCAGGTCATGCGCAGACGAACGGGACGGGCTCGATACAAGGTACCGTCCAGGTCAACCAACCAAGCATCGTGGTTTCGCATGACTAGCTGGCCTCCAGGTGGCAAGCGATCTGTTCCAGAGTCGGTGTCGAGACTCCCAGCCGGCGTGCTGCCGCCAGGGCTCGAGAAAGCCGCAGGGCCGCGGCGCGCCCCGCGCATTCGTGTCGAGGATCGGCGAGCATGGTGTTCTGCATTTCGATCCTCAGCAGGCTCTCGGGCAGAGCTTGCCCCATCTCCGCCGTTTCCACGGCGAGAACCTCATCGGTGACCCGCGTCAGGAGTGCCTCGTGCTGGTTGAGAAGGGTTCCGACGTCTCCTCCCACCCGCAGTCCGCAGATGTTGGTGACGATGACGAAGAGGTTCTTCAACGCCAGATCCAGGACCAGACGTTGTGGATCCGACTCCACGTGCGCGGGGAGTCCAAGGGTCTCCAGGCAAGAGACCATCGGGTGTGCCCAGCGTCCGTGGACTGCGGTCGAACGAAGGGCTCGGGGGCCCCTTCCCGGCTTCTTCTCGAACCAGACCACGACGACCGTCGGCTGCGGCAGCCCCCGTCGCTCCCACTCCGACGGACGAAGTTCATTTTGGACGAGCACCAATCGATCGGCATAGCGCTGAGTCCAACCGTCCAAGAGCGTCGCCAGTGAAGGCTCGCCGACGGCCAGGACGCACAAGCGAGGTGCGAACGTGGCTTCCAACTGATTCTCCACCACGGTGGAGCGCAGTACCGGAACGACTGGGACCCCTTGGCGCAAGAACCCGACCGAGAGCAGACTACCGATCTCCCCCAGGCCCACCACCAGTACGGGCGAGATGGGAGGACTGGGCTGGACGAGGGGCGCCATTCTGGTCAGGGCCTAGCCGATCGGCGACCTGGTGGCGAGAGGGCACTGCGGACTGGCCGAGAGAGCACAAAACACGGGCGCGACTCGCCTTGGATCGTGGGCCGGGTTGTTCGGGTGGTTTCAGGTACCGCCCAAACTCCCAGGTGCGTACCTTGGCACCGTGATGGTAGGCTGCCAACGATCATGGTTTTCGGCCTGACCTTCTGGGGTGTGCGGGGCAGTATCGCCTGTCCGTCTCCCGACTATGTGACCTTTGGAGGAAACACCAGCTGCATCGAGCTGAAACTGGGGGACAGGCGGGTAATACTGGATGCGGGCACGGGGCTGCGTGAGCTTGGCAACCAGTTCCTGCGGGACGACGTTCGCGAGGCGACGCTCCTGCTCACTCACACCCACTGGGACCATATCAACGGCTTTCCCTTCTTCAAGCCCGCTTATGCGCCAGGTCGGCGATTCCGCATCATGGCGGGGCATCTCGGAGCAGGGGTGGTGCGCGAGGTGTTGGCCGGACAGATGGCAGATCCCACCTTCCCGGTGCCGCTCGAGACGATGAGGGCCGAACTGCTGTTCGAGGATTTTCCGGCGGGTGACGGATTCAGTCTGGAGCCCGGGATCAAGATCCGTACGGCGTCTCTCAACCATCCGAACGGAGCCACGGGCTACCGAATCGAATATGGTGGCAAGGCGGTTTGCTACGTGACCGACACCGAACACGTCGTGGGAAAGCCGGATGCCCGGGTGCTGGCCCTGATCGACGGGGCGGACCTGGTTATCTACGACAGCACCTACACCGATGACGAGTTCCCCCAGCACGTTGGTTGGGGCCACTCCACCTGGCAGGAGGCGCTCCGCCTGTGCAAGGTGGCATCGGTGCGCAGGTTGGCACTCTTTCACCACGATCCGGACCACGACGACGCGTTCATGCTCTGTGTGGAGAAGCAGGCCGCCAAGGAGTGGGAGGGTGCCTTCGTGGCCCGTGAGAAGACCCAGCACCGGCTGATTTAGTCGGATCCCGACTCGATTTCGTCACTGAAACACAGTCCCACCGGGAGTTCTTCGCCGAACTGCTCCAAGCGGTCTCGTTCGTCGACGGGGACCACCGTCTCGACCAGGGCAATGTACTCGGGACGGGCATGGGTCTTCACCATCCGCCTCAGGACGTCCGCCCGCAGGGTCTCTGGAATGTCGCGGGCCCGGTCGCCGGTGCGTCGCGCCAACATCGAAGCAGCCCGAGCCGCAGTGGGGACGGCCTGCCAATCCTCGCGCAGCAGGTGGGCAAGCCAATCAGCCACCCGAGACACTGGAACGGCGTGGTGCAGGCTGGCGTACACGGGCTGGCGGGCCCCCACCCGCCCCAGGGCTTCCCACAACCAGGGTTCGGAGCGACGATACAGCCGCTCCAGCAGCGCCTCGCCGAGCTGTTCCCTCGTGCCAACCGCGGCGCGCTCCAGGAAGGCCAAGAAGGCTGCCATCTCCGGATCGGCCAACGGACGTTGACTCTTGCCCTTGGGTCCAGGTGACACCCTGGCGGTCAGGTAGGGCAAAAGACGCCGAGCCATCGTGTCCTGTTCCGACTCCAATAGGCCGCCCGCCAGTCTTCGCCACGCCGTGAACCACTGTTGCCAGCCTCGGATTTCCTCCGAAAATGAAAGACTCTGCTCGAAGAGGGGAACCAGGTTGCGAAGACGGGTCCGATCCAGGGGGTGACCGAAGCCTGGTCGCACCAGGAATCCGACCAGCATCCAGTACAACCGTTCATGCTCCGGACTGCGTCGCCGAGCCGCATTCCGGGGCCCCAGCTCGTCAAAGAGCAGGCGGGAGTGTTCGAGGGACCAGCTGGCTCGTGGTCCCAAGGACCTTTCCAGAGTGCGCCACAGATCCCGCACCTCCTTCTTGGACACGTCGCTCCGACTCTTGCCAAAAACGCGCGCCAGGGCGTCGCGCGCCAGGTCCAGGCGGTCGGAGTCGGTCCTCGGCGCAGGAGCAGGCGCGACTGCCCCGGTGCGTTCTTCGTCCGTCTGTCGCAACTCGAAGGCAAGGACGAATCGCTGTGGCTTGGCCTGATTCGGGGCGTCGGTGGCGACGCAACACAGTTCCAGGGTGCCGACCGCCGTCAACTCCCCCTGTAGCACCACCGAAACCTCTTCGGTCTTGGCCGCCGTTTCGAAGTGGATGGCCACCGGGGGCAGGGCATCGTAGTGCGAGTCGATGGTGACGACCTCCCCCGGGGTGTGGCAGGGACCATGGTCCAGGGCAAACAGCTCGAATCTGACCGGTGTCCCCACCCGCAGGCGCAAGGGGCGGGTGCCAGCGCGGTGTGGTTCCGCCTCGGCGCTGGCCCGAGGCACGACACACAGGGCGCGTTGTTCCCCCGAAGGCAGCGGCTCGTCGACGGCCAAGTAGTAGCCCTGTGCCGAACCACCCCCCAACAGCAGCCCCTGTCCCGACAGAGCACGCCCGTACAAGCTGGCTCCCCGGGCAACCGCCAGCTCGGGATGCGGCAAGACCAGACGCGTCGCTCGCTCCGAGAGCCAAGGCCGCAGACATTGCCACAGGCGGTCAGCCAACTGAACGGATGCGAAGACACCCCCGTTGAACAGCACCGAGTCCAAGGTCTTGCCCGGCAGCAAGTGCCGTGCCAAGAACTCCGAAACGTGGCGGGTGATGGCGGGATCGGACTCGTAGCGCAACCCGAGTCCCAGAAGGCCCGAGCGGGAACGCCGCGCTCGCTCTTGGTCCTGCACTGAAGGAAAGAAACCCTCCAGCAGGAGGTCTTCCACGTCGGAACGAAGCAGCGAGGTGCTCCGAGTCTGTCCCACCAGTGCCGCGCCGCTGCCCGCGATGACCACCGGGACGCTGGCGACCGAAGGGTCGGAAAGGAGCAGCTCCTTGGCATCCCGGCATGCCGAGGTCAGGGCGTTGAACCGATGCGTGTCCAGTGGCTGGTTGGGGCCGGTCAGGCGAGGCTCCAGCTGGTGAGCCAGTGCCAGGTCCATGTTGTCCCCCCCCAGCAGCAGATGGCGGCCCACCGCGGTTCTATCCACCCGCAACTCCCCGGGGCTCGCGGCGTAGATGCGCAACAGGGTGAGGTCGGTCGTGCCTCCCCCCACGTCACACACCAACACCAGCAGCTCGGCAGCCGCCCCATCCAATCGTTGGAGAAAGGCCTGAGTGCCCACGCTGTCCAGATAGTCATAGAAAGCCGCGGACGGCTCCTCCAGCAAGCGGACCGGCAGCCCTGCCAGATTGGCTGCCTCGACAGTCAGTTGGCGCGCCACCGGATCGAACGAAGCGGGGACGGTCAGGATGACGGACTGTGAAGCCAGGGGGTTTTCCGGGAATGCCTCGTCCCAGCGCTTTCTCACCTCCTCGAGGATTCGTCGAGACGCCGCCACGGGGGACAGGCGGGGCCCCTGCGGGTCGCCGCCCCAAGGCAAGATGTCGGCGCGTCTGTCCACCGCCGGGTGGGAGAGCCAGCTCTTGGCGCTGACGATGGTGCGTCCCGGGATCTCAAGGCCCCTACGACGCGCAAGCTCTCCCACCAACCAGTTTTCACCCTGGGACTCATCGGGCAAGGGGGCGTACAGGGCGCTGGGCAAGGTTGGGGCTCGGTCGAGTCGAGCCGCGTCCACCCAGCGGGGGACCTCGAACGTTTGCACGGCGCGGGGCGGATGGGGAGCGACGTAGGCGACGGCGCTGTTGGTGGTGCCCAGATCGATCCCGACAACGTAGGGGGCTGCGGAGCTCACCGGTTTTCGATACCCTCCGAGGCCCGTACGTTGAGCTCGATCCTCCATTGCTCGTCGGGCAGTCGGGGTTCCACCGGCAAGGCCAATAGCTCGAGCGTTCCCACACTCGTCACACCGGCGCGTAAGCGGACCGGAATGAGCTCTCCTTGCGTGCGCTCCTTGGAGTCGAGGGTCAGTTCGATGGGGGCCAGCTCCGAGAGCTCCTCCGGCGACCAGGATTCGAGCTTGTTGCCGGGCACGTCGTTCCGGCGCACGCTGGAGGCGAAGAAGCGGAAGGACACCGGTTCGCCCACCACCACGGCCAGGGTTTCCTCGGGCAGCGCGGCCTCGGTCCCTTCCTCCATCCCGAAGGGCGCCAGGCACAGAGCGGTCACCGGAGCCTCGACCCCTGGTACGGCAGGCACGGGGCTCTCGATCCCGACGTAGTAGGAGCGAGCCGTGCCCCCGCGGATGCGCAGTCCTCGACCTTTCTTGACCTGGCCATAGTAGGCGGCACCTTGGGCGACGGCCAGATCCAGATCCTCGCCCGGCAAGAGGCGCGCGGGTGGGGCGCCATCCTTGGCCAGCCACGCATTGAGCGTCGACAGCAGTCGCTCCCGAAAGAGTGGACTCTTGAATACCCCGCCGTTGAACAGGACGGCGGTGGGGTGCAAAAAAGTGCCTTGCTTGGTGGTGAGGGCACCGACCTGTCGGGTCAAAAAGGCGGCCAGGTGTCGGGTGACCGCGGGGTCGGCTGCGTAGGTGAGGCCCAGTTGGGTCAACCCCGAGCGTGCTCGGCGAACCGGCTGCGCATCGATGGCGACCTCGGGGAAGAAGCCCGAAAGGAGCAGCTCCTCCAGGGTGTCGCGCACCAGCTCGGTTCGCAGCGTGTTGCCCAGCAGTTGCGAACCGCGTCCCGCCACCACCACCGGAACCCGCTCCGGACCCGGTGGGGAAAGCAAGGCCTGTTTGGCGTCACGCGCCGCGAAGGCCAGGCTGGCCAGCTGCCATCGGTCGATCGCAGCTCCAGTGGCCTCCAGCTTCCCTTTGAGATGGTGAGCCAGAGCGAGGTCCATGTTGTCGCCGCCCAGCAGGATGTGTTCACCCACCGCCACCCGGCGAAGCTCGAGCCGCCCCTCGGCTTCTCCCACGGCGATGGCCGAAAAGTCCGTGGTCCCCCCCCCAACATCCACGACCAGCAGCAGATCCTGGGGGGCGAGCAGCCGGGCGAAATCGTCGTGATGATGCGCGAGCCACGCGTACAGGGCAGCCTGTGGCTCTTCGAGCAGGGTGATCCGATCCAGGCCCGCGGCCAGGGCCGCCTCCACGGTCAGATCGCGGGCTGCGGCGTCGAACGAGGCGGGGACGGTCAGCACCACCTCGTGTTCCGTCAGGGGGGGCGCTTGGGGATGCAGGTGAGCAAACGACTCGACCAGATGATCGAGGATTCGGAATGACGCCTCGACGGGAGATATCCGTTCCACGTCCTCGTCGGCGTTGAGCGGCAGCAGGTTACCTCGACGATCGATCCCGGTGCAGCTAAGCCAGCTCTTGGCGCTGGAAACGACACGTCCCGGCAGCTCCAGCCCCCGCTGTTGGGCGTACTCCCCCACCGCCATTGATCGACTGATGTCCCAGGGCAAACCGAGGCCCTGCTCGCCTTGGTGGGCGAAGTAAACGAAGCTTGGCAACAGCTCGCGCCGTTGGGTCCGAAAGGGGGCAATCACCTGGAGGTTCGGGACCACCTCCGGCGCGCGAAGAGCCTGTTGTTGGCAGAGGGCTAGCGTGGTGTGGGTGGTACCAAGATCGATGCCCACCACCGGTAGATCGGTCACAGCTCGATCTCCGCCTGGGCCAAGACGGTCGGATCGGCCTGGGGGGCTGCCTGTTCGAGCTGCACCCGCCCAGCGCGCCAGCCGCGGTGCCGCAGTTTGCCCCGGTAAGGGCCTTGGGACGGGACACTGCCCACCAACCGGTGTGCCTGGGCGTCGAATGTCGCCGGTAGCTCCACGACATCCCCCTCTGCCTCGACGCGAATGGGTAGGATCTCGACGGCTCGATTCAGGGCCTTGCGACATCCGGAATGGACGATGCGCGCCGCCGCACCGACCTCGCTGTCGGCGAAGCCCGTGATGTCCTGCGTCAAGAAATCCAACAGCCGCCCCTCTCGCTGCAATAGAGCCAGAAGGGACAGGGCCGGTTCGTGACTCGGCACCGCCGGCCGTGCGGGAGGCTCCGGCAGTTTGGGGCCATCCAACGCCACGAGCTGCGCGGCCCAGCGGCCATCGAACAGGATCCGAAACCAGGCCCGGTAAGCCAGAACCAGACGGGAGAACAGGGGCAGGGGGGGGTCAGCCACGGCAAAGCAGTCTAGCCTAGAGTATCGTAGAAGGGCCATGGCACGACGACTCTCGGAGATCCTGGACGTTCTGGCGGAGCTTGCACCCCTGGCTCACGCCGAGGACTGGGATAACCCTGGCCTACTGGTCGAGCCACGAGACACCCTGGAGATCTCGCGGGTTCTGTTGACCATCGATCTCACCGAAGCGGTCCTTCGCGAGGCCCAATCCCTGAGCGTACCGCTGGTCGTCGCGTACCACCCGGTGATCTTCCGCGCGCTGCGCCGCCTGACTCGCGAGACGGCGACCGAGCGGGTGGTCATCGATTGCCTTCGTTCCGGCATCGGAGTCTATTCTCCACACACCGCTCTGGACGCGGCGTCCGGGGGCATCAGCGACTGGCTTGCCGCTGCGTTGGGACCGGGGCGAGTGACTCCCATTGTTGCTGGTCCCGGTGCTCCACCAGGGTTCGGGATGGGTCGTCGCGTGGAGTTGGCGGAGCCCCTTACTCTAGACCAAGCACTGGGCCGGATCAGAACTCATCTGGGCATTGCTGTCTTGCGCGTCGCAACCACGTCGGCGCCCGATGCCCCGGATCGCGTGGCCACGTTCGCGGTGTGCCCCGGAGCTGGTGGGAGCGTTTTCGAACGACTGGAGTTCGTCGATCTCCTCCTGACCGGAGAGATGCGTCACCATGACATCCTGGCGCGCAACGCGGCGGGAACGACGGTGGTACTGACCGACCACACCCACTCCGAGCGAGGCTATTTGCCCATCCTGGCGGAGCGCATCAGAACGAAGCTCGACGGACTGTCGGTCCTGGTATCCGAGATGGACAGGGATCCGCTGCGCGTCGTCTAGGTTGGAGAGAGTCGGATGAGTCAGGTGGCGAAGAGGCTAACGGACTGGGCGTGGATGGCGCTGTCGCTGGTCGGATCGACGGGTTGCGTGTTGGGGGACTACGACTCGGACGGTTCGGTATTCGGGGAGGGGATGCACCAGGCCGCGACGCCGCGACGCCTGGGCACACAAGAGCCATCAGGTGTCGATCCATCCTCGCGGGCTCGTCACGTCATCTTGGTGATCGGCGACGGGATGCCAATGGCTTGCGAGGTAGCGGCCAGTCGCTATCTGACCGGGACTGACGACGGGCTCTGTTTCCACTCGTTTCCTACCCAAGCCTCGGTAACCACCTGGGACATCACTGCCTACAACCGGCATGCCGAGACCCTGGGCAGACCGAGATACGCGGTCGGGTCAATCGATCCCCATCTGGGTTACGATCCCGCCCTGGGTGGCGCTGAACCCTACCCCCTGGTGCCGGACAACGATCAGAGCCGCTCCTATTTCTTGGATGGCATCGCCGCCAACAGCGCCTCGACGGCGACGGCGATGAGCACGGGGCTCAAGACGGACCTGGGCAATATCTCGTGGCTGTCTGGGGATCCCAAGGAGGGAGCGATCGAGACGATTGCCCAGACACTCCGCCGCGCCCACGGGATGGCCATCGGCGTAGTGACGACCAGTCCACTCTCCGACGCCACACCAGCGGCATTTTTGGCCCATAGCCCCGACCGCGGCGAGATGGTCGCCATCGCCAGGGAGATACTGACCCAGACTCGCCCCGATCTGTTGGTGGCCGGGGGCGGTCATCCCGACGCGTCGTTTGCCGTCGATTCGGGGGATCTGGAGGCCACCAGACTGGCGCCGGACAGCATCTTCGTGGGGCGCACGTCGGGATGGGACGGTGTGGCCGCGCTGCAGATGGCGGCCCTATCGGCGCGGGCCCAGGACCAACGCTTGGTGGGGCTGTTCGGAGGGCCCAACGGGCGACTGGATCCGCCCATTGCTTTCGATACACCAGGCCAGCCGGTGGTGGCCCGGCGTCTCTTGGAGGACCCCCCACTGCCGGACATCGCGCGAACTGCAATCCAGTTCCTTGCGGGAGACCCACAAGGGTTCTTCCTTCTCGTCGAAGAGGACGAGACCGATGACGCCAATCACAACAACGACTTTGCCACCATGATCGGCGCCATGGTGGAGCTCGACCAGACCGTGCAGGCCATCATCGATACCATCGACCAACCGGGGGACGAGTTGGATTGGACGAACACGACCCTGTTCGTCACGTCCGACCACGCCAATGCCTATCTGCGTCTGCCCAAGGTGTTACAGCGTGGTGACCTGCCCACTCAACAGGACACGACGAGCGGCTGGGGGTACCCGGACGGGGAGGTCACCTACGGGAGCCGGGATCACACCAACGAGCTGGTTCGGCTATATGCCAAGGGCCGAACCGCGGCTGGGGTCGGCGAGCTATGCACGACCGATGCGGGGCAGATGATCCTGGACAATACGGCGATCTACCGCTTGATTCAGCTGGCTGCGGGACGATAGAGCCGATTGGCTGGCCCCGGTGTATAGTCCCTGACGACGGTCATCGGAAAAGAGAGGCTGCCATGACGAATTTCCTGTCGCGCGGTTCCGGTCGGTTGTTCCGTTGGCTTCCCTGGGGTGTCTCGGGAGTGTGTTTGGTGTTGGCGCTGGTCGTGGCGTCGAATAACTCCACGCTCTCCGAGAAGAGCGCGAAGCTCGAGCGCCAGAGCCAGGAGCAGAAGGCGACGCTGAAGAAATTGGATCAGGAGAAGAAGCAGAACAGCGAACGGGTGCAGTCCCTGGAAAAGGACCAATCACGTTTGAAGAATGATCTGCAACAGGTGGTCGGAGAGAAGGAGTCCCTGGCGTCGGAGCTTTCCCGGACCAAGTCCGAGTTGTCCACCAAGCTGGAGAGCGAGGTGAAGAAGGGCGACATCGTCATCCGAGAGAGGGGAGGGGATCTCGTAATCGACGTATCCGACAAGATCCTGTTCGACATTGGCAAGGCGGACGTGAAAGGGGACGGCCAGAAGGTGCTGCGGCAGGTCGCTGCCGCTCTGATGCGCACTAAGGACCGCGTGTTTCTGGTGGGTGGGCACACCGATTCCGCCAAGGTCAAGAGCGCCGATGTGAAGGAGCGCTTTCCAACCAACTGGGAGCTGTCGGCGGCGAGGGCAACCCAGGTCGTGCGCTTCCTGCAGGAGAAATGCGGCGTACCAGGTCGTCGCCTGGTGGCTGCGGGCTATGCCCAGTTCCGTCCCGTGGCCAACAATGCGTCCGAGGACGGGCGCCAGAAGAACCGGCGCATCGAGTTGGCGCTCTTGAAGGACGCCCCGGCTCCGTAGGTTGACCCAGGGCGGCCTTGGGGCCCGGGGATCCACTCCGTCAACGAGCGGGCCTTCCCGGAGCGATCGGGGGCTTGACACTGCACCCCAGGGACCTAGGTAAAGGCCATCCAGTCATCAATCCATCGCCTATCCACGAGGTCAGCGTATGAGCACGATCATCAACCAGAGCATCGTCGATTTCAAGGTGCAGGCTTTTCACGACGGCAAGTTCAAGACCGTCACGCGCGCCGACGTCCTTGGGAAATGGGCCGTCTTCTTCTTCTATCCGGCGGATTTCACGTTCGTGTGTCCCACCGAGCTCGGGGATCTGGCCGACAAATATGCCGAGCTTCAGGCGATGGGCGTGGAGGTCTACTCGGTGAGCACCGACACCCATTTCGTTCACAAGGCTTGGCACGACGCCTCCCCCACCATCAAGAAGATAAAATACCCGATGTTGGCTGATCCCACGGGCCTGCTCAGCCGAGCCTTTGGCGTTTACATCGAGAGCGATGGGCTCGCGTACCGGGGGACGTTCGTCGTCGATCCCGCGGGGCTCATCAAGGTGGCGGAGATCCACGACACTGGCATCGGGCGCAACGCCGACGAGCTGCTTCGCAAGGTCCAGGCGGCGCAGTTCATCGCCTCCCACCCGGGTGAGGTGTGCCCGGCCAAGTGGAAGCCCGGAGCGGACACGCTGAAGCCTGGCCTCGATTTGGTGGGCAAGATCTGAGACTTGGCGACCCCGGGTCCTTCGGGGCTTGCGTACCGCGAAGGACCCGTGTCAACTCCGCCAGACGGTGCAACATGTTGGATCCCACCATCCTGCAACAGCTGAAGACCCACTTTGAAGGGTTGAAGTCGCAGTTCTGTCTGGTGCTCTCGCCCAGCTCCCATCCCAAGCAAAACGAGCTAAGGACCATGCTGGAGGAGCTGGCCACCACCAGCCCGCGGCTCCGACTGGTCGAGCGAGGCGCGGAGGTCACGGACATTCGGTTCGAGCTGCTGCGAGACGACGCACCAACCGGCGTTGGATTCCGCGGTGTGCCCGGTGGACACGAGTTCACCTCGCTGGTGCTCGCCATTCTGAATGCCGACGGCAAGGGCAAGCTCCCCGACGCGGCCATCGTCAGGCGGATCAGGGCGCTTCGCGGGCCCCTCGATCTCAGGACTTACGTCTCGCTCTCCTGCACCAACTGCCCGGACGTGGTGCAGGCGCTCAATCTGATGGCCCTCCTGCACGGCAATTTCCGTCACGAGATGGTGGATGGGGAGCTTGCGCCCCAGGAGGTGCAGCGCCACTCGATACAGGGCGTACCCAGCGTCATGGCCGGGGACCAGTTGATTCACGTCGGAAAAGCCAGCCTGGCTGAGCTGCTCGAGACCCTGGAGGAGCGTTTCGGGGCATCGGATGCCGTGATGATGGCCGACACCGTACCCGATGTCAGAAGCTTTGACGTGGTCGTGATCGGGGGAGGGCCGGCGGGTGTCTCGGCGGCCATCTACAGTGCTCGCAAGGGCCAGCGAACGGCCCTGGTCACTCAGCGCGTTGGGGGACAGGTCCAGGAGACTCTGGGTATCGAGAACCTCATCTCGGTGCAGAGGACCGAGGGACCCAAGCTGGCTTCTGATCTGCTGAATCACTTGCGAACGTATCCGGTCGAGGTGTTGGAGCACCGCAAGGTCGAGGAGTTGCACAACGGAGCCGAAAAGGAGATAAGGCTGAAGGGCGGGGAAATCCTGCGAGCACCAGCGGTCATCATCGCCACCGGAGCCAAGTGGCGCGAGTTGGGGGTGCCGGGCGAGAAGGAGTATCTAGGGCGCGGCGTGGCTTTTTGCCCCCACTGTGACGGTCCCTTCTACAAGGGTAAAAGGGTGGCAGTCATTGGAGGCGGCAACTCCGGCGTGGAGGCAGCCATTGATCTGGCCGGCATTTGTTCCCATGTCACCCTGGTCGAGTTCATGGCAGAGCTCAAGGCCGACGACGTGCTGGTGAAGAACCTTCGCGCCCTGTCCAACGTTGTGGTCATCACCAACGCTCGTACTGCGGAGGTGGTGGGTGACGGCTCCCGGGTTACTGCGCTGCGCTACCAGAATCGCGCCACGGAGGTCGTGGAGGAATTGAAGCTGGACGGCGTCTTCGTCCAGATCGGCCTGGTTCCCAACAGTGCCCTGGTGAAGAACCTGGTTGACACCAATCGATTTGGGGAAATCGTGGTTGACGCCAAGGGCCACACCAGCGCCCAGGGGATCTACGCTGCCGGGGACGTGACCACGGTACCCTTCAAGCAGATCGTGATCGCCATGGGCGAGGGTGCCAAGGCGGCACTGACCGCCTTCGAAGACCGGATCCGAGCCTAGAGCAGGCTCCCGTAGCGGCCCCCGGGCCCGGTCGGTATGTGCAAAAAAGCGCAGCGCGCGACTCGGTTGCGACGAGATGTGAGGCTAGACTGGGGCGCGATGGACGATCGTCCAAATTCGGGCCCCGTACGATTCTTGGCTGGATGGGGGCCGAGGGTCTGGCTCGCTTTCCTTCTCGCGGTCCTGGAAGTCGTGGCCCTGGGCCTGCTCTTCGACGGCGAGAATCTGATCCGGCGGGGAGGGTCAGGGGCTCTGTTGGCTGGCGCCGATGATCTGTTCATGGTTTTGGTGGGCATCATCGCGGGAACCATCATCGTGGAGTTCCTGCAGCCGGACGGACTGCAGCATCTTCGTTCCGAGCTCACTGCCCATCGGCCCCGCTGGCCGTTCTGGATGCTGCACGGATTGGCCTTGCTCGTTCTTCTGGCCGTCTCGCGTGTGGTGTTTGACCCTCGTGGCGCGCAGGCCGGTCCCGTAACATCAGTCTGGCTCCTACTTTGGATCGGTGCCGCTCTTGTCGCGATGGGCAGCCTGGTTCGCTGTGTCTTGCCTTTTGCCGCCGTGGTCCGATTGCTCTTTCGAGCCCGCAAGACCTTGGTAGTGGGTGTGGCAGCCGGGTTTTCGGCTTGGGCGCTGGGGTTGATGGGTGACCAGGCCTTCGTCCCCTTGGCGCGCGTGACCCTCGGATCGGTGGTCAGTCTTCTGGACCACGTGGAACCGGAGGTCATCTACGATCCGGGTCGAAGCCTGATCGGAACGCCGCAATTTGCCGTGACCATGGCTCCCATGTGTTCCGGCTTCAACGGGATCGGCCTTTTCTGGGTATTCTTTGCCCTACTGCTCAGGGGTGCCTGGGAGGAGCTCCGAGTCCGTCGAGCCGTCTGGCTGTTCCCCATTGGTGCGGTCCTGGTTTGGCTTGGCAATGTGGTCAGGATCGCCTTGCTGATCCTGCTCGGCACCCATGGTTCCGCCCGCATTGCGACGGGCGCCTTCCACTCCAAGGCCGGGTGGCTCTTCTTCTGTCTGTTGGCTTTGGGCATGGTCATCCTGGTGCGCAGGATGCCCTTTTTCCTGCAACGGCCTTCGGAGCGCAAGGGATCCTGGAACCCGACCGCGGTCTACCTGATGCCCCTTTTGGTGCAGCTGGCCTGTGCCATGGCGTCCGGCATGTTCGTGGCGGAGGTGGATCGAGCCTATGCGCTGCGTGTGGTGGGCGTGGCGGTGACCCTTTATTGGCTGCGTCGTTGGTTTCCGCGCCCACGGTTCGACCTTCACTGGCTCGCCATCGGATGGGGGCTGCTTGGGTACGTTATCTGGATCCTGCTCGAGACCAACGTTGACGTGACCCGCGTGGAGCTGGCGCGGGCCGAGCTGTTCTCTCTGGGTCGTGCCGAGTACCTGGCCTGGGTGGCGGCTCGGGTGATTGGCTCGGTCGTCCTGGTGGCGATCGCGGAGGAGTTGGCCTTTCGCGGTTTCCTGGTTCCGCGCCTGATTCGCTCGGACTTTTTGGCCGTTCCGCCGCGACAGCTCACCTGGTTGTCGCTTCTGGGTTCATCGCTCGCGTTCGGACTGGTGCACGAGCGGTGGTTGGCGGCGACCGCCTGTGGTGTACTGTATGCGCTGGCGCGCCGGCACCGGGGGCGCCTTTTGGATGCCATCACGGCCCATGGCGTCACCAACGCGTTGATCGCCGCGGATGTCCTGTGGCGTGGGCACTACAGCCTATGGCTGTAGGAGCTGATTCATCCGCCGAGCTTCTTCTGCAGCTGCTCGGCCTCCGAGCGTCCCGGGAAGTTGCCCGGGGCGGCCAGCGCCTTCTTGAGGGATGCCGCAGCTTGTGTCCGCTTGCCCGCCGCGTCCTGCGCCACGGCCAGGTGGTAGAGATGCTCCGGATCGTTGCTCGTTGTGGCTGCGGATTCCAACAACCAAAGAGCCCTTGCCTGATCTTCTGGTTTGGCACGCCGCAGTAGCAGCCAGCCCAGCGTGTCATTGGCGGGGGCAAACTTGGGTGACTGTCGTACCGCCCGCTCCGCCAGTTGGATCGCCTCGTCGAGTGTCTTGGGCGACGCTGCCAACAGCATGGCCAGGTTGTTCAAGGCCACCAGAGAGCCCGGGTCCTCTTCCAGGCACCGGCGGTAGGCCAATGCGGCGCCCTCCTTGTCACCCAGCTGTTCACGGAGCATGCCCAGAGCGCTCAAGGCTTCCGCATCCCGGGGCGCCAACTCGGCGCGTTTCTGGAATGCCTCCGCAGCTTCCTTGAGGGCATTGCGCCCCATCAGTGAAAGGCCCAGGGCCTTGTAGGCCTCCGGCTCCCTCGGCGAGAGCTGGGTGGCGCGCAGGAAGCTCGCCTCCGCCTTGGCGGGCTGCTTGTGCTTGCCGTGCAGCATCCCCACTCGCAGCATGCCTCGCCAGGACCGCAGGCGCTCGGCAAGCTGCTCACCCTTGGTTGCTGCTGCCGGATACCCGCTCTGCTTTTCCTCCAGGGCCAGGACCATGTCAAAGGCGCCGGCCAGATTGGGTTCCAAGGTAAGCGCCTGGGTCAGATCATCCCGTGCGGCATCGGGGCTTCCCATCTCCATGGCCAACTTGCCACGGTTGGCGTAGGCCCCTGCACTCTTCGGCAACGCCGCGACGAACGCATCGGCCGCCTTGCGGGCCTCGTCGCGCTCGCCTTTGGCGACCAGGGCGGCCACCAGCAGCTCATGTGCCTTCTCGTTTTTCGGCTCTTCGGCGAGCACCGCCCGGGCACATTCGATCGCCTTGTCGGGTTGCTTTTCGCGGAGCTTCAAGGCTCCCAGCGCCAGCCGGGCCACGGCGTACTTTGGCTGCAGCTCCAGGATGGACTCGAAGCTGCGGATCGCCTCTGCATACTGTTTCGACTCCGAATACGCCTGCCCCAGGAGCATCAGGAGCTCGACTCGCTTCTGCGTGGGCTCCCCCTTGGCCGCCTCGATTGCAGGGGCCAGAACCTCGGCGGCCCGTTTGGCATTGTCTGCCATGAGCCACACGCGGGCCTCCAGCTCTCGGAGCGCCGGGCTCTTTCGAAGTTGAGCCGGAACCTGGTCGAGAGCGCGAAGCGCCGCCTGCCTGTTTCCTTGCGCGACCTCCTCGGTCAGGAGGGGCGCCCAAACCTCTGG
>CAZYKT010000088.1:0-19976 GCA_964648165.1 uncultured Polyangiaceae bacterium | reverse complement strand
CCCACACGGAAAACCCCGACGCCATCTACTTCGTCACCTTGTGGCGGACCAAGCCCAAAGAGGAGCAGGCGCGCAGCCTGCGAGAGGAGGCCAAGGCGCAGGGGCTTGGGGAATGCGCCCTGGCGGAGGCGTTGGCACCCCACAGGTGAGGCTCAAGAGGTCTCGAACGCCGAATACACCCAAACCGAAGCCTCCCCACACCAATCTGGCTCATGGTCAGGACTGGGGGCGACATGCCCGGTCACGTACCGTGAATCCGACATTGGCGCCTTGCCGCTACAAGACCACTTCGCGGACCGAGAGATCATGTCAACTGGCCGTGTCTAGCCGATGGGAGAGGCTTGGGTTTTCTTGGCCACCGGTAGTGGTATCCGACGCAGAGGGTGTCTTCAACGAAGGCTCGCGGAGCGCCCCCCTGTCCGAAACCCTGGGCGATTCCAGTCTCAGCCTTCAACCTCCACCTGAAATCCGCCATAAGCCGTTCGTTTCATATCAAAAGGCATGGGCGTGTTCTTCCATTCAGCCGCGGCTTGCCCCATCTCTTTCATCACTTTTGCGTTCACCTCATCGCGATGTTCTCTTGATTTGAAAATGATGAAGGAGAACCACACGGTATGATCGCTGTCGGTTCCGGCGATGTCAGGGAAGGCGCGAAGTCGATCGCCACCTATGTCCTGAGGGGCCAGGTCATCGCCCCGACACTCGTAGTATGCCAGAGCCCCATGCTTCATCCACGTGTCCCGGCCGCGCTCAGCCATCTTCTTGTACTCCACAGCCTTGTCCTTCTGCACCACGAGTACGAATCCGTCTACGTATTTGTCCATAACGCATCTCCTCTCTCGAAAACTGATTCCAGAAAGCCATGCCCATCAGCGCGTTGGCGCCACGAACGGAGGTTCGCACAATCAGAGCCGATGCCTGGAGACCGGCAAGAGGTTGCGGATCCGCAGGTCGCGCATGAATAGACCGCCCCAAGCCAGCATGCCGAGAACCAGTGGAGCGATAAAGGCGAGCTCCGAAGCCCTCACGTGAACCATGATCGCCCCACCCAGGTACCCCGTCGAAAGCACGGCACCAAGAACCGCGGTGGCTGGAACGACGTACAGGATGACGCACAGCAACTCGACGACGCCTATTGCCGTCAAGACGGAAACCGACATTCCCGATTTCGCGAAACCTTCCACGACCATCGGTGTGTGACTCAGCTTCATCACGGCACTCATCAGCATGAACAGCACTGGCATTGCCGACATCACGTAACCGATCCGGGTCTGGATCCTGGTGGGCGAGGCGGTTGGACTGGATTTCGCCATGTCTGAAGCTGAATGCTTAGGGTCGAGGCCCGCAATGGCAAGCCCCGGGAATGGACGATCTGGATTGTCCGGGCCAGACGCTGCGACGTTGGGGTGGGGCGCCTTCAGATCCGCTGCTGTCATTCCCCCATACTGAGGAGCAGCGTCCCTGTTGGTCGGCGTTGCGACTGGGCCGGCGTGGAGCCGATCTGCGCCGAGTGTCATGACATCGGCGCGAGCCGCAAACCCCTTCACCTCGGTGGTGCGAATGACCGTCCCGAGCGCCTGCTGTAGCGCAATTCAATCCTCTCCCGCTGCCGCAGAAGACGACTGAGCGAAGGGAGGTTCGCCCCGTTTGGCGGTCCTTGGCAGATCCGAATTAGAGAGCTAAGCTTTCGTGCATCATATCGCTCGAAGTGGCGGAGGAATTCCCGATGGAAGTCAACGAGATTCACCGCGGTCGGCTCATTGATCATGTTCAGCTCGTCGTTCGTGACGTGCAAGTCGCTGAACGGTTTTACGCAGCCGTCTTTCAGGCGCTTGGCATCCCGCTCGGCGGGCAGGGTCCCGGCTTCTTTTGGGCGGACGAGCTTTTCGTTTCCTCGCGGGAGTCTCCTGCCGCGGCAGGGGAGTTGACGGGGCGTATTCACCTGGCATTTCAAGCCAAGGATCGCGCGGGCGTCGATGCATTTTACGCTGCGGCGTTGGCCTCCGGCGGAAGAGACAACGGCAAACCAGGAGAACGGCCGTATCATCCAGGCTACTACGCCGCGTTCGTGCTCGATCCTGACGGCAACAACGTCGAAGCGGTCTATCATGGCCCAGCGACGCGCAGCGCCGAGTCGATCCGAGTGACGTTCTGATATTCTCGGCTCCGGTGACTGGATCTGACACTTCCGGCGTCAGCGAACGAGACCACTTCGTGGATTGGGTGTTCATCGGTGATCGGTTAGGCTGCGACAAGATCATGCTGGAGCACCTCGGAATGAGCCCATTGGAGGAGCAACATGCGACTCCGGTTGGGGTCTGGACCCTCGCGTTGCAGCACGATCCAAAGACGGCGTTCCAGGGCACCGCGGGCGTGCGGTGGGGCGAGGAGAAGCGCCAGTAGCCGCGGAGCCGCTGACCGCATTGCCATCGTCCAACCTTCCGGCGGGAAGACGCGCGAGGGCTCATTCTTGGATAGCCCTCGCCGTTGCAGGGCGCGGAGAAGCTTGCGTCCGATCGCCATTGTGAGCAGCCCCGCATAGAGCAGGCATTCGGCTGCAACCCTGGTGCCGCTCAGCGTATCATCGAGCCTCAGCTGGGACGTCAAGGTCGCGAAAGAGCAACTCAATCTTGCAGCGGAGCGCACGACAGCCAGTATCGGTTGCGAGCCACAGCCGAGATTCAGCTCCTACGGATAGCCCCAATCCCTTCTGGCTGGGTCAAGTTGGTGGAGATGCTCAGCGCGGCTCCACCTTTCCGTTGCTGGAGGGAGGGATCCCAAACTGCTTTCGATAGTGTCCCGGCGTTACTCCCGTGATGCGCTTGAAGAGTCGGCGGAAGAACGAGGGATCCTCATAGCCCACGCGCCAGCCAATCTCTTCGATGCTCTGGTCAGTACGCTCGAGTCGTCGCTTGGCGTCTTCGACCCGGAGACGTTGCACGTAACTGAGGGGCGAGAACCGGGTAGCACACTGAAAGCGACGCATGAACGTGCGCTCGGCCAGCCCAGACTGCCTCACCACCGCCGAGACCGGATCGGCCACGGCGTAGTGCTTGGTGAGCCACCGTTGTGCCTCGGCAACCGCTGCATCCCCATGATCCGCACGAGGGCTGAACACGATGTATGGCCCAAGGCCATCATGATGCCATTGCAGGGCGAAGAAGTTCGCCATGGTCTGGGCTGGTGTGCGTCCCACGTACCTCGCGATGAGGTAGAGTACCAGATCGTGCCAGGACATGGACGCTCCAGAGGTGACGAACTGCTGGCGATTGCCTGCGACAATCAGGGGCCGATCGGGGTGCACCTCGAGATCGGGGTAGAGTCTCTCGAATGTCGAGCGATAGCTCCAGTGCAGCGTCACGGGCTGGCCTTGCAGAAGGCCCGTTTCCGCAAGCAAGAACACCCCGGAACAGGCTGAACAGAGGATGGCTCCGCGCTCGTGTGCCGACCTGAGCCAGACCTCCAGCTCCGGGTAGCGGCCACGCTGCCACCCCGTCGAGTGCAGCACGACGGAGGGGACGATCACGATGTCCGGCCTGTCGATCTCGCTCACGCTGCGCTGCACAGGGGTGGAAAGACCACAAGCCAGGACCAAGGGGCCAGGCTGAAGTCCCACGATATCAACCTGAAATGGGGGTTCGTTCGGTATGGATTCATCGTGACCCTTGAGGAGCGCGAAAGCATTCAAGACATCGTAGAGCCCGTGAAGGGTCGAGATGGACGCCTCGGGAATGGCGAGTAGACTCACGGTGAGGGGTGCAGCCATCGGAAGGGTCGAGCCAAGTGGCGGGTCGAGACCGTTGCTGGCAGGTTACGCTCTGGTCGGGAGCGGTGCCAGTGGCTCATGTTCACGGGGCGAGGCGGCGCTGGGTCGCCTCGGGAGGAAAGGCAAAGGAAATGCAAATGTCCACGATGAACATCGATCCGAAGAAGCTGGAAGCCCTGGTTCATACCGCCATCGGCGATCTCTCCGCGGCGCAGGGGGCGCTGATGATGAACTTGGGCCACAAGTTGGGGCTGTTCAAGGCGATGGCTGGTCGCGGCCCGCTGAGTTCGCTCGAAGTGGCTCGATTGAGTGGCTGCGCTGAGCGCTATGTCCGGGAGTGGCTGAAATCGCAGGTTACCGGTGGCTACATCGAGTACCATCCGAAGAGCGAGACCTTTGAACTGACCGCCGAGCAGGCGCTCCTGCTCGCCTCCGAAGACAGCCCCTACTTCATGCCGTTCGCCCTGGAGGTGACGGCGGCGCTTTGGCGCGGCGAACAAAGATCCCTCGAGGCCTTTGCGCAGGGTCAGGGGATCGGCTGGGACGAGCAGCCCGCCGGGCTGCATTGCGGCGTTGCCGCGTTCTACCGAAATGCCTACGCCGCCCAGCTGGTGTCCAGCTGGCTCCCCGCTCTCGATGGTGTGGTAGAGAAACTCGAGAGGGGTGCTCGCGTGGCAGACGTGGGCTGCGGACACGGGCACTCGACCATCCTGATGGCGAAGGCATTCCCGCGTTCGACCTTCAATGGCTTCGACGTGCACCAGCCCTCCATCACTGCTGCGCGCGCACACGCCCGTGATGCCGGCGTGGATGACCGGGTTCGCTTCGAAGTGGCGCGGGCCACCGACTTTCCTGGTGGCCTCTACGATTTGGTCTGTTTCTTCGACGCATTGCACGACATGGGGCACCCCGATCATGCGCTGGAACATGCCGCTAAGGTGCTGCAACCCGATGGAACGGTGATGCTGGTCGAGCCTTTTGCTCACGACCGGCTCGAGGATGGCATCGATCCGGTGTCACGAATGTATTACGTCGGGTCAACGCTCCTCTGCTGCCCTCATGCGGTTTCGGAGCGCGGAGATTTCGTGCTGGGGGCCCAAGCCGGCGAAGCCAATCTGACCCGCCTGATTCGCGCCAGTGGATTCTCCCGCTGCCGGCGGGCCCTGGCGACCCCGTTCAATCTCATACTGGAGGCGCAGATCTGATGGGCGGGGCACCGTCGAGCCGCGAAACACCAGGACGCCTTGGCGGCCCCAACTCGTCGTCCGTCGATGCGCGCTCCCGCTCGGTTTTCCGGGCAGGCCCCCAACTGGCCCCGGGGAACCGAGCCTGGTTCGAACGTGGAGTCGTGCTACTAGCTGTCGGAACCATGTACCGCCAAGACCTGATCCAGAGGCAGATCGAGTTATTGGGACAGGCGTTGGCTCGCGTTCTTGGCCACCAAAATGCGGGTGAAACCCATCAGGCACGCCAAGAGCTCCGCGACGCTTACCGCCTCCTCGGCATCGATGCGTCCATGCTTTGCCTCGATACGACTTCGATCGTGAGTCTCCTCGGAGCGAAGGAGAAGGTCGATGGGATCCGACGGATCTTGAGGGCAGAAGCCGAGTTGGAGAGGCTGCTGGGTAACCAGGCTGTCGCAAGGAGGTTAGAAGACAGGGCGAATGAGTTCGACGGATTGGTGACCTCCAACGAATCGAGTGAATAGACCCAGGAAGCGCTGTCTTCGCCCAGTCGAGACCGCCGCCCCCCCTCCCATTTCGATGGGTTCCGGGCCAAGGGAGAATAGAGGGCTCAGAGTGGGTCGTGGACGCAGAGGACGAGCTGAGAATCTGAACTTCACCCCGTTTGGTGGACAAGCGGAACGGGCGCTCGAGCCAATCGTGTCGCTCGTGATGCCAGAAGGGGCCACTCTGTGGTAACGGGGCAGACGTGCCGACGGTGTCTCGTACTACGCTGGTGGAGAGCATCGCCCCCGGAGAGACGACCTCCGAGGCCACCCCCCTGGTGCGCCTCGAGCGCCTCAACAAGTCCTATCCGATGGCAAAGGGCGCGCTCCCGGTACTACGGGACGTCGAGCTCACCGTCGATGCCGGTGAGTTCGTATCGATCACGGGCGCGTCCGGTTCGGGCAAATCGACGCTGCTGAACATCCTTGGCATCCTCGATGACTATGACAGTGGCAGCTACCACCTGGGTAGCGTACTCGTTCGTGACCTGACCGATCGCGCCGCGGCGCAGTATCGTAACCGGTTCCTCGGATTCGTCTTCCAATCATTCAACCTACTTGCCTTCAAGACCGCGCTCGAGAATGTTGCGCTGCCTCTCTACTACCAAGGGGTCGGCCGACGGCGTCGCAATGCGATGGCCATGGAATACCTGAAGACGGTCGGGCTCGAGGACAGATCCGATCACTTGCCCAGCGAGCTCTCTGGCGGGCAGAAGCAGCGCGTGGCGATTGCGCGAGCGCTCGTGACTCGTCCACGACTCATTCTGGCAGACGAACCCACGGGAGCCCTCGATTCCGAGACTTCGCATCGGCTCATGGACCTGCTTCGTTCGCTCAACGACCAGGGAATCACGATCATCCTGGTGACGCATGAGGCCGACATTGCGGCGCGGACGGACCGGACGATCGTGCTCAAAGACGGGAGGGTGGTGCAAGCGTCATGAGGCTGTTGGACGCGTGGCAGGAGATGGCCAGCTCTCTCGCTCACAACAAGCTGCGCGTGCTCCTGACTGCGCTCAGCGTCGCTTGGGGAATCTTCATGCTGGTGCTGCTTCTCGCCACGGGGCGTGGGCTTCAGCGTGGGGTCGAGTACGATTTTCGTGAGAATGCCACCAATTCGGTGCGGATCCGCGCCGGCAAGTCCTCGATTCCGCACCAGGGGCTTCCCCCAGGGCGTGCAGTCAAGCTGGTGAATGGCGACATCGACGCGCTCCTGCGAGAAGTACCGGGAATCGACCGTATTTCGGGGAGGTACTTCGTCTTCAGGAGTGCATCGGTCAGTCGCGGCAAACGAAAGGGGGACTTCGACGTGCGCGGATGCCACCCCGACCTTCCGCACCTCGAACTCGCCACCGTCGTAAAGGGCCGCTTCATCAACGCCCAGGATCTCGAGGAGCGGCGGAAGACCTGCGTGATTGGCACCGAGGTTCGCCGGCAGTTGTTCGACGAGGATGAGGAGGCGCTCGGTCAGATCCTCAAGGTGAGAGGAACGAACTATCAGGTGGTGGGGATCTACGAAGCTCCCGGTGACGAGACCGATCTACGGAAGATCTACATTCCGCTCTCTACCGCCCAGCTCGTGTACCACGGAGAGGATACACTCCATTCGATCGCGTTCAGCGTGGGCAACGTGGGTCTCCAAGAGAGCAAGCGGATCGCAAACGCTGCCCGGAATGTCCTGGCTCGGCGTCATCGCTTCTCGCCAGAGGACCCGCGTGCCATCGTGCTCCACAACAATCTCGAGCAGTTCTCGAAGGTGCAGGAGGTGTTCGACTGGATTCGGGTCTTCGTCTGGTTCGTTGGTATCGGGACTCTGTTTGCGGGAATCATGGGTGTCAGCAACATCATGCTCATTTCGGTGCAGGAGCGGACAGCGGAGATCGGCATCCGCAAGGCGGTCGGAGCGACGCGAGCATCCATCCTTGGGCTCGTTCTCGAGGAGGCCGTTCTCATCACCGCCACCGCTGGATACACGGGCCTGGTCGCGGCAACAGCCGTGGTGGAACTCGTGCGTCGTTACGTGCCTGAGAATGACTACATCCGCGACCCGGAGGTGGACTTCCAGACGGCAATCGCCGCGACCGTTCTGCTGGTCGTATCCGGAGCGCTGGCTGGGCTGTTCCCCGCGCTGAGGGCGGCCGCGATCAACCCCGTTTCTGCCATGCGGCGGGAGTAACATCCTTGTTCGACCTAGACAAGTGGCTCGAGATCTTCTCGACTCTTCGGAGGAACAAGCTGCGAACCATCCTCACGGCTAGCGGCGTCTTCTGGGGCATCTTCATGCTGGTGCTCATGCTGGGTTTCGGTGCAGGCCTCAACCGCGGCGTGAAGAAGAACATGATCGGATTCATGGCAAACCGCATCTACATCTGGGGCGGGAGGACGACGAAGGCGTATGTCGGCCTCAAGCCCGGTCGCGTCATTCGCTACGAGAACGTTGACGTCGAACTGCTGAAGCGAGAGCTGCCTCTGGTCACCGCTGTATCTCCGACCCTCGAGCTCGCTGGATGGCGAGATGGGGCCAGCGTCACCCATCGACAGCAGGCCGGTAATTTCCGCGTAACAGGAGTTGGCCCGCAATTCTCGAGGGTGGACAAGCTTGCGGCCGAGGTGGGGCGTTCGATCCATGAGGTCGACGTTGCACAACGCCGAAAGGTCGCGGTTATCGGCAGGCGAGTTCGAAGCATCCTCTTCCCCAACGGGGAGGATCCGATCGGTCGGTACGTGGCGATTCGTGGCGTCTTTTTCCAGGTCGTTGGGGTCTTCCACTCCGAAAAACCAGGCGATGCGGGCGAACGCGACGACGGCAGCGTGCAGATCCCGCTCAGTACTCTACAAACGGCCTACAACCGATCCAACGCCGTTGGCGTCTTGACCCTCCTGGTGGACTCAAAGGGAGAGGCGGTGGACGTCGAGGCGCAGGCGCGCGCGGTGTTGGCGCGGAAGTATCGCGTTCATCCCGACGACCGCCAGGGAATCGGTTCGTTCAACGAGGGCGCGCAGTTCCAGCGATACCAGCGACTCTTCGTTGGGATGGAGTTCTTCATGTGGTTCGTTGGCGTCACGACCATGCTTGCGGGGACGATTGGAGTCAGCAACATCATGCTCATCTCAGTCAAGGAACGCACGCGAGAGATCGGCGTGCGAAAGGCACTAGGGGCCACTCCGTGGTCGATCGTGCGCCTGATCATGCAAGAATCCGCCATGTTGACGGTGCTTTCCGGATACCTAGGTCTCGTGGCGGGCGTTTGCTCCCTGGAGCTTCTGTCTCGAGTTCTCGAGGGCGCCAAGGGGCCTGTGGCCGCGCCCAGCATCGACATCACGACGGCCTTGGCCGCCACGGGCCTGCTGGTGATCACAGGCATCCTCGCGGGAATCGGCCCGGCCCGGCACGCCGCGCGAGTTGAGCCAGCACTCGCCCTGAGGGCCGAGTGATGAGGCGCATCTTGCCACTCCTCGTTACCCTGGTCGTGATCGCGGCATTCGGAGGAACGCTCTACTTCCTCTACAGGAAGTCAACGGCGAAATCCGTCATCTACCAGACCGAGGCTCCCGCTCGCATGGCGATCGTCCGCAAGACCGTGGCTGCTGGGGCGATCGTCCCACGGCGCGAGGTTGCCATCAAGCCAAGGGTCTCGGGTGTACTCGAGAAGCTCTACGTCGAGCCCGGGAGGCACGTGAAGTCGGGGGACCTCGTGGCGCGCATCAAGATCATTCCGAACGTGGTGAGCGTCAACAACGCCGAGACCCGTCTCGAAACGGCCAAGATCAGCGGGGCCAACGCGGAACGAGAGTTCGCGCGCGTCGGCGCACTCTTCACCCAAGGGCTCGTTTCCGAGGCCGAGCGCAGCCGTGCGGAGTTCGAGGTTCAGCTGGCCAAACAGGAACTCGATGCGGCCACGGACAACCTGCAGCTCGTCAAGGAGGGTGCGATTCGAGGCTCGGGGAAGGTCAGCAACGTCGTCCGCTCCACCGTGGAGGGGATGGTCATCGAGGTCCCCGTGAAGGAGGGAGCATCCGTTACCGAAGCCAACACCTTTAACGAGGGAACGACGATCGCGTCCGTCGCAGACATGAAGGACTTGGTGTTTCAGGGATTCGTCGACGAGAGCGAGATCGGGCATCTCAGAGAAGGCATGACAGCTGGGATTTCCATCGGCGCCATCGAAGGGAAGCCCTACGGCGGCAAGTTGGAGTACATCTCGCCCAAGGGCGTCGATCGAGAGGGGACCGTCGAGTTCGAAGTGCGTGCCGCCCTCACTCTCGAGCAAGGCGCGTTCGTGCGGGCAAACTACAGCGCCAACGCAGACATCATCCTCGAGCGGAGGGAGAACACCCTTGCAGTCCGAGAAGCGCTCGTGGCTTACGAGGGCAAGCAGGCTTATGTCGAGGTTGAAACCGGCGCCCAGCGGTTCGCTCGCAGAGCGGTGAAGCTCGGCTTGAGTGATGGTGTTCACGTGGAGGTGGTCTCTGGGCTTGGCGCTGCGGACCGGATCAAGGTACCGAATCCGAAGCTGGGCGAGTAGCATATCGACCCCGTGGAAAACGCCATCCCCAGCGGCAGCGCCTCCAAGCGCTGACTACCGATGGCGCTCGGCAACAGCCTCGAGTGCCTCGGCATCCGCCAAATCTTGAAGTCTGCCCACCATCTTCTTGTTGATGACCAGGTCCGCTCGTGCAATGAGGGGGATCGTTTCGCCGTCGAGTTGCACCGAAGAACGCCTGGACCAGGCGCCATCAAAGTCAACCCCTGGTAGGTCCGTCAGAATATCCACACGAAATGGTTCCTGCCCCAGCATCAGCATCGTCTTGGGATCAGCAAACCGGTCGGGTGCAAAGTCACGCAAGGGCATGCCAAAATCACTCAACGCCTGAAGCACCAATGCACCGTTCGCGGCGGTCGGGCGCACCCAGAGGTCCAGATCCTTCGTCAGTCGAGGATAGCCATGTGCGATCACGGCCTGTCCCCCCACCAACAGGAATTCAACCCCGCGTGCGCTGAACAATCGGCAAAGTTCGATCCAGTCCTCTTGCATTGGGGAAGAAGTTCCTCGTCCAGAATCGATGAAGCTCGGCACCAACCAGAAGTCGCTCTTCCTTCGTCATGGCTGCCCACTCGCGAAGCTGCTCTTCGCGAGCGACCTCATGACTCTCGACAATTCGGATAGCGTGATTCACGGCCTTGATTGTAGCACCAGCTTTCACCTGACGCAGGACTTCTGCCAGGGACACCTCAACGGCACGCAAGTATGGCCGTCTAGCTGCGGTACGCCTCCACGTGATCCGGCAATTGTGACGTTGGTGGACGAACCGAGGTTCCTGGACCTGGGCGACGCCCGAATCAAGAGCGAGAACTGGCGGGTGGACACCAACGAAGTTTGACCACACAGCTCCCTTGGCGACCTGACGCCGAGGGAGTATCTATCAACCCTGGGACTCGCAGCCTGAGTGGACCAACGTTAGGGGCAGGTCAGTTGAGATGACGAAAAGAATAGGATGTTCCGGACGGTTGATAGCGCTCGTCACGATGGTAGCCGCTTGCGGAACCGGCGACCCGAGTGGCGGCGGTGGGACAGGCGGCGACTCCGGCGGTTCGGATACGGCCGGCACAGGCGGCGACTCCGGCGGTTCGGATACGGCCGGCACAGGCGGCGACTCCGGCGGTTCGGATACGGCCGGCACAGGCGGCGATTCCGGCGGTTCGGATACGGCCGGCACAGGCGGCGACTCCGGCGGTTCGGGCGGCTCGGGACAATGTGTACCGGCGGACTGCTCGGGGCACGGAGTCTGCGGCGCGAACCGGGTTTGTTCTTGTGAGACCGGTTGGGCCGGCGTGGGATGCGACACTTGCGCGATCGGATTCTCCGGACCGACCTGCACCCCGAGTCCGACGGATGTCGAACCGATCGCCTCGGTCGCGGCGGGTCCTGCACCGCTCGGCGTGTTCTTCGACGCCACGGTTCTCGGCGGATTGGCGGACGACGACTTCCTCAATGCTCACATCGCCTGGCAATTCGATGACCCTGGAAGCGGGACCTACGAGACCACCGGCAAGGTCAAGAACAACGCGACGGGGTTCGTGGCCGCGCACGTCTTCGAACAACCGGGCACGTACGAGGTCTACGCCACCGTCGTCGACAACGCGGGTGCGACCTTCGTCGCGAATCCCGTGACCATCACGGTCGACGAGCCAGCCTGGGAAACTCGGTGCATCTCCACGGGCACCGACTTCACGCTCGCACCGGCCGGCTGCGACAACCAGACGGCGACGAACCTCGACACGCACTTACTCTGGCTCGGCGACGGGAGCAACCGGCGGCTGTTGCTCAAACGGGGCGACGCCTGGGGCACCACTGGCGCTCTGATCCAAGGCTCAGGGCCCGCCCTCCTCGGCGCCTTTGGCTCGGGAGCCGCACCCGTCATCACCGGCAACTGCGACACGAACCTTTCCGTCTACGGCAACGACGTCCGCGTCATGGACGTCGAGCTCATCGGTCTCCAGCTCGAGCTCAATGGGCAAAACTGCTTGGCGCTACGCGTCAACATCCATGACGTACAAGACAACGGCAATTGCGGTGGCGTCGCGGTGGGCATGGGGGGCGACGCCCTGTTTCTCGCCGACTCGTCGCTCCAAGAGAACGGCTATTTCTCCGTGTACGGCGCGGGCTCCCAGCTCTCCATCACGGGGTCGCGCATCCACCAGATGCGTATCGCAACGCGGTTCCCGCCCTCGAATCCGTTGGATAGCCGCGATATCTTCGTCACGAACAATGTCGTCTCGGCGTCACGCAGCGAACCCACGACGGGCATCAAGTGGCACTCCCGCCGCGGTGTCATCACCGACAACATCATGGTGGCGGGCCTCTCGCGCATCGCCCTCTCGGTGGACGATGGCGGAGGGATCGGACCGGTGGACGAGGGTCTGGGGTTCGTCTTGATCGAGCGCAACGTGCTTCGCACGAGCGTCGACGGTTCCGACCCGACCAACGATGCGCATACGGATTGCGGCGTGGCATTCTCGGCCAACGATCGCGTCGTCATCCGCAACAACCTTGCCTACAACATGTCGAGGGCGTTTTGCGTCTCGGATGAGGCGAGACCTGTCCATGACGTATCGATCTACAACAACAGCGTCTTCAAGGGTGGCAATCGAGGTCCGAACCACGACGAGGGCGACTTCATCAGGCTCAACGGCAACGCGGAGGGTCTTCGTGCCTTCAACAATGTCGTCGAGGTCGAGAACGACGATGCGGACGCGGTCGTGATCAAGGTCGTCGGGGTCGCCCTGGCCGACCTCGTCGATCACGCGTTCTCCCACAACATCTATTACGTCACCGGCAAGCCGTTGAGGTTTGCCTGGTTCGATGACCACGAGGCGACGCTCGCCGATTGGCAAGCGCTCGGGCTCGACGCGGGCTCGCGCATCGTCGAGCCGCTCTACCTGTCCACGGACGTCACCGCCGCCGACTTCCTGCGACTTCCCGCGGACAGCCCCGGCGTCAACGAGGGGACGGACGTGCCGGTATTCTTCGACTTCGAGTTGGTGCGACGCGACGATCGGACCGACATCGGTGCCTTCGAGGTGCCCTAGACACCTACGAACGCCTAATGTGGCGAGGGTTCCACCCTCAAGCAGCGCTCTACGCCGGGGAGCCTGCCTTTTTCGCCCTACGTCGGGTCCTTTCCCCCCAACGCAAAGAGGAGCTCGGGACGGAGTCAGTCATGAACAACCACAAGAGTCTGTTGGTGGCGTTGTCGTTCGCTCTGCTGGGACTCGTCGGCTGCGCTGACGATCCCCATGCGGGGTCGGAAGAAAATCGAGCTGGTACTTCTGGCATTGGCGATGCCGTCGGCGGATCATCCGAGATCGCTGGTGAAGCCGGAGACGCAGGAGTCGGCGGCAACGCTGACCTCGGTTCCGGTGGAAACGCCGGAAACAACGAGGCTGGCAGTGCAACCGCGGAAGGCGGAAGCGCGGGTCAGGACGTTGGCGTCGGCGGCAGTGGTGTTGGCGGTCAAGGCGTCGGCGGAGTCGTCGAGCTCGGCGGAACTGGCAACGGCGGGAGCGATCCTGGCGTTGGTGGGACCGGTGGCGTCGGCGGCTCTGCCCTCGCGCTGTATCCGGCTTTCGATACGAGCCTGCTGATGTGGTCGGGCCAACAGTTCAATGAGCCGACGTTGCCCCAGGACGCGGATGGTACCCACGTCACCGCGAACGACGAGACAACGTTCGCCGATGCGTTCGCGACGGGGCATGTCACCATCACCGTACCGAGTGGGACGAGTATCCCCTACGCCTATACTTCCGGGAGCGACGTGGAGGTGATCATCTCGGCCGGGGCATCGCTACAACACATCCGCCTTGAGCAAGCGCACCGCGTTCGCTACCGCGGGCCAGGGACAATCGGCGCCATCGATATCGCGTCGGCAGAGAGCGACGCGGTCAGCGATATCGTCTTTGATGGCGTGGTCATCAATCCGCACGGCACCGACGGCGATGGTCAGCCCTTCACCGTGCCCGAGGCCAGAGACGGCACGATCATCGCCGGCGGGAACCGTATCGCTTTCCTCCATTCCGTGATCCGCGGACCAACCGAACAGGAGGCCGCGGTACACGACAAACGCCTGGTCTTCTACTTCACCTACGGGCCGCAGGATCTCCTGTTTGCCGACTGCAACATCGCCACCGACGCGGATCCCTCGAACCCCCAGGACGCCTGGGTCTTTCGCTTCACCTCGGGTGAGCCCGGACGCGGGCTCCGGCGCGTGCTCATCGTCGACTCGACGATGGAGATGCGCGCGACGGCGGGTCAAGCCGTGCTCCGGTTCAGCGGCGAAGCCGAGGCCACCATGCCGTCCGCCCTGATCGAGGACGTCATGCTCTACCGCTCGACTTTGGTCAGCATCTTCGACCCGGGCGGGATCATCCATTCCCAGGACGCCGGCGGGGCGCAGACGGACGACATCTTCATGCGGGAGTGCACGACCGTGATGAGCGACCTCGGCGGCTCATCGCTTTGGACCTTCGGCGCCAGGCTGGATAGCAGCGTCAACGGTCTGGGCCGGGACCGACGCTGGCACTTCGTCGACCACACGTACCGGGCTCGATCCCCGGCGGTCGTCGACGCAGCGGCGATCGCCGCCTTCATGGACGAAGCGCCAAGCGTCGACGACGGAGCAGACTGGCAGTACCTCGGGGAGTTCGCGGATCCGACGGCGAGGGACCGGGCGGTGTTCGAATACGACGAGGACATCGCGTCAGCATGGCCGGCAGATGCCGTCGGTTCTTGGCCGTCCGTGTTCAGCCCGCTCGTCGGCGCCGTGATCGGCTCGAATCCCCATCTGCTCCCCTGACGCTCGCGCATCTGAACGGCGACGAATCGAAAGAATGAACAAGGAGAAACGGAGGAACGTTGTCTTGGGTTGGGGGCTCGCTCCGGCTACTGATTGCCAGCGCAACCCCTGGCCTTTTGCCGGTATCGAGCCCGTGGTTCGCCCCCGCGAAACGAAAAAAGGCTCAGCCCAAAGCCGGCAAAAATCCTTTCGGCGCAACCAAGAGCTTCGGAAGGCGAACTTCCGGGGCTTCACTGGCTTTTCCCGGCGTGCCCCGCGGGGAAGGCGGTGGTTGCCGTCGTGGCGGCAGCGACGCGCCAGCAACCGAGCGCGTTTTGCGCTGGTTGCGAGCTCGTTCCAATGCGCCGGGAACCAGGCCGCGCAGCGCCGCGCGGCCAGTTGACGTTCGAGTTGGCGCGGCCAACTGCTTGAGATCCAACGCGATCCGCCATCGCTGCGATTCCCCATTTACGCCACTGCCGAAGGGTGTGAACATAACCCGATGGCGAACCTGCTATACGATTGCAGTGACGACATCATTGTCGCCGTGCACAACGAGGAGCCGCCGGCGGATGAGGAGTGGATCCCGTACATCAACTTCGCGAATACCCGTGAGGGTCAGCGGGTGGTGCTGAGCGTCGTCTATTCCGACGGTGGCGTGCCGAACGCGAGCCAACGCCAGCGCATGTTCGACGCAAAGCAATCCAGGAGCGTCCCTTCGGTCGTCATCTCGAGCTCGGTCGTGGCGCGCGGGATCATCACCGCCCTCGGCTGGCTCGGGAAATCGAACATCACCGCCTGCGCCCCGGATGACCTCGCGCGCCTCGAGGCGTTGACCGCGCTCGATCGGCCGCGCCTCCACGCCCTCCTGATTCGCATTGTCCGCCTCAAGCTCGCGCTCGTGAACGAAGCCTTGCCCGATTTCGTCCCCTTCGGGGAGGCGGCGCGGCTCGTGGCGACGCCGCTGGCGCGTCTCCGGAAGCCCGTCTCGCGTGCGATCGCGGTCTAGACAAGCTGTTGTCAAACGCGAGGCATCTGCCAGCACTGCCCCACAGCGGCAGGCCTGATGCTCTCGTCATGATGGGGGAAGAGGTGGCGCCCAGGGGCGGGATTGAACCACCGACACGGGGGTCAGAGCTCGAATGTCCAGCTCTTCACCTTGCGTCGTCGCCGCGGGGCAAGCTCTGGCGGCCGTCCAGCGAGAAGCAGAGCCTGTGCAAGCGAGCGTCGTGCGCAGTCTCACGCGCCTCCTCCTCGCCGCATCAGCAAAAACAAATCGGACCACGTCCCCAGACGCTGGCGGCCGTCGGGCTACCGCAGCTCATTACTAGTTGACGGGATGGGCCTAGTTGGCGCAAGACTAGATTACGCAAAGTTGTGCGTGAACAGCACGAGGAGACGTCATGAGGCATATGCATCCTGTCGGGCAGTGGCTCTTACGCATCTGGCTACCGGTTCTCGCGCTCGTGCTGTCTGCGGCGACGAGCGAGGCCAGGCCCAGACCGGATCTCATTTTGCACAACGGCGTGATCTTCACCGGCAACGCTGCCCTGCCCTGGGTTCAGGCGGTCGCCATCAAGGGCCAGTTCATCATGGCCGTGGGAACGGACGCCGAGATCACTGCGCTCGCACGCCCCAAGACCAAGGTCATTGACGCGGCTGGCAACCTCGTCATCCCGGGCATCAATGACGCCCACATCCACGTGGCGCCGGCAGACTCCTTCGGGCCCCTGGTCAACCCCCCCGATTTCATCCCCAATCCCGGTCCCACCGTCGCGGAGATGTTGGCCTACGTGTCCGCCGCGGTCGCTCAGTACCCAGCCGGTACCTGGCTGTACGGCTTGGGAGGCGCGGCGTTCTTCGACGATCCGGAGGCCACGCGCTTCGGGCTTGACGAGATCGCGCCGGACAACCCCGTTGTCATCAGCTCTTGGAATGGCATTCAGGCGCTGGCCAACACCATGGCGCTGGACCAAATAGGCGTACCGGAGGACCCGCCCGACCCCTTTGGGGGCTGGTATGACCGCGTGCCGGGGACGAACACCATCACCGGCATGATGTCTCGGTACGCGTGGTGGAGCTTCATGCGTGAAATGCGCATGCAGATGCCGCTCGATGAGTTGCGCCAGCAGTACCTGGCCATGCTCAATGGCATGGCTACGTTTGGCGTCACTTCGGTGCAGGACATGTCCACGTTAACACCCGAGCGCATGCAGGAAGCCCTCGGCAACATCGAGCTCCCCACGCGTCTGCGCCACATCCCCTACCCGATGACCATCGAGGAGTCGGAGGGTCTGTACGCCGGTGGGTTCAGCTTCAACCCGCTGCGCATGTTCAATAACTCGGGTGTGAAGTGGGCGACCGACGGCGGCCCCATCGATCACGGGGCGGCGTTGAGCGCGCCCTATGCGGATCGGCCCGATACCGCGGGATCGCTGACTTTCCCGAGCGCTGCCTTCACGCAACAGATCAGCGACTGCCTGCGCAGCTTCAACTTCGTGCAGAAGCAGTGCCTGTTCCATGCCACCGGCGATAGAGCGGTGCAGAGCATCCTCGATACCATGGGCGCAGTGGCGCCCGACTGGCAGTGGCGCTGGCACCGCGAGCGCATCGAGCACGGCGAGATCATGCAGCCCGAGCAGATCGCGCAGATCGCTGCCAAGGGCATCGTGTTGGTCGCCAACCCCAAGCACGTGGGCTGGCCGGGGATCTTCTACCAGCTGCTCGGGCCAGAGCGGACCGCCCAGCAAGTCCTGCCTCTGCGCTCCTTGCTCGACGCCGGAGTCAAGGTTGCGTTCGGCTCCGACGGCGTCGGCCAGGTCAACAACCCGTTCGTCGATATCATGCTGGCCGCGATGCACCCCACGCGTCCGTCGCAGGCAGTGACGGTCGAGGAGGGCTTGGTCGCCTTCACCAAGACCGCCGCTTACGCCGAGTTCATGGACGCGCTCAAGGGCACCATCGAGCCCGGCAAACTGGCCGACTTGGCCGTGCTGTCGCAGAACATCTTCCAGGTGCCGTTGCCGGCACTGCCCGCGACGGTGAGCTTGCTGACCGTCACCGATGGCCGAGTCGTCTACGACGCTGGCGCGCTTCAATGAGGTCTGCGCCGACGTAGCCATCGAGCACGCGATAGGTGGTGGTCGGATCGAGCTTGGTACAGAGCTGCCAGGCGAGGGGTTTCTGCGAGTAGTTGCGGAAGACGAACTCTCGCAGGCGATGGTCGTGGGAATTCCGCTCGGACGGCATCGCCGTCGGATGGCTCATCTTGAGTGGTTGGAGTCTTCCCACTGCCAAGCGCTCGGCCGCCACGTCCGCTCGCTCGGATGGGCGAGGACAGGGTCCAGGAAAGCGCGCACCGCGATCATGAGGTCGTCCAGCCGTCGCCATGGGAGGAGGTCGTCGCCTGCCATCGCAGCGTATGGCTCGTGCCAGTCTTGCGGCGGCGTCGGAACAGAGGTGGGTACGGGATGCGTGCTACGGTACTCGAACGTACGCTCGATCGCCGCACGAAGCCGAGCGCGTCGTGTCCGACCAAGGTCTCGGCAGGCTCGGTCAGAGGGTCACCAAACTCAATGTCCACGCCGAAAGGCTGGCCATAGACCTTGCCCGCGAGCAGACACTCCGCTCGGAGTCGGATGCCATCGTACTTCATGCCGTCGTTTTGGATGGCTGGGTGCCCGGGGTGAGGCCGGACCTCATACGTCATGAAGTCTCCCAGCGGCAAGCGCCCGGCGGCCTGAAGCTCTGCCAGCATGCGATCCGGATTGCCAACGCAACGGAGATCAACGTCCTTGGTCGCGCGAACGCGCTCAAGGCGAAGCTCGAGCACGAGGCCTCCCTTGAGCCACACGCGCTCGTTCAGCCGCAGGAAGACTCTGGCCAGGAACCGTTCGAAGACCACCAACTGGCGGCGCCGCGCGAAGTCCGTGCCTGTACTCGAACTGGTCCGCAACCGCTCTTCGAGCGCCTGCTTGAACGCGGCCGGGGTCGCATACGATCTAGGCGTCATGCGACACCGTGGCGGGCAATGTCGATTCCTCCTGCCACGAGCTCGGCCGTTGTCACGAGTCCGCGCGACATGGCATCCTGGACGGCTTGCTCGAGCAGGTCGGGGGAGAGACTGGCGGCGGAACAGTCCGCGAGGGTCCGCAGCGGAGCGGTGACGGGAACTGCCCCGACCCAGCCGCGATCGAGCTCGTCGACGTCCGAGTGGTGCAGAACAACGCCGGGGGGCACCCGCAGTCGGCGGCGGCGCCAGCTTGCTGGTAGCGTGATGTGAACACGCCCGGGGAGGACGTCCGACAGCTGGTGAAGAAACAGCGCGGTCTGATGGGAGAAGATGCCGCCTCGGTCGGACCAGAGCCAGACGGCGACCAGATCCTCATGCTCACCGGCAGGAAAGTGTATCAGGCGGTAGATCCCCCTGCGAACTCGACGCACGCGACCTGCATGGCAGTGATGGATCAGGAGCTCCGGTGAGTAGCCAGCCGCTGACGCTTGGGCGGTGGTGAACAGACCGTCCTGCGCGGCCGCGACCTCGTACAGCTTGTCCCAGCTGGGAGCCGGGGAGGTCCGGAGCATGCACACAACCTAAGCCACGCTTCGGTTGTGTGCAACCAGTTGCGTTCTCGCGCTGAAATTGAGCAGGCCGCGAGGCCGAATAGCGTCCCCAACTGGGAGACGCCCCGCATGTTCGCTCAGGGTTCTCGGACAGGGACGACTCTGGACCGCTCCGCAGCCCCAACCAAGACGGTTCGCCCAGCCCCCACGCGTTTTTCATTGGAAGGATTTCAGGCCTCCGGTGCGGAAAGGGGACCCCTGGCAGCTCACTGCTCGACCCCCTCCCTACTCCTTACGTAAGCTGTCTTCGCCGCACTGGACCGCTAGACCATGCGAAAAGGTTTGGACGGCCTGGCCTCCGACCCGCTGCAGACGATTCGGTGTGATCATCGGAGACTTGGCGCTCCGGTTCTCTTATCCCCTCCGATTCGCGCGAACTCGGTGGGGTGCAGATGACTAGCGGGTGTCGCGCTGGACCATCAGCTCGAGATCTTCTCGAAGGCTTTGGAGATCTTCCTCATTCTCCACACCCATTCCCACGGTCTTGCGAGCTGGTCATGGCTCAGGCGAGGAGCTCAGCAAGAG
>CAZYKT010000087.1:0-20156 GCA_964648165.1 uncultured Polyangiaceae bacterium | reverse complement strand
TGTGGATCATGGCTTGTCGTCCGAATCTTGCGCTGTCGGCTGCACGACGACCCTGATCGAATTGCTCACCCGCACGTGCTCAAGCTCCCCCCTCTCGATCATGGCGTAGACCGTCGCCGTGCAGACCCGAAGAGCCTTCGCAACCTCTCTCACGGTGAGCAGCCTGACGCCCGGTGTCGACCCTTGACCCCCCGATTTCCCCTCGTTTCCGCGTGGCGTCTTCCCCGCGTTATCTGGGGTTCGCTGTAACAAGGTTGTAACAAGCGGAGGGCGAAATCGTGCTCTTCGGTACGATGGCTGGACCCGGTCGGTGGTTCCAACTTGAACAGTTACGCTTGGTTGCAACGGTTTGCCACCGGCTGCCAATGGGCCTTCGCAGACTTCGAATCCGGTGGTCGCAGGTTCGAATCCTGCGGGGCGCGCCACAGCCTTCGCGCCAGCGAAGGCTTTCTGCTGCGCCCCCACCGAATCCACTTCGACCCGGAGTGGCAATCTTCCACAACGTGGAAGATTCCAGGCAGGGCGACGGCCCTCGCCTGGCGAGGGGCTCCCGCAGGGAGCAGTCAATCCTGCGGGGCGCGCCACAGCCTTCGCGCCAGCGAAGGCTTTCTGCTGCGCCCCCACCGAATCCACTTCGACCCGGAGTGGCAATCTTCCACAACGTGGAAGATTCCAGGCAGGGCGACGGCCCTCGCCTGGCGAGGGGCTCCCGCAGGGAGCAGTCAATCCTGCGGGGCGCGCCAAGCGCTACGGCTTCACTGCAAGGATTCCGGGAACCCGGGTGAAACCCGCATCGTACGTGTAGATGGTTCGGATGCCACTCTCGAGCATCGTCGCCACATGCAGAATGTCGTGGACACGCTTCCCGCTCGCGCCGGTCGTCTGCAACAGCTTGAAGAACCTCTCGGTCACCCCATGTGTGGCCACGATGATGCGAAAGCTGGATGCGAGATCCTCTGCATGCGCACGCGCATCTTCAATGGTCATCGGATGTGGAAGCACGTTCTGGTTGGTCACCACCGAGATGAACTCGGCCAAGATCTGAGGACTGACACAGAGAGCCCGCTCGTCACCGAGCCCCTCCTCGCACAGCCGCCGGCACGCCACATGATGCACCGATGAGATATCGGTGCCGTACACGAGGACATTCGTGTCGACGAACGCAATCTCACTCGTCGTCGCCATAGGCGTCTTCGCGCGTCAGCTCCCGCGTTCCGAGACCAAGATCAAAGGCACGGAGGGGTCCCCGCTCCTTGCGAGCCTGAGGTACATCTGGAACCGCTACTGTCGCAGTCGTTTCGCTTCCGTTGGGAAGAGCCAACTCATCGAGCGGCTCCAAGAAACCACCCCGAACACGGATACGGATCGTCCTCATCGTCGTCATGTCACGGGTTCTCCGTACGGTCGGTCTGGCAGGAAGAGCCTTCATGCTGGGGCCCACGGACATCGTGAGCGGTAACACTGTATATCGTATCTCATCCGCTGATGGGCGTCAAAGGTCGGCCTTGGTGACCATGGTGAACCCGAGCGATCCCATGCACATGCGAAATCCGCCCGAACGTGCACGTTCACTTTTCACCTTGAGACGCCTCGACCGGGATCTGAATCGTGAAGCTTGCTCCTCCGAGAGGCGAGCTACCGACACGAATCGTCCCTCCATGCGCCTCGACGACGGCCTTCACGCTGATCAACCCCAGGCCAAGGCCGGTGTCCTTCGTGGTGAAGAAGGGAACGCCGGACGTCTTCCACAGGCCGGCTGTGAGCGAGTGGCGCCAACTCGTGTTCACCGCCGTCGGGCTGGCAATCCTAATTCACCGCCCTGCCACAGGCCGAGCCGTTACAAGTCGGCAAGAACGCCGGGCAGTCACTGCCCGTCTGGCAAGCCTTGTAGTCGGTCGCATCGCCAACCTCTTGCGGGAAGCCACAGGCCTCGATGCGATCCATGCAAGGTTGCTGTTCGAGCCCGCGCGGATAGCTGCACTGGTCTACCACCTCGGCTCCGACCTTACAGGTGCACTTGCAGGTCGTGTAGTCCGGATATCCATCGGAGGTGCAGCTGAACCCGTAGTTCATTCCGTCCGAACAATAGATGGTCCGGTACCTCTGGCCCGCGCACTCGATATACGGCGCAACGGACGCGGTCCCATCCGGGTAACAAACCAGACCCGATGACTCGCCAGCCTGGCCCCGTCCCGCCGTGCCCGAGGCTCCCGCGGAACCAGGGGTGTTGCCCCCGTCCCCCTGGTCGGCAACACCGGCTGCTCCGCCCTCATTCGTGCGGGAGGGCGAGGAATCGTTGGTGCTGCACGCTACTGCGACGCACAGGCAAGAAAGGACTGGGACGGCAATGGACCAAGCTTTCATGGGCCCCCTTTACCACTCGGGCCCTGCTCGTCCAGCGCAGTCGCCAGCCGTTGTGTACGCTGTTGGTTGGTTCGGCGCAGTTAAGGCACATCGACTATTGCGCGGGGTTGCCCCGAAACACCCAGTTCCGAAACAGGGGATAGGTCAGCACCGTAAAGGTGAGAACCCGCGAGAACCACCAGCTGGGCTGGGCCGACCAAGCCAACGCCTCCGTACAGACAAAGACCAAGGCGGCATTGGCGACGGCGCTGGCGGCGGAGACGATGACGTAGCGCAGGCTCGCAGTGAACAGAGGCCCACGGCTGTCGAAGGCCCACAACCGATTCAGTGTGAAGTTGACCACGCCGCCCAGGACGCAGCCCAACAACGTGGCAACGGCGGGGAGGGTTCCCAGAATGACCAGCAGGCTGAACAGGGCGTAGTCCAGGGCCGTAGCCACGACGCTACTGGCCGAGGCACGAACGAAGCTAGGCAGCCTTGGCATCTTTCAATGCCTTGGGAGTCGGCATGTGGATTGACTCCAGCGCGGCAGCGAATCGACTGACCACCTTGACGCTTACCACCGCCAACAGGAGTCCCGCGAGCCCATCCAGCAGATAGTGGTGGTCCAGATACACCGACGCGCAGAGCATGAGCGACACGTAGGCCAGATGAATGGGACGGGTGCGCCAGCTGACGTGCTTCCAGGCGGTCAAGAGCCCGATCATGGGATAGGTGCAATGGAGGCTGGGCATGGCTCCGAAGACGTAGGTGGACTGGCTGTAAAACGTCGAGAAATAGCGGATACCCAGGTATTCATCCACTCGGAGCAGACCGGCCGGGGACGGAGAAGCCTGAGGATCCGCCGCGCAGCCGAAGGCATGCTGGTACCAGGGAGGTGCAACCGGCAAGAGCAGCCAGATCACAAAAGCTACCAGGTTGGAAAAGGCGAAGGCCCACAGGAAGCGACTCATGCGCGGCCGGTCGACGAAATACAAGAAGAGCCCGTAGGCCAGCACGACAAATGCAAATACGAAATAGGGGGTTGCAAAGAAGAAATCCAGAGACGGCGTCTGGTGGCGCGCCAGCCACTCCCCGGGCGTGAGTCCCGATCCGAAGCCGAACAGCTTCACCTCCAGGCTACGGATCCCACAGACCACGATGCGTTCTGCGGTCAAGAAGGCGTCCCGCCCGTAACGAACCGCGTCGACTGCCAGAAGGAACACCAGATAGGGGATCAGCCGCTCGAAGAGGCGGCGCGTCCACGGCAAGAGCAGGACCGTGGTGCCGAGCGCCGCCAGTGCCCATGGCTCCGGGCGCGGTGCCGCCAGGAGCGTGGTGGTCAACGCGTAGCCCAGAACACCCAGGACGGTTGTAGCCTGCAGACGGGTCAAACCCAGGGCTGAAAAGAGTGACGCTGGCGAAGGCATGGGGAGCCGAGCCCGTCAGTTCCCGCGCGCCGGCTGCCCCTCCAAGGCGGGAAGGCTCAAGACTCGACGCGCGGCTCCCATGGCCACGACCACACCGGTGGTGCTGAACACCGCGAACAGCGCGATACCGGCGAGCATCAGGGGTGCGGGCATCCAGGCGGACGTAACCAGGGCGCCCAGGATGAGGCTGGTGGCCAGCAGCAGAACCCGCTCCGCGCGACGCATGGGCAGCTCCGGCAGCTTTGCACCCAGGTTCTCGGCGCGCGAGCGGATGTAGCTGATCAGAAATCCATTCACCAGCGCGACGAGTGGCAAGACCATCGCCCAGTATTGGTCGGAATAGAACACCGCCAAACCGATCAGGGGAGCAGCGTCGGCGACCCGGTCCAGCGTGGAGTCCAAGAGGGCTCCCCAACGAGTCGAGGTGCCGGTTCCCCGCGCCACGGCGCCATCCAGCAGATCAAGCCCGCCACTGGCCAAGACCAGAGCCGCGGCCCAACCCGGCCGGCCCAGGGCCACGACCACGCCGGCCCCCACAGCCACCACCAAAGAGAGCATTGTGACCGCATCGGCAGACAGGCCCCAGCGGCCAATCCGCGTCGCAAAGCGCTCCAACAGGGCGTAGAAGCCCCGGACCAAGGCCGAACGGTCCCATCGGGTACCCGAAAGCCGCGAGGGGCGGGGACGGGTTCCGCCAGGGATTCCGAGAGGGAGTGATGCAACCGGCGCGTGTGCCATCGAATACCTCATAACCAGTGGACCACCGTTCGCAAGGGCGGCCGGATCGTTTCCCTGCACGATACGTGCCATATTGAAACGTTCGACGGCCGCTGCGCTTGGGTGTCCAAGGACAGGTGGACCGGACAGGCATTGCGGACAGATGTCCGCTGTGCATCTGCAAGTGGCCTGTGTCGTAGCAGCAACAGTGGTGTCGAACATCTCCTGCACCCGTTCTTCCCATAGCCCCACGGCCCCCAACCCCGTGTACGGACCGTCTGGTCGATTGGTTTTGTCGTTAGCTCACCCGAACCAGGCGTCGGATTCCGCAACAGTGGACCTGCCAAAAAGACAGGTTCGGCCCGCTCCGACCTGCCTCATCTGCGTCTCGTCCATCCAGAGGATCCCCCAGACTTGGCCGTCCGGATCCGAAAAGCTCCTCTGGTACATGAAGCCATGGTCCCTGGCTTCGCCGTGGGGCAAGGCTCCAGCGCCCATGGCCTTGTCTACGAGACGATTGACCTCCTCACGAGACGGCACCGACAAGGCGAGGAGCATGGCGAAGCTGTCCCTGCCCAACTTCACGCACGCGGCGTTCTGGTCGGTGAACGGTTCCTTCAGGGGAAGGCCAACCTGCTTGAAGAAGCGAACCGTCCGAGCGAGCTCTCGCACCGGCGGGTTCATGAACCTCTGGGTTATCATCGGCAATGCTTGGGGCAGCGCCGAGACATCGGGTAGTGGCTGAGTCCAACGACTGCGCAGGGGCCAGCGGTCCTCGGCTCGTCCCACCATCCCCCGTCGCACGGCTGGGACGAATCGAGCCCTGCCGACCGAACGGAAGGAGCAAGGGTCGCCGGACCCCAAATGGCGTATGCTGCCGGGTGGGAGTCAATGGACGGACCCAAGGAAATCCTGGTCGAGCCCGGTACGCGCGAGGAGCTGTTCGAGCTGTTCGAGCGAGAACTCTGTCACCGACGGGCGTTCGTCGCCGGCCAGTTCGAGCTGGTCGATCGAGAACCCTGTAGCTTGGTCCTGGTTCACCCGGGGGGTCGACGCTTCACCGTGGGGGCCGAGGCTGTTTACGTGAGGCGAGAGGAGCCGGGAGCCGGGGTAGGACTCGATTTGGTGGGACTGGATGCGGCGACTCAGACGGAGCTGCTGCAATTCGTCAACACCAAGGTGACGGAGCGCCCCCCAGCTGGCACACCCAATCTGTACGAGCGCATCCGGAAGCTCAGTCTGCGCGACCGAGACGTCGTGGCCCGGCAAGGGCCCCTGTCGGAGCGAATCGCCTTGGAACGAACGTTCGGGAGCAGCGTATGGGAGGCGTTGCTGCAAAACCCCCAGCTGACCATTCCCGAAGTCGCCCACATCGCCAAAAATGGCACGCTGCCGATGCCTTTGGTGTCCGTGATCGTGGCCAACAACGCGTGGCTGGCGAGCGGTGAGGTGCGGCGTGCCCTGCTGAGCAACCCTCGAGCCTCCGGTGCCCAATTGGACCGCGTGCTGAAGGCAACGCCCAAGGCAGAGCTGCGACAGATCGCCCAGGCATCCCCGTATCGGACGCAGGTGCGGTCAGCAGCCAAGAAGCTCCTGGGTGAATGAGCCGGGCCGCCGATCTTGCTTTCGAACCGCAATTACGTGGGGTGGCACACACCTTGCTTGACGTTCCGATTGACAATCGGCACCGGGCCGACAAGGCTGACCGCTGCTCGATCATCGCGGTGTCTCCGCTCTCTATGTCAGATAGCGATTTTCACCGAGCACTTTGGCCTTGGACCTCGCCGTGAGCTCATCCCAACCTCCGCCCCATGATTCCCGTTTCCGTCGCGCCATTGCGTGGCTAGTCGCCCTTCAGGTTCGTCGCCCCTGGCCTTTCCTGCTGTTGGCTCTCCTCGTCTCCATTCCGGCGCTGGTTCTGGCCAGGGGCCTGGAGCTCCGGACTGGGTTTGACGCCCTGCTCCCGGAAAACAAGCCGAGCGTCATTGAACTCAAGCGCGTGGCCAAACGCACCGCGGGGATCTCCTCGCTGGCCATCATCATCGACGGGGCCGACGCCCGCGCCATGCAGCGCTTCAGTGATGCCCTGTTGCCGCCCCTTCGCGCCCTGGGCAAAAACTGGATCGGTACTGCCGAAAACGGTGTCCACGCCGAGCGCGAGTTCATCAAGCAGCGTCAGGCCTTGTATCTGCCGGTCGAGAAGGTGCGGGAGATCCGGGAACGGATCGAAGACCGCTACCAGCGCGAAATCTTCGGCTCGCTGGTGGATGACGAACCCCTGGAACCCATCACCCGGGAATCCCTACAGAAGGAGTTCGGTCACCTCGCCAAGAAGGAGGTCGGCGGCCCTCCGTATCGGGACGGATACTACATGAATGCGGAAGGGACCCGCCTGGTCGTGTTGGCGCGGACCCCGGTCGCATCAGGTGATCTGGAACGGAGCCGGAAGCTGCAGGCGATGGTCAACCAGGTCATCGCTGAGGTCAATCCTGCCGAGTACCATCCCTCGATCCGGACCGGCCTGGCGGGTGACGTGGTGACCAGCGCCGAGCAGTATGGCGTGGTCAAGGATGACCTGACCACGGTGGGCGTCCTGGGGGTGTCGATGATCCTGCTCATCGACCTCGTCTTTTTCCTGCGACTGCGCGCCGTGCTCACCATGGCCCTGGCCATCGGCATCGGGGTCCTTTGGACCTTCGGCGTGACGCGCCTGGTCATTGGCCATTTGAATACCGCCAGTGGCTTTCTGGTCTCGATCATCTTCGGCAATGGCATAAACTTCGGGATCCTGCTCAGAGCCCGCTACGGCGAGGCACGCCGCACCAATCAGGGGCTGCAGCAGGCCCTGGAGCTGGCCTATCGAGATACCTTGATCCCGACGCTGACCGCAGCGGCGGCCGCCGGGGCCGGCTACATGTCCCTGGCCACCACCAACTTCCGGGGATTCCGCGATTTCGGGGCCATCGGTGGCTACGGGATGCTGCTGTGCTGGGTGGCCAACTACCTGTTGATGCCGCCGCTGTTGGTGGTGTTCGAGCGGATCTTGCCCAGTTGGCAGGCTCATGACGAAAAGACGCTCTGGGGGCGCATCCAGTCCATCTTCGATCGGGGCGTTCCCTTCGGGGCCCCCTTCGGCTGGCTCTCGCGGCACATCCCTGCCCGTGGCGTGGCGGCCCTGGGCGCCCTGTTGACTGCCGCCGGGTTGTTTGGCTCGGTGCGCTACGTCCTCGAGGATCCCTTCGAATACAACCTGCGCAACATGGAGAACGATGCCTCCTCGACGCAGAGCGCCGCGACGCGTCTGGGTAAGGGCATGACGGACATCACCGGACGCACCGGCCAGGACGGCATGGCCATCATGACCCAGCGTCTGGACCAGGTAAAACCGCTCCTCGTTGAGCTGGAGAAACGGCGCGTGGCCGGGGGTGACAAGCCACCCTTTCAGAAGGTGGTATCCATCTACGATCTGATCCCCGAGGACCAAGAGGAGAAATGCCGACTGTTGCGGGAGATCCGGGAACGAATCGAGAAGGTACGCGCCCGTGGCAAGATCACGGACAAGGATTGGGAGCAGATCCAGCCCTATCTACCGACAGCCGATCTTCAGCCGTTTGGCATCCAGGATCTCCCGGAAAAGATCGTTCGCTCCTTCACTGAGCGGGACGGGACGCGCGGGCGCATCGTGTACGTCGTCCCACGTGCGGGCATCAGCGTGCGCAACATGAAGTACCTCTTGTACTGGGCCGACAGCTATCGAGAGACTCGCCTGCCCTCCGGAGAGGTGATCCATGGGAGCGGCCGTGCCGTCATCTTCGCCGACATGCTCTCCGGCGTCACCGAGGAGACGCCCCAGGCGGTGATCTTCGCCGCGCTGATGAGCGCCCTGGTGGTTGTTCTGGCCTTCTCGCGGCAGCGGCAAGGGTACCGTGCCACGCTGCTCGTCCTCGGATCCTTGATTGCGGGGATCAGCTGGATGGGTGGGGCCTTCTATCTTTCGGGCATGAAGATCAATTTCCTCAACTTCATCGCGGTCCCCATCACCTTTGGTATTGGTGTGGACTACGCCATCAACCTGGTCCATCGCTGGAAACTCGAGGGGCCGGGACAGGTGCCCACCATCGTGCGCGAGACGGGCGGAGCGGTCATCTTGTGCAGCCTCACCACCACGCTTGGCTATCTAGCCCTGATGCAATCGGTCAATCCCGGCGTGCGCAGCTTCGGCCTGGCGGCGGTACTGGGGGAGCTCACGTGCCTGGCAGCGGTCGTCGTGTTCTTGCCCGCGGTGTTGGTCTTGCTGGAACGAAGACCCCAGGCCGACGGCGGCAAAACCACCCTGCCGACGGCCGGCGTGCAATCCCCAAGCGACGTGATAGGGTCGGCGCCATGAGTGCCACCGGTCCAGTCGTCGATCTCGATACCAAGACAGTCACCCACGGTGGCCGCAGCTTCGTGATGCGGCCGCTCGCCGAGGACTCCTACACCATCATGGAAGCCGGGATCCCGGTGGGTCGTGCGGTGTATACCTTCGGCGCTGCCAACGCGGTCGTGGAGAGCGACACGGTGACGGAGGACTTCTTGTATGAGGTCGCCGAGGCCTGGTTCGCGGCTCTAGACGGTTGAGCCAGCCGCGGTCTCGATTTTAGACGGTTGAGCCAGCCGCGGTCTCGATGACCGGCGTGCTCTCCAGGCGAAGCGGCCCTTCCGCAGCCAGATCCCAAAGGGGCAACTCGGGCAAAGGGCGAAGTGCTTCCCACAGCTCGTCGAGGGTCACTGCGCAGAGGGCACCTTGCTCGATGCTTGCGCGTTCCGGCTGGGGAATAGCCCGCAACAAGAACCTCAGCTGCTCCTTGAGCGCACCCAAGGGGCCGGAGCGGGTCCCCGCTGCTTCGCGCTGGAACAGCTCGGCCAGTCGCTGGATGTGGCCATAGACGTCAGCTCCGGTGGGAACCAAGGGGCGTCGTCCACCGAGCAGTTCCTCGATCTGGCGGAAGATGAAGGGGTTCCGTAAGGCCGGACGCCCCAGCATGATCGCGTCGCAACCCGTCTGTTGCATCAACCGTGGGACGTCCGCGGCATACCAGCAATCGCCGTTGCCCACCACCGGGATCCGAAGCTCGGATTTGACCCGTTTCACGAGATTCCAGTTGGCAATCCCCTGGTACCCCTGGGCTCGTGTGCGCGGGTGCAAGACCAAGAAATCGGCACCTGCCGCTTGGATGACTCGGGCCAGCTTCATTACGTGCTCCGGAGTGCCGTCGCCAGAACGCATCTTGACGCTCAAGCGCGTGCGGCAAGCGGCGCGCATGCGTTCCAGGATTCTCGATATGGCATCGACCTCGCCCAACAGGGCCGCCCCCACCCCCTTGCGATTCACCTGACGAGATGGGCAACCAAGATTCAAATCGACGACGTCAACACCCGCCGCCGAGAGCGCCGCCGCCGTCTCGGCGAGGTGCTCCGCATGGCTACCCAGCAGCTGGACGGACAACGGGAGATCTTGGGTTCGCCGGGATTGACGCAGTAGCCAGGCCAGATTGGGCCTTTTGCCGGTGATGCGCAGAAATGGGGCGCAGACTAGCCCGGGACGACCGTAGCCAGCGAGAAGGTCACGGATGTAGTGAGCACCCGCTCCCTGCATGGGAGCCAGCAGGGTCGGCGATGGAAAGGGCCAACAGGAGTCGAACAACGAGCTGTTGGCTCTATTACCAGTTGTGACAGGATGCACCGCGCTGCCGGGAATCGACGGGGGGCGCGGCTCGGGGAAGGCAGGCGCTACCGGGAATCGACGGGGGGCGCGGCTCGGGGAAGGCAGGCGCTGCCAGGAATCGACGGGGGGCGCGACTCGGGGAAGGCAGGCGCTGCCAGGAATCGACGGGGGCCGCGACTCGGGGAAGGCCGGCGCTGCCGGGAATCGACGGGGGGCGCGACTCGGAGAAGGCTTCTCCAATCACGACAATTGATATCGCATTAATAGTTAATGTAATAACATTCTCCCGCTCTGGAGATCCTGCCCCACGCGGCTCTGCCGGCCCCACCGATCCCGCTGCCCGCGCGGCTCCGTCTGCCGCACCGATACCACTGCATCCCTTCCCACTCTGGAGATCCTGCCCCACGCGGCTCTGCCGGCCCCACCGATCCCGCTGCCCACGCGGCTCTGCCGGCCCCACCGATCCCGCTGCCCACGCGGCTCTGCCGGCCCCACCGATCCCGCTGCGTCCCTTCCGAGCTGCAGATCCTGCCCCACGCGGCTCTGCCGGATGCACTGCGGCTGTCGCGAATGGTTGAGCGGCGCTAGGCTGGTTCACTCGGGGTCAATCAACCATGAAACGCAGCATTTCCCTGGTGGGCGCGGGTCTTTGGGCAAGTCTTTCTCTGGTCGGTTGTGGTGGTGACGACACAAAAGAGGGCAGTGACGGCGGCGCTGGCCTGGCTGGACAATCCGGCAACGCCGGACAGGCCGGCAACACCAACCAGGCGGGAGGATCCGAGGACGACAATGGCGGAAGCAATGACGCCGGAGCGCCCGAAGCAGCGGGACGTGCCGGCGGAGGTGTCAGTGGCAATCCGCCCGCCGCGGGAGGCCGCTCCAGTGGCGGCAACGCAGGCGCCGTCTCTACTTCAGGCGGGCGCGACAGCGGAGGTGCGGCGGGCAGCGTCGTGACAACCGGCGGACGAGCCGTTGGCGGCACGGCGGGGGCCACGCCCTCCGAGGGGGGCAGCGATCGAGCGGGGTCTTCCGGAAGCGGAGTCTCTGGCTCCATCGAGCAGGCAGGAGCCTTGGTTGGGGGCGGCGCAGGCACGGCGGGTTCCGAGACGTCGACGGGCGGAACCGATCCGTCCCAGGGCGGAGCCCCATCAACCGGTGGCACGGCGGGGGACGCCCCAACCGGCGGTGTCGCCCAGGGGGGCGCGGCGGGCAATCCAGGCTGCGTCTACGGCGATTGGCGTCCCTGCTCGGTGAATGGCGCACTCGGCGATTGCGCCTCGGGGATCGAACGATGCGATACTCAGGGGAACTACGGTGAATGCTCGATCCAGCCCGAGGCCAGCGACAGTTGCACGGCGGGGCACGACGAGAATTGCAACGGTACGCCGAACGAGGGGTGTGCCTGCGACGAGACACAACAACAGCTGCAGGCGTGTGGTCCGCGCAACGCGACCGGGATTTGTACCCGCGGGGTGAGCACGTGCACCGACGGGGTCTGGGGACCCTGCGAGGGCGCGGAGTATCCCCGGGCCGTCAACTGCGGGTCGGATGAAGACGCGGACTGCGATGGCAGCCCGGACTCGGAATCGGACTCCTGCAGCTGCGCCGTGGGGGTTACCGGAGTCTGCGGCGAGCATCCGGAAGATGGCTGGGGCGTGTGCCGCGCCGGTGTCATGACCTGCATCATGGCCGGGGACGGCAGCTCCAGCGGGTTCGGCGACTGTGAAGACTCGGTGGGGCCGAGCCCGGAGCTGTGCAACGACGACGCGTTGGACGAGAATTGTGACGGGCGAGTCAACGATCCGGAGGTGTGTGACCATGTCGCCTGCACCATGATTAGCGCTGGTTTTGGCCACACCTGCGCGGTGATGAGCGACGGCTCGGGGCGCTGCTGGGGACGGAACCCGGTGGGGCAGTTGGGGAGCCGATATGCCGGCGAAGAGGGTTCAACGACCCCAGTGTCAACCAGCTACATGTACTCCCTCGACTTCATCGCGGCCGGCAACGGGGCCACTTGCTACATCGCGGCGGGCCTGGGGTCGGTGGGCTGCTGGGGAACGGATAGCTATGACATCGCCGATGGCGCCTCCCAGCTCCCCGATGAAGGGGAGACCCTTGGCGTCTACCCGGCCTACGAGCATGCCTGCGCCCTGACCACGACGGCGGCCTACTGCTGGGGGATCGGCGATAACGGCCGCATCGGCCAGGGAAACCTGTTCTTCGACCGCGATGAACCAACCTACGTCAGCGGCACCAATGGTGCCATCGCGCTGTCCGTCGGGGAGGAACACGCGTGTGTCATCATGCCGGATCACACCGTGCAATGCTGGGGCTCCAACAGCAGCGGCCAGTGCGGGACCGGCTCCGCCGAGGACACCGAGAATTACGCGGCCGAGGTGCAGGACATCGACAGTGCCGTAGTCCTCGAGGTGGGGGGCTTTCACAGCTGTGCGGTGCTTGACGACGCCACCGTGGCCTGCTGGGGCAACAACAGCGCCGGACAGATAGGCGACGGCAGCACCGACGACCAGCCCGTGCCGGTTCCAGTGCTGGGGCTCGAGGATGTCCAGTCGGTCTGCGCAGGCTGGGGGCACAGCTGCGCCCTGAAGACGGACGGAACGGTCAGCTGCTGGGGATACGGTGCGGCGCTTGGCTACGGGGGGACGGAGGATCGGGTCAACCCGGTTTCCGTCCAGGATCTGTCCAACGTTACCGCCATCACCTGCGGCACCCGGCACAGCTGCGCCTTACTCGAAGACGGCACGGCCTGGTGCTGGGGCTCGAACGACGATGGCGAACTGGGGGACGGCACCACCGAGACCGATCTGACCCCGGTTCAGGTGGCCTTCCCCTGAGAGCTACTTGCCGTTGGACCCAGTCTTGTTGCGCGCCGAAGCATCTCTGGACGCCGGAGCGCGTTCGCCGACCCCCTTGAGATCCAGGCGGTGCTCGCCGGAAGCCTTGTTCTCACTCTTGCCGGACCGAGACGCCACCACCTCCGATGGCGGCACCGGACTGGAGGGAGGCGTCGGATTCCGAAGGGCGGCCTTGGGCGGCTCGCTGCGAGGTCGCGAAGCTTCCGCACCGCTCTGAGTTCGAACCAGGGGTGGTGGAACGCTGCGCGAGGGAGCCGGGGGCGGCTGAGAAGGCGGGAGCACCAGGCGCTTGGCGATGGCGGGGTCGCCGGTCATCAGGAGCCGCTCCTTGGCCAACCGGATCTCGGCCAGCTCGGCCTCGAGAGCGCGCAGCTCCTCACGCTTGGTTTCCAGGCTGCGCTCCAGCTCGCCGATGTCTCGATTCAGCGCCGTCATCTTGCCGGTGACGAAGCCACTCTGTCGGTCCGCATCCTCGACGATGTCCGCCACGTCGACGTGCATCGATTCGAGCGTGCTCTTGATGACCCGCACGACCAACTCGGTGTTCTCGTCGACCGGCAAGCTCTTCATCAAGCGGATGGCCTCCAGAATGCCGTAGGCAGGCGGCAGAGGCGTGGCATCGATCGTCTCCAGCTCTGGATCATCCGTGGATGGTGGCGAGGGTTCCGCCGGTTCGGCGGGAGCCGATTCGGCAACCGGGGGCCCAATGGGCAGCGATTCGGGGGTCGCGTAGACAGGTTCTGGTTTCTTGCCGAACAAGGTCATACTTCCCTCTTCGATTCGTGGGCCGCGGTCCCGACTGGCAGCTTACCCACTGCGGCCGCCGGGACGCAACCGCTGGAAACCGCAGCAGGAATCGATAAATGCACGGGGTCGAACGTCTGTCGTGATGATTTCCCGTCAGGTTGGAAGTGTCCCCAGCACCTCGGGAAGGCTCAACGTGACAGCCTTGTCGACCGCACCCAGAAGGCGAAGGGTGAGATCACGGACAACGGTGGCCCAACGCCGAGCATGCTCCCCGCCGAGGGGAGCCCCGCGTTGGGTCTCGGCCAGGACTGCCCGGGTACGGATCAGCGCGGCAAACCGCGCAGCGCCAGCGGCTGCGACGCGGGGGCGGTAGAACGGCCCTAGCTCGGCTCAGACGGCAAGACGCGTAACCAACGCCTACGCCTGCTTGACAACCGGCGCTCGAGCATGCGTCCCCGAAACCGCTGCCTCCGCTGCGACTGGAAGGCGTAGGGACACTCGTTCGGGCTTCGTGACCTCCGGTACGTCCAGTCGCCGACCCGAACGCACTAGGGCCTCGAAGTCCGCCGCCTTCAGCGGCGGGCTGAAGAGATAGCCCTGCATCTCCTCGCAGCCCAGGCTGCACAGAAAATGGAGCTGGTCCCGGGTCTCGACGCCTTCGGCGATGACCCCCAGGCCCAGGCTGTGGGCCATGGCGACGATGGTGGTGGCGACCAGCGCGTCGTGTTCGCTACCCGGTATCAGCTGCACGAAGGAACGGTCGATCTTGAGCTTGTCGAGTGGAAATCGGGTCAGGTAATTGAGCGACGAGTACCCCGTGCCAAAGTCGTCCATCAAGAGCTCGACGTCCAGTGCCTTGAGGCTACGCAATAACTCGGTCACCGCCTTTGGATCATGGGCAGCCGTGCTCTCGGTGACCTCCAGCTTCAACAGACGGCCCGGAAGGTCAGCCTCCTTCAGCGCCTCCGCGACCTGGCTGGCAAAATCCGGGTGGCGCAGTTGACGAGCCGACACGTTGACCGCCACGGTTCCGCAGGACAGACTCCGCCACCGCTTCATCTGCTGACAGGCCTCCCGCAGCACGTAATCGCCGAGCGGTACGATCAGGCCATTCTCCTCGGCTGCCCCGATGAACTCGACGGGGGGCACGACGCCCCGGGTGGGGTGTTGCCAACGCACCAGGGCTTCGGCGCCAGTGATGGCACCGGTATCCAGAGAGACGATCGGTTGGTAGCAGAGCCAGAGCTCCCGCTCGGCCAGAGCCCGGCGCAGCTCGGCCCCCAGTCGAGTCCGGTCCACCATCTCGGTGTGCAGGGCGGGAACGAACACGGCCGAGCTATTCCCGCCGCTCCGTTTGGCGCGGTTCATGGCCGTCTCTGCGTCGCGCAAGACATCCTCAGGATTTGCGTAGTCGCAGGAGCTACTCGAAGCAATACCCAGGCTTGCCGCCAGGCACAGCTCCGAACCCGCCACTCGGAAGGGTTCCCGCACTCGGAAAAGGATGCGGTTGGCGATCAGGTGAACCTCGTCGTCGTTCTGAAGGTCCAGAAGGAGAATCGCGAATTCGTCGCGGTTCAGATGGCTGACCCAACCCGAGCCGCGGCTCTTGGGCAGGGACTCCTGGATCCGGCGGCACAGCTCGAGGATCAATTGGTCGCCGACCACCTTGCCATACGTGTCATTCACGGCCTTGAAGTGATCCACGTCCAGGAAGATGAGGGCAAAGCGAGCGGTCGCCTGGGATGCTGAGCCCTTTTGGATCCGATCCAGAATGCAATCCAACAACTGCTGCCGTGAGGGCAGCCCGGTGATTGAATCGGCCAGATGACGGCGCGTGGTGTCTCGTCCCGTGGTCAGGACATGGGTCACTCGACCTCGCTGATCCAACAGCGGAGTAACCGTCACGTCGTCGAAGAACAGCTCACCCCGAACGTTACGGCGAACCCGCTCGCCTCGCGATGGCTTTTTTTCGCGCAGGGCGCGTTGGGTCAAGGCGGGGTCGGGGGGCTCGTTCCATATCTCCATAATGTTGCGACCGACAATCCATGACTTGGGACGACCCGAGACCCGCTCGAAGGCATGGTTCACGTATTCTATCCGACCGGACGGATCGGTGATTGAGACGTGGTCCGACACCATGTCCAGAGCACCCAGGAGGCGTAGCGACCGCGACGAGGTGGGCGTCGGCTCGTCAGAATTCGAGGCCCCCTCGAGCGTGCCTACGTCTTCGCAAGGATGGTTCTCTTCCATGGCATCAACCGGACCCAACGACCTGCCCTGTGGACCAAACGGGAGAACGGACCCTGGTGGCGAAGCTTAAGCCAGCGGGAGTCGGCCCCGGAACCAGCCCACCGGGCCTTCCAGGCCGCCTGGATGTCTTCTTGACGCATGACAGAGCCGATTCCATGCTCCGCCGGCTGGCGTCCTGGACCTCGCGGGGCCAATTGCGGTCGTGACGGAGACGCGGCAGAAGACATCCGATTATGACAATTCTCACCAACAAGGTCGCAATCGTCACCGGGGGCGCTCAGGGGATCGGGGCCGCCATCGCAGAACAGCTGGCCGCTGAGGGTGCCAAGGTGGCCGTGGTGGATATCGCTGCCGACAAGGCAGAACAGATGGCGGCCAAGCTCAAGGGCCAAGGCACCGACGCCGAGGCCTTCGTGGTTGACGTGTCGAACACCGACGCGGTGAAGGACTTGGTGGCCGCCGTGGTCAAGCGCTTTGGCCAGATCGACATCCTGGTCAACAACGCCGGCATCACCCGGGACGGCCTGTTGTTCACCATGAGCGAAAAGGACTGGGACCTGGTCCTGGCCGTCAACCTGAAGAGCATCTTCAACTTCACCAAGGCGGTGGCCCGCCCCATGTTGAAACAGAAGGGCGGAGCCATCATCAACGTCTCCAGCGTGGTGGGCTTGATGGGCAATGCGGGTCAGGTGAACTACGCCGCCTCCAAAGCTGGCGTGATTGGCATCACCAAGAGCTCCGCCAAGGAGCTGGCCTCCCGCAACATCCGGGTGAACGCGGTAGCGCCGGGCTACATCCAGACGGCCATGACCGAGAAGCTCGACGAGAAGGCGCGTACGGCGTTGATCGAGCTCATCCCCAGCAGGCGCCTGGGTACGCCCGAAGACGTGGCCAAGGCCGTGGTCTTCTTGGCCTCGGACGCGGCATCCTACGTGACCGGGGAAGTGCTGCGCGTCGACGGCGGCATGGCCATGTGAAAGGCCGGGGACCTACATCCCCAGGCCCCCATCCACCGCCAGAACCTGTCCAGTGATGTAGTCCGCTCCGCGTCCCAACAGGAAGCGTATTGCCTCGGCCACCTCAGCGGCAGTTCCCAGGCGGCCGAGCGGGATCTGTCGTGTCAGCTTCTCGTGGTCGAGGCCCTTGAGCATGTCGGTGTCGATCAACCCCGGACACACGGCGTTCACGGTGATCCCTCGGGTCGCGAGCTCCTTGGCCAGCGCCTTGGTCGCGCCGATGAGCGCCGCCTTGGCCGCCGAGTAATTGACCTGGCCGCGCTGACCCGAGGTCCCGGAGCGGGACACGATGGTGATGATCCGTCCCCAGCGCCCTCGCACCATGGGCAGGGTGAGAGGCTGCGTCACGTTGTAGAATCCAAACAGACAGGTCCTTATCACCGGCTCCCAGTCGCCGGGTTTCATCCCCGCAAAAGGCCCATCCTTGGCCTGTCCGGCGTTGTTCACCAGCACGTCAATCGGATCCTCTTCGACCTTCAGCTGTCGGTACGCCGCAGTAACAGCCGCTGGATCGCCCACGTCGAAACACGCAAGCTCGACGGTGCCTCCCGCCTCGCGGATCTCCCGCTCGACCTCCCGGGCTCGCTCGTGGTTGCTCCGGTAGTTCAGGATGACCCGGCAACCCTCCTGGGCCAGTACCTTGGCGATGCTGGCCCCGATGCCACGGCTGGCTCCAGTGACCAGGGCCCGATGGGTGACCGGCTCGCGCTTTCGCTCTGCCATGACGGACAATTACCAGGCAATCGAGGCTGCCAGCAAGCCGCTCAGAAGCCAACCCCGACGCCGACTTCCAGGATGGGGGTGTAGATCCCATGGTCCCCGAACAAGAGGCTGTCGGTCTCGCTGGTCAGGAATAGGGGTAGCTGCAGCCCCGCAAAGACGTCAGCGTCGAAGTCGAACCAGCGCAGGGTGCGGATCCCGACCCGGGTCGAAAGCGCGCCGCCCAGGTGGGTCACGCTATCCAGGCTCTGCTCGTCCTGGGGCTCGACGCGCCCCTCGAAGCGCAAAAGGAGCAGACCGGCGCTCGCCGCAACGTAGGCCGAGGTATTGGCCCGAGCCGAGGTCTCGTAGACGAGCCCCGCGTCCGCCCCGGTCCGCAATCGGAGCGCCCGCTCCGAACCCGAGATCCCCTGCAGCCATCCACCGAGATGTAGCCTCCCGAAAACTTGCCACTGATCGGCGCCCCGCCACAGCCCCACCGCGAAACCGGGGGCTCCGGCGGGCCCCGTGCCGGTGCGGGTCAGGATCTCCATGACCTCCAGGCGCAGCGTGTTCTGGCCGCGCACCAGGACACTGTGGGAGGCCTTCTGCATGCGGGACCACTTGGCCGGATCCTCGGACAGGTACATCGGATCGTTGCCCAGAACCAGCGTCGTGGCCTCGGCGAGCTTTTTCGCCAGTTGCCGGTCGTCCTCGATCTCGTGGCGAACCGGTACCTGGTCGGCGAGCTGCACGGTCAGATAGCGACGCTCCAACACGCGGAAGGATTCGATTCGCAGATGCGACTGACAATCCTCCTTCACGACTCGATGCGACGGATGCCGGGCCACCTCGGAGGCCGCAAGCTTGGTCAGCCCTTCGCGCTCCGCGTCGGCAGCCGAGACCTGAAGGCACAGGGTGACCTTGGCCCAGGCGGACGACGTCGTCATTGCGGTCGTAAGGACCAACAAGAAAGCCCGACACCAGGCCCTGAAACGGTTCACGGTCGGCTCCCGGCTAAAAGTTGGCGCCCAGGCGCAGGTTGGCCCCCGGGAACCAGGTATCGATGCTGCCGTCGTTGTTTTCGCTCTTGACCAGGTAGGCCGGGATGGTCAGCTCACCCTGCAAGAAGAAGGACACCGCACTGGCGCGCATGAACTCGTAACCGAGCAGGGCATCGACATCGAGCCCGCCCCCCCACAGGGTGGAGCGCGGATCGCTGTAGTTGGCCTCGTTGGCGCGAACGGCTCGGAACCAGTGCAAGGCAAAGGTGGCACCTCCACCGTAGTAGAGGGAAGAAAGCCCCTTGGGATTAGCGTAGCGCAAAACGTGCAGCACCAACGCCGTGCTCCCCCCGTAGTCGATGTGGCCCCCGGTGGGGTTCTTGCGAGCCGCCGTCATGCTCGTACCCAGATCCAACTCCCCCAAGGCCTCCACGCCATACTGATCGAACTGGCCCCGGTAGCCCAAGCTCAACGTCATGGGCGTAACGATCCGCAACTTGGGCGAAACCGTGGCCGCGGACGGGCCGGCGTCGGGTTCATTGACGGTATCGAAAAGGCCACCGCGCACCCGGGTGCCCAAGCCCAGGCTAAAATGCCCGCGTCCGCTGATGCGCTGCGTACTCTTGAGCGAGTCAGCCCACAGCACGTTGTCTCGGTCCACCGTCTCACCGATGGGCAAGTCGTGCAAAAGCGCCAGCACGCTGCGCTCCGCAAACTGGGAGAGCTCGGTCGGCAACAGCTGCTGCACCCGCTCCTCGCGCCCCGTCCCCGAGTAACGAGCAAACGCCGTCCACCCCACGTGCAAGGGATAGAGCTCGACCACGATGTGCTGCTGGCAACCCTCGGAGGCCGCGACGAACCCGTCCTCGTGAGTCACGAAATGCTCCATCAAGCGCTTCAAGTACACGCCCGGGGTCTGTCCCACCGGCAGATGGGCCCCACTCAACACGCGCGGATCCTTGGCCCCGTAGGGATCCATGGCCCGGGCGAATTCCTCCTGGGATGGTTGGTCCGACGCAGCCACTTCGGGCTCCGGACTCGGATTGTCCCGCATCAAAGCCAGGGAAGCCTCCGAAGGCTTCGGCGACACCTCGCCGCCCGCTGCAAACAAGGGGGTTGGCGGCACCACGCCGTCCGTACCAGCCGGCGCCGCATTCTCCGGAGTCGACGCGTCCTTCGAAACCGAGGCGTCGCCCTTGCCAGCTTGATTCTCGTCGGAGCGCCGAGCACGCTTGGCCCGCGCCCGATCCTTGGATGGCTTGGCCGGCTCGCGCATCTCGACACTCACACACACCTTGACGTCATCGTTGGCCGCCCACGCGGGCGCACCCATCGCCAACACACACGGCAACATCCCAATCGCTAAG
>CAZYKT010000086.1:0-20452 GCA_964648165.1 uncultured Polyangiaceae bacterium | reverse complement strand
GCCCAACGCGCCCGATTTTCGAGGTCAGAGTTGGCCGGCGCCGGCCGAAATCGGCCACGCGCCACCCGCTGTGGCTACGGTCTCAGGACACGTCGGACCATCCGTCGCGCCGCGACGATAGCCAACGCCGAAGAGCTGTTCGAGTAGGACCCAACTCGCCGCTTCGTCGAGGTGTCGTCATTGCGCCGCACCGGCACAAAGCCCGTGGACGGAGGGCTACCGGAGCTCGTAACCCGAGGACTCCGCCCCCTGGGGCACGAGCTTGTCCGAGTTCTTCTCCTCTGGCTGCAGCCGACGCAGGCAATCTAAGCGGGCCTCGGGTTTCCTCGGTGCAACGGATGACCTCCCGATCGAAGGGCTCGGTCAGGCACAGGATCATCACCGTGTCGAAACGCTGTTTGTTGTGCGCGGAGAGCAGCTGCTCCTGTTCCCCGATCCCGAATAGGGTCCGAGCGAAGCTGACTGGTGACCCAGCCTTGGGGAGGTTCCCGGCTGCGGCCCCGCCCTAGATCCCCTTGGTTTCGGTCTCGGTACGGGGTGGCATGCCCAGATGTCGCCGCACGGCGGAGCATTTCGGGTCCGTCGCATAGCGGGCCAGGATGTCGAGCTGCTCCTCGACTCCGATGGGGCTGTCCAGGGGGAATCGACGGGTCATGCGCAAGGCGACACTGGGGCTGTCGCACGCCGAGCACGCCAGCTGCAGGCGGAGTTCATCCACGGAGCGCAGGTAGCGCAGCGCCTCTGATTGGCAGGTCTCCGGGCTGGGGTCTAGGACGGTCGGGAGACGACGGGCCTGTTCACCGAACGCCGGATTCTCGTTCAGCATTTCGGACAGCTTGCGCAACCAGCGACCTTCCAGGTCACCTCCCCGGCCTTGCCCCTTGCCGCTGGGCGTCGCAGCCAAGGACAGCCAACGCAGGCAACTCGCCAGACCGTCGACGCCCCAGACGCGCAATCGCCAGCGGCAATCGGGTCGCAGTAGGGCCAGATGTCGCGCGCCCAAGAAGACCAGGTCGGTAAGACCCAGACCACTTCCCAGGTTGCGTGCCAGAAGGAGCTGCGGTCGTTCTGCCCACCGCCAGGCCAGGTGATTGGCGAGTTCGGGAAGGACGAACAGCTCCGGCGGGTCCACGCCCAACCACCGTGCGGTCCAGGCCAGGCTTCGCGCCAGGGTGGTGGTGCTGGACTGCGGGTCCAGGAGCGTCTCCTCCTTGGACGGGCGTGGAGGGAGCCCGCCGTTGCTTTCCTGAAGCTCGGTCAATAACGGGGCCAGGGCGTCGCACACCGCCGGCAGGGAGGGGGGACAGCCATCCAACGGGAAGAAACGCTGGTGATCCTCAGTCTGCATGCTGCGGGTGAAACTCGGCAAGAGATCCGCGCCCTCGCGAGCGGCCGTGTGCTCTGCGGGAGCTGAGTCCTCGGTCTCGCTGTCCAGGATGGAGCGCGCCATGGCCAACAGCTCGGCATCTTCGGAGCCCGCCCCAAGCTCCAGCCAGAGTCGTAGAGCCTGCGGATTGCGCGGCTCGTGACGGCGCCAGTCGGCCAACAGCTGCAGGGCTCGTCGCTGGAAGCCGTGGGTCAAGGCGAGCGAGATGGCCATGGGGCGGAGCTCGGCACGGGCGCTGACCAGGGCGATCAGACGAACCACGGCTGCCTGGGACAGGCTGTCGAGGACCACCTGCTGGTTGTGAAGATCCAACAGGCGCAGGGCGAGTTCGAGTGCCCAGTCCTCGGTGGGCGATGCCAACAGAGCGCGGTCGTGCAGCTCGATCAGACCCTGTTGTGTGCCGGACTTTGCCAGAATGCTCTGGGCTCGATCGAAACAATCCCTAGCCCCGGGTGCTGCCGCCACGGCTCCCTCCAGCAGGGCCAGGATCTGGGCACTGGAACCGGAATTCGCGGTGAGATGGCCCGCGGCCTCGATCAACAGCTCAGCCTTGTGCTCTGGCTCCGCGATCATTTCGGCCAGCTCCCGCAACCACTGGGCTTTCTCAGCGGGTTCCGCCACCTGCAGGATCCGTTCTCGAGCGTGCTCCAGCGTCTCGGGGTCCAGCGGGGCGATCCCCAAGCGCATCTGCAAGACCTCCAGGACTCGCTTCGGGCTCTCGGCTTGCATCAGGGAATCGATGACCGAATCCAGGGGCGGCGCGGAGGGCATCCGGTTGCCCTTCGCGCCCATCGCGATGGCGATGGGCGGAGGAGTGATCAGGGGTCCTCTGGGGCCCGCGATGGGCGGGGGAGTGACCAGGGGACCTCTGGGGCCCGCGATGGGCGGGGGAGTGACCAGGGGACCTCTGGGGCCCGCGATGGGCGGGGGAGTGAGCAGGGGTCCCCTGGGGGCGGCGACGGGCGGGGGCGCCACGCTGGGCAAGAAGGCCTCTTCTGGTAACTCGGAGGCTCGGGGCAACGGCAGCGCGCTCGATGTCGATGATCCGGTGTGCCCATCCAATCCACCGAGGACCAGGTCGTTGCCGGCAGCTCGGTAGGTTGCCCCCGGCACCTGGGCGAAGCTCAGGCGTTCCTGCTGCATGGCCCTCCAGATCTGCTCGACCTGGACGGGGCGACCGGGCTCTTGGTGCTTTAGACCCTCCCAGGCCACCAGCCACAAATCAGTCAGGCGGAGCGGCCCCCGCCGGGCTCGGTTGGGCTGGTCCTGTACCGAGACCAGCGCCGCAAGGTGGCCATCGTTGCCAGACAGCGTATCGGCGACGGTGCCTGCGATTTCGGCGAGCTCTCCGGTGGCGTCCGGCGGCGAGACCACCGCGGCATCCACGATGATCAACGCTTGTCGACTCGTGTCGCGGATCAGCGCTCCCAACCGCGAGAAGGGAAAGGCTCGCAGTCGGGGTCCGTCAAGCAGCAGCGCGGGGCCTCGTCCGGGGCGGGTGGCGACGTACCCGGTGCAGTGCAACAGCATCGTCTCGGCGGGTTCGTCAAGCGCCGACACGAAGGCTTCTAGCTGCTCGGGCAAACCATGGTCTGCCTCGAACGTCTTGACGTCGAAATCGATGTCGGTTCGACCAAATCGTTCCGCGACGACGTCCCGGGTGTCCGCGAAGACGGGACAAGATGTTGCCGAACCACTTTCGGTGTAGGTGGAACTGACGACGATGGCAGTGCGCATGTCAGGACCCGTTCGTTGTTCACCAGCCTAGTCCAATCAGCCGTACCGGCCACGCGGTTCGTGAGCGATGGCCGCGCTTCTCCCCAGATCTGGCTTGGATTTCGCGACTCCCGAGCCGCACAGGGCGTTCGGCCGCGCGGGTGGAGGCGCCGACCGGTCAAGGTAGGACGGGTTGCATCCCGTCGCCAGTTGGCGCAACCCTTCGGCACGATGTTCGGGTCCAACTCCCGAGTCCCCGCAGTGATTGCCTTGATCGGCTCGCTGTTGGGCCTCGTGTTCTCGTCCTATTCAACGCTCGACTATGCGGCGCACCTGGATCGTCGTCTCCACGACGTCCACTGCAGCTTCGTTCCGGGTGCCCCGCCGACCGCCGAAGCCGAGTCCTGTCGAGCCGCCATGTACAGCCCCTACTCGGCGGTGTTGCGTGACTCGTTGTGGGGAGGCATCCCCATCTCACTGTTTGCTCTGGGAGCCTTCTCCTTCTACGCGGGCTTTGCCATGTACCTGCTGTTGGCTCGCTCCCGGGCCAGTCGCACCAGCGTCGTATTCTACGCGGCGGTGAGCGTCGCGCCCCTCTTGGTGTCGATTCTCATGTTCTTCATCGCGGTGACCCAGCTGGGCTCGCTATGTGAAACCTGCGTGGGGACCTACCTGGCGTCACTCCTGGTCACTGCGGGGGGGCTGATGGGCCTCCCCGCGCTGCGAGAAGCCAGTGCTTCGGGGGCCGAGGCGCGCGCCAAGGGACAGCCGGCGTTGGCCATCGTTTGGCTGGGTATTCTGGGGCTTTTTACGCTGCTACCCACCGTCGTCTACGCGGCCACGGCACCCGATCACCGACCGTACCTCACCCAGTGCGGCGAGCTGAAGAACATACAGGACCCACAGAACAGCCTGGTCCGCTACCGGGGGAGGCGAGCCACCCAGCCTGCGCTCCTTTTCGAAGACCCACTGTGCCCCACCTGCAAGGCATTGGACGATCGGATGAACGTGGAGGGTGTCCTCGAATCCCTCGATATCACGTTGGTCTTGATGCCCCTGGATACCTCGTGCAACTGGATGCTCGATCAGTCGCTGCATCCCGGAGCCTGCACGGTGTCCAAGGCCGTGTTGTGCGGAAAGGAGCAGGCTCGACAGGTACTGGAGTGGGCCTTCGATAACCAGGAGTACCTGACTCGAGCCGGCAAGCAAGGCGAACCCACGCTCCGTGCCGTCATCCAGCAGCGCTTCGGACCCAGCATGTTGACCTGTATCGACTCCCGGGACACCAAGGTCAAGCTCAACCGGCACCTGCATTTCGCGGCCGACAACGGGGTTCCGGTGTCTACGCCTCAGGTTTACCTGGGTCGTCGCAAGATCTGCGACGAGGACACGGATCTTGGGCTCAGGTTCGCGTTGAAGCAGTTGGCTCCGGAGGTGTTGAGATGACCGAGTCTGGTACCAAGCCGACTGCCATGGCGGTTGGTGTCGGGGCAGCGACTGCCGCTGTCCTGTTGGGAATCATGTTGGTGAGCGTGCGGGTGTCCGTTGCCGACGCCCGTCAGCGACTGCTGACGCCCGAGCTCACCCGCCCTCAGGTGGCGGTTGCCGCCCAGGCCGAGGTGGGATACTGCACCCCTCGCTTCAAGCAGGTGCTGGAACGGGTGCTGCATTCCTGCGGCCTGGTGGGGGGGGAAGGGGGACGCCGCGGCTGCCAACCCGCCGATGTGAAGAACTTCGCATCCATCAACGACGAGGATTTCAACGAGCTCTTCACGCCGCTGCGCGAACGGGGCGCTGTCATCATGTTCGACGTGGGCAAGGAGGAGCTGGACGCTGCCGCCAAGAAGCTCTTGGAGGAGCGGTGGTTCGATCGCAAGGGAGCGCGCTACTTCTTCGTGGTGGCTCGGGCCTCCAAGTCGGGCACGGTCGACAAGAATCGGGCGCTTTCCCACCGGCGTGCCAACTCCGTTCTGTTCGACCTGAAGGAAGCATCCCAGGATCCAGCTCTGGAAAAGACGGTTGGGCTTCTGTGGTTGGGCAACGAGTTCGCCCAGCTCTCCAAGGAATACTGCCAGTGGAACAACTCCCGCCCCGAAACCAAGTGCGACGAGGATGCCATCAACCGGAGCGCGTTCGTGTCATGGGTCGACTGTCGGCTCTGAGTCGTCGAGCCTTCGTGGGCCTGACGCTGCTGTGGGCGGCTTCTGCCTGTGAACAGGGGCCAACCAAGCAGGTGATGGTCACCCGGGAGCGAAGTCAGGTGGTGCTGGGCAACCCGGCGACGGCCCCGGAGCCGTCGCCCAGCACGCCATCCCAGCCACCGCCAGTGGCCAACGCTCCCCGGCGGCTGTGCGGGGGCGCCCTGCGCTCCTCGGGGCCCACCGCCTCGCGGGAGCCCGTCTCACGTCGGGCGGCTGGGGGCGAGTCTCGGCTCGCCGAGGTGGTGCAGCTCAGCCAGGGTCACTGGACCTGGGTCAACTTCTGGGCGGCTTGGTGCGTCCCGTGCAAGGAGGAGATCCCGAGGCTCAGGGCCTGGGAGGACCGATTGCGAGCCACCGGGCACCCGTTCCGCGTGGCCTTCATCTCACTGGACGACGACGAGCGTCAGCTCCAGGCCTTTCTCACCGGACAGCCCGTTTCGGGATTGCGCGACACCTATTGGCTCCGCGAGGGCAGCGAGCGCAGCGATTGGTTGGCCAAGGTTGGGATCGACAGTGGAACCGAGCTGCCCGTGCACGTGTTGGTCGATCCGAGCGGGCGGGTTCGATGTCGTGTGGACGGTGCGGTGGAAGATAGCGACTTCTCGCAGCTCCAGGCTCTGCTGAATGGCGCGCGATAGGACCCGCCGACCGCGTTCCCCTACCAGGTCTCCGGGGGCCGATCGCTCCATTGAACTGGACGCTGATCTGATCCTGCCGGCCTCGTTGGAGGCGGCTGTGCGCAGCGGCCACCCCTGGATCTACCGCGACCACATCAGTCCTGATTTTTCCGCGAAGAGCGGCCAACTGCTCCGCCTTCGGGCAGGTCATTGGGCTGGCTACGGGCTCTGGGACGAGCATTCGAGCGTGGCGATCCGCGTGCTGTCCGCCCGGGCTCGTCCCGACTCGTCGTGGCTAGCGCGGCAGGTTCAAAGAGCCTGGCGGTTGCGTGAGGCCTTGCTCGCCGACGGCACCACTGCCTTTCGGTGGATCAACGGCGAAGGGGATGGCTTGCCGGGTGTAGTGGTCGACCTTTACGACCGCTGGGCCGTCGTCGCTACCTACGCAGCGGCCGTCGAGACTCTGCTGCCCGGATTGGGGGACGCTCTTGGCAAGTGCCAGGAGCTTTCGGGGATCCTACATCGCAGAGCCGACGCCCCGCGAGACGCTCAGGATTCGGTGGGCTTGTTCTGGGGTGAGGCCCCACCCAAAGATCTGGTCGTCGCCGAATCGTCGATGAAACTGTACGTCGATCTGTTCCAAGGTCACAAGACCGGTCTCTACCTGGATCATCGCGAGAACAGAAAGACGCTCGTCCCGTTGTATCGCGGTGCCTCGGTACTGAACCTATACGCCTATACCGGCAGTTTCTCGGTGCTGGCCGCTCTGCATGGGGCACGGCGCGTGGTCAGTGTCGATCAGGCGGCCCTGGCGCTGCACTGGGCCCAACGGAACGTGGAACTGAACGGACTGTCGTTGGCTGGGCACGAATTCGTCAAAGACGACGCCTTTGAGTACATGCAACGAAGCGTGGCCCAGCAGCTCACCTTCGATCTGGTGATCTGCGATCCGCCCAGCATGGCGCACAACAGCGCTCAGCTAGGGCGTGCGCTGTCGGCGTACCGGCGACTGGCCAGCTACGCCCTGCGGCTGGTTCGTCCCGAGGGTTACCTGGCTATCGCCAGTTGTACGGCCAAGGTGACTCCGGAGGCGTTTCGCGAAGCGATTGCCGAGGCGGCCACGCGGGTGGGTCGACGCGTACAGATCGTGCACGAAGCCGGACATGCCCCCGATCACCCGGTCTTGGCGAACCACCGCGAGGGGCGCTATCTCAAGTTCCTGCTGGCCCGCGTGTTGCCGGCAGAATAGCGGCAACCCCCGGGCGGGATGACGGGGCTGCGGGGGCTCAATCACCCATGAAATCACGGCGTGTGGCCAGAGCGACCAACGGCAGACCGGCCCCTTCCAGGGCGGCTCGACCGCCCTCCAGGCGATCGACCAGAGCCACGATACCGACCACCCGAGCCCCAACGGAACGCAAAGCTTCGACGGCGCGCAGACTCGAGCCGCCGGTGGTCACCACGTCTTCCAGAAGCACGACTGGCATCTCGGGGCGTAGCGCTTTGTCACCTTCCACCAGTCGCGCCGAGCCATGGTCCTTCTTGGCCTTTCTGACATAGAGGGCAGGCAGGGGGCGGCCGCGCTGAAAGCTGGTCAGGGAAACCGCGCTGGCCAGCGGACATCCTCCCAGCTCCACTCCACCCACCGCTTCACAGGCTGGCAGCTGGGCTAGCGCGTCGAACATCAGAGCTCCGACCAGGGCATGGCCCTCGGCGGTGAGAATCGTCTGCTTGCAATCGATGAAAAAATCGCTCTCCTGGCCGCTGGCCAAGATGACCCTTTTTCGCTCGAAGCTGCGCTCACGCAGCAGCTCGACCAGACGAGCCCGATCCAGCTTGGACATCAGTGCTGCCGGTTCTTCTTCTTGGTCTTGGTTTGCTTTTTCAGAGCCGGAACTACCGGCGCCGGGATGTCGAGGCGCCGGGATGGTGCCGGAGCCGCCGCGGCGGCTGGCTTGGCGACCGGGTCCGGCTCTTTGGGAGCATGGGGCTCTTCGTGGGCGGGGGGCTCGGCGACGACTCGGTCCATCGCGCGGGGCGTCGCGGCGGTTCGCGTGGTCGCCACTGGACTGCGCGGCGGCTCTGCCCGTCCCGGCATGGGTCGCGCGGGAACCGGAGCGCGCAGATGGGATGGCGCACCCATCGTCCGCTGTGCGGCCGCGGCGGGAGCCTTTCGATCCAACGGTGTCTCGCCCTCCGTGCGGACAAGCCCCCTGACCAAAGCGCCGTCCGCTACGGTGATACTAACCCCTACCAAGTCGCCAATCACCCGAGCTCCGGGCTCCAAGATCAGGGCGTCCTTGGCCGAGAGATTGCCCAGAACCGAACCAGCCACGGTCAGCCGGGCGGACTCGATGCTGCCCTTGACGACCGCTCCGCTGGCCACGACCACGTCCCCGCTGACGGAGATGTCACCCTCGATCGCTCCTGCGACCTCGAGCGAACCCTGCCCGTTGACCTGGCCTCGTACGATCGTTCCGCGACTGATGATCGACTGCTGGCTCATCGATCCTCCGTCATACGTCCATGTCGACGTTGCCCTTGAAAGAGGCTCCGTCGGCGATTGTGAGGCGGGCCGCTCGCACATCGCCGATCAAGCGCCCTCCCGCCTGGAGATCCACCCGGTCGGATGCCACCACGTTCCCCGTCACCTGGCCGGCGACCATCAGACTGGAGGCGCTCACGTCGGCTTGGACCACCGCGCCCGTGGCGATCTGCACGGCATCGGTGCACGACAGGGACCCCCGAACCGTTCCCAACACCGAGATTTCCTCGTCACTGGTCAGCTCGCCTTCGATCGTGAGCTCTTCGCCAATCACCGTGCCTGCCATCGTCGCCTCGTCGAACTGCTGCTTGGGTTATCCAGAAGGGAACAACTAACGCCCGAATGGCCCCAGATCGAGCTCGAAGGGTGTATCCAAGCGAATTGACACCTTGGCACCCGGCTCGATGGAGACCTCTGCACCGCGAACCTCACCGCGCAGAGCGGCCGAAGAGCGTACCACCACCACGCCGGTGGTCGTGACATTGCCCTCCAGAGATCCTCCGAGATCCAATGAAGCCGCGGTCAGGTCGCCGGTCAGGCGGGCGCCTTCGGCCAACTCCGCGGGTCCATTCACCTCGACGTCCCCTTGGACGGTTCCTTCGACACGCAATCCACCCTGGCCCGAGATGCGCCCGGTGAGCCGGGTGCTGGGACCGAGGACGCTGAAAGCTTCGCTGCGGTGAGACATGAGAACGCGGGCGGGACGGTAGTACAGGCGAGGCGTCCTGTCATCCGTTGGGTGGCGGGAATGGGCTTTCGGCGTGGGGAGGTGGCATTTTCGGGACAGTCCCTGCGCCGCCCCGGTTCCCTGGGACCCCACTCAGCGAGGCTGGAGATTCCCCAGGACCTCCCGTGCCCGGGGTACGGTCCGCACCAGGCCGGAGGCGTAGGCGCGCAGGCGCTGTTCCGGTGTTAGGTCGCCGGGTCGGTCCTGGGTGGCGGCGCGGAGCAGCAGGGCAGCGCTCACGCTGACATTGAGGCTCTCCACGAATCCACGCATGGGGATTCGAACCGAGTCGTCTGCCTGCGCCCGCAGCGTCTCGCACACTCCATCCTTCTCGTTGCCGACGACCAATGCGAGCCGCGGGATTCTCGCCAAGTCCTCGGGCAGCATGGTGCCCTTCGGATCGGCGATGACCAGCCGGCGTCCCTCGGCGCGCAATCGCCCGACGGCCGCCTCGACCGAGGAATGGGCCACGATCTCGACCCATTGCTCGGTGCCCGTCGATACCGAGTCGGCGATCAAAAATGGCTCGATGCGCTCGATCACATGCAGGGTTGCCACCCCGAAGGCGTCACAGGATCGGACCATGGCGGCGCCGTTGTGCGGATCGTGGGGAGCGTCCATCACCAGGGTCACGGAGTCCAGGCGAGCGCCCAACACCTCAAGGAGACGTTCCTTGCGGCGGAGAAGGACCAGGGGCTCGAGCACCGAAACCACACCGGCTTCCGACCAACCCTTTTGCCAAGGCTGGGCGCGGGACCGCCCAGCCCCGGGGCGCTGCAGATGGGGGGAGTTTCGACGCACCGGGGCCCCGTAGCACGCCTTTTTCGGTGGCGCGTGCGGCTGGGCAGAAGGCCGGGGGATTGCGCGGAAGGACGTTCGGGCTATGTTGCATGCCGAGCAGCCAAGGAGACCCCAATGGCCTCTGCCAAAGTCCGCATTTTGAACGATACTAACTTCGAGCAAGAGGTTCTTCGCTCCGATATCCCGGTGTTGGTCGATTTCACGGCCACTTGGTGTGGACCCTGTAAGGCGCTTGCCCCGATCATCGATCAGCTGGCAGACGAGCTGGATGGCAAGGTCAAGGTGGGCAAGGTCGATGTCGACGATGCTCCCATCACGGCAGGAAAGTACGGAGTTCGAGGCGTCCCGACCGTCATGGTCTTCCGCGATGGGCAGCGCACCGGGGCTCCGCTGGTTGGCTTGCAGACCAAGCAACGGTTGGCGAAGCTTCTCGAGCTTTAGGCAGCGGGCTCTCGCTGTCCTGGTCGGGGGCGTCTGGCTCGTCGCTTGCCAGAGTGCTGTTCGGGTTCCCAAGACAGGGGACGACCGGCGTCTGCTGGCTCGCCTCGGGCAGGTTTCGGCGCCGACCCGGTGGGTGCCGATCCTGGACGGGCCCTCCAAGTTGGTCGCGTGCCAGAGGTCGAACGGGTCGGAGCCCACGCTGTGCGTGGGAACGGACGGTGATCGCTGGTTGGACTCGGCACCCCGAGCGACCCACGCTCCCGTTCTGCTCCCCGAGGCACCCAAGGGGATACTGACCGTTGCTGACCGAGGATTTGGCTTTTTGGGTGAGAGCGGCGCAGTGTACGTTGCTTCACGGCCGCTCGGGGAGATCGTGCGGGTCCTGCGCCCACCGCAACCGCTCTCTGAGCTGGTCGTGGGTCCTTCTTTCGTGGTCGGGCTGACTCGCGATCGCCAGGTTCTGGCCAGCAACGATGGGGGAGAGACCTGGAGCCAAGCGGAACCAACCACTCTAACTCCCTTCGCTCTGGCGGTCGATTCAGAGGGTCATGTGGGTGCTCTGAGCGCTCCCGAACAGCGCTGGTTGTCCGAGGACGGGGGCCGGACCTTCCGTGAATTGGCCCTTTCGCCGGTCGGCGCCATCGCGCTCGACGCGGATCCCGCGGGAAGGCTCTCGGTCCTTTCCGTGGCCAAGGGGAGGATCCCGTTTGGTATCAGTGTCGCCAAGGCTCCCTCCGAACCGTTCGCCACCTCCATCAAGAATCCCCCCACCCCCGATCCGTCCGAGGCCGACATTGCGGACGGACACGTCATGCTGGATGGCTCCACCTGGGTGCTTTTCCGTCCCTCGGGGCGACGGTGGCAAGCATGGGAAGGGACGCTGGGTGGGCCCTTCAAGGGGCCGCAGGCGACGCCCTTCGACGACTGCCAGCGGCTCCGTGTGACGGCAGCGGGTCGGGTCGGATTCGCTTTCTGCTGGCCCCGATACCAAAAGGACCAAGCGCTGCCCATCCAGACCTACGTTACGCGCGCCAAGGGCAAGGACTGGTCACGGATCGACCTGTCGATGCTGGGGATCGCGGAGCAATTTCGGGCACGGACGCCGGATGGGAACGTCCTTCTGTTGAGCGGCGTGTGTCCCTCGGCTGCGTCCGGGATGGCCGTCGACTGCAAGCCACACGGGCTCTGGCATGCCCGATTGAAGGGCGTTGGCGTGGGGCAGGTGCTTGGCTTGTCAAGCCTTGCTCCCAGCGTGCTGCCCTCCATGGTCGAGTCACCCTTGGCGTTGTCGGTTGCGGCGGACGGTCGGCGAGTTGCCGCGGTGGGACTGCGCAGCAAGAGCCAACGTCTGGAGCTCTATTGGTCCGAGGACGCGGGCCTGACCTTCCTGCCCCACCCCCTTTACACATCACCCGCCGTAACGAGCCAGCCCCATTCCCTGACCGGCCTCGGCGTTTCGCCGCGAGACCAGCGCAGTGTGGATGCCCTCGACGTGGCGGAGGATGGGTCGGTTTCGGTGATTCTGCGTGACACCGACCACCCCCAGTTATGGCGATTCGAGCCGGACGGAGAGCTTCTGAGTGTATCCGAGCCGCCGCCGGCCACTTCTCGGTTGGGAGTCAGAGGGCATCGCCTCTTGGCGATCTCGATCACGGAGCGCCGGGCCTACGAGAGCCAAGACGGTGGTGCCAGCTACGATCCGATCAGCGTTCCCGCGGGACCCCTGTGCCGTTCCGGCGATCCTTGTCACCTTGCCTGCACCGACGCGGGATGCCTGTTGGGGCGCAGCTTTGCGAGGTTGGGATGGGGAAAGTCCCGGCAGGATACCGTGTCCATGCCCCTTTTGCCCCGAACGGCCAAGGTGGAGGAGCCAGGGTGGCCCTGGCCAGGTGCCTACGCCTGTCGGACCGATGGCGTCCCCTGGCAGACACTTGCCGATGTGTCTGCCCCGCCGGATACCTCGGCGTTGGGGCTGGGACAGCAGGCGTTCTTCTCGGTGGGTGTGGATCGAAAGCGAAGTTCTGTCACGCTGTACCATGCGTTTCGGGGTGAACCCCAGCTCAGGGCTCGCCCGCTGTTCGATGAGGTGCCCGAGCCCGAGAAATACGGGATCAGTGTGGCGCGGCAGGTCGAGGGTGGGGCGGCGGTGCGGGCTCCCATCCAGGGCTCGGACGCGGGCGGCGTCCTGCGTACTGAGTTGGCTTCCGCCAACTTGATGCGGGGCAGCTTCACCTCGAAGGCTGTGCAGCTCCCTTGGGAGCAGGGTGCCAAGTCCCAGTCATCGGCTCGCCCGGTGGCCAACGGCCTGCGATTGGGCCTTTTGACCACCCTGGGCGCGGGGGTTGCCATTCACACCGGTCCCCGCGTGAAGCCCGGCGACTCTCTGTACGTCGTCGAGCCGGGCTCGGCGACCGTGCGCCGCCTGGTCCTGCCCGTGCCCCCTCGAGGGCCACTTGCCGATTCCTTCTCTTCGGCGCATGTGGACGTTCTCTTGGTCCACGGTCAGCCGTTGCCAATCGTTCTGTATCGGGACCAGGTCATCTTGCGCGTGGATCCCACCGGGTACCAGGGGTTCACCCTGGCTCCGCCGCCCCTTGAGCCCTTTTCCACTCGGCACCGCGTGACCCTGAGCTACCGGGGTTCCGAGCCAGGGCTGTTGGTCACCCAGTGGTCGGAGCAGAAGGAGCTGTTGCACAGCGGCTTCTTCACTCTGCGCAGTCAGGGAGCCGTTACCGAGCCAGAGCTCCCGGCTGCCACTCTACGAAACCTCTCTTCCCCCGAGCGCGTCTGTTCGGCTCGGCAGCGAGGGGAGTCGCCCAGGGTCGTCGTCGACCACGACCAGGCACGGCGCTGGGGTCTGATGGTCGTCGACGGGGCGCAAGCACCACGCTGGGTTTGGCTTCGAGGGCTGGTGCTGTACGGAACGGAGACGGAGCCCTGCCTGGATGCCCTGCGCGCCGATGACGAGAGCCAGGATTCGCTCTGGTCGGTGGCGTTGCTCCCCGAGTCGCCGGAGCGCGCCTGGCTGTTTCGCGTCATTGCCGAGGATCCGGAACGGACCAACGTACAGGTTCGGCCCTTGAGCTGCCGATTCGAGGCGGGGTTGCGGCCGCCCACCCCCGGGTCGAACGCGCTCGACCAGGAAGAACCCCAGCTCGGAGGCTCGCACCCGTGAAAGAACTGGCCGCGGTCCTTGTGGCTTGGTCGAAGGAACTCGACCGGTTGACTCTGGCCCAACTTGGTTCCCCGGAACCGAACCGCTTGCTCCCCAGTCCAGAGCTCAAGCGGGCACTCTGGTCCAACCGACGCAGCCTGAAGGAAGCCCTGGACTGTGACCCCCAGAAGGACCCCTTGTCGAACGACCTGCTCCGCACGCTGGTCGAGGGGGTTTTCCAGTTCCTGCACCAGAAGAACCCATATCTCGGGTTCACCCTCGAAGCAAAACAGGCTCTGGCCCGGGAGTTCTTGGCAGTCGGTCAGCGCCTTGCCGAAGAGCCACAGGACTGTGAAGAGTCGCGCTGGTCGGGGAGCCTCTCCGAGTCCCTGGACCTGCTCAGGGAGCGCCTGTGGGCCTGGCTTTGCCAACACGGCAATGGACAACCACTGGTCGACCTCCCTGCCGCCGAGTATTCGCCCGAGCTGCAGCTGCGGATTCTCGGCTTGAATCTTGGCGATCTGACCCCGCCTGTCGTCGATCTCGGCTGCGGTCAAGAGGCCCGATTGGTTCGCTTTCTGCGTTCCCGAGGGGTTCCGGCGCTGGGCGTCGATCGTTACGTCGATCCCGCCTACGGCCTGCGGATGGACTGGCTGGCACTGCCCATCCAACCCAACTCCCTTGGCACCGTGCTATCCCACCTGGCATTCTCCCTCCATTTCCTGCGTCTGCACCACCTTCCCTGCGACGATGTCTATCTCTACGCCAAGAAGTACCGAAGCATCCTGGAAGGCATCCGACTGACAGGGACATTCGCCTACGCGCCGGGGTTGCCCTTCCTGGAGGAATTGCTGCCGCGGGAACGCTTCTCGGTTCGGCGCGTCACCGTGGAGAATGCCTGGGCGCCAGCCCTGTTAAGCAGCCTACCCGCCGTTTTTGCCGAGGGACTATCCTACGCGGCCCAAGTCACGCGGATTGGTTGACCCCGTGGTCGGCCACCCCACTCAGCGATTGAGCAGCAGTGTGGTCCGCAGGATGCGAGGTGTGGAGTCTTCGACGAACACCATCTTCAGGATCGCCTTTTTGATGCACTCCTCGGTTGCCGCATGGTCCCTGTCGCTGTGCACCGAGAGCCCGAGAACTCTGCCGGAGCGCACCACCACGCACAGGCTGAGTCGGTCCGGGTGAGGGCCGCGACAACTGGCCGCCCACTCGCCCCCGTTCTGCACGCGACCCCAGGTGGAACGGGTCAGATCGGTTCCATAGTCTGGAGGTTGAGGGGGCTCTTCGGAGAGGCCCGCTAGCGCCACCTCACACGTTGGTGGATCACCCGGCGTTCCGGGGGATTCCTGGTTGTAATCGACGTCGGGCTGGGGTTCTTGGTGTTGGTCCAGCCCCGGCGATGTGGTGGGGCCCTGGTCCGGGCTCAGGGTTGGTGTTGGCGCAACCTCGGCAAGGGGCGATGGATCGGCAGGATCCGTGGTTGCGCCGCGCCAACCATCCTGCACCAGGTACCAGGCAATGCCAACCGCCAGCGCCCACAACAACAGTGACCACAGCCACCAGCGACTCCGTGGCGAAGGAGCAGGGGCTGGTGGGGCCAAGCAGGGAAGCCTCACCCGGGGCTTGTAGCGGAGCTGACTGGCCATGTTCCCCTGGTCCTTGTGACCCCTCACTCAGCCTCACCTACCCGGAGCCCGTGACCTGACGGAGGCCGAGGGATGGTTCTTGGTTATCACCTGGAGCTCCGGGCACAAACCGGTGACGTCCACGACTCCCAGGCGGGTCACGGCCAGACCCAAGGCGATGGCCTTTCTCGCGGTTTGCTCGGGCAACGGCGACAACCATACCAGGCGTCCACCGGGCAGAAGGACCCGTTTGGCGCGTTCCAGAAGGGAGTCCAACAGCTCCTTGAGCTGTCCGTCGCGAGCCACGCGGATCCCGAAAGGGGGGCAGGTCAGGATGGTGGTGACCTGGGCCGGGCCGTCGTGGCGGGCGTCCCCCTGGCAGAGGGAGATCCGCTTCACGGCAGCACGCTCCACATTGAGGCGAGCCGCTGCCAGGGCACGCGGGTCGAGATCGGTTCCCCAAAGCTTCCGATAGGGTCCGAGCCGGGCCCGCTCGATCAGCTCCAGGCCGCTGCCCACGAAGGGATCCCAGACCACGTCGTCGTCGCGGACGCCAGCCACGTGAGCCAGGGCCGCGGCGACGGTTGGATGGGAGGCTGCTGGCACGTCGCGGACCCGATATTCGAACCGTGGATCGACGAATCGGTGGGGCAACAACCAGACTCGAACAGGACGCTTGGACAACCACAGCCACACCTGCCAGGGCGAGGCGCGGGGATCGAAACACAACGGGCCGGAACGCTCTTGGAGTTTCTGGGCAGCCGTCCAGAGCAGGCGTCGGCGATGGCCCTGATCGGCCACCTCCAGCCGCAGCCGTGGGCGTCCCTCGGTCAGCGCCTGGAGCGTGGCAATACAATCGGGTTCGCATAGCCGTTCGACCAGAGCATGGGTCACGGCATTCTCGTCATCGGGATCGACGTCCAGGCTCAAACTCAGGGCCAGCCGGAGCATGGTGCGCGCTTCGAACAGTGCCCCCAGTGGGCCCCGATAGTCAGGCAAAATGAGACGGTCCCGGTCCAGGATCCGTCGCTGGGGCCATCCCGAGAGCTGCTCGGACATGATGGAGGCGAGCCCGGCGCGACACAGCACCATCACGTTCCAGGGCACCGGAAGCGGGACATCCAAGCGGATGCGGTCGTTGCTCGATGGTTGCAGCTGGGTTCGCTCCAATAGAAGGCGGGCACGGGCCAGAACCGGAATGGTGGCGGCGTCGGCCACGGTCAGGGCCTGCAGGCGCTGTCGGGCGGCGTGGCCCCCGGTCTGCCCCAGCGCCTGGACCAGAGCGCGTTGTTCGGCCCCCGTCACCTGGTCCAGCAACGCCAACAGCGGCTCCTCGCAGGCCGCCAGGCGAGTCTTGCCCAGGGCCACGATGGTGGCGCGCTGCACCTTGGGACGCGCGTCTCGTAGGGAATCCAAAAGGCAGCTCAGGATAGCGGGATCGGGGCATCTCTGGAGGATCCTCCCCACCACCCGGACCAGGGAGACTGCGCCTTGCTGGTTGGCCTCGGGCAACCGCTGGCATGCCGCGCTGGCGGCTGGCAATCCTGCGCGGCAAAGGACGCGTTCCACCTTCTTGGACTGGCCCTCATCGAGGTCGTCGAGTGCCCCAAGCAGCGGGTCGAGGTCGCGGCGTGCGGGCGTGAATCCAGGATCCTCGAGGCGGTCCAGCCAATCCTGGTCAAGACCAACCTTGGTGGGTGAAGGTCGGACGGGATCCATCACTGTGCCGCGGTGGTGGCCGCGACGCTTGATGCTTGGTGGGAGCGGTGGCGTTCTAGCTGCTGGCGTCGCAAGATGAGATACAGGATTTGCAGAAGGTGCCAGGGACGAATCCCGCTCCGCTCGTCCCCGTACACCGGTCGCACCACCACGTCCCTGACCTTGTATCCGCGGCTGGCCAGCATGCCCAACAGGTCGTTGGGATAGCCAAAACGCGGCCAGAGTTCCGACAGGGGAAGGGCTCGTCCAACCGGGGCGGAGAGCGCGGTGTAGCCGCACTGCGTGTCGTCGACACGCAGGCCGGTTGCCCAGCGAGTTGCCAGGGAGAGTAGGGCCCCGCCCACGCGACGCGTCCAGGGCATTCGTTTTCGCTCGGGATGCAAGAAGCGGTTGCCCTTGGCGTAGTCGCACTCCCCGGTAGCCACGGCGGTGACCAGCTCGGGGAGATCCTCCGGATCCATCTGATCGTCACCGGCCATCACCACCAAGATCTCGCAATCATCGTGGAGTGCCTGCCGGTAGCCGGTCACGATGCTGCTGCCAACCCCCTGGTTCCGAGGATGACGAATGACCACCAGCCGGGGATCGGCCGTGGCCTGAGCGGCCTGTGCAGTGCCATCCCGGCTCGCGTCGTCGACCACGTAGATCCGATCAACCCAACCAGGAATCCGGCACAGGACTCTTCCCACCCAACGCTCCTCGCAATGGCAGGGCACGATGACGGCAACACGTTGGTTGAGCCACACGATCCCAGGCGGTAGCGGATTGTGGAGTGTCTCGCAATCGCCAAGAATGTGGTATCTGAGTTGCCGTGAAACGTCCGAGATTCCTGCTCTTGGCCGCCGGCCTGGCCCTGGTCGTCTTGGGCTATCTCGCGGTCTCCTGGTGGCGGTTTCCGAGCGACCGGACGCCCGACGGCGCCTACCTGCGGGTGGTTACGGCGGTCAATCGCGCCGACGCGCGCCTGGCCTTCGCCTACCTCGAGACGGCTGCTCAGCACGCCTGCTACACGGTGCGGGATCAGCGTCGTGCTGCTGCGGCCCAGATCCGAGCCGCCTATCCGGAACCGGAGCGTTCCCAGGGGCTCGCTCGTTACCGCTCCTTCGCACAGGCCCCCGATGGGGCCGACGTATTCGCCTTGTATGCCAAGGAGCGAGGGTTTCTGGATAGGCTGCGGCGGGATCTCTCCGGCATCGATCACGTGGAGGTTCGTGACCAGCGGGCCGTGGTGGTGACCGTCCGCGGGACCCGCTATCCGTTTCGTCGACGCGAGAATGGCATCTGGGGTCTGACGCTGTACACGCCCTTCCTGGTGGCAGAGGCCCAGCGAGCCAGCCGCGATGCGGCCCTGGTGGTGCAGGCTGCCGAGGACTACCGGCGAGCGCGAACCAAGGGCTTTCCCGCCATCGCGCCGGCGAGCAAGGCACCCTAGGATTTGGCGTTAGGGCTGGGGATTGAGCGACTCCCAACACCGCTCGGCGGGTTGCCCGGTTTCCACGGCCAGTCCCACTCGACTCCAGCCCGGCTGCATCCTCCCGAACGCATCGCGACGACCCTCCCACCCGGTGGCTAGGTCAACGACCTGGGTGTAGCCGGCGCGAGTCAGCAACTCCAACGCCCGTTGCGATCGGGCCCCGCAGCGACAGCCCAGGACCAATCGCGCTTCGGGCGTGAAATGGGCTTGCATGGCGGGCAGGAACGACTCGTTGGTCACCCAGTCTCCATCCACGAGGTGCTGAAACGGCACGTTGAAGGCGCCGGGTGGGTGTCCCGCTTCGTACTCGCCCGTGCTGCGAACGTCGACGTAGACATAACCACTGTCCAGCAGCGTTTGTGCTTGCTCGGGCGTTACCCGTGAGGCTCTCGCATTGGCCATACCGGCCCAAAGGGTAGAGTCGGCGGGCGCCCTTGTCGAGCCGCACCATCGGCAGGGATTGGCCGTCACCCGCCCCTCGGTGTGGCTCTGTCGAACCAACCCCAAGCCGGGGATTCGACAGGCATTTCTTGGTGGGTACGGTCGCAGGACCGGCGGGCAAGGTACCGATTGAACTGGAGTGGGGCTCCCTACCACGTCCAGGATGTGGTCTTTGGCATGGGAGTCGGCTAGAAAAGACGCGTCTTGGTGTCGTCGCCCTTGACCAGTACCGAGCTTCGCCTCGTCCCCCTGGGGGGGTTGGGCGAGATCGGGATGAACTGTCTGGCCATCGAACACCAAGACGGCATCCTGGTGGTGGACTGCGGAGTGGCGTTTCCGGACGATGACCTGGGTATCGACGTCATTCGTCCCGACCTTTCCTACCTGGTGGAGCGTGGCAATACGCCCATGGGGCTCGTCCTGACTCATGGTCACGAGGACCACATCGGTGCGGTACCCCACCTGCTGCGCGAACGCCCCATGCCGGTCTTTGGCCCTGCCCAGGCCTTGTGCCTGGTCAAGCGTCGCATGGTGGAACATGGGATGCGCCCCGACGACCACACGCTCAGCGTCATCGAACCAGGGCGCCTTGTTTCGTCGGGACCCTTCGACGTGGAGCCGATCGCGGTCACCCACTCCATTGGGCAGGCGTTGTGTTTTGCCATTCGCTCCTCGGCGGGGTTGGTCGTGCACACCGGTGACTTCAACCTGGATCCGGAACCTCCCGACGGTCGGCTGACCGATGAACGACGCATCAGCGAGCTGGGACAGGAGGGGGTGCGCCTGCTGATGAGCGACAGCACCAACATCGACGTTCCGGAACGCAGCGGTACCGAGACCACGGTGGGCGAGGCTCTGCAGCGTCTGATTGCCTCGGCGCCGCAGCGGGTATTCGTGGCACTATTCGCCAGCAACCTCTTGCGCTTGGGGATGCTGGGGGAGATCGCTGTCCGCACCGGACGCAAGCTCTGCCTTCTGGGTCGGAGCCTGCGCACCCAGGCGGAAGTCGGACACGAAATCGGCTACTTGAATTGGCCCAGTTCCCTGCAGATCGCCCCTGGTGACCTTGCCGATGTCCCGCGTAGTCAGAGCCTGGTCTTGGCGGGAGGGACCCAGGCTGAGCCGGCGTCAGCGATGGCCCAACTGGCCCGAGGGGCTCATCGCTTCGGCGAGGTTCAGCCCGAGGATCTGGTCATCTTCTCCAGCCGAGTGATTCCCGGACGGGAGCGGCCCGTCCACCAGCTGGTGTGCGATCTGTTGCGGCGTGGCGCGCAAGTGGTGTACCGAGACACGGATCCGGCGGTCCACGTCAGCGGGCATGCAACGCGCGCCGAGCAACGTCGAATGATCGAGTGTCTTCGACCCCGGGCGTTCATTCCCGTTCACGGTACGCTCCACCACCTCAGGCGACATGCCGAGCTGGCCCATGCGGCTCGGGTGCCAGAGGTCCTGGTCGTCGAGAATGGATGCACGGTGCGCTGTACAGCCACCGGGCTCACCCCGGAGGGACGGGTGCCGGTGGGTCGCGTGTCCATCGACCTGGACCAAGAGCTCATCGACCCGGTTCGTCTGAAAGAACGCGGGGAGCTGGGACGCAACGG
>CAZYKT010000085.1:0-20622 GCA_964648165.1 uncultured Polyangiaceae bacterium | reverse complement strand
GAGGCCGGATCCCAGGTCCAGACCTTGTGGGGGTCGAGGAGGTTCAGCTCGCGTTCGACCCTCCCTGTGGCGAAGTCCAGCAGGTCGCAAACGAAGTAGCCGTCGATGTCGTTTGGGTGGTCCTTGTCCTCGGCGAAAGATCCGTCCACGAACACCTCGGTGATCCCCACGGTCCAGAGCTGGCGGACCATGATCTCCAGGTTGTCCACCAAGGTACGCCGCCAAGCCGCGTCCCATGTTGGATGCGATGGACCAGGCCCATGCACGAGCGTGGAAGCGCGCAGCTCACCAAACGTCATTGCGACATCGCCCGCTGGGAGCAGGCCGTCTTGTGTGAAGTGGAGCGTTTGCATGAGCGGCACATCTATTATGTCAAGCATAACACGTATGTCAAGCGCACCTGGCGCCGAAGTCCAGGCAATTCTTGGTCGATCTTTGAGTTCGGGCGGGCCGGCCTATATTGAATGAGGAGATGAGCGACCACCCCTTGCTGTGGAGACTATCTCGCCACTCATCCGTCCCAAGGTACGACCTGTACCGCTTTGCCCAGTTCTGGCACCGACCAAAGCTTGGGTCCCCGCATGGTCCATTGCAGCCATGCGAAATCGGACAGATCCCGTTTGAACGTGAAGCGGACCTTTCGGGGCCGCTCGTCGAGCGTGGTCTCTTCGATGGTAGCGGTCAGAAGCTGGAGATGGAACTGTTGCCCTTTGGTGAAGCGAAGCTCCCGGGGCCGCCGAGCTTGGTTGAACAGCGAAGGCGAGAACCATCCATGCGGCACGGTGACGAGCAGGGAACGCTCGCCGGTGCGCTCCACGTTCAACGGCGCGATGCTGTCGTAGAAGTGGTAGAAATGCTGGGGCCACTCCCCTCCCTTTTCGTAGCGCATGGCCGCCGCCACCATCACCGCGATAGGGTGGCCATTGAGCAGGACCGTGTTCTGCCGGGTGACGGCCGCTTCGCACTGGCGGATGGTCCCTTGGATGGGATTGAGCCAAAACAGCGTGGGCACGAACAGGAGCAGGGACACCACCGTGTTGGTCAGAAAGAGCGTCTTGGTGACGCCACGCCGCAACCGGGAGGGCGTGGTGTAGACGGTGAAGAGCTCGCCCAGCAAACCCGCCGCCCCGAACCCCGCCCACAACAGGTACCGGTCTCCCATCATCCCGATCGTAAAGGGCAGGATGGAGAGCACCATGCCCAGGGCGAAGAAGCCAACCAACCGGTTAGAGGCCAGAAACTCCCGATACAGCCAGACCAGCCCCGCCAGCAACCCGATGGTCGCCGCCATCCCCAAGGGGCCCATCACCTGCAACGCCAGCGTGAACGGTGACAGCGATAGGATCTGCGATAGCGTGCCGAGCAACGTACCCGACAACAGGGTCAGCAGGGTCTGCACCGGGTCGTTGCTGGGGGAAACGTAGTCGAAGCTTCCCTTCACACCCATGTCCTGTGCGGCGTAGAAGACCAGGTAGCCGACCCCCAGGAGCGTCGCGGGGGCCAGGGAGAACAGCCGCTGCTTCGGGCTGCCCGACTCCAGAAAGACGGCGTAGGCCGCCAGATAACCGTACAGGGCCAGACCAACCTCCGAGCTCAGCAAACCGAACAGCAGCGACGCCAAGGACAGTGCCAGACTCGCCCAGTGTCCTTCTTTGCGCCAGCGGTCGTGCATCATCAGGCCCAGCATGCCAAACGCGCAGGCCAACAGGGTGTTCAGCCCCGAGATCCAACCGGTCGTGAACGCATGGGTGTCGTCGACTGCGAAGAGCAGGCAAGCCAGTCCGCAGGCCGCTGGAACCGAAGAGAGTCGCTTGAACAGCTTGCAGCACAGGTAGATGAGCAAGCCGTACAGAAGGGCCCGGTTGACGTGCATGACCCAGGGTGAGCTGCCCAGGAACCGGAACTCGAAGGCATGGCCCAGCGAAGCCAGGGGGCGGAAGAACCGAGCCCGTGCCGACTCCGGCGTCCACCAGGTCACCTGGGCCAGCGCCTGCTCGCGGTAGTGGGAGACATCCGCATTGCTGGTCAACCAACCAAAGTAGTCCCAGGCGGACCGCTTGATGTAGATGGACTGGTCGAGGCTGTGTTGTCGGTACAGATGATCGTCCTGCACCATCCCGGACAGCACCGAGGGCAGCGTGAGCAGCACGCCAAGCAACGGCGCCAGCCAAACCATTCGCGGCGATTCACAGAGTTTGGTCAACCACGGGGGAACGGGGCCTGGGTTGGTCGAGGATTGTTCGGACATCCACTGGGCATCTTGCACTCCGATTCGGCAGTTGGGATCGAAGGATTCAACGGGGCACCGGGGGATCGTCTGGCCCTGGCCCTTGGGCCACTCGACCTTCACCGAGGCCTGACCGAGGAGCGGGTGGCATTTGCGAGGTCCTGCCCGTAAAGTCCAAAGTGTCAGGATGTCAGGCGCGCCGATCTATCGCCCTTGGGTTTCCCGTCACGCCGACGCGCGACGCTTCCAGCGCGCCCAGCGCCGCGCTCAACGGCGCCGCAGGCTCTGGAATCGTCAGGGTTGCGGTGAGTGCGGGCGCGGCTGTGGCTGTGACGGGTGCGGCTGTGGCTGTGACGGGTGCGGCTGTGGCTGTGACGACTGCAACTGCAATGGCTCCTCCGAGCTCGAGGCTCAATCCTCCTCTGAGTCGGATTGATCCAACTGGTGCTCGGTGAGTCGCAACGAGCCCTCTACCACCAGACCCACCCCCTCGACCACCACCCGATCGGCTCCCGTCTCGAAGGTCTCGCCCAGCAGCGGATCCCAGTCCACCAGGTACATCGCATCCTGAAACGTCGCCTCGGGTACGGCCACGGTGTCATGGATGGAGATGATGCCGGAGCGTTCCTCCGAGACTCCCGGGGCGTTTCTCTTGACGAACTCCATGTAGGGTTGGGGATCGGCGGGCATCCAGATCCCGGGCTGCGCGTCTCGCCTGCCAGCCTGCCAGGAGCCTTCGTGGTCGACGACCTCGCCTCCCGAGTAAACATCCACGTCTTCCCCGAAGAGGCACAACGCACCCTCGCGACTCTGCGCGAAGAACAGACGAGTTCGCGTGACCAGCTGCCCCTGCTCCAACCGCTCCTGTTCCACCACGCGGTTCTCGATCCCCAAGATCTTCTCGGTTTCGTCCTTCACGGTCAAGGTAACCCGGACCGGCGTTTGCTCCTGTTCACCCTCCAACACCCACTGACTACCCGAAGGTAGGGGAAGGTAGGGGTGGTCGATCTGGGAGGTGAAGCCCCCCTGGTCCGGCGCGCAAAGACCCGAGTCGACCCGGTAGAAACGCGGGTTCGGATCGTCGAGCGCGTTGTTGCAGGCACACGTCATCACCGCCAGCAATCCGACCCGCGTCGCTCGCCGAAGAAGACCAAACCGGAGCTCGACTAACCTGACCATCGCGAAACCCTAGCATGACGCACAATTGCGATGGTACCGAGCGACAAGCCGGGTTATCGTAGAGTCCCTGTGTCGCTGGGATTTCCAGGACCGCGCTCGGAGGTGGCAACGTGATGCGCTATCAAGCTCTCCTGCTGTTGGGTGCGCTGGGACCGATGGCTCTGGGTAACACCGGATGCAGCAGCGACGAAGGGGGCGGAGACGATGGCGCCTCCGGCAGCGGCAATCAATCGGAGAACAACGCGGGTTCAGTGGAGTTCGAGAATCCCCTGACCAATCCCGAGTCCGGTCCCCCCGCCGGAAACCCGGATGGCAACAGCGAGGTGCCTGCGCCTGCCGGCCCGGCTGACGTCTCCCAGGTCACGACCGTCGTGGGCGACGGCGATCCGGACAGCTGCACCGCCGAGGAATTCATCGAGGCCGTGGCAACCGGTGGTGTCATCACCTTCGATTGCGGACCCGAGCCCAAGATCATCACCCTGGATCGCCCTGCCAAGATCGTCAACGACTCGAGTGAAGAGATCGTGATCGATGGCGGGGGCCTGGTCACGCTGAGCGGTGGGGGCAACACCCGGATCCTGTACATGAACACCTGCGACGAAGAGCTGCACTGGCTCACGTCCCATTGTCAGGATCAGGAGCTGCCCCGCCTGGTCGTGCAGAACCTGACGTTCATCGACGGCAACTCCAAGAACGAGCCGGAGGATACGGCGGGCGGGGGCGCCATTTTCGTGCGCGGCGGTCGGTTCAAGATCATCAACTCGCGGTTCTTCAACAACACCTGCGCCGAGGAGGGGCCGGACGTGGGAGGCGCTGCGGTGCGGGTGTTCGACCAGTACCAGGACCTACCGGTGTACGTGGTCAACAGCACCTTCGGGGGCAGCCCCGAGCTCGGCAACTTCGGGGCCAACGGCGGGGGGCTGAGCAGCATCCAGGTCAACTGGAACATCATCAACAGCCTGTTCACGTACAACCGCGCCACCGGCAATGGCGGTAACCCCGCCGAGGATGGGAGCCCGGGGGGAGGGAGTGGCGGTGCCATCTACAACGATGGCAACACCATCACGCTCTCCTTGAGCGGCACGCTCATCGAGAATAACGAGGTCAACGCCTACGGCTCCGCGATTTTCTTCGTCAGCAACAACCACGACGGCACGCTGGAGATCCGTGACTCGACCATTCGCAACAACACCGGCGGGGGCTGGAACATCTTGCCGGGGATCTCGATGCACGAGGACACCCGGCAGGTGATCGAGAACTCCACCATCGAATAGCTGGTTTTCACCTCCGGCTGCCGCCCGATTCGGCGCCGCGCATGGGCGGCTGGTTCGAGCGTTTGGCCTTGACGCAGAGCGAGCCCTAAGCCAGAACCGTGCCGTGGTCGCAAAGGCTCCAAGGCTGGCAGTTCATCGGTTGGTCGGGGGTATTCTCTCACGAGCCACCCGCGGCCTGCGACACATGCGGCGTCACCACCGGGCGCTGCGCCTGCACCAGAGCACGATGGTCGATAAAGGTGGAATCGTCGGCGCGCAGGCCAGAGAGCTTCTGGTTGGTGCGGCGCAACAGACACCATTGGTCGAGGCACCCGATATTGGGGCGTTGGTGACAGCGCTGCAGACCGCGGTGGCAGCCGGGGCGATGGACACGGCCAAGCACTTGGCTGACCATGCCCTAGAAGGCATCTGGCAGGCTTCGGACAAGCAGCGAAGGGATCTGGTGTCCGCCATCATCGACACGCGCATTGCCTGGGGTGACAGGGCCTCGGCCCTGGAACTGGCCAAGGCGCATGGTTCGCTGCTGGGGGGGACCCGAAACGCGGTTGATCTCCTGGCCACGGTGCTCGCCGACCCGCTCCCGGATCCGGACCACCTGGTGTTGGCTGATGGGCGCTTGAACAGCTATGCGGCAAGCAAGCTGATCGAAGCTGGGATGCTCGACGTGGTGCGCCTCACGCGCCTCCTTCTGGGACGTCGCGCCCTAGTGACCCAACCCGAGCTCAACCTGCTGTTGGCGAGCGCTCATCTTTCCACTGATCGGCCAAGGGCCGTGCAGGCGCTCAATACCTTCCTCGCCGCCTTTGGCGAGCCAGGGTTGGCCTTGTCGCCTTCTGGCGAGGGTTGGTTGGGAGCGCTCCGCGCTCCGACCCAGCGCCGGGCCGCGAAGGGGCCCCTGGTGTCGGTCGTGATGTCGACCTACAATTCGGCCAGAACCGTGGGGTATGCGCTGCGTTCGCTGGTCGAACAGAGCCATCAGGATCTGGAGATCCTGGTAGGGGACGATGGCAGTACCGATCAGACACCCGAGCTGTTAGCTCGCGAATTCGGCTCTGACCCGCGGATTCGGATCTTCAGGACCGAGCGCAATCAGGGTCCGTACAACATGCGCAACGCGCTACTGTCCCATGCCCAGGGGGAGTTCTTGACCTTCCAGGATGCGGACGACTACGCGGTACCGACCCGGATCGAGAGCCAGGTGAAGGCCCTCGCCGATCCGCTTCGGGTCGCCTGCGTGGCGGACTGGGTCCGGGTGACTCCGGGCGGGCGCTTCGTGTTTTTCCGGGATCTGCGCGCCACCCGCCTGTGCTTGGTGTCCCTGATGGTGCGGCGTTCGGCTTTCGACGAGGTGGGGCCATACCGCCGGGCACGGTTCGGAGCCGATCTGGAGTGGTACGATCGCCTTCGGCATCGGATGGGCCCAGATCGAGTGGTGCGCATCCCGAGTCCCCTGGTCCTGGGGCTCTGGTCTGCGGGTTCGCTCACCCGGCAGGCGGGTACCGAGTCCTTGGAGGATGGCTTCCGCTCCGAGTCCCGTCGGCGCTATAGCGAGCTGTGCTTTCGGCAGCGCCTGCTCGGCGCGGATCGGGTTGGCGACACCGAGGTCGACGAGGAGCTGGCCCGGCTCCACAATCTGGCAGAGCCCGCTAAGATTGAGCGGATTGGACTGGGCAGCAATTCGAATCGTCTCTATTAGGCCGATTGAGCGGGTTCGAGCAAACCGTTCGCCCTCTGGTTCGCCCACGACGAATTCGAGTGCGCCTTACATGATCCTGTGCTAGAGGCACGGCCCCTAGGCGATGTCGATCGACATAATGGTCGAGGTCTTCGCCGTGTCGAACTGGTGTGGTTCTGGAGTGTCAGAGCCAGTCCTGTTTCCTGTTCACCTCTTGCCTTTGGAGATCTCATGAGCCGCCTGTCTGACGACGCGCACACGCCGGTACTGTTTGCCCACTCCAAGCGCAAGGATTGGGGTGTGAGCGTCTTGGCCTGGGAGCTGAGCGGCAAACGAGGCTATCTGTTCGAGGATGGCGTGGAACGTACGCTGGCCAGTGGCTTCTTCGAGCTGATGAACCGAGTCGAAAAGCCCAGCGCCGACCAGAAGGCAACGTCCCTGCGGTTGCAGCGCCTCGTGGATGGGTGTGCCAGTGCGCGGCGTCTGTCCGTGGATGCCGACGGGCCGACCTTCTACGACCAGATCATGCGCCTTCGCAAACTCTATCCGGCCGGGCTGGTCGATGCGCGGTGGGTCGACGAGGTGCGTGGGGAAGGCAAGACCCGACCGCGTTCCTCGCGGCGCCGAGACGCACTGATCCGCGAGGCACAGGAACAGCTCAACGTCACGGTACTGGATGCCCTGCTCGCGAGTCAGCGCTACGCGCAGCTATGGGAGGTCGTGGTACGCGTCCTGGGTCGTTCGGATCTGGTGCCCAAGAGTCAGCTCCAGCAACCCAAAGCTCCCCGCGCCGAACAACAGCGTGAGCTGGCTCTTGCCACACGCGAGTTGCTCTTTGGGCAGGATCCCTACGAGGCGCGTTTCAATCGCTTCTTGGCGGCGTTGGCGGTTCACTCGGGTCGGCCTGCTCGCTGGGAGATCGCGACAGCGGTGTCGGCGCTGGTCCATCCCGCCGAACACGTGTGTGTCCATCCCACCGTTCTTCGTCAACAGTTCAAGATCATTGGCACGGTGGGGACTCCACCGGCAGTCCGCCCCAGCGGGGCCGGCTATGCTCGGGTCCTGACGGCAACTCGCGTCGTGGCAGAGAAGCTGACCGAACAGGGCGAGGTTCCTCGCGATCTGCTGGACGTCCTGGACTTCGCCCACGTCACCCTCAAGGCAACCCCGAAGCCTCAGGTGTCTCGCGTTCCGTCGCACATCTGACCAGCCGCGCTGGAACAGCCGGGGAGAGTCGGGACCCCTTCGTTTCTCCTGACTGGGACGGTCCGCCCAGGTCAATGGTGGGGATCATTGTACCTCGAACCTCTGGGTGGCTCGCTGCCCCGTCGAGGTGGTGACCGTCACCTGGTGTCGGCCACGCCGTAACGACCAATACCAATGATAGGGGGCGGGGACGGGTGGTGAGATTTCGGAGCCCACCTGATAGCGAACCCAGGCGACGTTGGCGCCAACACGCACCGCAAAGCGCAGACGCTGAACGGACGGATCACGGGCTTCGTCCAACAGGAACTGGCTGTTGGCGTGGGGTTCGGTGAACTCCACTCGCGAGTCAGGCACGGAAGATGCTTCGACTCCCCGGGGACAGCGCGGCGAGAGCCCGGTGGGCGGGAGTGGACGATGGGCAGCGTGGGCCCAGTCCAGAAGCTCGGAGGGATAGGTCTCGAAGCGGCGCAGCTCGGCGTCCTTGCAGTCTTTGCCCGCCAGCAGTCCGTTCTGGGGATCGATAGGGAGCAGCGCGTGGAACGGACAGGTCGCGTGCGGTGTGCGCGCGGCCGGCACGTGCTCTTGTACCCGCTCCTCGCAGCCCGGCCCCGGCAAAGCGCCGCTTCGCGCGCAAACGGTGACGGGAACCAGGAGCCCGGCTCGCACCAGGGGCTCGGGCGTACGGCCCTGCATGGCCGCCTGAAGCACCGCCGCGAATAGAGGCGCGGCCCCGGCGATGCCGCTGGTTCCGGGGCGCATGGGCCTGCCGTCGAAATTGCCCACCCACACCGCCACCGTCACCTCCTGGGTGTAACCCACCGCCCAGTTGTCGCGGTGGTTGCTGGAGGTCCCGGTCTTGGCTGCCGTCGCGAAGGGCAGCTCCAGCACGCCATGCCGTCCGAAACCGAGGCCCCGCGCCGCATCGTCGGAGAGGATGTCGGTCAGCATGGCAGCCGTCGATTCCGAGACGATCCGCCGTGACATTTTCGGCGTCGGCTCGATGCGTTGTCCCTCGGCTGTGGTGGCAGAAAGGATGGCGCGGGGATCGGAGTGCACCCCCTCGTTGGCCAGAGTCAGATACGCCTCGGCAAGTTCCAGCAGGCGGACCTCACCGTCGCCGAGCGCCAGTCCAACACCGTACTCGGCCGCCGGCCTCTTGAGCGATACCAGGCCGAATTCGCGGAGACCGCGCAGCACGCGGTCCACGCCGATCTCGGATATCGCCCTGACCGCCGGGACGTTGAGCGAGCTACCCAGCGCCTCGCGTAGACGCACAGGGCCGTGGAATCGACCGTCGTAGTTGTCGGGCACGAAGGGTCCGGTGGGCGTGTCGAAACGGGTCCGCACGTCGAAGAAGGGAGTGATGGGGCTGTAGCCGCGGGTCTCCATGCCGGCGGCGTAGACGAAGGGCTTGAGCGCCGAGCCGGGCTGGCGCAGGGCCAGACAGCCATCGTTCTGCCCCAGGTGTTCCTGGTCGAAGAAATCCGGAGCCCCCACGTAGGCGAGGATCTCTCCCAGGCGGTTATCCAGAACCACCACACTGAGTGCGGTGGCGTCGAAGGCAGCGACCCGCCGCGCCGCTTCACTGGCCAGCTGCTCCACCTCGCGCTGCAACGAAGCATCCAGCGTCGTTGTGAGTTCCCGCACCGGTCGTCGGTGGTCGAGGGTCCGATCGAGACGCCCATTGAGCAGGGCGCGCAAGAAATGGTGGGGGTGAGCCAAGCCGAGAGTCCCTTGCAGTCGCAGCGGCTCGGCCCGGGCTCGTTGCGCCTGCTCCGGCGTCACCCAGCCGAGTCTTCCCAGACGATCGAGGATCTGGTCGCGGCGCTGACGCAGACGCTGGGGGCGGCGGCGCGGATCGTAGGCGCTGGGTCCGCGCGGCATGGCCGCCAGGGTTGCGGCCTCGGCCAGGGAGAGACGGCCCGGGTCCTTGGCGAAGTAGGCGTGGCTGGCTGCCCCAGCGCCGCGCAGGTTGGGCCCGAAGTCGACCCGATTCAGGTACTCTTCGAGGATCTGCGATTTGCATAGGGAGGCCTCGATCCGCAGAGCCACCACCATCTCACGCCATTTGCCGAACAGGGTTCGCGGCCGCGGCACCAGGGTACGCGCCAGCTGCTGGGTGAGCGTGCTCGCGCCGGAAACGATACGTCGATGACGCACCCATTGCCCCAGGGCCCGCAGCTGAGCCAAGGGATCGATCCCAGGGTGGTAGTCGAACCGCGCGTCCTCCGCCGCCTTCAGGGCCAGGGGCAGGCTGGTCGCGACGCGGGATAACTCGACCGGCGTGCACAGCGCGCCATCCTCGGCGCGTACCACACCCAATAGCTGCCCGCGTCGATCCAGCACCCGCACGCTGGGCAGATCCTTGCTTTGCCGAAGCGCCTCCGGCAGGGGCTGAACGGCCACCGCCCCCAGGGTGACGAGCGGCACCGCCAGCAACGACCCAGCGAGACCCAACAGCAGGCGGCGCCGCTTCACTCGATGGTCACCTGGTTCGCGCCCGTGCGCCCGAACACCTCGGGCAGGTACATGGCTTGGACCAGGGAGGGCGGGGTACCAAAGCGACCCGGAACACTGGCTCGGGCCAGGTACCTGAAGTAGTGCAGGCCCTGGGGCATGTGGTCCACGAAGAAGGTGACCCGATCGTCACGCAATTCTCGATGGGGCAAGTCGACTTCGGGGCGCTCGTCTGACTCCGGGTTCTGCTCCAGGCCGCGGCGCAGCCAACTGGCGGTGGTCAACAGCTCGGTGTCTACCGCCTCGAACCCCGCCGGCAATGGATCGTCGATCACGACGTGGTCGCGGGGGCGCGGCGCAACCACCACCAGATCGACGACCACCAAGGAACCGACGGGGAACACGGTCTGGTCCTGCTCGAGGCTGGCCCGGCCCAGCTCACCGAGCTTCGCTTCATCAACGGTGCGTGCGGCTCGTCGCAACGAGAATCCCGCGTCGACCGGATCCTTGGGCATTTCCTTGGGGACGTAGTACAGGCGCGCTTCGTAGAAGAGAGTGCCCTCCCCATCCGCCTGCAGCGAGACCAAGGTCTGTTTGGGGTCGAGTTCAGCCAAGGGGACCTTGGCCTGTGCCGAACGCTTTTCGTTGCCCACCAGCCGCTCCGACAACAGGGATCGCTCGCCCAGAAAGACGCGCGCCAAGAGGTTGGGCGGCCGACTCTCTCTGGCCGAGCGATAGACGTCCACTGCCATCAAGGCGAAGGCCGCTTCCTGAGTGGTGGCCCATTGCCCAGCTCGACGCTCGGCGAGCAGACCGCGAACCAGGGGAGCGGCCAGGGGATGCTGCGGACGAGCACGGAGCAGTGCCATGAGGGTCAGCGCGGTGGTCCGCGTCGAGGTGTCCATCAGCGGCGCGTAGGCGTCCGAAACGTTGGTGGTGATCCGGGCCACCGCACCGTCCAGACGGATGGTGCGCTCCACCTCCTTGACCAGGGTCTCGGTGGCCGCTGCATCGTGTTGCGTCCGCGCGTAGGTGTCCAGAAGGAGGGCGCGGGCGAATTCGGGGAGCTTGTCCCGTTGCTCGTAGACACGCGACATGTACCCGAAGTCTGGGGAGCCCAGCAGGGCGAGTACGTCCAGGGCCAAGGGACAGACGGCCAGGCCCGTGGGGCTCGACGCCATGGCTCGGTCCACCTCCCGTCGCAGATACTCGCGACCTCTCTCGAAGACATCCTTGGGGATGGCTCCACCGCGGACGGCGTACTCGTGAAGAGCCCACAGGACATAGGGGCTCACCCAACTGGAGGCCCTCCCGGCTCCCGGCCACATCCCGAAACCACCCTCGGGGAGCTGGCGACGGAGCAGGGAGGCGACCGTGGACTCGGTCAGGGTCTTGGCTTGGGCGGGAACAGGGGCACCATAGGCTCGCCCCAGCTCCGCGAAGGGGACCAGGGCCATCAGGCGGCTCGCCAGCTGTTCGGAACACTCGTAGGGGTAGCCGATGAGCTGTTCGAAGCCGCCCATGGCTCCGGATAGGGCGCTGCTGGAAGCCGTCACTTCGAGACGGCCCAGATCCCTGCGCACCTGGGAGAGGTCACCGATGGCCTCGGTGACCTGGCCCTGGGTCTCTCCGCCCAGGGCCACCACCTCTTCGGGACTTGGCAAAAGGACGGGTCGAGTCACCGACAAGGCGTCTTGATAGCCCGCCGCGCTGATGTCGAAGCGCAGGCTGTTGGTGCCGATGTTCCGAGCCTGCAGTGGGAAACGGAGCTCCACCGAACCTCCGCGTTCCACGGTGGCCTGCTGCAGCAGCGTGCCACTGGCCAACCCCGGCGCGGTCAAGCGCGCCTGGACCGGAGCCGGGCCGACATCACGGGCGTACACGACGACGCCCGCCTGGGCCTGGTCGCCGACCCGCAGGAAACGGGGCAGCATCGGCTGGGCCAAAAGGGGAAGGCTGGTGGTGATCCGATCGCTGCCCATGCCGAAGCGATCGTCGGTGCCGGTGGCCACGGCCAATACGCGATAGGTGGTCAGCCCGTCGGGCAGCTTGAGCGTGGCCTGCACGCGGCCGTCGGCATCCGTCACCAAGTGAGGCAGAAAGAAGGCGGTGCTCCGGAAGTCCTTGCGAACCGGGGCGCCACTCGCGTCTTCACCCCCACCCCCACCCGGCTCACCCTTGGTCAGTCCCAGCTCCTGTCGCAGGCTGCGCAGCGTCAAACGGGCCAAACCCTCCCGGGACTCCATGGGCAAGAACTGCAATGGCCGTGACCCCAAGAAGGTCCGGATCGGATCGGGAACCTGGTAGCCGGTCAGCGACAACACCCCCTCGTCGACTGCCCACAGGGTGACCTCCGCGCGCCGGGGACGGCCCTGGGAGTCGGTCACCCGAGCTGCGATCGGAACCGATGCTCCGGGTGCGGTCTGTCGTTGGCCTGGGGACAGCTCCACCTTGAGGCGTTGCGGTTCCGGATTGACCCGTAGCTCGACCCAACCCATCCGATAGTCGGGAGCCCCCGGATCTTCCGCCTCGGGGTTCTGGGGCAGGGCAAGCGTCCGGGGACGCACCATCTGCACGGCGACGTAGGTGTTGGGCCGCATGTCCTCGCGGATCGGGATGCGCAGCACGGGGCTGTGACCCTTGAGGACCTGCCGCTCCGCGCTGTGGATGTCGGAGCGCCCCACCGTCACCAGCGCCGAGGTCTCCGGGAAGGGGGACTTCACCAACACCTGGGCCACGTCCCCCACCTGGTAGTACTCCTTGTCCGCAACCAGCTCGATGATGCGATCATCGCTCTCCTTCCAGCCCGGGTTACCGTCGCCGAAGGCGTAGATCTCGATGGCGGCCTCGACACGACGGCGCCCCGAGTCACTGGTCGATGCCCGAACGAAGTAGGAACCCGCCTCCGGGATGCGCAGTGAACAGGAGGCCTCCTTCTTGTCGTCGGTCACCGTCGTGCATTGGGCCAAGGTCTCGTCGGTGGGACGTGAAATGCGAGTCAATGTCCCATCGTTCTTCTCGGTGACGGTCAGATAGCGCCTGCGCAAGAGCTCGAGGGTGACCGGGCTGCCCTTCTTCCTGTTGCCCGACCAGTCGAAGGTCGCCACCTGGAAGGCCTGGAGGCGAGGTGCGGTGAGAAGGGACGTTGATGGTGGCTTGATGCCCACGTACAGTTCGGCCGGGTGAACCAAGACGGATGCTTCGGCGGCGGCGGGGTTGCGCGTAGCGTCCGTCACCTCCGCCTCCACGATCACCCGCTCCGGCCCCCGAGCGTCGGGCAACGCCAGCGGCAGCGCCACCAGTGAATGCCCCTGCTCGTCGAGCTTGCCCTTCTCTTCGAGCAGCGTCGAGCTGCTTGGAGACTGCTCCTCCCGGTCCCAGTAGAACACCTCCGCGTCGGTCACGAATCCATCACTGCCCGGCACGGTGAAACTGGTTCGCTCGCGTCGAACCTGCAGCTGCCGATCGGCGTGTGCCGACTTCATGCCGAACAGGGTCGAGGCCCGCACGCTGACCGAGAGCTTGCCTCCCCGCAGGGCAACCGGTCGTTCCGGTGTCACCTCCACCTTGAGCGCCTGGGGGCGGTACTCAGCGACCCGGAACGACAGAGAGGTCAGCTGTTTTTTGCCTTCGAAGGCCCGTACACTGAAGAACCCAAGCCGCGCGCTCTTGGGCAGCCGGAACTGGGCGGCCGCGGTCCCGAATTCGCTGGTCTTGACCTTGGTGTCGGCGAGGCGGCTACCCTGGGGATCGGTGAGGCGGAGCGTCAGCTCCCGCCCCGGCACCGTGGCGAGATCGCGCAGCCGCTCTTGGCGCAGGAGGGCCTTGACATGAACTGTCTCGCCGGGGCGGTAGATCCCGCGTTCGGCGAAGAGCAGCGCGACCGTCCGCAGTTCACCGGCAGGATCGACCGGCGCCTGGATGCGCCACTCTGCCACGAGATCGGACACCCTGCGGAAGACCACGTCGCCATCCTTTTCGGCGACCAGCACGGCCTGTTGCTCGTAGGGATTCCGCATCGATTGGGCACGCACCGCCTCGGCGGGCAATCGAACCATCCCCTGTGCGTCGGTCAAAAACTGGGGGCTATCGCGCCCATCCGGGTACATCACACGGACCTTCGCGCCCGACACCGGCTGGGCCGAAGCCAGCTGGGTGACCCACACGACCGAGCCATGACGGCCCAGCTGCGCCGTCAAAGCCAGATCGGTCCGAGCCAGCAGCGAGGTGTCGGTTTCTTCAGTGGCCTGCCCGTCGTAGCTACGCCCCTGGTAACCGAGAACCACCGAGAATAGGCCGTGAGAGCCACCTTGGGGCGGGTTCAGCGTCACGTCGTATACGCTCAACTGGTTGCGAGGTGAACCGGTTCGGTGCATCTCGCGACGGGCACCCGGGAGATTTTTGGTGAGACGCAACAGCTCTTCCTCGTCACGGACGCTGGCCATTCGAGCCAGCTTGTCGAGCGGTAGCGGAGCGGTGACGAGCTCGTACTCGGGCACGTTCATCGATCCCACCGGAAGGCGTGGGCGCACCGCAGCCTCCAACAGGTCACCCTCGACACCCAACGCGGCGCGCCGGGGCAAATCGTGGAACCGCACGGGCCAGCTCTTCGCACCGCGCAGCGGCTGGCCGTAGATGTCGATGAGGCCAGCACCAAACTCGACGTTCGCCGTCGAGCCGGCGCGGAATCTCCCCTCCAGGTTGAGGGACTGGATCTCCTCGTCGTCACCCACCCAGCGAGACACGCTGGGCTCGGCCCCGGATACCCGGACCTTATGTCGAGCGTTGCGTGCGACGACCGGGTTGGAGAGCTCGACCCACAGGCTGCCCAGGGGGTTGCAGGCCCCCGAATCGTCGCGGTCGCACTCCACGGAGCGCACCGTGAGCGGACCATAGGTTCGGTAGCCGTAGGAATAGGTCTCGGTGGACGGCAAGGGGCCCTCCTTGCCGCGAAGCCCCATCAGAACCTCCAGGCGGATAGGCGTGTCCAAGAGCAACGGACGAGTCGGTGTGAGCCGATAAGCTCGGCTCTCTGGCTCCTTGGGGACGGGGGTGAGGCTGAACTCGGCGCGCCGCTGGCGCCCGACTTCGCCGAAGGTCAGGGTCAGGTGCTTGTTCAGCTCGTCCCTGTCAACCGGCTGATCCAAGAAGATCTGCCACGTGCTCTCGGGAACCAGGCCGTCGTTGGGCTTTTCGGTGGTGACGTTCACGACACCAGGACGCGGGGTTTCCAGCACGAGGTCGTAGGGCTTGCCCAAACGCTGGCCGTCGATGGAAGTGAGCTCCCCGCTCACCGAAACCTTGATCTCGGTCGCGGAGGGCAACCGGTTGCCCTCCGGAACGAACACCACGGCCTGCGTCCCGATCCATTGCCAATGCCCCTTGAGCGCTGGCGTAATCTGGATGGGTAGGTCCATGGTCTTTTCGGCGGTGCCCAAGGCGCGCACCGGTCGCGAGAAGACCAGATTGATCTCGCTCTCGGCGGGGGTGTAGCCGCGGGGCCCCGCGAAGACCACCTCGAACCGGCTGCTCGCCGCCGACGCAGAGGGGGGCTTGGCGATCCCCAGCGTCGCGCGCGGGGTTCGGGGTCCAGGTGAGCTGGCTGGGACGCACGCGGCCAGGCCGCAGGCGAGGATTGCCAACATGCGACCCTCGAACCAACCAAAGAACCAACGCCCTCGATTTGCCATGGGTACCTTGGGGCCAAGCATTCCACGGCCACCGCGAGCAGCAAAGAGGGGTGTGCGATCCTTGGGGCACCGCGGCAGCCACCAGACACACGTCCTGAGCCGCTACAGCCGCGAAAGCGTGAGCTTGGCCGAAGAGGCGGGCTTGGGGCGTTCGAAGCCAGGGAGAAGCGCCGTGACCAAAAGCCCCCCCTCGATTCGGTTTTCGAGCTTGAGCGTCCCGCCATGGGCCTCCACGATCTCCCGGCACAGGGCCAGCCCCAGCCCGGTGCCCCGCTCCTTGGTGGAGAAGAAGGGCAACAGCGCGCTCTGCATGACCTGGGGACTCATCCCCGGTCCCCGGTCCGCCACCTGGAAGCACGTCGCCCCGCTGGTGTCGGTCGTCACCTCCAGGGTGATCTCGTTCTCCGGTCCCTCCGCTTCACGGGCGTTCTTGAACAGGTTGATCAGGACCTGCTCCATCTGCGAGGGATCGAAGTAGGCAGTCGTGGCCGAACACGGCAGGATCCGCGCGTAGGGTGTCAGCGTCCCCAACCGCTCCAAGAACGGAGCCAGATTGACGTGTTCCCGGCGCGGGGACGGCAGGCGAGCAAACTTCGCGTAGCCCTCCACGAACCCCTGCAGATGTCGGGCCCGTTCCTCGATGGTCGAAAAGACACGCTCCAGCCTGGAGTCGGTGCTGGACGCGGTCATCAGGCGTGCCGAGTGCAACAGAGACGTGATGGGGGCCAGGGAGTTGTTGAGCTCGTGGCACAAGACGCGAATGAGCTTCTTCCAGATCTGGATCTCCTGGATCTGGATCTCGCGGGTCAGGTGTTTGACCGTGATCAGCGTGTGGGTCTGCCCATGCAGCGCCAGGTGGCGTTTGGCTAGGTGATACGTCTCGGGGGACCCTTCCAGGTCCACCGTGAACAGACGGTCCTGCAGATCCAGGACGGCCTCCCGAAGGGGTGCGGGAGCCTCCCCCAGCAGCGCCAAGAAGTTGGTGTGCGCCCGATCCCGCCCCTCGAAGAACAGCTGGCGCGCTGCCTGGTTAGAGTACTCGATCTCGCCGGCATCCTGGAGCAAGAGGATGGCCATGGGCGCCTCGTCGATGAGCGTGTGCAGCAGGCGTTCGCTCTCGGTGATCGCTCGCTCCCGCTCCCTGAGTCGTTGCTCCAGACGCCGCCGGTGCCGGACCATGGCCCCGAGCGAGGTCAGCATCCCCAGCACGCACAGCGTGACGACCAGGACCCAGGGGAGAAAAAGGGGACTGCCCATGACGACGAGACGGCTCGGAGGCCCTATCTTGCGTCGATTGCCGGGGGCCGGGCAAGCCGTCCGCGGTCTTCACTTGCGTCGGGGTGTGGCCTACGGCAATAGACAGCCGAGGCCCCTCATGCTCAAAGTGTTGGTGGTAGACGATCAGGCATCGGTCCGGACGGCTCTGGAGGTCCTGTGCGAATTGCACGGTTTGCCGGTGGTGACCGCGTCGGGTCCCGAACAGGCCCTGCACTTGGTCGAGCAGGAGGAACTCGGGGTCGTCGTGCAGGACATGAACTTCCAGCGGGACACGACCTCCGGTCAGGAGGGCGTCGAGTTGATGCGGGCCATCCGCAAGGTGGATCCGGAGCTTCCCATCGTCCTATTGACGGCCTTCACCTCGCTGGAGATGGCGGTCCAGCTGGTCAAGGAAGGGGCCAATGATTACCTGGCCAAGCCCTGGGACGACGAGAAGCTGGTCGCTACCCTGAAGAACCTGGTTCAGCTGCGCCAACTCCAGCAAGAGAACCTGCGCCTGACCTGGCGCGGCCAAAGGGCCCGCCGCGACCTCCGGGAGCGACATGATCTGTGCGGCTTGATCTACGAGAGTCAGGCCATGCACGACCTTCTGACCCTGGCCGTCAAGGTGGCCCCATCCCAAGCCTCGGTTTTGATCCTGGGGCCCAACGGCGCCGGCAAGGAACGGATCGCGGACATCGTCCACGTCAACAGCCGTCGCAAGAACGCCCCGCTGGTCAAGCTCAATGCCGGTGCATTGAACGATAACCTGGTGGACGCGGAGCTGTTCGGAGCCGAAGCAGGGGCCTATACGGGTGCCCAGAAGACGCGGGTGGGCCGGTTCGAACAGGCCCATGGCGGCACCCTGTTCTTGGACGAGATCGGCAACCTCTCCCTGGAGGCTCAGAAACGTCTATTGCGGGTGCTGCAGACGGGCGAGTTGCAGCGTTTGGGCAGCAACGTAACCCGCCAGGTGGACGTTCGGGTCCTGAGCGCCACCAATGCCGATCTGCCGCGCCTGGTGGCGGAGGGAACGTTCCGCGAGGATCTGTATTTCCGTCTCAACGTCATCGAGCTACGGCTGCCGGCCCTGCGGGATCGACTGGATGACGTCATGCCGTTGACCAGGTATTTTTTGGAGACAACCGCCAAGAAGGAGGGCGTGGCGCTCGCCGAGTTGTCGGAGGGTGCCCGGCAGGCTCTGCTCGGTTACGACTGGCCCGGCAACGTGCGGGAACTGGAGAATCGCGTGACTCGCGCCTGCCTGGTGTGCTCGGGGAACAGCATCTCCGCATCGGACCTGGGCTTTTCGGAGCTGGAGGATCGGGGGCGAGGAGAGGCCAGGTCGGCCCAGGCCGATGCGGAGATGGAAGAGATACAGGCCGCTTTGAAGGACGCCGGAGGGGTGGTGGCTCGTGCAGCGGCTCAGCTGGGGTTGAGCCGCCAGGCGTTGTATCGACGAATGGAGCGATTGGGGATCGAGCTGCAGCGCGTGGTCAGAACCTAGCCGACCTAGAACCATCCGGCCTGCATTTGGCCTCCGATGGAGGGACCCCGGAAGTCACTCTCGTCCAACCCCTGGGTGTCGACACCCGAAACCACCCGGTAGCCCGCTGTGACGCCAGCTCGCAACCAGCGAGTCAGGTTGACGTATCCACCCACCTGGGGCTCGAAGACGAAGACGGCTTCGGTGCGCTTGTGGTGGTAGTCATCGTCATCCTCATCGGGCCACCCCGGTCCTTCATAGGTGGCGATGCTCACGCCACCTGCACCCAGAAGGGCTCCCACCGAGAGGTTCGCCACCTCGCGGGAGAAGAAGTGATACTTGACGATGGCCCCACCGTAGCCAAAATTCAGGCGATCGTTGGCATCATGGGGTTCGGGGCCATAGGCCTCGGCGCTGGCACGCGTCACGATCCCACAACCACCGCCGCCCAGGCTCAGCGCATGATCGATGATGACCCCCGCCTCCAGGCAAACGGAGGCGGCGTCCTTTCCCACCATGCGCGTGTAGTTGACACCCAGACCACCGAGGGCGCCGATCGCGTAGTTGGCGGCGGGGTTGATGAGGGTGGCCGGACCCTTGTCGTTGGGCTGGGATGGCGGAGGCGAGGGCGCTGGGGTCTGAGCCGCCGCCGGTGCAGCGCCGTTGCCGTAGGGAGACTCCGCAACGGTTTCTCCGCTCACGGCGGCCGTCGGGGCCGGCTGTGCCTCAGTGGTGGCCGGAGCGGGCGAAGCGGCGGCCGTCGGGGCAGCTACCGGAACGGCGGGCTGTGCGGCAACCGGAGCAGAGGCGGCTGCAGCGGGCGCCTCTGGTTCGGCAGCCCAAGCGTCAGGCACCAGGAGCAGCAGGGCAGCGGGAACGAACGAGAAGAGGGGAAGGGATCGCGTGGTCACGGAATGCTCCTTGTGGAACGGTCGCTCTCGGCCCTGGGTCGCTGAGAGCGTACCTGTGACCTGCTACAGCAAGCAACGTGCCGTCCCGGGGGATTAGGGGGGCTTCCTGCCCAAGGCCTTGGGTTGGGCCAGAATGACGCGCTGGCAGGGCGGGAAGCGGACTTGCCTTGGGGGCTCTCGCCGGACAGGTGTCCGATGGGACGAGGCACCTGTCCGTCCCGACCCCGACTCTCGACCCGCTGGCTCCGGCGACTATACTCGACCGCGTGTCACAGGCTGCAGAGCATCGTCCCAACGAACTCTGTTTCGGTGACCGCGTCGGTGAGTACGTCATCGTACGGGTCCTGGGCGAGGGGGGCTTTGGCACGGTCTATGAAGCCACCCATCCGTTGATCGGCAAGCGTGCCGCGGTCAAGGTGCTGCACGCTCAGTATTCCGCCGACCCCAGCGTAACCTCGCGCTTCGTCGCCGAGGCCCGGGCCGTCAACCAGATCAGGAACCGGAACATCGTCGACATCTTCTCGTTCGGGGACCTGCCCGACGGCCGCCATTACTACGTCATGGAGCTGTTGGAGGGTGTCCCCTTGGACGTCTTGCTCGAGCGGCAGGGTCGCCTGTCCGTGCAGGAGTGCCTGCCCATCTTGCGGGTCATCGCCCAAGCCATCGGGGCGGCGCACGAGACCGGGATCCTGCACCGCGATCTCAAGCCCGAAAACGTGTTCTTGGAGCTCGACGATACCGGACACGTCTACCCCAAGGTGCTCGATTTCGGTACCGCCAAGCTGCTCGGCTCGGACACCTTGCCCACTCACAAGACACGCAGCGGCGCGCCGATTGGCTCCCCCCGCTACATGTCTCCCGAGCAATGTCGAGGACAGCCGGTCGACGCCAGGACCGACGTCTATGCGTTTGGATGTCTTGCCTACCGGATGTTGGTTGGTGTGCCCCCCTTCGAGGCTGGCACGGCCCTGGAGCTGATGATGGCTCACGTGGGTGCAGCCCCGATCCCGCCGTCCAGTCAATTGCCGGAGCTCGGGCAGGAGTTCGACGCGCCAATCCTGGCCATGCTGGAGAAGGATCCTGAAAAGAGGCCGGGTTCGTTGCTGGCCGCCTACGAGTCGCTGTCCAGGGCGGCCCAGGTCTCCCGGCGCCAGCTCCCCGAGGCTGCACCCCTGGCGTCTTCGCTGCTGTCCAGTGTGGTTGCCGAACGGCAACGCGAAGCCCAGGACGCTCGTCAGGCAGCTCGGATGTCGACCCCCA
>CAZYKT010000084.1:0-20647 GCA_964648165.1 uncultured Polyangiaceae bacterium | reverse complement strand
CGTCTCGTCCTTGACGTAAATGGGATCGAGGACGTTGTTGATGATGCTCTCTAAGTAGTTGCGCGACTCGATCAGCAGATGTTCGGCATGCTTCCGCTCGCTGATATCGCGCGCCGAGGTGATGACCGCCCGCACCTCGCCCTTCTGGTCCAGCTCCGGCATCAATAGCCAGTTCAACCAGCGCCCCGGCTGCAACTCGAAGTCAATTTCGTTGACCTGCTTGGTCTCGATGACCTGGTCGATGGCCTCCGACCAGAGCTTGCAGAGCTCGGGCGGAAAGCCCAAATCTTCGTGGGTCTTGCCCAGGAACCCCTGGGGGAGCATCCCGGTCTGGGGCGTCACGGCCGGATTGACGTACAGATGCCGATGCTCCCGATCGAAGCGCATGATGACGTCAGCGGAGTGTTCGGTTAGCGCTCGGAACTTCTCCTCGCTCTCGCGCAGTGCCATCTCCGTCCGATACCTATCGCTCACGTCGCGGATCAGCTCCAAACCCATGGCCTCGGCCTCGCCCGACCGCAGCAAGGGAACGCAGGTGATTTCGAGCGCCCGCCCTCGAACCGTTACGAAGGAGGTGGCAGCCCTGTGCGTCCGCATGGCCTCGTCGAAGGAACAATGCTGACAGGGGGGTAGCCCCATGTTGCAGCAAAAACATCCGCCGTCCTGGGGGCCGAGTGTTCGCGCCGAATGGTCATTGTGATGAACCAGCGAGTGGTCGCGGCGTTTGAGCAGTGCGCCAATCTCCGCGTCAGCCAACCCCTCCAACAACTCGCGCAGCAGGCGGTCCTCGCCAGAACCAAGGGTCTGACCACGGGGCTCGGACGGTCGGACAGAATGTGATGGCATCGGTGCCAAGTCCCATACGGCCGGGGCAGGCAGGCCTGAAGCCTGGGCCGCCAAGGCTCGATTCTCCGGGCCGACAGGCCACTAGGGGGCGCCGCGTGGACCTTGGCCAGGAGGTCCCACCGTGGCGACCAGAGGTTCCGGGGTGCTGCGCGCCGAGGGGCTCATCGCGTCCCCCCAACCCCCAGAGCAGCCGTTCCGTGAAGCGTTGCCTAACGGGGGCGGTAGATCGCAACCGGTCGCGTCAAGAACCCCGTTCGAGGCAGAAGCGCGGTCGGTGTCGCGTATCGAATCGCCCCGACCCGATGGTAGTTCCGTTCGAGACCAGGCAGCTTCGCGCCGGCATCCAACACCACCACCGGGAACTCGTGATTGCGCAAGCGGGGCTCAAGATCCGGGATCGGCCCGGCGAATCCGACGTCACTTATCCCAATCTGATGGGTGACCACCGGACTCCCCAGGGCGTAAGCGAAATAGGGGTGAGCCGGCATCAACACCTTGCTCTGGAAGCTGGAAATCACTTCACCAAGATGTCGCAGAGCAGCACGGTCCTCGGTGTTTGGGACTTGCGCCCGGGGACTGTACGCCAGGGCGACCAACTGCACACACAGGGCAAGAAGCACCGCGACCCGGGCCGGGCCCTGCGCTCCGAGACAGGGAGTGAGATAACCCTGGACGGCCCGTGCAAGGTACAGGCTGCTGGCGAGCGCCACCGGCAAGAAGCAGTTGCTGTAGGCCCACTGCGTCCCGTGGTTCAAGAGCGAGCCGAGCACGCCCCCACCGAGGAAGAACAAAAAGAAGCTGGGAACCGGCTCCCGCGGTCGGGCACAAAGACGCGCGAAGCCCAGCAACGAAGCGACCAGTACCGGAGGAACGAGCAGTGCCCAGCGGACCCGCTCGTACCACAGCTCTTGGTAGTACAAGTGAGCCGGGTAATCCAAGGTTGCGATTCTCTGCACCACGGCCAGCGCCCAAAGTAATCCGAAAGCCCAGATGACGGGCTGTCGCCGCTTGGGGTAGGACTCCCGCAACCACGGCGCGATGCAGAACAACGGCATCAAGAAGAGCAGATCTCGCCAGTACTCCAGTAGCGCATTGCGCCACAGGAAGCGGTGCTGCTGGTGTCCCTCCACGACGTAGAAACGGAACCAGCCCGCGGTCTTGGCATCGTACACCAGACCGATCGCCAACCCCACGCCCAAGCCGACCAGCAGAAACACCGCACCCCGTCGTCGAGAGCGCGTGAACAGCCAAAGGCCCACGGCCAATCCCATGACCGCAGCGGTTTGTTTGGTGTAATACGCAGCGACGAAAACCAGAGCGGCTCCGCAGATCCCAAGCCAGCCGCGTGCCACATGAGCCGTGAAGGCCCCTGCCAGGATCAAGAAAACGGCCAAAGCGTCCGGTCGCACCAGGTCATGGAAGGTGCCGGTTACGCGGAAAAGGGCCGCGTAGAACCCCATCGCCAACAACCCCGCCAATCTGCCCGCTTCCCGTTTGCCGAAGACGTACAGTAGCCACAACGTTCCGAGGGTAGCCAGCAGAGACACGCAGCGTCCCAGGGTGTACCCGAGGGGGAACCAGGGGCAGAGCCAGGTCAGGACCACCGGATAGAGGGGCGTATAGAAGAACGCCACGAAATCGAGGGAGGGAGCCGCATACAAGGGTTGGCCCCGTTGGAGACGCACGGCGTGCGTCAAGACGCCTCCCTCCATCCACTCCAGGTCGAAGGGGTAGGTCTGTCGGGTCCAGGCAACCCACAACAGAGCTCCCAGGTACCAGAGCGTCCCGCCCAACACCAAGCCCAGCAGTACCCGCTCGGTGACGGACCGTTGAGGAGCTAGGTCCGGGGACGAGACACTGGCCATTGCGCCGCGAGCTGCCGATCAACGGGTTGGCTGGATGCGATCCGTCCCCATGAACGCCTGCAACGGCTCCGGGATCCGCACCGAGCCATCCTTTTGTTGGTACTGCTCCAGGATGGCCACCAAGGTTCGACCCACGGCCAGCCCGGAGCCGTTGAGCGTGTGGACCAGCCGCGGCTTGGCGTGGGCGTCGGTCCGGTAGCGGATCTTGGCGCGGCGCGCCTGATAGTCCGTGAACCAGGAGCAGCTCGAGATCTCCCGGTACGTGTTCTGGGACGGAAGCCACACCTCCAGATCGTAAGTCTTGGTGGAGCTCGCACCCAGATCGCCTGCGCACAGGGCCACGACCCGATAGCATAGTCCCAACCGTTGCAGGACGGCCTCCGCATGGCCGGTGAGACCCTCCAGCTCGGCCTCTGCATCCTCGGGGGTCACGAAACGCACCAACTCGACCTTGTCGAACTGGTGCTGACGGATAAGGCCGCGCACATCTTTACCGTACGAGCCCGCCTCGCTTCGGAAACACGCTGTGTAGGAGGCGTAGGCCAACGGTAGGCAAGCGCCGTCCAGTATCTCATCGGCATGCAGATTAGTGACCGGTACCTCGGCGGTTGGGATCAGATACAACGCCGAGGTGTCCTCGGGATCATTGCGCTGGGTCTTGAACAGATCCTCCTCGAATTTCGGCAGCTGGCCCGTCCCCCGCAACGCCTCGGCCTTGACCAGGAACGGTGGAAGGACCTCCCGGTAGCCATGCTCCCGTGTGTGCAGGTCGAGCATGAAGTGAATCAAGGCCCGTTCCAGGCGAGCACCCAGACCGAACAGCACGGTGAAGCGCGCGCCAGATAGTTTGGCGCCTCGTTCGAAGTCAAGGATACCCAGCTCCGTGCCGATGTCCCAATGGGCCTTGGGTTCGAAGTCGAACGTTGGCGGTTTGCCAATCACCCGGAGCACCTTGTTGTCGTCACTGCCCGTACCGTCCGGTACCGAAACGTCGGGCACGTTGGGGACCAGCAGGAGCCTGCTCTCCAGTTCCTGGAGCACCTCACCCAACTGGCCGTCAACCACCTTGATTTGGGCCGACAGCTCCTTGAGTTCGTCGCGCCGGCTCGCGAACGCCTGACGGTCCGTTCCCTTGGCGAGCTGACTCATCTCTTGATTGGCAGCGTTCTGCCGCGCCTTCAGGGTCTCGGTCTGAAGGATCAGGGCACGCCGCCGGTCCACCACCTCGCGTAGCCCGTCCAGGCCGCCTGCTGCAGCGCTTGAACGCCGCGCCAGCGCTTGTCGAATGGAATCGAAGTTTTCGGTTACGGTTCGGACGTCCAACATGGAGGGGCCTTTCGCAGCGAACGATGGGGCAAGGCTCTAGCGCTCGAGACCGGTCGCGTCGACCCTAGAGGGGAACCCCCACACCGACCCCGACCATGACGCCCGAACTCGTCGGATGGTAGTTGCGCATGGTGACAAGGTGCGTGACTAGTGTGCAGACGCGGTGGCGGGGGCCCTGGCAGCCCGTCCAGGTGCCGTCCGTGCTGCGTTCGCCCTCGTCGTCGAACCGCATCACCTGGCCGTTGGGAAGGACCGCGATCCAGGCAGAATCCGAGTGGGGAGGCGCGGCGTTCGCGACCCCCACCTGACCGAGATACTGGTTGTCGGGTCCTACCACGTGTCCATCCGGTAGCAGGATCGCAACCGGTGAGTTGTCCTCGTCGAAGACTCGTCCGGCACGGTCGACGGTGAACAGCAGCGAGCCGTCCTCCCGGACCGTGCCATCCTGAGCGAGTTCGACGGTGTCATCGTCGGGCCGGTCCCAGCGAGCAGGACCAATTGCCAGCGGCGCACCGCCCTCTGCCCATCGAGGTGGAGGCTGACTACTACAGGCCGCTGCCAGAAGGACCACCAGGCACCAGAATGACCTTGAGCCACGCATGGGGCTAGCTTAGCCCAATCAGATGGCGTCTACGGGCAGGGCCGCAGGATCTTCAGTCCGTCCAGGACGACCTCGCAGAGTTTCGGCTTCTTGGGGCCGGGCCGGCGTGAACCGGACCGCGGAGCGACCAGTGCGATGGTCACGGTTTGGTCGGTCTGGGCCAGGACCCGCGCACTGCCCCGGGCGGCGCCCAGGGTGGCTGAAAGCTCGAGCGCGGCGTCGCGGTTGGCAGAGAGCGTGCAGGGTGTCTTGTCGCAGACCTGGAACCCATCCTGGGTCAGCACCGCACCGGGGGGCTGCGTCTCGACGCGCAGCGATACCCGTTCGACCGGGGGCGGCAACGATACGGTGGCGGCGGCGACCGGGGAAATCTCGGGCCCGCTGGGGGTGGTCGGTGACGCCGCCGGAGCCGCGGTACTGCTGGGGGTTGCAGCGGCTGCGCTCAGGCTTTCGGAGGTCATCCTCGCGCCAATGGTTCGGTGCCACGCCCCGTTCCCGTCCAGGTACAGAGCAGCGACCGTCCCACCACCGATGACCAGTACGGCCAAGACGCCGGCCACCATGGCGCGGTTCTGTCGGCGTGGTGCGGGGGCGACCACCTCCAGGGTGGCGGGCGCTGGGCTCGGGTTGGCATCCGCCTCGATCCGAGTCGGCACCGACGGTGAGCGCGACTCATCCAGAACCAGTCGGGGGATGGGCGCCGGCCCCTGGAACTGCGGGGTGGTCTCGGTCGGGCCTCGCGCAGGTCTGAAGCTCAACGCCGTGACCTCCGGGATGGGCAGAAGGCCCGCCATCGGCACCGCCACTCGACCCTCCGGTGTCGACTGCAGCGCTGCGGCCACTTCTCGCATCGAGGGGAACCGCTGATTCGGATCCTTGGCCAGGCTGCGCATCACCACGTCCTCGAGCGCAGCGGATATGGGGAGATCCGGGACGAAGGCGCGCATGGGAGGCACCGGCTGGGTCAGATGAGCACCCAGCACGGCCATGAAACTGTCTCCAGTGAAGGGAACGGCACCCGTGAAGGATTCGTACAGGATGACGCCGACCGCATAGACATCGACCCGGATATCGGCCCGTCTCCCCGCCGCCTGTTCCGGGGACATGTACTCCGGAGTCCCAAAGATCATGCCGGTGCGGGTGAGCCGACGGCGTCGTGGCTCACGGTTCTCCATTTCATCGCGGGAACGCAGCTGGGCAATGCCGAAGTCGACGATCTTCACGATCTCGTCGCCGTCCTCGGTCATGTGCAGAAAGACATTCTCCGGTTTCATGTCCCGGTGCACGACACCTCGGGCATGCGCCGCAGCCAGGGCGCGGACCATCTGCAGTGCGATTCGAACGCCTCGCACCGGGTCCAGTGTTCCATGCTTGGACAGCTCGGTGGCGAGGTCATGCCCCTGCAGGTACTCCATCGCCAAGAAGAAGGTGCCGTCCTCCAGTTGCCCGAAGTCGAAGATGTCCAGAACGTTGGGGTGCTTGATCCGCGAGGCACTGATGGCTTCTTGCTGAAAGCGCTTCACCAGTTCGGGCTTGGCTCCGTACTCGCGGCGGAGCGTCTTGAGAGCCACGCGCTTCTCGATGGCCTGATGCTCGGCCAAGAACACCACACCCATTCCTCCTTCCCCGATCACCTCGAGCAGCCGGTACTTGCCGGCAACGACTTGGCCCAGGGCGAGGGGAGGGGTCTTGGTCATGGGGACCGAGGCGAGGGCCGCCCCGGATCGGGGCCACCGGGTTCAGGATAGGTCGGATCCCTGGGTGATCGCTAGCCTTGGGCAGCCCGGACCTCGGGCCCCTCGATTGCCACTGACGAAGGGAGTCCCATCGTGTACCCTCGGCGGTCCCATGATTGTCGTGATGGAGCCAGAAACTCCCGAATCGGCTGTGGAACGGGTCATCGCCTTCCTACTTTCGGCGGGTTTCGACGTGCATCGGTCCAGTGGACAGAGCCGGGTCATCCTGGGCGTGGTCGGTGACGCCTCCCAAGATGACTTTGCAGTGGTAAGCGAACTGGAGGGGGTGGGTGAGGTGGTGCAGATCACCGAGCCGTTTCGCCTCGCCTCGCGCCGATTCCGTCGCGAACCGACCATCGTAGAAGGCCCCTGGGGCACCATTGGGGGTGCGGAACCCTGGATTGCCCTGGAGCCAGTTGGGGATCGGTCCCTGCCTCCGCCCGACCCAACGGATGCCGTGCCCCCGCCCTCTACGGACGTGCCGTATCGCCTGGTGGCGGGACGGCCCTTCGACGCTGCCGTCTGGCGAGGCCGAGTCGTGCCCGAGACCGTCGGCTCACTGACCTGTGTTTCTCTGCACAGCCATCCCTCTGAACGCCGCCTGCCGATCTCTTTCGTAGAGCGGAGTCCCAGCTGGGGCGCTGCGGCCTGGATTGGTGCGGCGGAACGGCAACTGGAGAGGCAGGAAGGTAGCGTGGTGCTCCTCGAAGCCGGTGGCGAGTATCCGAGCGGGGCTCGCACGATGGAAGTGGCCGCCATAGCCCGGGCCAAGCGACGGACCCACCTTCCCATCGTGGTCGACGTCCCCACCATTGCCCAGCGCGCTCGCTATTGTGCAGCCGTTGCCGGAGCTGCCATTGGCGCCGGGGCGGACGGCGTCATTCTTCGTGTGTCCGTGGGACCCGAAGGTGTCCAGCCCCGCATTCCGGCCACCCTTGCGTGGAACGAAGGCGTCGAGTTGGCCGAGCGCCTGCGCAAGGTGGCTGCGGCCGTCCGTCGATGAAACGTGTCACCATCGTCGGGTTGGGACTGATCGGCGGTTCCATCGCCCTGGCGCTACGTCGCGCCTGCCCAAGCATCGAGATCGTGGCCGTCGACCATGAGGGGGTTCTCGACTCACCACGTGCTAGGGAGTTGGTTGATCGACCCGTGGTTGTCGATTCGTTGGCTGCCCCACAGGCAGCCTCGCTGGACGCCGACCTTGTTATTCTGGCTCTTCCGGTTGCCGCCGTGGTGAGCGTTCTCCCCGGTTGGCTCGAGCTGGGGATACCGACCACCGACACCGCCTCCACCAAGGGTGTGATTGCGGCTGTGGCGGCGGGGTCGTCGGGCGCCCGGTGGTTCGTGCCCGGTCACCCCATGGCGGGTCGCGCCCAGGGGGGTCTGGTGCAGGCCGATATGGATCTGTTTCGGGGGTGCCCGTGGATCATCTGTCCGGGCGCTTGCGACCCCGCGGCCCTTCGCGCGACGGCCAGGCTGATCGATCTGACGGGAGCCATCGCCATCGAGATGGAACCCTCCATTCACGATGCTCGCGTCGCCCTGACCAGCCATTTGCCTCAGCTGTTGGCGAGCTGGCTTCTCACCGCGGCTTGTCGCCGAGAGGCCACTTCGGCCATTGGTCCCGCGTTTAGGGAAATGACGCGAACTGCGGGGGGACCCGAGTCGATGTGGGGGGACATCTTCGCTACCAACCATCGGGCCCTGGCCGAGCTGCTCGAAGACGCTGCCGCGAGCTTGGCTCGGCTCGCCACGGAACTCCGACAGGAACCACCCTCGGTGGCTGGATGTCTGTCGCTCCTGGAGGAGGCCCGAGGCGCTGACCGCAACGGCCTCCGCTGACCAGCGGTGGCGGAGACTCGGGCAGGGCTGTCGCTTCACTGTGCCATCTGTGCCACTTACGGGGCCACAAGGGGAAGAAACCGCGGCGCAGATTGACACAACCCCTGGCTCAATCCATGCTACCAGCATTCTCGAGCATGCGAACCCGGCACTGGCTGCTCATCCTCGTCCTCACCGCGGGCGCGGGCTATCTGCCCGCGAGCTGCATGATCAATCCGCAACCCGAGGATCCGGGGGACGACGACAAGGGCAACAACGAGGCGGGCAGCCGGGACAGTACTGCGGGCTCGCCTGAGGACGGGGACGGGCGGGGCGGATCTACGTACGTTGGTTTGGGGGGCAGCTCCTGGGGCGGAATATCGGGTTCCATCCAGCCCGGTGTGGGCGGATCGGTAGTCGGGACTGGCGGCGCTCTGGGAGCGGGTGGAGCGGGCCGCGCCGGAAGCCCCGGGACCGGAGGGGAATTCCCGGTAGACCAAGGTGGATCTGGAGTTGGCGGTTCGGGCCTCGGCGGTACCCCGAGCAGTGGTGGTACCCCAGGTGCCGGTGGTGCATCTGTAGGACAGGGTGGTGCTTTGCCCGAGTGGGGCGGCTCACCCAGCTCCGGTGGCCAGATCACTCCGAGTGGTGGCACCGGCACCGGCGGCTTCCCGCCTCCAGGAGGTCTGGGGCAAGGCGGTTGGGGCGAGGCCGGCGCTAGTGTCTGGGGCGGCGCCCCGACCAATGGGGGAGTCGACGACGCGGGCGGCGACAGCGGCGAGGCCGGAATGTCGGGTTCGTCTGGGGAGGCTGGTGCCGCCGGGACGGCCGGGTTCACCGGTGCCGCAGGCACCGCCGGTCTCTCGCAGCAAGGCGGAGTGTCGGGTGTTGCCGCACAGGTGGGTGTCGGTCCCTAGATCCTTGCGCGTCGTGCACCGCCCGGCACCACCAAAACTCGCAAAGGTCGCGGCGGGTTGGGTATGCTGTGCCCCGAGCGTAGCACCCGCGTCCCGTACGCCCTCGGTTCCGGATGTCGAGAGCCGCCCCTGCGGTTCCGGCGATGGGAGAATCAAGCCGTGTGAAAGGGTGCAAACTGGGAGGAAGACATCATGCCCAAAGGTCAAGAGAAGCCGAAGACCAACAACAAGCCCAAGCTGACCGCCAAGGAGAAGAAACAAAAGAAGAAGGAGAAGGCGGCAGCCAAACAGTCACCATAGACTTAACCCGTGAGCTCGGTTTGGCCGAGCTCACAGGGTGCTGGTGAGCCTGAACCGGTTGCCAGGATCATTGGGCCCGATCATCCTCGTGTGGGCGCACGGTTCGCGCTACGGACAGGGATCCAGTGACCGACCATCAGTTGCTCGACGCCCCAGAGCGTCTTCGCGCCCTGCCAGTTACTGCGACGTTTCACGTGGTTCTGGTCGAGCCCGAGATCCCGCCCAACACCGGTAACATCGCACGCCTTTGCGCAGCGACCCGGTGCCCGTTGCACCTGGTGGGACCTCTCGGATTTCGAATCGACGCTCACGCGGTGCGGCGGGCGGGCCTCGACTACTGGCCGCTGGTAGAGGTTCACCAGCACCCCAGCCTTTCCGAGTGCGAGTCGGTACTGTCCGATCTGCGAGGTCAGCAGCAGACGGGTTGCCGTAGCTGGCTCTTTACGGGCCGTGCGCGTACCAGCCTGTATGACGTCCCCTTCGTGCCTGGTGACGCCCTGGTGTTCGGCAAGGAGAGCGTTGGCTTGCCCGAAGAGCTCTTGTCCGAGCGTGTGGATTCGCTGGTTGGCATTCCGACGTTGGGACAGGTCCGGTCGCTGAACCTGGCCAACGCGGTGGCGATCGCTCTGTACGAGGCGTTGCGCAGCAATGATCTGTTGCGAACACACTGAGCAGTCAACGCTTGAACAGCTTGCTGAATAGCCCGGTGCCCTCACCCTCGGACTTGGCTGCGGTCTTGGCAGAACCCTGGGGGTTGGTGCGGCGCAGCTCCCACAATCGAATCTCGCGCAATGCGTCCACGTTGTGCGGATTGCGTTCCACGATTCGACGGCAATCTGCCACGGCTTCTTCGATTCGCCCCAGGCGGCGCAGCAGCTGCATCCGGTAGGTGCGGTTCTTCTCACTCTCTGGGTTCTTGCGCAGTGCCTCTGCCAGCATCTTCAGGCAATCCAGAAGGACGGCCTGGTCGGCGTCGGTGCGCTGGGTCCGAACCCACGCCAGGAGCGCCAGATGGTCCGCCTGATCCGGATCGTCCTCTAAGGCGCGCTCTGCCTCCAGCTCAGCGGCGGCCAGCATGCGCTTTTTGAGCAGGACTTCGGCCTTCTGAAAGGCCGAGGCAGCTCGCAGAATCCTTTTTACTTGGTCGGCTTCGTCATCTTGAGCAGGGCCCGCCAAACCCCGCTCATAGACAGAACGTTGCTCGGGGTTGGAGAGGATCTGCTGAGCCTGTGTCATGCGCGCGAAAACCCGGGTAGCCACTGGCCGCAGAGCATCCAGGCCCGGCGGGAGCCGGTCCGGGTGATACTGCTTGGCCAGTTGCATGAACTGGGCCTGAACCTGGGCCGGTGGCGTTTCTCGAGTCACGCCCAACAGCGTGAAATGATCGAGCCCGTCGAGTTCCGCGGAGAGCCTCTCGAGCTCCGCACGCCGGGCCGCCAGGGCAGGATCCAATGGATTCTCTCGGGGCGGGCCGGATTCTGCGGCGATCTCGGCGGCGTGTGCCGAAGCCTTCGGGGTCTTGTCCGTACCGGCATGGGTCGCAACGGCACTCTCGCTCCCCGCCGCTGCCAGCACCACGCTTCGAGAGGGGTGTACCGACTCTCGGCGCACCAGCAGCTCTCGACCCGTACTATGATCCGCACCCAGACCCAACGGTGAGCCCCCGCCACCGAAGTCGAGGTGCCGTGTGATGGCCAGGGCGTAGACGATGCGCTCCACCGCGTGAGGCGCCAGCAACCCCAGACCGCTGAGGGCTTCCAGGGTTTGTGGCTTGGCTCGGAGAACATCCAGCAGGGTCAACTCGGGCTTTTCGAAGCCGAACCAGCTCGGATCGGATTTGGAATGGAGGCGCAGACTGCGCGTGCCGAGTTGAGCCAACACTGAGGCGACCTGGTTCGGCCTGGCGTGGAAACGAGCCAGTTGTCCCACGACCAACAAGGGATCGACTTGCCAATCGCCCGCTCGCCAGCTGGCCAAGTAGTCGACCCCTTCGTACACACCGTACATGGCAGTCGGATTCAGGGTGTCCAGCCACGCCAGCTTCCTTATGACCTGGGTGCGCAGAGCGCGAGACAGCAGGTCCTCGTCAATCTTCGCTTCGCGCACCAGCACCCGACCATGTAGCTCGTTCTGAGCGGCGGCCGTGGCGTAGGTCTTCTCGACGGTGGCCGCGTCCACCCAACCCGCCTCCTGCAGCAGGGCTCCCAGACGGCACACCGGCGCGTGGGTGCGGATCCTGCTGGGCGTGCCGCGGCTGAGGTAGAAGGCCGTCCGCCCACCCGCCGGATCCTCGACGACCACCGTGCCGGTGGTGCTCCGCTCCGCGAGCGCGATCAGCAGATGCAGGATCGGCGTCTTGTCGAGGTGACCGGCATAAGAGGGCTGAGCTTGGCTCATCGTTGGTGGGCACGGGCAGAACGATGCCTCCCCATATGTCGGAGGGGCCCGACTGCGACCGCGACCAATTCTAGCCCAGCCCGATTCCCACGAGGCCGCCGCAATCACGTGAAACGAGCAAACGGGCCGGTCGTTCCGTCTGCGCCAACCAGGGCAAATGCCGGCCGCCGCGTGGCCCCAGCTGGCAGTACCACGAACCTCAAGCCATAATCCCCCGCTTCGCGGTGGTCCCCTTGGGCGGAACCGCGCGCGCGGCTTGCGCCGGAAGGACTCTCTGCATGAGCTTGATTCATTGGTTTATCGATGTGGTTCTGCACCTGGACACCCATCTGGTCGACTGGTCGCAGACCATGGGCCCTTGGCTGTACGTCCTTCTGTTCGTGGTCATCTTCTGCGAGACCGGGTTGGTCGTGGCTCCCTTCCTGCCCGGGGACTCGCTGCTCTTCGCCGTGGGAGCGATCTGCGCTCTCGATGGCACGGCGGTCACCATGCCGTTAATTTGGCCCCTGCTAATGGTGGCCGCGGTTCTCGGGGACGCCGTGAACTATGCAATCGGATTGAAGGTGGGTCCCGCTGTCTTCAAACGCGAGGACAGCAAATTGCTGAACAAGCGCCATCTGCTCCGTACCCAAGAGTTCTATGAACGCCACGGGGGCAAGACCATCGTCATTGCGCGCTTTGCACCCATCCTGCGCACTTTTGCCCCCTTCGTCGCTGGTATCGGTCAGATGCAGTACCGGCGATTCGCCTTGTTCAACATCTCGGGGGGGATCGCCTGGGTGTCGTCTTTCCTGTGGGCCGGGTACCTGTTCGGGAACATGCCGGTGGTCAAGCGGAACTTCCACATCATCATCTTCGCCATCATCGGCATCTCCCTGCTCCCGACCATCATCGAGATCTGGCGCGCTCGGCGCGCACCGGCGCGGCCAGCAGCCAGCGATTCGTAAACGCCCGCCTCGAGAAGGACCAGCTGCTCCGACCCGGGCCTACTCGGCTCTGGGCACCAGGGTGACCACGCTCCAACCGGGGAGCTCCAGTCGGAACGCATTGCGACCGACCGTCGAAATGCCCAAGGGGCCCTGGACCTGTTCCGAGCTGCCATCCAACACATAGAGATCGGCCGCGACCCAGGTCGTGGGGTGAGCCAATCGCACCCCGAAGACCGTCGGTGTCTCGCGCTTGTTGATGAGCAGCACCACCATTCGCTCCGGTCGCCCTGCCTCGACACTGGCATAGGCCGAGGCCGACTCCACGTCGCTGGTTCTGGCCAGGACGCTGTAGTCGCCGAAACGGCCACGCTGCCCGTCGTAGTTGGTGAACATCCGGAACCCGGACAGGGCGAAGCTGGACGGACGGTCCATGGCCGCTGCCATGATCCGCTCTCGGCCCAGGACACCCAGGCAATCTGCAACGGCCAGAGCCCCGGTGATGTGGGTGTCTCCCCCGAACAGCCAGCCCCCCAGGACCAGCTCGGTCCCCGGATAGTGAGCGGCGATGATCTCGCGAATCCTGGGCAGAAGCCGGATCGGTTCCTTGAGAACGTCGTCCACGATCCAGCTGGTTTCCGAGTAGTCCGGATCCCACAGAGAACGAGGCGCCTGGACCCGCGCCTGACCCGCCGCACCGTCGGTGGCCGATGCCACGCGGACCAAGGATCCGTTGGTGTCGCGGCCCCGCGCCTCGGAGATCCAGTGCAAGTCCACCGCGTCGATGAGACGCGTGCCCGTCGCGGCCTCGTTCTCGCGCAGTCGGTCCAGGTAGTACGTCAGAAACTCCCCGTCTGCGTCGGGCGGAGCCTCTTGCGTCCTCGGATCGTACAGACCTGACCAACCCGACCAACCGTAGCTGGACAGTCCCAGGATCCGTGCCTGGGGCCAGAACTCCCGGATGACCCGGGCATAGGTCAGGTTCCGGTCCACCAGCTCCGCATAACCGAGCGCCTCGATGCGGACCGCGGAGAGCGTGGTGCGCCACAGGTCGGGTTCCTCGTCGAGAACGAACAGGATGGGAGCGGTCGGGAATTGCCCCGCGAGCCAGGACAAGAAGGCGTCCTGATACACGAAGCCGTCGGTTGGATCGGGTATGGGAGGAATCGCATCCGGACTCCTGGGCAGGTTCTTTCGGAAGCGCGTGCCAAGGTAGGCCAAAGGGTCCTGCGCATCCTGCTCGCTGTTCACTCGCACGTCGGTGCCGTACTTGTCAGCCGAAACGTGGTCGCCAATGGGAACCACGACCACGGACGCGACCTGCTGACTCTGAGCCAGCTCCAAGAAGTCGCGCACCGCTTGGCCCGGCACGTCAGAGCCCGAGAGCTCACCATCGTTGCGGCAGCTTTCGTACCCCGAGTTGGAGGCATTGTTCTCCCAATTGTACGTCGAGTACCGTATCTGCGCCGAGCTAAACAAGAGCGGCCGATTGAGCTCGAGATCGGTGTTCTCGCGCAACCCGTAGATCCAAGGATTGATGGGGTGGCGAGAGGGATCGTCGGTCCGTACCTCGACCTGGACGTCGACCGACGCGACCGGGTCGGGCTCGATGGGGTGATCGAGCTCTTCGAGATCTTCCGAGGAAGGCTCGATGACGCCCCCCACCCCCGGCGCTCCGCCCCCACCCGTGACGCCCCCCACCCCACCCGTCGCGGTGGTCTGCAGCTTGCCGAGCAAAGCGTCGTAGCTGCATGCGCCGAGCAGCAGGGCCACGACAATCCAGCCTGACCCGAGGCGTCTCATACCGTCATGGTTCCGACGATCCGGTCCCGCAAGCAGAACGAACCCGGCGCGCGAACGGCGATTCCGGTTGCGCCGAGAGGAAACTCGCTGCGGCCCGAATCCCCTCGTCCCGACGCCCCGCCGCGCATAGCGCCAAGATGTAGGCCGTGTCGGCTTCATGGCGTAGGCTGCCGTCCGGGAACCGCTTTCTGTAGTCCTTCAGCTGGGCCAGAGCCCGGGCAGGATCCCCTTGGTCCAAAGCGCGCTGTGCATCGCGCAGCAGCCCCAGCTCCTCAGAAAGACGGTCTCGCTTGTTGGGCGTAAACCCCGCGGTCTGGCGCGTCGGTGCTGCAAAGCCAGGGCTCGGCTCCGCCGAAGGGACGACGGCATCAACCGCATTCTGGGCGCGCTGCTCGACACGACTGCTGGCGGACGTCGCCGGGACGGGTTGAACCGCGACGGCTGCCGGCTGCGGCGAGGGCCCGGATGGCACGAACTGGGTCGACCACACCCCGGCCGCCGTCGCTCCCACCGTCACAGTGACCAGAGCCACCTTGGCAGTTCCTGAAGCCAGTACTCCCGAGCCCACCAGCTTGCTGCTGGCTGCGCCAAGCGTCTTGGGTACCAGCAACGCTGCGGCGCCACTCGCCGCCATGGCCAGACGACGGTGCAGACTCGCCGCCATGCGCTCCCGAACCTCTGGAGCCGGCGAGCCCACCGCTCGGGACGCGGCAACCAACGCCGCGAGCTGCGGGCTCAGTTCGCTCATCGCGTCCTCCAAGAGTCCTGGGCCTTGGCGCGATTGACAGCCAACTCCAACTCGGCGCGGGCCGCCCGCAGACGAGAGTAAAGTGTGTTGGGGTTGAGCCCCAAGGCCTCCGACGCTTCGGCGGCGGTCATGCCCTCCAGATCTACCAGGATGAACGCCTCGCGCTTGTCGGGGTGCAGCTGACCCAGAAGGTGTTCGAGCCAACGGGCCTGCTCGAGCTGTTCGGTGTTGCCCGGACTCGAGGTGGCCATGACGTCGGTCAGGGCATTCAGTCGCGCCGAGCCAGCCAGAAACGATTTCGCACCCCGCCGGTAGTTGCGAGCCACTCGCCGAGCGATGCCGAACAGCCAAGTCTTGAGCGAAGAGCGGCCCTCGAAGCTTTCGAGCCGCGAGTGGACCACCACGAACACGTCCTGGCATGCGTCCTCCAGCGCCGCATCGGGCACTCCAAAACGACGCAAGGTTCTCCAGACAATGGGCACGTGGGTCTCGTAGATGGCCTCGAACGAAGGCAGATCCAGACCCTTGGCAACAGACTCCACCCGGGGCCCGAGATCGCTCGGACCAAGCAGCTCCGCCGTGGCAGCCAGGGCCATTTCCTGTCGTGAGTGCACGCGACTCCCCAACATTGTGACAGAATCGATGTGGACCGGCCCGTGGCGTATCCGTCGTCTGACCAATCAATCTGGCCTCTGCGTTTCCGCAGACCCCCGCGCCCCATTTTGCTGCTGTTCGCGGCCTTTCTGGCTCGGCCGGGCATTGCCCAGGGGGCCGAGCCGGACCCCGAGCTTGGGGGGATCGAGCTCGACTGGTCGGCTCCCCCGGAGTGCCCGACCAAGTCTCAGGTGCTGCTCGATGCCCAGGGGTTGGCCCGCTCCGAGTCCGCCGCATTACACACTGAACGGATCCCGGTACAGGCGGCCATTACCGCCGAGGCAGACGGCCCCTGGCTGCTGATTCTGCGCGTGGACAACGCGGAGCGCCGGGTGCGCGGAGACAGTTGTGCAGAACTGGGCCGAGCCGCCGCGCTGTTTCTGGCGCTTCTGGTCGAGCCCCTCCGGGGGCCCTCGGAACCGCCCAGCGCCCCAAAGGCCCCCGCCGCGTCGCCTCCTGCTCAGGGCCTTGTCGCGCTCCGCCCGGTGCGGCTGGTTCCCACCGAACCCGATGCCGAGTGGAAATGGCGCCTGGACGCTGGAGTGTGGGTGGAGACCCAAACCCTGCCCCAAACCGAGATCTTTCCAACCGTCTCGGTGGGTGTCCACCACCAACCCTGGGTCATCACGCTGCGGGCTGCGATTGGCTCGTCCCAACGCCTGCAGCAGGGTGGAGCCGACCGGGTCGAGGTTCGACGGGTCGTTGGAGCATTGTCGACCTGTCATCGGACAGCGCTCGCCCCCCGACTCTTCGTCGGTCCTTGCCTGTCCATGGAAGCAGGGGTCGTCCAGTCCGAGCTGGTCGCTCCACTTGGCCCAACCCAGCACAACTGGACATGGCTGGGCGGCTCCGCTCAGCTTTTGGTGGAACCCCAGCTCTCCAAGCATTTTGCGCTGGCGCTGGTTGGGGGTCCCGCCCTGCCCTTCTGGGTTCCTCGTCTTCGCATCGAAGGCTTGGGCGTACTAGAACGTCCCGAACCGGGTTGGCGTTTGGGGATCCTGGGGGTCGCCGAGCTGTAGTCGTTGATGAGCTCGCGGCCACCACCCGTCAGTAGTCCGAGTCGACGTTGGCGTCCGTTATCTTCATCTCTCCGCCCGTGCAGATCCGCGTCACCCGGCGGGATGCACCATGGGGTGGCACCAGGGTGATCGCCACCGACCGACCCACGGCGCAGAGGATTTCCCCCACGTAGGGGGTCATGCCCACCGGCACCCCGTCCACTCGCACCTCCGAGCGATCGGGCCCGACTTCCACGGTCAAAAAGGCACGGCGCAGTTCGCCCCGGGAGCTGCCCCGGGGCAGGCTCATCACGCCGCCATCCCCGCCCTCGGTGAGCGCCGAGGCGAGTTGAGGGGGAACGGTCGCCACCGCGAAGGGGTTGACCCTCGGCAGTTCGGCGACCCTTTCTGGCGCGACCGATGGGACCTTGTTCGTCGAGCGTTCGGCGTGCTGCCAGGCGGTCCAACCAAAACGCCCGGTCACGGCCAACAGCCCCAACAGCCCCAGCCGAAACGCCCAGCCCGTCGCGTTATCCAACCAAGAAGAGGCCTTGGTCATCCCGCCACCCTCAGTACCTCGGTCAACGAGGTCTCACCCTGCCGGGCTCGTCGCAAGCCGTCCTCGACCAGGGGTGTCATCCCCGCCGCAACAGCCATCTCCCGAATCCGCTCCGAGGGCAGACAGTCATGTACCGCTTGCCGCAGCGCCGTGTCGACGACCAAGAGCTCGGCTATCGGCGTGCGTCCTGCGAACCCCTGCCCCTCGCACAGATTGCACCCCACGGGCTCGAAGAAGTTGCCCTCGGTTAGCTCGATACCCAACCTCCCGAACCTCTCTTGGTGGATGGTTTCGGGTGGCGCCGGACGGCGGCAGGCAGGACACAGCGTTCGCACCAGCCGTTGCGAGAGGCAACCGATGGTGCTGCTGGCCAAGAGGAAGGGCTCGATCTTCATGTCGATGAGGCGCGCAAACGGACCTGCCGAATGATCCGCATGCACGGTGGTCAGGATCAAATGCCCAGTCAAGCCAGCCTGCATGGCGATGTCCGCCGTCTCCGGATCGCGGATCTCCCCCAGCATCAGCACGTTGGGATCCTGCCTTAGCACGCTGCGCAGCGTGCTGGCGAAGGTCATCCCCGCCCGTACGTGCATCTGAGTCTGCGTGGCGAAGGGCAGCTCCAGCTCGATGGGGTCTTCGAGGGTGACCAAGGTGGTGGTCTGCCCGCGGGTCTGGGCGATGTGATCGAGGGCCGCGTACAAGGTGGTCGTCTTGCCGCTGCCCACTGGACCCGTGACGAACAGGAGCCCTTGGGGACGCGCGAGCAACCCAACCATCCCCGAGTGCACGCTCTCCGACAGCCCCAGCGAGTCCAGGGTGGGGACCGCGCGCCCACCCTTGACCAAGCGCAGCACCACCCGCTCGCCCCCCTCGGTGGGCAGGGTGGACACCCGAGCCTCGACCACCTGCGAACTGATGCGGGTGACCAGACGCCCATCCTGGGGAACGTTGTGGACGTGCAAATCGAGCCTCGACAACACCTTGATCCGGTTGACGATCAGGGGCGCAACCGAACTCGGCAGCGTGTCCACTGCAGTCAGACTCCCGTGCACCCGGTAGGTGATGGTCAATCCCGCCGCCAACGGCGAGCAATGGATGTCGCTCGCCTTGACCAACAGGGCACCCCGCATCAACTCGTGCAGGATCCCCACGGCGTCGCTCTCCGGCCCAGCGAGATAGGCCTGCACTCGCGACCGAACCTCCTCGAGCGTCTGGCGGATGGTCGACGCATCGAAGTCGGGCAGCGCCTCCGACCTTGACTTGCCGCGCCGCCGCAACCAACGCGATAGGCCGCCGGCCACCACCGAGGCGACCAGCAGGACACCCGTCGCCAGCAAGAGCCACCGCCAAGGGCCGGGCGGGAACGCCTCCCCCATCATCTCGACCATCGTTGCGGTCGGCCCCGTCATCGTCTCCCTTTTACCCTTTGACGCTATCAGATCCGCGAAACCAAGGGGACAGGGATCGCGTCCAAGACAGGTGGTCGTCGGGCCGAGCTCGAATTGCCGGTCAGCCATGTCGGATCGGATGGTCTGTTCGGCGTAGTCACGGTGGGGTGAGGGAACGCGGGGGCGCGCCAGTATCGAGGAGTCTGGCCCAGGGAGGCCCGGGCTTTGCCAACCAACACACGGCGCGTGCTGACGCACCGAGGCGACCCAATCACGGCGAGGAAATGCCCAGTCGGTGAGACGGTCGGGGCTTCGTGCTAACCTACGACCTCGTGGATCGAATGGTCGAGCGATTCGCCGCTGTCGAGCAGCTGGCTCGTGAACGAGCCGCGCAGATTCGGTCCCGATTGGGAGCCGCGGTGGAACTCCTGGTCAGCAGAGGGGCCCAACGCATCTGGTTGTTTGGGAGCCTCGCCGATGGTGGTGCTCCGCACGTCGAAAGCGATGTCGACATGGCGGTGGCGGGTCTCCCCAAGGCGGGGCTCATGCGGACTCTGCTCGACATCGAGGGTATTCTCGGGGCCGACGTGGATCTAGTGCGCCTGGAAGAGGCGAGTCCGTCGTTGCGCAGGACGATTGAACAAAAAAGGGGAGGAGCTGCATGTCCCCAGTTGAACTGGCAGAGGTGGTTCGACTGCGCCTGGCGGCCCAGCTCGAGGAAGATCTCGGTACCCTGGATCGACTGGCAGTGGCCATTCGAAGGCTCCTTCAGCGCACGGGCGACGAGCAAGGCGAATGGTTGCGCGTCCGAGCATTGAGCTTCGAGTTGGAACGCTGGTACATCGCCATCGAGTCCACCATCGAGCGCGCGGTGCGCACTCTAGACGGCTCCGTGCCTGACAGCCGCAGTTGGCACGAGGATCTGCTGAGAACCGCTGGTATCGCGATCACGGGGCTTCGTCCAGCACTGCTCTCACGAGACACCGTCGATGCGCTGCGTGAGGTCATGCGATTCCGCCATTTCGCACGCCACGGCTACGACCGTGAACCGGACGCCGATCGAGTCGACGAACTCGGCCGGATCGCGCTTGTCGCGCACGCGGCCTGTGCGACGTCCTTGAGTGAAGTGCAACAGTGGCTCGTTCGGCCGGGAGCCGGGGGCGCCTAAATCGTTGGGCCCCACCAAGGCGGCGTAGAGCCTCAGTCCGCGCGCGTCTCGAGGCGGTACATGACCTGCTTGAGCGGCATGTCCCCGACCATCCGGTTCCGATCACCGGTTGCCTCGTTGGCTGTAATAATGATGTCGAGCCTTTTCGCGATCTCCCGGGAGCCCTGGGGCAAGAGGGCATCCAGAGCCTGAGCTGCGGCGTAGCGCAGGGCGTTACTGTCGATGGATGCCAGCCTGTCGACGAACTCCTCGGCGGTCCGTTCCGAACCAAAAATGACGGCCATGTGCGCGGCCTTGACACCCGCGAACACATGCTCAAAAGGCTGGTTCTCGGGTTTTGTGAGCTCGTCCAGATAGCAGCGAGGATTCGTGCCACAAGCCTGGAGCTGCCGTTCGGCAACCACGAGCAACTCCTTTTCATGCTGGGTGCCGTGCCTCGCCACCGCCAAGCGAACCTTTCCCAGCTGCTCGCGGGTCACCAATCGGATGGCAGAGACCAGCAGAGCGCCTCGCAGCGCGGCGGCTTCGTCCGCTGGCCCCTTAGAGCCCCTTTCCATGGAACGGAACACATGTTAATGGGGGCGGGTGTCCTAT
>CAZYKT010000083.1:0-21987 GCA_964648165.1 uncultured Polyangiaceae bacterium | reverse complement strand
TCTGGCAGCGGCCGGTGCGCAGCCAGGCTCGATCCCGAAAGCGCTCGAATCGCTCGTCCCAGGCCCGTCGCAGTAAAATATCGCGGACATTCCCTTGAACCAGGGCGCGGCTGATGCTCGGACAGGCGCTGATGCTGCCGTCGCACAGGATCGACGCAACCGAGATCCCGGCGCGGCAGAAATAAGGCTCGCTGCGCACCACGCTATCCCAGGCCCGTGGCAGATAGCCCTCACAGCTGAGGTCGATCTCTATCCCGCAACGCGAGGCCCGCGCATCGCGCAAAAAGCCGAGCAGCCTCTGGAACTCCTTTGCGGAAAGGATCAGGTCCGGATTGGTCCGCGCCCGGCCCTTGGCGAAGATGGGGAAGAGTCGCCATGCGGGTACGCCGAGCGAACCGAGGAGCTGTTGGATCTGGGGCAGGCTGGCCAGATTGCGGGGGTGGACGCAGGTTACCACGTCGAAAAAGCTCAAGCGCGCTCGCGCCAGGCGCTCGATCCCAGCGACCGCCCGCTCGAACGACCCGTCGCGCCCACGCAACCAGTCGTGATCGTCGCAGAGGCCATCCAGGCTGACCGTCGCCGAGGCGATCCCCCATTTCTGAAGGCGCTCCACGTTGCGCTCGGTCAGTAGCCATCCATTGGTGACCATGCCCCACGCAAGACCGTTGGCGTGCAAGCGCTGGAGCAGCCGGTCGAGGTCCGGATAGCAGAGCGGTTCGCCGCCGGTCAGGACCACGGCCAGCTTCTTGGGCTCGAAATCCCGGGCTAACTGGTCGCAGACGGTGAGCCACTCGTCAATGGACAGCTCCCCGGGGCGCGCCTCGCGGCGACAGTCCGACCCGCAGTGACGACAGGAGAGATTGCAGCGCTGGGTAACCTCGAAGAACACGTACCGAAGCGGATGGACGTCGGTCTCCAGGTGACGATACAGCGGATGAAGGAGTCTCCGCAGCATGGGGAACTCTATTGCGGCGTGAGCTCGACGACGTTCTGCCCACCCTCGCGAAGCGAGGTGGTCAGGGTCGCATACGATCCATTCTCCTCGCCATCGACGTCGGAGAACACGAAGCTGTCACACCCGTCGTCCCGCCCCAGAGAGAAAGTACCCTCTGGTGTCGTAAGCTCACTGGTCATCTCGCGGTCATCGACCATGCACGCAACCTTGATCCCGGGGATGGGCTCCTGGGTGTCCTTGTCGCGCACGACGCCATCCCAGAAGTAGCGGAAGCCATAGGCGCAGGCGATGAAGACGCCCGACAGGCCCGTCACGACGCCCAGCAGCAATGCCTTGAATCGACCCATTCGGAACCTCCGCTGTTGGTGCAGCGCCAGCCACCATGACCGACTTTTGCCGGGAATGCAAAGGACGGGCCAGCCATCTTGCGCCGGGGACTGGGCTCGAAAGAACGCCGAAGCGGCAATCATCCTTTGTCGTCGGGATCAGCCGCCCATGACATTCATGTCGTTCGCCCCCTGAGCGACTTGATGATTGCCGGCGCAGCCCGTCCAGGCCACGCTCAGTGGCTTCGAATGGGTCAGGCAGCCACGCCCTGACCGACGGGAGGTCGAGACAGCCCGATGAAGCTCGTGAATCTCATTGCCTTCGTCTACTCTTTCGCGGCCATGTTCGTGGTCGTTGGCCTCGCCTACCTCGTCGTCGTCGGGGTCGTTGCGATGCTCGTCGTCGCGGTTGGGATGTCAGCAAAGCGAGAAGGGCGCGCGGCCAGGTTCGGCTGGCTCGATGCTGTGACGCTACTGCTGCCAATCCTGGTCTACGTCTCGCTCGCGTACCTCGTCGAGGATCGACAGGGAATCAACTGGTGGCTGGCCGATGTCATCATCGCCGCCCCTGTTTGCCTGGGCCTGCTGACACGACCGTGGATCCCCAAGCGGGGAATGTGGCTGTGGGCCCTTCTGGTGGCATCGGCGGGGACAGCGATGGCGTACGTCGCGTGGTCCGAGGTGCCCCGCGTGAACCTGCACATGCGCATGTTCTAGGGGACCGGATGGGTTGGGAGCACCGCGACGTCTCATCGGGTCGACCCGACTCCTTGCGCCCCCGTTTCATGGAAACGGGACCGTGACGGGCGTCAGAACTGGCTTTGGGCTTCGAAGCTCCTCCCCTCCTGGTAGGCCGGAAATGACCCCTCGATGGTCGCACCGTCGATGGCCACGATGCGGACCTGCATCGGATCGGCGGGTCCGGTGTGATATTGGTTCACCGAGTCGCGCTGGAGGCGCGCCCAGTCGCCGCTCTCGTTCCTGTAGTAGGCATCCACGATGGGTAGGCGGTGGTTGGTGATCCGGAATGCGGGGGTGTACGTGTTGAACCCAGGCGTGTACGTAAGCACGATCCCGCCGCACACCTCACAGGGAACAATCCGCCAGTCAACCGGCATTCCGATGCTGCAGGTTTCCCCAGTATCAATCAGGGAATAGGGCGTGTCGACCCTCGAGTCCCCGTAGGCATTCCCCGGAAGATCGATGGAGTAGTGGTTGCCATCGCCGTCGTAGGCACGTTGGGTGACGACCTGCACCCGCACCCGCTTGCCGGAGGGTCCAACGATCTCGGCACAAGCGCCGCACCAGTAGGCCAGGTTCCACACGTCGGGTCCCGGGTCGTCGTTCTGGCCAAACTGAGGCGTGGGGATGGCCAGGATCATCAGATCCCTCGAATAGATGCCACAGCTCCCCGGTTGGTCGGTGTTCTGGATGGTGTACCCGTCACCGGAGTCGGGCCTCGCAAACCACGCCGTGGCCTCCGCGTGCATCCAGGTTCCCATCGGGGAAACCGGATCGGCTCCGGAGTCGTGGGGAGGTTCTGGTGGGGTGTAATCGTCAGGACCAGCCGTGTACGTCGTCTCCACAATGGCGTCGATGGCTTGGTTGCGGTCGAGGGTGCAGCCGGTCATGGCTCCGCATCGCTGCGGAGGTTCCGCCGTCCCCATCACCTGGGGCGGACAGGTGGAGGCAGGGGCGTCCCCTTCGCACTCGGGCATGCTCTCGCCTTCGTAGGCGTCGGCGGTCTCGCTGCAGATCGTAAGCTCCGTCTCGAAACTGGTTCGCTCCGCCGGATCGAATTGGCCCTCGGCAGGGCCGCCCTCCCCGTCTGTGTTCCCCGGGCCGTCGTCGTTTCCGCTGCTCTGGGAGCCGCAGGCGGCCACACCGAGACAGAGGCCAACGACGAACCCCAGGCGAGGTCGATTTCTCGGTACGGATGTTTGCATCGGGCCTCCGTCACCGAGCCCGGTGAGAGGACTCGAGCTCTGACCGAACCTGTGACTCGAACAGACTACACGACGGGGGCGCCTGGGACAATTCACATCTGGCCGGGGCGCCAGACGTCGAACGCCTCTAGCCCGTCGCGTTGGCCAAGTCCGACCTGGGGGGCACTCCGAACTTGCGCGCGTACTCGCGGCTGAACTGACTCGGGCTCTCGTACCCGACCTCGAAGGCGGCGGTGGTAACCGAGGCGCTACCCGCCTTCAACAGGCGCCGTGCCTCCAGCAGCCGAAGCTCTTTCTGGTACTGCAGGGGCGTTGTCGAGGTGATGGTCTTGAAGTGTTTGTGGAACGCCGATGTGCTCATGCCGACCTGCCGGGCGAGCTTGGGTATGGCTATGGGCGAACGGATGTCGCCGCGGATATGGCCAATGGCGCGAGCAACGGCGCTGGCGTTGCTGTCGTGGCGAAGGAGGCGGCGAAGCATTCCGCCGAAGGAAGCCACCAGCAAGCGGTAGTGAATCTCCTTCGAGATCAGTGGGCCCAACACCTTCGCGTCGGCAGGTGAGTCGGCTAGCGCCAGGTATCGGCGCAATGCGTCGAGCATTTCGGGATCCGCCCGGTGCGTTTGCACTGCGTGAGCATGCTCGCTCCCCAGCGCTGATTCGGCAACCTCATCATAGAGCTTCCTGATGGTGCCGACGTCCACCTCCAGGACCAGCGCCAGATAGGGAGCCTTGGTGACTCTGGAGCGCACGGGCAGATCGTGACTCACCAGGAGGCATTCGCCTGGTCCGAAGCCGAAGGTCTGGTCCCCGAGCGAGACCTGTTTTCTGCCTTGGAGGATCAGGCACAGGACCGGCTGGTACAAGGAGGCCTCGAACGAGCTCGGGGTTTGTTGCTGCAAGAGCAACAGGCCGTCCATCGCCTGGATGGTTCGTCGACTGCCGCTCGGCGCCGCGGATAACTGGCGGGAGGCTTGTTCGATGAGTCTGTCCAGGTGCATGCTTCGACCTTCGGCAACATTCTAGACCAGGCAGCCCGGGATGGACGCATTCTCCCGGTACGTATAGGATTGGGCAAGTGGTTTGGAGGAACGGGCAGGCCCCGCGACCGCGGGGCGGATAGGATTGTCACCTGTCGTCGTCCAAGGAAGAGTGGGAAAAGACCCAGACGCTGACGGCACAGACCGACAATCAGCCGCTCGAAGTCAAGAAGGGGAACGGAATGATGAAACAGATAGCTCTCGGATCACAAGGTCTTCAGGTGCCTGCTATCGGCTTGGGCTGCATGGGAATGTCGGATTTCTACGGCTCCTCGTCAGAGGCCCAGAATCTGAGCGTTCTGGCTCGGGCCGCAGACATCGGGTGCACGTTCTGGGACACGTCGGACATGTACGGCCCATTCACCAACGAAATCTTGTTGTCGAAGGCGCTCAAGGGCCGACGCAACCTGATTACCTTGGCAACCAAGTTTGGCGTCGTGCGAGGCGAGGATGGCAGCTGGCAGGGAATCAAAGGAAGTGCGGACTATGTGAAGGCCTGTTGCGATGCCTCACTTCGGCGCCTTGGAACGGACCATATCGATCTTTACTACCAGCATCGTGTGGATCCCGAGACACCGATCGATGAAACGGTCGGTGCCATGGCGGAACTCGTGAAGGTGGGCAAGGTCCGCTACATTGGACTGTCCGAGGCAGACTCAGGGACCATCGCCCGCGCCCACGCGGTGCATCCCATCAGTGCGCTGCAAACCGAATATTCCCTGTGGTCGCGGGACGTCGAGGCCGACATTCTGCCAACGGTTCAGCGACTCAACATCGGATTCGTGGCCTACAGCCCCCTGGGCCGTGGATTCTTGTCCGGGGGGATCCGCTCGCGAAGCGAGCTACAGCCCGGCGACTGGAGGCTGCAAAACCCGCGTTTCACCGAGGAAGCAATCGCCAGAAACCGCCGCCTGGCGGAGAGCGTCGCCGAGATCGCACAACAGATGGGAGCCACGGCAGCACAGGTTGCCTTGGCCTGGCTTCTGTCGCGCAGTGCCTCTCTCGCCGCGATCCCAGGAACGCGCAAGCTCGAACGCCTGGAGGAAAACTGGGCGTCACAGGGAATCACTCTGTGCGCGGAGCACCTGGCTCGTCTCGAGTCCCTGGTCGCAGAGGGCGTGGTGGGCGAACGGTACTGAATGGTTCCGGGCTGGTCAGCGTCGGATCCCGCCAAGAGGGCCAGCCGACGTTACTGGACGTGGAGAGCCGTGTTCGAGCTGCCCAATCGCAAGCCACTCGTCCCACGTGGAGCACGCCAGGTCGGCAAGTCGACGCTCGTCAGGCAAGCTGCCGAGGCGCACGGACTCGGGCTGCGGGAGGTGAATCTCGAGCGACAGCCGGCTCTCACGAGCGCATTCGAGACTCTTGACGTTGGGCGAATCCTCGTGGAGCTCGGGCTCCTTTGCGCTACACGGCCGGCCAAGGACGGGGCTCTTGTTCATGGACGAGATCCAGGCCCTCCCGCAGGCGCTCTCCGCAATGCGCTACTTCCACGAAGAACGTCCCGACCTCGCCGTGATTGCCGCTGGTTCCCTTCTGGAGTTCGCGCTGCGACGAACTCCAGTTGCCATGACGGTTGGCCGCATTGAGTTCTTTCACCTGGGCCCAGTGAGCTTTTTCGAGTTCACGGAAGCAACCGAGGGGACTCACATTGACACTCACGCAGGTTTGCGCGCATAGATTTTCGCGCTCCACACCTTGCCTTGCAGGTGTCGTGCAGCGGCGACTAGCGATGTCTTGCCTCCGCAGCAGCACGAGGAGCCGCTCAGATCGGAGGCAACGATGCCCTCCAGCTGGTCGGCGTCGTACACCAGGCGCTCACGCACCTCCACGTCGACGAGCCCCGCAGCGCGCAGGCCCGCGACGTATTGTTCTTCGCTGATGGCCCCGCTGATGCACGACGCGTAGAGACCGGCGGCCTCTCGCACCTCTTCGGGCAGATCCTTGGCCACGATGTCCGAGACGAACATGCGTCCCCCGGGCTTGAGGACGCGAGCGATCTCCCGGAACACCTTGACCTTCTCCGGCGAGAGGTTGATGACGCAGTTCGAGATGACCCAGTCGACGGAGCTGCTTTCGACGGGGAGGTCCTCGATGAGGCCCTTTCTCACCTCGACATTGGTAAAATGGCCGGCTCGGATGTTCTCCGCGGCCCGTGCGATCATCTCGTCGGTCATGTCCACCCCGATGACCCGCCCGGTCGGGCCGACCTTCTTGGCGGCCAGCAGCAGATCGATCCCGGCACCGGAGCCGAGATCGAGCACGACCTCTCCTTCTGACAGGCCTGCCAGAGCGGTCGGATTGCCGCATCCGAACGAATTGACCACCGCGTCCTCGGGGAGCGCCGCGAGCTCGTCGCTTGTGTATCCGCCGAGAGCGACGGCCACCCCTTTCTGGGCCGGCCTGCTGCCGCAGCACCCCGACTTGGTGGGGGCCCGCACCGCCTCGGTATAGGCCTTGGATACGTCACGTCGAACTTCGTCAGCTGGATTGGTCATGGTGTTCTTTCTGCTTTTGTAGGATTGTGCAATCTTGCAACTTCGAGCCGCGCCGGGGCATTCCCGCCGAGCGCCGCGTCAGAGTCCTATCGCTGTCGGTTCGTCCGCGCCCCACGCGGCGAGGAACCGGCGCTGGTCCGCGCCCCACAGCCCTGCGGGCAACAGGCCTCGATCGCGTCGGCCAAGTCACGCAGCACCTTCACCAGTGTGTTGGTCTCGACCGCGCACCGCACCTCTTTTTGGTACTTCTCGCAGCGTATGACGCCGGCTTCGCGAAGGATGGAAAGATGGCGCGACACCACCGACAGATCGACGCCACTCCCCTCGGCGATGGCGCCCACGGTGCGGGGCTCGCCGGCCTCGGCCATTCGAGCCAGCAACGCCAACCTTCGTGGATCCGAGAGCGCCTTGAACAGTTTGGGCGAGAGCAGGTCCCGAAGACCGCTACAACAAGCGGCCGACTGGCCCCGGGGACGTTTGCTCGCTTGCACGATTGTGCAATCATACGCATGAACTCGGTGTCGTCAAGGACCGGCTGCGTCCAGGCGCTCCGGGGCCCCCCGGGCTGACGGTGGTTCGGATGGTGTTGACCGTTCTCAGTGACTTGCAGGGATGAACCCGGCCGAGTGCGCGCGACCCGTTGGCCTGCCGCATCTGAACGCGGGGGTGGTGCCGCCCCACACGAGGTCGTCCTTGACCTGATGCTTACAACCGGATATACGCATGTCCGCATATTGCACGGACCACCGCTATGAAGGACTTGGCCCAGTTCCTGAAGGTGCTCGCGGACGAGGCTCGCCTCGAAATCCTCTGGCTCTTGTTCAACTACGAGGAGCTCTGCGTCTGCGACATCATGGCGGCCCTGGAGATGACGCAGTCGAAGACCTCACGTCATCTGGCGACCCTGCGCCACGCGGGTTTGGTCGTGGATCGCAAGGAAGCGGCCTGGTCTTACTACTCGCTCTGTCCGTGCGAATCCGAGCTCGAGCGCAACCTGCTCAAGTCCCTGCGCGCTGAGCTGGGTCGCCACCCAGGGGCGGCTCGGGTCCTAGAGCGGCTCCAAGCGCACATGGCCCGGAAGGGCGGGAACGGGCGCTGCGTCGTACCCGCCACCCGAGCCATTGTCCGGCCCCGGACTCATGACCGCAAACCGCCCCGAGGAACCACCCGATGACCAAGGATCCCGATACCATCGACGTCCCGCTCGCGGGGAGCGACCTCAGCGTTTCCAAGCGGCTCTCGTTCCTCGACCGCTACCTGACCCTCTGGATCTTCCTGGCCATGGTGCTCGGGGTCGGGGCCGGTTACTTCGTGCCGAGCGTCGTGCCTTTCATCAACCAGTTCAACGTCGGCACGACCAACGTCCCGATAGCGGTGGGTCTCATCCTGATGATGTACCCGCCGCTGGCCAAGGTGCGCTACGAAAAGATGGGGCCGGTCTTTCGCAACACCCGGGTGTTGGGCCTCTCCCTGGTTCAGAACTGGCTCATCGGGCCGGTCCTGATGTTCGCCCTGGCCGTGCTCTTCCTCTACGACAAGCCAGAGTACATGGTCGGCCTCATCATGATCGGCCTGGCTCGTTGCATCGCGATGGTCATCGTCTGGAATGACCTGGCCAAGGGTGACACCGAGTACTGCGCGGGCCTGGTTGCGTTCAACTCGGTGTTCCAGGTCCTGTTCTTCTCGGTCTACGCCTACGTCTTCATCACCGTAGTGCCCACCTGGTTCGGCCTGCAGGGCGTGGCTGTCGACATCACGATCGGCGAGATCGCCAAGAGCGTCTTCATCTACCTCGGCATCCCGTTCCTCGCCGGGATCATCACGCGGTACTCACTCGTCAAGTACAAGGACAAGGACTGGTACCACACCAGGTTCATTCCCAAGATCAGCCCGCTCACGCTCATCGCGCTGCTCTTCACCATCGTCGTGATGTTCTCGCTCAAGGGCGAGAAGATCGTACAGCTGCCTTTTGACGTGGTCCGGATCGCCATTCCGCTCCTGGTCTACTTCGTGGTGATGTTCTTCATCTCCTTCTTCATGTCGAAGAAGGTTGGCGCGACCTACGGGCAGGCGACGACGCTGTCTTTCACCGCGGCGTCCAACAATTTCGAGCTGGCAATCGCCGTCGCAGTGGCGACCTTCGGCATCAACCACGGCGGAGCCCTGGCGGCGGTCATCGGCCCGCTCGTCGAGGTGCCGGTCATGATCGGCCTGGTCAATGTCGCGCTCTGGCTGGGGCGCAAGTACTTTCCCGACGATCCCAAGACTCCGCAATCGGTGCGCACGAGCACCGGAAAAGGGACCACGGCATGACCCAGAGCGGCCGTGGCCTGCTCTTCCTATGCGTTGCCAACTCGGCCCGGAGCCAGATGGCCGAGGGCATAGCGAACTCCCTGGTCTCCCCCGACGTGAAGGTCTGGTCTGCCGGCTCTCGCCCGACGAACGTACGCCCGGAGGCTATCGCGGTACTAAAGGAGATCGGCATCGACATCTCGCACCACCGCTCGAAGGCCGTCGCCGAGATTCCGGTGGCTGAGGTCGACACCGTCATCACACTTTGCGGCGAGGAAGAGTGTCCGGTCTTCCTCGGCAAGGCGACGCGCCTGCACTGGGGCCTACCCGACCCTGCTTCTGTGCAAGGTCGCGAGCAAGACAGATTGAACGCGTTCCGCGCAACGCGCGATGAGCTGCACCGCCGCATTGCCGTGTTCCTTGCCAGGGAGGAAGAAGGAGTCCACTCGTGAAGATCCAAGTGTTCGATCCACCCATGTGCTGTTCCACCGGGGTCTGCGGCCCCTCCGTCGATCCCGACCTGGTGCGTTTCGCGGCCGATCTCGACTGGCTGGGTCGTCAGGGCGTCGAGGTCGAGCGGTTCAACCTCTCGCAACAGGCCGCGGCGTTCGCTGCCAACGAAGTCGTGAAGGCCCTGCTCGGAAGGGAAGGGAACGATTGCCTGCCGTTGACGCTGGCGGACGGCGCTGTCGCCTGCAAGGGCACCTACCCGACGCGCGAGACACTGGCCGGATACGCTGGACTCGAGGTCCGACCGAGCATCTTCACCGATGCGGTGAAGGAGCTGGTGGCCATCGGTGCTGCGATCGCCTCGAACTGTGAGCCGTGCTTCAAGTACCACTTCAACGCGGCCCGGAAGCTCGGGGTTTCCAATGATGACATCCTTCTCGCCGTAGAGCTGGCACAGGCCGTTAAGGACAGCCCTGCGCGCTCGGTGCTCGCCGTCGCGCAGAGGCACCTGGGTGTTTCGACCCCCGAGGCCGGTCCATGTTGCGGTGGGGCGGAGCGTCCCGCCAGCGGCAACTGCTGCGGATGAGAGGGGCAGGTCGTTCAACAGCCGACAAAGAAGGAAACCAACGATGAAGATCCAGGTGTTCGATCCCCCCATGTGCTGTTCCACCGGGGTCTGCGGGCCCGCCGTCGATCCGGGGCTGATCCAGTTCGCCGCCGACCTCGAGTGGCTGCAGGACCACGGCGTCGAGGTGGAGCGCTTCAACCTGTCCCAGCAGCCCCAAGCCTTCGTCACCACGACGCTCGTCAGTGAATTATTGGCGAAGGAAGGCAATGCCTGTCTGCCCCTGACTCTGGTGAACGGGACAGTTGTCGGCAAGGGGAGCTACCCGAGTCGGGGGACTCTGGCCAGACTCGCCAACATCGCTCTGCCCGAGAGTACCGCGCAAGCCGGTACGCACTCTTGCTGCTGCGGTGGCTCGGCACCAAATCGCGCAGGCACGGGTTCAGGAAGGAGCGGCAACGGTTGTTGCTGAACGCGACCAACCCGAATGTCCCAAGGTGACTCACCTTCAGCAGCGCCAAGCGGCGAACTGCCCATGCGGACTTCGACGGCCGCGCCGACCGCTTTGCTGCTCGTGTGCGCGCTCGGGACCGTGATCAGCGGCCTTTCCACGCGGGATCACGTGCGGTTCCGGGTGTCAGGCGGCACCCAAACAGGAGCCTGCGCAGCGTTGGTTGAATCGGGGTGCAAAGCCGCGCATTCAAGCACGGCTGCCGAGCTTCTGGGCGTTCCGATCTCACACTACGGAAGCGCGTTCTACCTTGCTGGAGCAAGCCTGGCGGTCTTGGCGCTGATCTGGCGAGCACGTCGCGTCAACCCGCAGGCAACGACGGGCATTGCGCCCATCGTTGCTCTGATGGGCTTGGGAGCCGTTACCTACTCGGTCTTTCTGGCGACGATCCTGATCCGCTCCAAAGAGGCCTGTCCATTCTGCATCGCGCTATACGGCGTGAACGCCGCTATGTTCGTCGTGGGAGCAGCCTGGTGGTTACGGGGGCAGCGCAAAATGAACCTTCGCTCCCTTTCTAGGCCCAGTGCCGTTGCGGTTGGGGTCGGGGCAGTCGTCTTCGGAGCAACGACTCCTCTGCTCATTCCCGCGTTGTCCAACGCGATGCCGCGAAGTGTTGCCGCCACCTCCAGCTCCAGCGCTGTGGCGGTCCAACCGCTGGTCCTGCCGAACTGGCTCCCTTCGAAAGGCGCTCCCGCTGCCGAGGATGAACTGGTCGAATTCTCCGACCTCGATTGTCCGCACTGCGCGCTTCTGAACCGCACCGTCACATCGGTCTTCGAAGAGCTTGGACCGAAGCGTCTGAGAGTGCGGTTCGTGAACTACCCGCTCGACCAGCAGTGCAACCCTCAGGTCGCTCGGTCCGTACATCCGGCAGCTTGCCTGGCCGCGCGGGGAGCGATCTGCGCGGAAGAACAGGATCGATTCTGGATTTACGCGGAAGCCTACTTTGCTATGTCGGAATCAAGTTCTCGCGCAGTGGTACTCCAAACGGCGGAGAGCGTGGGACTGGACATGGAACGGTTCGCCGAGTGTCTGGATTCCGAGCGCAGTGGCCGCGCGTTGGCAGAGAATATTGCTCTCGCCCATGCCGCTGGAGTTCGTGCAACTCCGACGGTATTGGTGAACGGCTGGACATTCGAGGGAGTGCTCTCCCCGGCGCAGCTCCTTAAGGTCCTCAAGGACACGGAACCAGGTGGGTGCGATCAGCGTTCCGCCGACGGCACCTGCAGCCCGGCCGCGAAGACCGCTCACAGTAGGGGCAAGGAATAGGACGCCATGAAAATCCAGGTATTCAGTTCGGGTGGCGGCTGCGCCCCGTGCAAGACCATGCTGCGCAACGTTGAAACAGCCGTATCTGAACTCGGTCTCGATGTTCGCGTGGAATACGTCACCAGGATGCAGCAGATGCTCGACCTGGGCATCACCGGGACGCCGGCGCTCGTAGTCGACGGACTGGTCAAGTCCATCGGCAAGGCCCTCGATGTATCAGCAGTCAAGGCGATCCTAACTGTACCCAAGGAAGAATCCGTCAAATGACCAGAACGTCTATCGCAATCGCGGTGGCCATCGCCGCGGCGGTGGTTGGGATCCCGCTCTACCTGAAGTCGGCGCCACCGCCAGCGGCAAAGACCGACGTGGCCGCCCCTGCCACCGCCGAGGCACCCAAGGCGCTGCCTCGATTTGTCGACCTCGGCACCACGACGTGCAGGCCATGCAAAGTGATGCTCACCGTAATGGAGGAACTCAAGCGTGACTATCCGGGCGCCTTCATCGTGGACTTCGTCAACGTAAAGGAAGACCCGAACGAGACCGAACAATACAACATCCGCACCATCCCCACCCAGATCTTCTACGCGCCGGACGGGCGTGAACTCTACCGCCATGTTGGCGTCTTCCGGGCAGAGGAGATCATCGCGAAGTGGGCCGAGCTCGGCTACCGATTCGAACCTGCCGGAACAAGGTAGTCGCATCATGGATGCTGTCTTCTTCTTCATCAACGATGCATTGAGCTCGACACTGGTCATCGCGCTGGTCGCCTCCGTCGTGTGGGGCGTGCTCAGCGTACTGTTGAGCCCTTGTCATCTCGGCACCATTCCGCTCGTGATTGGCATGGTGAGCTCGGCAACGCGCGGTTTTGCCACGCGCGGTAGAGGTACCGCGCTTTCGTTCGCGTTCGCTGGTGGAATGCTGGTCGCCCTCGGCGTGCTGGGTGCTCTCGTTGCCACCATGGGTTATGCGGTGCAGCGGTACAGCTCCATCACCAACTACGTGATCGCGGTCGTCTTCGTGGCGGCTGGGCTCAATCTACTAGGGATTCTTCCTCTTCCACTTTCCGGGTTCGCGCCGAAGGCAAGGGCCATGAGGGGTCTCGGCGGGGCTGCCGCCCTCGGGCTGGTCTTCGGCCTGGGATTGAGCCCTTGCACCTTCGCGTTCCTTGCTCCCATCCTCGGCATGACCTTCGGCAGCTCCGCGACCAACCCTGTTCGGGGCATGGCGCTGCTCCTCACCTTCGGGATCGGTCACTGCGGTGTGATCGGCCTGGCGGGGTCTTCCACGGAGCTCGTCCAGCGCTACCTCGATTGGAACGAGAAGTCGGGCGCTGTGACCGTGCTGAAATCGGTCTGCGGCGTGGCGGTGCTCGTCGCGGCTGGCGCGCTCATCTACTCGGCCTGAAGGCTGGAACTCTCAACGCTTGTGCTCGGGTGCCCGTCGGTCGCCGGCCGACTCCCACAGGAGGGCTGCGTCCAATGGACGACGTTTTGGCGACGGAAAGAGACAGATTCACCATGGATATCACCACAGTCAGTACGCGATACCTCTTCTTCACTGGCAAGGGCGGCGTGGGCAAGACGTCGATCTCTTGTGCCACCGCCATCGCGCTCGCCGACAAGGGGCGGCGCGTCCTTCTCGTCAGTACCGATCCGGCATCGAACCTCGATGAGGTGCTCGGCGTGAAGCTCGGCTCCCAACCCATTGCCGTGCCGGGAGTGGACCGGCTCGAGGCAATGAACCTGGATCCCGAGCTCGCAGCCAGCGAATACCGAGAGAAGATGGTGGGGCCCTACCGTGGCGTCCTCCCTGACGCGACCGTGCGCAGCATGGAGGAACAGCTTTCGGGCTCTTGCACCATGGAGATCGCCGCGTTCGACGAGTTCTCGCGGCTGCTGGGCGATCCAGAACGGACCGCTGCGTTCGATCACGTCGTCTTTGACACCGCGCCGACGGGGCACACCCTGCGGTTGCTTTCGCTGCCGCAGGCCTGGTCGTCGTTCCTCGAGACCAACACGACCGGCACCTCGTGCTTGGGGCCACTCGCGGGACTGAAGGATCAGCAGAAGCTCTACGAAGCCTCGGTTGCCACCCTGGCGAACCCCGAGCGGACGGTCCTCGTGCTGGTCAGTCGGCCCGAGGTGTCGGCGCTGCGCGAGGCCGAGCGCTCGAGCGCAGAGCTCCGCGAGCTCGGGGTGTCAAACCAGTGTCTCGTCTTGAACGGCGTCTTCCGTACCGGTCTCGCAGATGACGCCGTGGCCGCCGCTTTCACTCGACGCGCTAACGATGCGTTGGCTGGGATGCCAGCCGGACTTCGCGACATTCCCCGGCAAGAGGTGCGGCTCAGTCCACGCGTTTTGCTCGGCGCCCAAGCGCTCCGGACCATGCTCGACGGAACCGAGCTTACGCAGCCCGTCACGAGCACAGCCTCGAAGACCACCCCACGCCGAGATCTGCCGCCACCCCTCGTCCAACTCATCGACCAGCTGGAGCGAGCCGGCAAGGGCGTGATCATGACCATGGGAAAGGGCGGCGTCGGCAAGACCTCCGTGGCAGCCGCCATCGCGCTGGAACTCGCCCGCCGCGGGCATCGAGTAAGCCTCAGCACCACGGACCCTGCTGCGCACGTGTCCTGGCTCATCGACGACGCGCCTGCCGGGTTGAAGGTTGGACGGATCGACGCCGAACGTGAGACGCAGGACTACCGCGCGGAGGTCATGGGCGCGGTTGGAGAAAATCTCGACGCGCAGGGGCGCGCTCTCCTGGCCGAGGATCTACGTTCGCCCTGCACCGAGGAGGTAGCCGTGTTTCGCACCTTTGCTCGCACGGTGGCCGAGGGCGAGGACGGATTCGTAGTTCTGGACACGGCACCGACCGGGCACACCATCCTCCTGCTCGACGCGGCGGAGGCCTACCACCGCGAGGTGCTGCGCCAGTCGAGCAACGTGCCCGACGCCGTGAAGGAGCTCTTGCCACGCCTCCGCGATCCCGACTTTTCGCGGATGCTGCTCGTCACCTTGCCTGAAGCCACTCCCGTGCATGAGGCTGCACGACTGCAGAGCGACCTCGCCCGCGCCGAGATCCATCCGTTCGCTTGGGTCATCAACCAGGCGCTGACTCCGGTCAGGACCGCGGATCCAGTCCTGCGGAGCCGCCAGGAGAATGAGCGCGGGTACATCGACGAGGTCATCGAGAAGCACGCGAAGCGGGTCGCGCTCGTGTCCTGGATGAGCGAGCCCCCCACCGGGTCGGTGGGCCTTTCCGCGATGCTGGGCAGGATCCGAGCGGCAGAGCCACTGCGGGGCTCTTGATTCGGCGTCCACGCGCTCGCTCGAGCGGATCGTCTTGAATGGCCGTCCGGTATCCATTGCGCGACATTCCCATGAGTGGCCGTTCGGCCGCATCGCGGCGAATGCGAGGTAATTGCGACCAACCGGCAAGCCACAGCACATCTCTTCTTGCTTGACAATATGGCCATGTCGCCACATACTTCGTCCGTAGCCCAACCGAGAACCCATGGCCCCGCGATGTCACGACACGTTTCGAAAGCAAGCCCGGGTCCTGAAGGCCCTGGCGAACGAGTCTCGTCTGAAGATCATCGATCGCCTGTCGCGGGGGGAATGCTCGGTGGGCGAGCTGACGGAACTCATCGGCTCCGACCACTCGACCGTCTCCAAGCACTTGGCGGTGCTCCGCGCACACGGCATCGTCAACGACCGCAGGGAAGGCAACGTCGTCTACTACACGCTTCTGACCCCCTGCGTCTTGAGCTTCTTCTCCTGTGCCACGCAGGTGCTCAAGGAGCGGGCCTGACGCAGAGGCGGTGTTTTGGTTTGGGCTAATGTTGCCAATATGGCCACATTGCCACGCGTTACCGAACGAGTTTTCAACCGGAGGTCATCCAGCATGAACACGCAGACAATCGGCTTCGTTGGCGCAGGACGCATTACCGCGATCGCCCTTTCGGCATGGGCCAGGGCCGCGCGGGCTCCCAGCGTGGTCGTGAGCGACCCTGATCTTGGCGTCCGCGACAGGCTGGCGGCAACCGGCGTTCCCGTGACCACCACGACCGACAACCAGCAGGCGGCAAGCCAAGGGATCGTTTTCTTGGCCCTGCACCCGCCCCAATTCGGCGCGGTCCTCGCTGAGATCGCATCGTCCCTGCGCCCGGATGCGATCGTCGTCTCTTTTGCACCCAAGTGGACGACCGCTCGCATCTCCCAGGCTCTGGGAGGGTTCGCGCGCCTGGCGAGGGTCATCCCCAACGCTCCGTCCGTCGTGGGCGCCGGCTATAACCCGGTGAGCTTCGCCGAAGGCCTTCCGGAGAGCGCGCGCCGGGAATTGCTGTCGCTGCTGGAACCCTGGGGACAAGCGCCGGTGGTCGCGGAGTCGACGCTGGAAGCCTACGCCATCCTCAGCGCCATGGGGCCCACGTACCTGTGGCCGCAGCTCTTCCGGCTCATCACGCTCGGACAGGAATTTGGGCTCAGCGACGACGCGGCGAGGGCTGCGATCGTCGCCATGGTCCACGGCACGGCGACGACCCTGGAACGTTCGGCACTGGGCCACGACGAGGTGATGGATCTCATCCCCGTCAAACCGCTCGCCGGGCACCAGGCGGCCTGGCAGGAGGCATATTCGACCACGCTCCGGGAGCTCTTTGCGAAGCTCAAGGCATAGGCACAGGTACTGATTCATGACCGAGCCGCTCGGCATCGCCGCTTCACCTCACCCCGACCAGCCCAACCTCGGGGCGGTGGCGGCGATGCCGCCACCGGAGAACCACCCGCCGCGCGCCCGTCCTTGGCGCTCCCCATGGGTCCGCCTTCTGCTGGCCATCCTTGCAGCGGCGGCGTGGTGGCTGGTTTACCGAAACCTCGAACCCTTTGCCCGGTGGTTCACCTACGGCGTTTGCCGCTTGTCCGCAGGCCACCTCGCGTCAGCCGTGGAGTTCTTCGTCTTCGAAGCCCCCAAGGTGATGATGCTGCTGACCGTGGTGGTGTTCGGCGTGGGCATCGTCCGCTCGTTTTTCACGCCGGAGCGAACGCGGGCCATCCTGGCCGGCAAGCGTGAGTCGTTCGGCAACGTGCTGGCCTCCCTGCTCGGCGTGGTCACTCCCTTCTGCTCCTGCTCGGCCGTACCCCTGTTCATCGGTTTCGTCACCACCGGTGTCCCGCTCGGCGTGACGTTTTCCTTCCTCATCGCCGCGCCCATGATCAACGAGGTGGCCCTGGTGCTCCTGTTCGGTCTCTTCGGCTGGAAGGTCGCGGCACTGTACATGGGAACCGGTCTGTTGATCGCCATGCTGGCGGGATGGCTCATCGGACGGCTTCGGCTGGAACGCTGGGTGGAGGGCTGGGTCTACCAAATGAAGTCCACAGCGGGGCCGGACGCCGGCGAAACCAAGCAGACCTGGGGCGATCGGGCTCGGGCCGGGCGCGAGGCAGTCCGAGACATCACGGGCAAGGTCTGGCCCTACGTCCTTTGCGGCATCGCCGTCGGTGCGGGGATCCACGGCTACGTTCCCCAGGACTTCATGGCCCACATCATGGGCAAGGATGCCTGGTGGTCCGTCCCGGTCGCCGTGGTGCTCGGCATCCCCATGTACTCCAATGCGGCGGGGATCATCCCGATTGTCCAGGCCCTGCTGGGTAAGGGTGCGGCGCTCGGGACCGTCCTGGCTTTCATGATGGCCGTCATCGGGCTGTCCCTGCCCGAGATGATCATCCTGCGCAAGGTGCTCAGGGTCCCGCTCATCGCGACCTTTGCCGGGATCGTTGGCCTCGGGATCCTCGTGGTCGGTTATCTTTTCAACGTCGTCATGTGACATTTCACCTCATGGAACCCAGAACCGCTGTCGGCTCGAATACGGAGTATTGACATGAAGATCCAGGTACTAGGAACTGGCTGTGCGAAGTGCAAGAAGCTCTATGCGGAAGCCGAGAAGGCCGTCGCGGCCTCGGGGCTCCCGGCGCAACTGGAGAAGGTGGAGAAGATCGACGAGATCATGGCCTTCGGCGTGATGATGACGCCCGCCTTGGCCATCGACGGCGAGGTCAAGTCGAGCGGACGGATCCCCGCGGTGTCGGAGATCGTCTCCTGGCTGATGACGGTAGCAGCCAAGGAGGCCACATGACGTCGACGGTCCACAACGCCAAACTCCTGGTGTTCGCGGCTGCGATCACCATCGCGGTCGGTGGCTGCCAACGATCGGCGAGTGAGGGCGCAGGGGCCGCAGCCGAGGCCCGCGGCGCTGCCAGCACGGCTCCCGCCGTCGCCGCGGCCAACCTGACCCCCGACCGCGTCGTCGTCTACTACTTCCACGGCAACCGCCGCTGCCGCACCTGCATGGGGATTCAGCGCGCCATCCAGACCACCGTCAACGAGCGGTTCACAACCGAGACGGCCTCCGGTGCGCTCGTTTTCCACGAGGTGAACATCGACGAGCCCGCCAACGCCCATTTCATCAAGGACTTCGACCTCAGCTCGAGCTCCATGGTCGTGGTGGCCAGGAGCGGCGAAAAGACAGTCAAGTGGGAGAACTGCAGCGAGGTCTGGCCTCTCGCGCACGACGAAGCGGCACTCGGCAGCTACGCCGAGAAGCAGATCCGGAGCTACCTGGGTCTGCTCCGGAGAACTTGATGGAGCTGCTCTGGGCCCTGTCGGGCGCGGTCTGGCTGGGCCTGTTGACGGCGATCAGTCCCTGCCCTCTGGCGACCAACATCGCGGCCATCTCCTACATCGGCAAGCGAGTGGACCGGCCCGCCCTCGTCCTTTCGGGTGGGCTCATCTACACCCTGGGACGGACCGTGAGCTACGTGCTGGTCGCCCTGCTGGTGGTCCAGGGCCTGTTGTCCCTGTCCGCGGTGTCGATGTTCCTGCAGCGGAACCTCAACCTGCTGCTGGGGCCCGTGCTGGTGCTGGTTGGCCTGCTTTTGCTCGACGTCATCCCTTGGCCTTGGGCAGCCAGGGGCTCGAGCATCTTCGAGAGACTCCAGAAACGCGCCGACAGTCTGGGGCTATGGGGAGCGGGGCTGCTCGGGCTCGCCTTCGCCCTCGCCTTCTGCCCGGTCTCCGCCGCGCTCTTCTTCGGCAGCCTGGTGCCCCTCGCCGTCAAGCATCATTCCCCGCTGCTCCTGCCGTCCGTGTACGGGCTGGGGACGGCGGTGCCGGTAGTAGCGTGCTCCTTCATCCTGGCATTCTCGGCCAACCGAATCTCGCGAGCCTTCGACGCACTGACCATCATCGAGCGCTGGATGCGGCGGGTCACCGCGGTGGTGTTCATCCTGGTGGGTGGCTACTACTGCTATATCTACCGGTGAGGCCTGTCCACTCAACCAAGAATGGTCGCGGTTGGGATGGCTTCTTGGGGCTTCGGGCTCCATCAGAGTACCTTCGTCGACTCGACCGGCTTTGGCACCTTGACCACGAGCACCCGAAACACCTGGCTCCCTTCGTTGACAAGTCGATGCGGGATCTTGGCTGGGCTCTCGACGATCATGTCCTTTTCCACCGTTTCGCGTTCCTCGCCGATCTCGACGACTCCCGTGCCCTCCAGCACGTAGAAGAAGACATCCACGGGCGTCGCGTGCTTCTTGAGAGACTGCCCTGGTTGCAGGGTGATGTGCACGGCCATCGCGTGCTCGGTGTCGTAGATGGGCTTGGCGCTCACGTTGTGGGGATTGGGCTTGTCCGCTGCCGTCAACGCATTGGTGATCTTCATGGTTCCGCTCCATTCTCGGGTCAGGCGACGCCGTAGTGGTCCTTCAGTTGGTGCAGCATGTGGTGGTAGGCCTCGTGCTTGCCCTCACCCATGCGGTCCCGTTCGATCAGCTCGAACTGCTCGTACAGCTTGTCGGCGACATCGCCGGGCACGACGCGATCGGCCATGGGGAACAGTACGTTGTTCTCTTTCTGGATGTGTGCCTGCAGCATCTGCTGGTAGGCCCATACGTGCTCGGTGATTGTGGTAGCGGCGGTGGCGTCGCCGCTCTTTGCGCGTGTGAGGCCCTCGGCGATGGCGCGCACGTGCCCCCGGCCGACTTCGTGCTCCGAAAGCATCACGCCGATGGGACCGCCGTCGCGAGGCACTCCACGGCGTTCGAGCTCGGGGAAGAGGACGTCCTCCTCTTTGCCGTGATGGCAGCGGTCCACGAACCCCTTGAAGAAGTCGAGGAGCTGCTCGAGGTGGGCCGGTGCCTGGTCGTCCTGGGCCGCGATCGCGGCCGCGACCTTGTCCAGGATCCGCAACGCGATGAGCACCGCCTCGTGTTCATGTTTGAGCTCTTCCGTGGCTTTCATGTCGTGTTCCTTTCTGGTTCAGGCCTCGTGCGGCCGGCTGAGCCAGATGGCCCGGCTCGTCCTTGCGTTCTTTGTGGTTCACTCCTTCGCACCTCGACGCGGCGCCCGCGCCCGCCGTTCTTTGGGCTTTGCCGCGCCCACCGGGGGTCGCAGCATCCTCTCGATTCCTGACCACACCTCATCGAGCAAGCGCTCGCTATCCGAGCTGCTCTGCACCCGTGGGACCGCGTGGGACAGCGCGAGGATGGCCCCGAGCACGACGACGGCGGCGGAGTCCGGGCTCATCTCGGCAACCAACTTGCCTTGGCTGCTCGCTTCCCGAAGGCACTCGACGACGAAGGTCCGCGACCGCCGCTTGAAGTCGTCAAGCCGCTTGGACTGCGCCAAGCCACCGGCCTGTGCCAGGTGGTCGGACAAGAGCAGGCGCGAGATGTGCGGATGGCCCAGGATGGTGCGCGCTCGGCGGTTGAAGAAGAGTCTCAGCCGCGCGATGGGGTCGGCTGCTTTGGGCGGAAAGCCTTCGAACAGGATCTCTCCCACGCGGTCGACGACCGCGTCGACGACGTCGTCCATGCCGCCAAAGTGTCGGTAGAGTGCCCCCCCCGTAAGCCCGACCTCCTTGGCCAGAAGGTCAGCCGTGAAGCGGCGCGAGCCCTTGGTTGCGATGATGCGCAGGGCCGCTTCGACGATCTGGGTCTGCCGTTCCGTGAGCCGCCCCTTGTCCGGTTTGGGTCCTTGCCTTTCGACCATCGCTGACTCCATGGGTAAATAAACGTTTACTCACAAGCCCCCAGGATGATTTTTCGTGTCCGATGGCTCCATTACCCAGAAAGAAACCGTGGCGGGCGCCGCCCGGCAGGCCGGCGGACAGACGGAGGACGACGCCCCCATGCGCTTCTTTGCGACACGGCTACGCATCCACCGCTCTGGCGGGGTGCTCCCTGCACTCGCATCAAGCCGCCTGGAATACAGCCCCGCTTCCAAGAGATCCTGGATCGCCGCCGGACCGATCCGAATGACGTGGCTACCGTTCGGGTCGTTGTGAAAGCCGACGTCGAGTCCACGCACTACGTCGAAGGCGTCAAGGAGAAGGCGACGGCGGTCGGGCGATGAAGAGGTCGCCTCGGCGTGGCAAGAGCTCCAGGACTCGTACCGTCTTCCCACTGACTCCCCCTGTGCCACCCCGAGCTGCCAAGACTCACCCTGCCGCCCTGAGGTCTAAGTCCTGGACAAAGAAAAGCCGAGGCTTTCGCCTCGGCGTGGCTCCGTTCAGGTCTCCCTTCACCAACGGAGTCAGCTTCACGACGCGAGAAGCGAGGATCTCTAGGTATCTTGAATCGCCCACGAATTCTGGCAGGCGAGAGATAGCCTAGGTGCATTGAACGCAGGTCAGAGAATTGGGTGTTCGTGGGGTCCGGCCCACCTCGCGGTGAACGGCCTGCCGAACCGCAACCCGGCGGTTCACCCTCGCAGGGTCACTCCTCGTCCGCGTCGAGATCGCCCATGAGGCGATGCCCTTCGAACACGGTGAGCACCGTGATGCCGCCGTCCTCCACGCGGTAGACGATGCGGTACGACCGGAGGAAGGTTTCGCGAACATCGTCGCGACCGATCTCGGGTACGCGCCTCCCACCGAGGGGAGCCTCGGCGGCGAGCTCGGCTCGACGACGCAAGCGCTCGAGCCAGGCACGTGCCGCTGCTGGGTTGTCTTCCGCGATGTACTCGCCGATCGCGACGAGATCCGCGACCGCCCTGTCCGTCCAGCGAACCACGTTCACTCTTCCGAGGTCGGCGCCCCGAAGCGCGCGTCGAGGAGCCGACCGAGGGTGTCGTGG
>CAZYKT010000082.1:0-22371 GCA_964648165.1 uncultured Polyangiaceae bacterium | reverse complement strand
TGCGACGCACTGCCCTGCCCCGACGTCTCCCTTCGAACCCGCGACGCTGCGACGCACTGCGCTGCCCCGTCGTCTCCCTTTGAACCCGCGACGCTGCGACGCCACCGTCACTCCGGAGGTCCTCCTCGGAGCACTGTTGCCGGAAGCGGCGAGAGCTGTGATGCTGGAGAGGTTTGCGTTGGAACAGAATGGTCCGGTCCGGGATATTCCGGCCGGCAGAGCCACGTCGGCCGTTCTTTCTCATCGAAAGGCACGCCAAGCCTCATGGTCTCGGTCGCGGCGAGCTGACTGATCTTTGCGGCATTGACTGCTCGCGTGAACGTCATTCTATCGATGGTCACCTGGGCCGTCGTGCCGTGGCCGTTGCTGCCCGGGCAACGCAACCGAGGCTGCGCTGGGGCTCTGGCTCGGTTCCGGGTGACTCGTCGGAGCCGTTCTGGGCTCCACGGAGAGCACGTCCAGGTCCGTCGGTCTTGCCGCCGCACGCCATGCAGACAGCCGTTCCCGCCAGAGTTACCCTTTTGTGTGCCATTTTTGTCCTCACCACCCAGAAAGCCGTTGGACCCCTACTGCCAGCGGAACTGGCCGGCACGACGGCTCCGCCATGAAACCGCAAATCCGCACTTGAGCTTTCCCGAATGCAGGGGGCACTCCGGGGCCGGGACCAGTGAGCCCAGGGAAACGCGCTATGATCAGGGTCAACGGACTCAGCTCCGCCCCTCTTCGCAACGGACTCTGCTCCGCCCCTCTTCACAACGCACTCAGCTCCGCCCCTCTTCGCAACGGACTCAGCTCCGCCCCTCTTCACGAAGGATCTTCGATGCGACCCACCCTTGTTGGCCTTAGCCCCGTTGGCCTCCGCTCCCTCTGTCTCCACCCCTTGGTCCTGTGTCTGTTGCTTTCCGCCTGCGCGAAAGAAGCGGAGATCATCGAAGCCGACCAGGGTGGCGCCGGAACCAGCGGTGCGGCGCCGGGTTCAGGGGGTGCGACAGCCAGTGGTGGCTCGGCGACCGCCGGTGTGGCTGGCGCCGTCGGCAACGGGGGTGCACCAGGCAGCGGCGGCGCAATCGCTCAGGGTGGCTCGCCGGGCTCGGGCGGGACCCAGGGTCTTGGCGGCTCTGTGGGCAATGGCGGCACGGTTGGCAATGGAGGAGCCACCGGCGACGGTGGTACGTTCGGCAATGGCGGGAGCCCGGGTGAAGGTGGAACACCGGCCCAGGGTGGGGACATGAGCCAGGGCGGTACTCCACCGGTCGGTGGAGGCGATCCTGGTCTGGGCGGCGCAGCCGACGCTGGGGGTTCGCCCGGAGCGGGAGGCGACGGGCTGGGCGGCGATCCGGGCGCGGGTGGAGCTCTAGGGGGCAGCGCCGGCTCTGGCCTGGGCGGGAGCAATGTTGGCGGCAGCAACCCCGATGCGTTGGCACCTGCCTGCTGGACTGGCCAAAACCACGGCCTCGTCCCCACGGGTCTGACCACAGCCGACGCCTTGGCCTGGTACGAGCAATGGAAGTCCCGCCAGATTGCAGACTGCGGCGGCGGAGAGCTGCGGGTCCACACCGGCAACAATGGCTCCAGCTCCAACGAGACCTTCTCGGAGGGGACCGGTTATGGGTTGATCCTGGCCGTGGCCTTCGACGACCGGACGACGTTCGACGGACTGCTCGCCTACTACAAGAGCCATCTCAACCCCAACAACCTGATGGGCTGGAAGGGAACCTGCGGCGAGAACTACGAGTCGGGTTGCGCCGCCGACGGCGATCTCGATGCGGCCATGGCCATGATCCAGGCCCTCAGCCGTTGGGGTGAGGACTACCGCGCCATCGCCGAGCAAACGGTCAGCGCCATCCGCGATCATCTGACCATGGAAAGCGACGGCATGGTCCTGCTCTTGCCCGGCGACTCGGAGAACTTCGGCGGCCCCAATTGCCTGAATCCCTCGTACTTCTCCCCTGCCTACTACCGCAGCTTCGCCGCCCTGATGCCGGCCGACGCCGAGCTCTGGAACCGTCTGGTGACGGATTCCTACACCCTCTTGGCCCTGTATCAGGCCGCCAAGGGCGGCCTGGTCCCCGACTGGGGAACCCAGACCTCGGCCACCGGTGCCTGCCGGCAGGACACCTTCGGGTACGACGCCATCCGAACCCCTTGGCGCATCGCCAATGATCTGTCCTGGTGCGGCAACACCGAAGCCCAAACCTTCCTCGACAGCTTCAACGTCAATCCCATCCAGGGCGACAACAACGCCACCTTCGTGGGCGCCTTCACCACCGCTCAGATCGGCGGAACCCAGGCCACCCTCGACGACTACTACACGCGTCTGGCCGCCATGGATGACAACCGGTACTTCGAGGACACCCTGCACGTCCTGTACTTGACGGTGTTGGCCCAGGTGTCCAGACCGGTCTACTAGCTCCGGTGACCCACGGTGGGTGCACTGTTCACCGCGCCCGGAGTGGACCCGTCCACCTTGAGGCTGGTCCGGCGCTTCGAGGCACTGTTCACCGCGCCCGGAGTGGACCCTTTCTGGCGTTCAAGGGTGTACTCTGGGTTCGGAACGTCCCTCCAGGCAGCCCTGGGGCCTGACTGTAAGGTGACCGCCCGACCCGCGTTATCAGGATCAAGACCATGCGCTGCTACCCTGTTCGGCTCGTCACGCTCCTCGGCCTGGTGCTCTGCGCACTGCTCCTCTACGCCTGCTCCAAGGCGGTCGAACCCCCGATTCCGGCGGCGGGTCGACAGGATTCAGCCGCGGTGGTGGCCCCGGATCCAGCCGCCGGCCAGAAGCGGATGATGGCGCGCAACGTCGAGGTGCAGCTGCGGTCCAAGAACCCCTCGGCCATCGTCAACCAGCTCACGGCGCTCGCCGAGTCCCACGGCGGCTACGTCGTGCAGAGCGAGGTCCGAGCGGCTGCCCCCGGGGAGCTCGGCGCCGAGGTGACCCTGCGTTTGCCCGTCGCCCAGGTGGAGGCGGCCCTGTCGTTACTGCGCCGCACCGGCGAAGTCAGGAGCGAGACCCGCAAGGGAGACGACGTGACCAGTGAGGTGATCGACACCGAGGCTCGATTGACCGCCCGGCGCGCCCTGGAGAAACGACTCCTCGAACTCCTCGCCAGCGCGCGCAGTGTGGAGGACATGCTCAAGGTCGAAAACGAGCTGGCCCGCGTACGCACCGAGATCGAACAGCTGACGGGCCAAGCGCGCACGCTGTCGCAGCGGACCGAGATGGTCGAGCTCAAGGTCAGCATCGAATCGCCCGAGGCCTATCGAGCCCAGGCCCAGTCCTTCGGCGTGCGCTTCAAAGAGGCCTGGTTCTCGGCCCTCGAAACCTCCGAGACGGTGGTCCTGGGCGTGATCGAGCTCTTGGGAGCCCTTTTGCCCCTTGGGGTCCTGGGGCTGCTCGTCGCGTGGCCGGTCCGGGTCGTACGTCGGCGCATGAAGGAGCGACGCCTGGCCGCGCTGCAGGCGCCGCTGCTGGAGGATCAGGCCGTGCCCTCACCGGAGAAGTGAGGGCACGCCAGGTCTTCGTGCGATCTACTGAAGCGGGGTCAGGATGACGTAAGCGTCGTAGTCACCCAGGTAGGTCTGGCCTTCGAACTGACTGTTGGTGTCGCCGATGACGAACAGCCTCCCCTCGATGTCTTGAGTCAAGGCGTAGACGTAATCGACATCATCCGTCCCGAACTGGAGCCCACGAATCGCGTTGCCATCGGTGTCGTACTGCTGGACGAAGCCGTCCTCGCCGCCCACGGCATCACCCAGGAACGTGCCATAGGTGATACCGGCCACGTAGATGTTGTTATTGTCATCGATCCGCACTGCATTGCCCTCGTCATTCGAGCTCGTACCGAACTGACGGGTCCAAAGCACGGTGCCGGCCGACGTGTATTTTCGCAAGAAGGCGTCGCTGCCGCTCCCCAGGTTGGCTGACCCCAGATCCCCGGTGGTATAGCCGGTCACGTAGAAGTTGCCGGCGCTATCCACGGCGATTCCGTAGGCATGCTCCCAATTCTCGGTGCCGAACTGCCAGGACATCGGGTTCTCGCCGTCAGCATCGTAGCGCTGCACGTAAGCGTCGTAATTGCCCTGGTTGGGTTCCACCAGATCCCCGGACGTGTGGCCCGCAACATACACGGCACGCGATCCGTCCAGGGCAATGGAACGAGCATAGTCGGTGTCGTCGCTGCCGAACTGATGGGTCCAAAGCACGGTGCCCTCGGGGTCGTACTTGCGGACGAAGCCGTCGTCGTCTCCCACCAACGCCTCGCCGACAACACCCTCCGTCTCGCCGACCACGTAGATGTTGCCATCCGGATCCACGGCGACACCCTGAATCGAATCGTCCTCCGCAGAGCCGAACTGAAGGGTCCGAACCACTTCCCCATCGGCGTCGTACTCGCGCAAGAACGCGTCGTACCCTCCGTAGTTCTGGTCGCCCAGTGTGCCCCCGGTCTGGCCAGCCACGAAGACGTGATTGGCACCATTGACGGCTGCCGCATAGGCCGCATCGCTCTCGCCCGTGCCGAACTGGCGAGTACGCAGCACCCGACCGTAGCGGTCGTACCAACGCACGAAAGCGTCGGAGTAGCCGGCGTTGCTTCCCTCCAAGTCGCCATCGACGTCACCGACCACGATGATGTTGCCGGCGCTGTCGGCGACACCCCCAAAGCCTCGATCGAGCCACTCGGTTCCGAACTGCCGCGCCAGAGAGCCCGGCCCGCAGATCTGATCCGCCGTCGCCGTACCCACGCCCAGCTCCCCCCATTCACAGGGGGAATAGGGCGTGCAAGCCGGAACGTTGTCGCTGTCGCTGAACGTCCCCTCCTCACAGGCAACGCAGCCTTGATCGGTAGTGGCCGTTCCGGCCACCGAGACATGGGTACCCGGTTCGCAGATGGTGTACGTCGTGCAATCCGAGACATTGGCGATGTCGCTGTAACTTCCGGTTTCGCAGTCGGAACAGGCGCGATCGGAAACGGGCGTCCCTTCCGTGCTGATGTACTGTCCAGGGTCGCAGTCACGCCAGGCCTGGCAGGCGGTGTTTGGATTGGAGTCGTTGTCGAAGCTGGCCGCGGCACAGCCCTGATAGGGCGCGCCGCTCGAGCCTCCCTCGCCGGTGCTCCCAGCAGCCCCTCCGGATTCTCCTCCGGCTCCGGCAACCAGTTCTCCGCCCTGTCCCTGGCCTGCGCCCGCTTCGGGCGAACCCGATTGACCGGCGATTCCGCCGCTGGGCGCGCCTGCAACCGAACCCCCGAGATTGGCACCGCCCTCGGGATTGCCCGCCGTACCCGCAACGCCGCCCGCCTCGGAACCTCCCGTGGTTGCGCCGGACTGACCAGCAACTTCTCCGCCTTCACCGGATTGCCCAGCGCCGGCCGTGACCTCTCCAGCGCTGCCTCCCTCGGACTGCCCGGCGGAACCACCCTGGTCTTCGGCTCCGGCGGCGCCACCCTGTTCGGGCGAACCCGAATCTCCAGCGGTGGGCTCGGAGTTCCCCGCGGTGCCTGCGGCACCACCCTCGGCACTCTCGTCCCGGGGTCCCTTGCTGGTGTTCTTGGAACCGTAGACACAACCCGAGAGCAGCAGCAGGCTGCTCAACAAGACAAGCGACGTCCTAGTAGGCATCAGAACCTCCCTCCAAGTGCGGCTGCTCCTGGTCCAACCATCAGCGAAACCTTGGGGCCGTCGGACTTGGGCGCGGTCAGGAGCAGCGTCGCGCCCGCGGCGGTTCCCACCGCCCCCACGATGAACCCGACCGTGGACAGGGTCCGGAACGTGTTGAATGAATCGATGTCGGACTGTTGGTCGTCGAAGCAGTCGGCCCCATCACAGCCGTCGTCCTCGAGACTCGAGTTCTTCTGCATGGTGATAATCCCGGTGATCCCGCCGAAGAGCAGCCCGGCTCCACCGACGCCCAGGCTGATGTAGCCCGCCATGCGCTGGGTCTTGCCGGGTTTGCTGGAGTCCTGCGCTGGCGGCGGGGCAACCGGCGGGGTAACCGGCGGGGCAACCGGCGGGAGCGCTGCGGCCGTTTCCACGAAGGCCAAGCTCGCCGTCTTTTGCTCTCCCTCCGCCAGCTCCACGGTCACCTTGACCTCTTCCTCGCCGCGACGACCCACCACCTCGCGCGTCCCCGGCTCCACCATTTGGGGATCGGGCAACAGGGCCGAAGGGACGTCGGCTCCGTCCACCGTGACCCTCACGTCTTCGGGTTTCGCACCCCTGACCTCGATGGTGAGCCGCGGGATGCGAGCCAAGATCTGCTCCCGCTCCTCGGCCGCGGTCTTCTGCATCTCGGTCTGTACCGCGGTCCAGTCCTTCTGAGGCGTGAGGCTGATCGCGGCCATGTACATCTCCGCAGCCTTCAGCGGCCGACCGATCTTGGCCAGGGACCTGGCGCAGCTCACCGCCAGGGTCGGAACCTGCACGACTTGGAAGGCGCGCTCCAGGCGGTCCGCCGCTTCCGCGTAGCGACCCGCATCGTAGTCCTTCAGCCCCTGCTTGGCCGTCTCTCGCGCGGTGGAAAGAGTGCTCTGGGTCTGCGCCAAAGCCGACGTCGTCTGCGTCGCGGAAACCAACAAAAGGCCCGCTATCAGGCCCAGCTTGCCGATGTGATACATGGGTAGGGTCCTCATCTGCCGAGGGCAGGGCTACCACGAGCCGGCCCATCCGGAAATGGTCCGGGGGGCGGGGGCTGGTTTTCCTGCAAGGACGCGGATTTGGGCCGCCGGAATCGGTACCGCCACCTGGCGGCTGCCCAGGCGTCTCCTCCCAGCTGCTAAGCTGCCTGCAAGTATGAGCAAGCCCTGGGGCTGGACCATGCCGAGTCGCCACGGAACCAACCCCTGCTCCCCGATCGGCACCTGGCGATTGCAGTTTTTGTGTTTGCTGGGTTTCTCGCTCGGCTGCTCTCCCGCCCCACCGCCTCCGGCTCGCCCCGAGGCCGCAGAGGCTCGGCTGCCCGCCCAAGCTTTGGCAGGCGCACCCGCTACCCCTCAAGAGCCTTGTGGGACCGGGGACCATTCGGCCTGCTCGCGTTTGCTCGCCGAGTACGAACAGTCCCAAAAGACGGAGAGCGAAGCAAAGCGACTCGCTGCGGTCCTCGAGCCCGCCTGTGCTCATGGGGATGGCCCGTCCTGTCTTTGGCTGGGAATGCGCGCACTCGAAGCGCCGCAAGGGGCACGTGAACCGCGCACGAGCTCGCTCTACGTACGGGCCTGCGAGTTGGGGGAAAAGGACGCTTGCGTTACGCTCGGCTCCCGTGTCTTGCGATCCCCGCGGGATGATGCCCAAGCCAAGCTGGTCCTCGACGCCAAGCGTCGGGCCTGCGCCCTCGGGGTCACCAAGGAATGCCAAGACGCGGCCCTTTGGCTACTCGAGCCCTACGGGTTCACCCGGCGAACGGAGCTACCCTCACGGGCCACCGATGCCCTCGCCCTGTTCTCGCGTGCTTGTCTGGCCGGCGTCGCGTCGTCGTGCCTCTACGCGGCGGGGCTGTCGGATTCGGAGGGGCTCCCGACCCATGATCTCCCTCGCGCAGCGACTCTGCTCGATCAGGGATGTCGGCTCGGTGACGGCTGCGCGTGCACAAGGAGGATGGCTCGCCGCGCTATTGGACGCGGAATCCCGGCCGATCCCGAAGCGGCGCTCACCGAGCTCGACCGCGCCTGCCACGCCAACGTGGAATCCGCGTGCCACAGCGCCAAGCTGCTCGACAGCACCGAGCCCCACCCCTGGGACGAATGCAACCAGGACCAGGATTGCATCCTGGGCTCACACAGCTGCGACGTGTGGTGTTCCCCCTGTTGGGGCTCACCCGAGGGACTGAACGGCAAGTGGGCAGCCGCCGCCGCCCGCGACTGCCAAAGACAAAAGCAGAAGGCACAGAATCGGAGGGGCCCCCGTCCGAAATGCGCCCCCTGTCCCCCCGCGCCAGCAGCCCATTTCCTCCTTGTACCCACCGGGGTGGCCTGCGTGGCGCGTCACTGTGTCGCGTTCTAGGGACCGGCCGCGGGTTGGGGCTACCGAACCAGGCGGACGAAGGCGTCATTGGCACCGACCGGAGACTGTCCGTCCATCGTGCCACTGACCGCACCGACCACAAAGACATCTCCGTTGGGGCTCACGGCGATATCGTTTCCCCAATCGTCCCCGGAGCTGCCGAACTGCCGCCCCAAGAGCAGCTGCCCGTCGGTGTCATAGCCGCGCACGAAGACGTCACTGCTTCCCGCGTTGATGGCGTCGATCGAGCCGTACGTGCTACCCACGACGTAGACGTTGGCTTCACCGTCCAGGGCGACGCCGGTCACGCTCTCGTAGTCCAGGTCACCGAATTGGCGAACCCAAAGGCGAGTGCCAGCCGGATCGAACTTCATGACATAGGCGTCGCTGGCACCAGCGCTGTCCCCGTCGAACGCCCCTTCGACCTCACCCACCACGTAGACGTTGCCCGCGCCGTCCACCGCGACACCCGAGGCCGAAGCACCCAGAGCCGTGCCGTACTGCCAGGTCAAAAGGACGTTCCCGTCCGGATCGTACTTGCGCAGATAGGCGTCACCCCCGGCACCGTAGTGAGTCCCTTCGAGCGCTCCCAGCGTGTAACCAACCAAATAGACATTACCGTCGGCGTCGAGAGCGACATCTTGGCCCCAATCATTCTCGGGAGTCCCCAACTGCCGGGTCCACAGGTACGCCCCGCTCGAGTCGTATTTCCTGACGAATGCGTCGTAGCTGTCGCCGGTGTATGGGACATCCAACGCACCTTCCGTGCTGCCCGCCACGTACAGGTTTCCGTTGGCATCCACGACCGCGGCATCGGCCCTGTCGAAGAAGGCGGTTCCGAATTGCCAGGTCTGCTCGACCACCGGTTGGGCGTACAGTTGAAGGAAGGCGTCCATGCCCCCGGCGGAATCCTGCCCTGGCAGAGAGCCCCAAGTTGACCCCACGACATGGATATTACCTTGTGCGTCGAGGGCGACACCTCTGGCCTCGGCACTTGCATCAACCTCGATGGGCCCGCTATCCGAGAGCCAGAGGGAAAAACCGGTGGGGTCGAACTTCCGCATGAAGGCGTGCCACTGGTCGGAGTCAGCCGAGGACATTCCTCCCACGGCGTAGACATTGCCCTCGGGATCGATGGCCACGCCAAAGGCGTTGTCCGACTTGTCGCCCTGGATCAACCGCGTCGGAGAACCCTGCCCACAGGTCTGATCGGACGTCGTGGTGCCGGCAACGGTAACATCCTGGTCCCACGCACAGGGAGTATGTGCTGTGCAGGCCTGAGCGTTCGACTCACTGCTGAAACTCCCAGTCTCGCAGGCGGTACATCCCCGGTCCGACGTTGGCGTAGGCTGGACTGTAACGTAGTATCCTGGATCGCAGCTCGTGTACGCCTGGCAAACGGTGGCCGGATTCTGATCGTGGTCGTAGCTGTTCGCGTCGCAACTGGACGTTCCCGCGGTGCCTTGTCCTGCGGCGCCTGCCAGCTGTCCTGCGCTCCCGGATTGGCCTTGACCGGCTGTGCCACCATCGGTCTGACCGGCAGCGCCTCCTGTGCCCTGGCCAGCGACACCTCCTCGGCCCTGGCCTGCAGCGCCACCTTCGCTCAGCCCAGCAGCTCCTGCCGGATCCTGCCCGGCCGCGCCTGCTTGGTTCTCTCCCGCCGTGCCACCACCAACGGCGCCGGCCCCAGCTCCGCCGGGGGAATCGCCCAAGCCCGCCCGACCTGCCTCGGGATCCCCCGCCTCCCCGCCTTCCGAGCCTCGTTCACCGAGACCCAGGTTCTTCGACTCGTAGAAGCAGCCGGACAACAGAACGACCGCGGTCAACAGGGCCGACGTCTTGCCCATCAGAATTTCCCTTCGAGCGCCGCGGTACCCGGACCCAGGTGAAGGGCCATGCCCTGCTCCGTCGAGTTGGGTGCCGTCAACAGCAGCGTCGCGCCAGCTGCGGTCCCCACCAATCCCACCACGAATCCGACGGTGGACAGGGTGCGGTACGTGTTGAACGAATCAACCTCCGACTTCTGATCCACGTAGCACTCGTTCCCGCGGCAGCCCCCGTCGTCGAGATCTCCATCCTTTAGCATGGTGAAGATCCCGGTAACGGTCCCGAAGAGCAGTCCCGCTCCACCCACGCCCAAGCTGACGTAACCTGCGGTGCGCTGCAGCTTGCCGTCCTTGGTTGGTTCCGGCGCAACAGACGCTGGCGCCGACGTCGGAGGTTCCGACGTGGGGGCGAGGGCGGGAACGGCCGGTATGGGTGCCGGGCTGGCGCCGAAGACCAAGCTCGCCTTCTTCTGCTCTCCCTCCGCGAGCTCCACCTTGACGCGAACCTCCTCGCTGCCGCGACGTCCCACCACCTCGCGCGTCCCTGGCTCCACCATCTGCGGCGCCGCCAACAGTGCGGTGGGGAGCGGGGTCCCGTCCACCTCGAGCTCTACCTCTTCCGGCTTGGCCCCCTGTAGGTCGATGGAAAGACGCGGGATCCGAGGCAGGAGCTGCTCCCGTTCCTGGGCCGCGGTCTTCTGCATCTCGAACTGCACTGCCGCCCAGTCCTTCTGCGGGGTCAGATTGATGGCCCGCATATACATCTCGGCGGCCTTCATGGGCTTCTGGATCTTGACCAAGGCCCGGGCGCAGCTGACGGCCAAGGTCGGAACCTGTACGACCTGGAACGCGCGTTCCAGAAGGTCAGCCGCCTCGGCGTAGCGCCCCTGGTCGAAAGCCGAGAGGCCCTGTTTGGCGATCTCCCGCGCCGTCGACAGATGGCTCTCCGTCTGCCCGTGGGCTGGCGTCGACTGCGACGCCCAGACCAAGCAGAGGCTTGTGGCCAGAAGACACGCTCTGTGCCGTTTGTACATCCATCTCTCCTGACGAACGGAGCGTGTTCTGTACCACCGGCCAGCGATCCCGAAAATGACGGTCCTTCACCCGGTCAGGTTTTTCGCAAAAAACCTGCGTTTCGGAGCTGCGACTCGCGGCCCCAGCTACGACCAGAGCGTCCGGTTCAGGATCCTTCCCAGGTCATCCTCGAGAGACGCCGGAACACCCCGCCAGGCGCTGATCGCCGTGACCGACAGGCGCTCCCCATCGACCTCGAAACTGCGCGACACGAAGGGCTCCTCTCCACACACCTCGCGCATCTCGTCGCGATAGCGCTCGCGTTCGGCACCGGAGAGCGAGCCCCACAGGGCCAGCCACTCCACCTCGCGCTCGTCCCCCACCGAGGCCATGGGCAGACCATTCTTGTCGGACAGGGCCAGGGACCGGAAGATCCCCCGGCGTCGCAGGCTCTCGAAATAGAGCTCCACGGCCTGGGCCGGATGCTGGCTGCGGGATCGACGACGCTCGCTGGGTTTGGATAGGATTGCCATGGTTTTGCCTATGCTACCGAGGCCCGACGGCGGGGCCCAAGAAAGTGGCATTCTGGCCCCCTTGCCGCAGGCCGCCCGGATGCTTAGCGTGCCTTGGTGCCCGTGAACCGGCGATGGATCCTGCTCGGCCTGCGCCTTGTGGTGTTGGCGCTGGCTTTGGTCTTTGCGCCCGCAAGAACGGATGCTGCGCGGTTCCAGGGGACGGAGATCCCGGTGCTGGTGATCGCTCCCCAAGGGGCTGCGCGGGATTCGGGTTCCCGGAATGACAGCAGTGTTCGGGGGGAAACGACCCAGGTGGCCAGTGGCAGGGTCCAACCCCGCCTCGGGTCGAGTCGACCAGGTTTCGTTCCGGACAGCATCTGCCAGCGTGCTCCGCAACGTTGGTTCGCACGGTTCCTCCATTTTTGCTCCTTTCGGAATTGATCGAGGGCGCGTCCGTATTCGCGCCCCTTCGAACGTCCGAACCCTAGGAGCATCTCATGACAGAGGATCCGGGGCGGCTCACGCCGAGCCGCGCCTACCATCGCGTCGCGCCGCGACGCCCAAGACGATCCCTTGGCCGTCGCATACTCGACATCCTTTGGCGCATACTCAAGGTCATGTTGTTGGCTGGCGCGGCGCTAGGGCCGTCGGTGCCACCGCCTCCACCTCCACCACCGCAGACCATCGAGGCCAAGGCCGAGGATTCGGACGGCGAGGACGAAACCTAACGGTGGACAAGTCTGCCCGCCTTGACTAAAGCCCGGTTCGGCATGCCATCCCCAGAAACGCCCGAGACCCAGCCGGTATCTCCTCCTAACGCCGCCGAGCTCTTGGCTCGAATCGCCGCCGAGGTGAAGGTGTCGATCCCGGCAGCCGCGGCGGTGGTGCGCTTGATGGAGGAAGGGGCGACCGTCCCCTTCATCGCCCGCTACCGCAAGGAGGCCACCGGCGGCCTGGACGAGGTCCAGATCCGAACCATCGGCGAGCGCCACGAATACGAGAAGGAGCTGGAAACCCGCCGGGCCAGCGTCATCGCGGAGATCCACAAACAGGGGAAGATGACCCCTGAGCTCTTGGCCAAACTGACGGCGGCCACCACCAAGACCGAACTCGAGGATCTCTATCTGCCGTACAAGCCCAAGCGCCGCACGCGCGCCACCATCGCGCTGGAGAAGGGCCTGGGGCCCCTGGCAGAGCTGATGTGGGCGCAACCATCGGGGGCTCGGCCCGAGGACGCGGCTCAGCCCTTCGTCGACGTCGAGAAGGGTGTGGCCGATCTGGCGGCTGCCCTGGCTGGGGCTCGCGATATCTGCGCGGAGCGACTGTCCGAGGACGCCGAGCTTCGCAAGTACCTGCGCGAGGCGTACCTCAAAGAGGGAGTCATCCGGGTCAAGAAGCGCCCGGAGTTCGTGACGCAGACCACCAAATTCGACACCTACGCGGACTTCGAGGAGCCCGTGGCCAAGGTGCCCTCCCACCGCTATCTGGCCATCCGCCGGGGTGAGAACGAGAACGTCTTGTACGCGACGCTATCTCTCGATTTCGAACCCCATCTGCCCACGGTGCGGGCGCGCGTTCCGGTGCACAGCGGGACGCCCTGGCAGGCCGAATTGGAGAAGGTGGTGGCCGATTGTCTGGATCGAATCCTGGCGCCGGCCGTCGCCGGTGACGTTCGGATCGATCTCCGGTTGCGCTCGGACCGCGACGCCATCGAGGTCTTCGCCCAGAACCTGCGCGAGCTGCTGCTCTCCCCTCCCTTCGGCTCCAAGGCGGTCCTGGGCATCGATCCGGGGCAGCGGACCGGCTGCAAGTGCGCAGTCGTCGATGCCACCGGGAAGCTCTTGGCCCACGACACCATCTACCTGGTGCAGGGCGAGGGTGCGCTGGAGCGCGGCCGGGAGATCCTGCGCCATCTGTGCAAGAACCACGGTGTACAGGCCATCGCGGTGGGCAATGGCACGCACGGCAGGGAGACGGAAGCCTTCGTGCGTGAGCTCTTGCGCTCCGAGGGCCTGGTGGAGGGCTCGCTGTGCGTCTCGGTCAACGAGGCGGGAGCCAGCGTGTACTCGGCGAGCGACGTGGCGCGTGAAGAATTCCCGGATCTGGATCTGACGGTCCGCGGCGCCATCAGCATCGCGCGCCGCCTGCAGGATCCCCTGGCCGAGCTGGTCAAGATCGATCCCAAGAGCATCGGCGTGGGCCAGTACCAGCACGACGTCTCCGAACTCGCCCTGGGTCGCAAGCTCGGCGAGGTCGTGGAGAGCTGCGTCAACAGCGTGGGTGTGGAGCTGAATACGGCCAGCGCATCGCTCCTGTCCCGGGTGGCCGGGATCGGCCCCACCCTGGCTCGACGCATCGTCGCTCACCGAGACCAGAACGGGCCGTTCAAATCCCGCCAGGGGATCCTCGGTGTCTTCGGTCTGGGGCCCCGCACTTTCGAGCAGGCGGCGGGATTTCTGCGCATCGCCCAGGGCGAACACCCCCTGGACAACAGCGCCGTCCATCCCGAGCGCTACGCCCTGGTCGAACAGATGGCAAAGGATCTGGGGGTCCCCCTCGCCTCCCTCATCGGCAGCTCGGCCCTTCTCAAGAAGCTCGATCGCTCCCGGTACCAAGCGGGCGACGTGGGACAGTTCACCATCGACGACATCCTGTCCGAGCTGGACAAGCCGGGGCGCGATCCGAGAAAGAGCTTCGAGCCCCCGAGCTTCCGGGACGACGTGCGGACCATGGAGGATCTACAGCCGGGAATGGAGCTCGAGGGGGTCGTCACCAACATCACCGCCTTCGGAGCCTTCGTTGACATTGGGGTCCACCAGGATGGCCTGGTCCACATCTCCCAGTTGGCGGACAAGTACGTCACCGATCCCCACCAGGTGGTCAACGTGGGCGACAAGATCCGGGTCCGTGTCCTTGAGATCGATCTGGCAAGGAAGCGCATCGGCCTTACCGCCAAGAAGGGCACGGCCGCCCCACGTTCACCAGATCCACGTCACGACGCGCGTCCCCCCGCCGGCAGGGGGTCACCGAACCGCGGTTCCGGCCCCAGGCCGCAGCCCAACCAGGATGGCTTCCGCAACAACCCCTTCGCGGGCCTGTTGAACAAGCGCTAGGGGTATCCGGTCAGTCCAGGTTGGCCAGTTCCTTTTTGAGGTGTCGGCGTAGCTGCTCGCGGTTGCTAACCCCCGAATCGTCCTGTCGCCCGGTGACGACTTCACCAGGCAGGTCCCTGACATTCCGACACCAGAGAGGCTCCCGCCGGCTCGGAGGACAGCCAGGCTCGACTTCGACGGAAACGCGTGCCAGGTTCTGGCCTCCGCCCCTTCGGACGAGACGACGATGCAGAACCTCGACGTGCTGATGACCTTCGCGGGTGGCCTCTCGGGAGCCCTCGTTCTGGGCTACCTGGCCCAGCGCATCAAGCTCTCTCCCATCGTGGGCTATCTGATGGCGGGGATCGCGGTCGGGCCGTTCACTCCGGGTTTCGTCGCTGACCACGCCATCGCCGAGCAGTTCGCCGAGATCGGTGTCATTCTCCTGCTCTTCGGGACCGGACTGCGCTTCCATTTGCGCGAACTCGCCGCTGTTTGGCGGATCGCCGTACCCGGAGCACTGGTCCAGAGCACGATGTCCACGCTGGCGCTCGCGCTCCTGTTGCGGTGGCTCGGTTGGACCTGGATCTCGGGTCTCATTCTGGGCCTCGCCATCTCGGTGGCGAGCACCGTGGTCATGGCCCTGGTCCTCGGCGAGCATCACGATCTGCACGCTCGGATTGGGACCATCGCAATCGGTTGGACCGTGGTGGAGGATCTGTTGACGGTCGCCATGATGATCCTCTTGCCCATCTTGTTCGGACGCGCCGGAGCGGTAGGGCCGAGCGCGGGGGCCGCCCTGGGCGTGGCTGGCCTGAAGGTGGCCGGCCTGGTCGCCACGGTCGCGCTCCTCGGCCGTTGGGTGATCCCGTGGATCCTCGAACGGATCGAGCGAACCCGCTCGCGTGAGCTCTTCACGCTGGCGGTGCTGGTACTCGCGCTGGGGATCGCCGTCGGCTCGGCCGGGATCTTCGGCGTGTCCATGGCCCTGGGCGCCTTTCTGGCTGGTCTGGCCGTTGGTCGATCGGAGTTTGCTGCGCGCGCGGGGGTCGACGCGGTCCCCATGCGCGACGCCTTCGCCGTGCTCTTCTTCGTCTCGGTGGGGATGCTCTTCGAGCCCGCCGCCTTACTTCGGGCTCCACTGCCCATCCTGGCGGTTCTCGCCGCGGTCATCGTCATCAAGCCGCTGGCCGCCGTGGTAACGGTCCGTGCCTTGGGGGTCCCGATGGGCACGGCCATCCCAGTCGGCGCCGCGTTCTCCCAGGTGGGTGAGTTCAGTTTCATTCTCGGAACCGTGGCGCGTCAGCTGGGGCTGCTCTCCGACCTGGGATGGAATGCCCTGGTTGCAGCCTCGATCCTGTCGATCGCGCTCAACCCCAGCGTCTATCGGTGGGCACGTCGGCTCGCCACCTCGGCGCCCAGGCAGGCCGTGGTCCTCGACCCGAACCGACCGGCGCTCGATCCCAATCGGTGCATCTTGGTCGGCTACGGCCCAGTGGGAAGGATCGTGCATCGTCTCCTCTTGGACCGAGGGAACACGGTCATGGTGATCGATCTCAACCTCGACACCATCCGCGGGCTCAAGGCGGAGGGGCAGTTGGCTCTTTACGGTGACGTACTACGCCCGGGGACGCTCGAGGAGGCCGGGATCGCCAAGGCTGGCACTCTCATCCTGAGCGCGGACGTCGAGGACGCGGCCGAGATCATTCGACAGTCGCGCCGACTCAACCCCGAGCTGCGGGTGCTGGCTCGATGCGCCCACCTGCGCGACGCCGCAGCCTTGCGGCGGGCGGGAGCGAACGTCGTGGCAGCGGGCGAGGCCGAGGTCGGGGTCTCCCTGGTCGAGGCGGTCACCGCGGCAGATGGGTTGAGCAGCAGCGAGGTCGCAGAACAGCGGGAGGCCGTGCGCCGTCGGCTCTACGGTGGTCACCCCACCGTGGACCCGCGTTGACGGGCGCACCCGGACGGTTACTTGACCCTCCCCGCCGCACCGATCAGTTGCAGCTGTTGTCCGCCGACCCTTCGAAGACGTTACCGACGAGCTGGGTGTTGGTCCCGCAGGGATCCTCGTTGAGGGCGGTATCGACGAAGGTCAAGTTGGAGAACGTGATGTCCGAACTGTTGGCGAACTCGGACCGAGCGGCGATGCGAACGTCCCCGGGGCCCTCGACCCGCCCCGACTCGGCCGCGATGGTGACGTTGTAACAGTTCTCCAAGAGGATCGCGTTGTTCCCGGTATCGGCCACGTCGATCCGGTCAATCACCGCCCCGCCGCTCTCGGAGACGCAGAAGATGCCGCGTCCACCGCCGCGAGCGTACACCTCCCCGACGTGGATGTTTTCCGGGTAGGCATCACCGATGCGACCATTGCGATTGGCCATGCGGAAAGCAGCGTAACCGGTTCCCTCGGCGCAGTTCTCGCAGTGAACCGTCCCGATCTCGGCATTGACGCTCTGGTTCAACAACACGCCGCATTCACCCAGGTTCGAGCCATCCAGGCGGCCCAGGGTGAAGCCGTCGACGCCGTACGTTTCCACGCCATGACTGCCGGTCGTTTCGGCGTAAACGGCGTCGATGGCGATGTCCGTCACCATGGCACCGCCCGCGGACGGGTTGTTGTCGATCCGGATGCCGATCCCGGAGTCGCTGGCGTTGAGACGCACGTCGATCCGTCCCAGGTGCAGACGGCTCACCTGGCGGAAGAACATGGCGTACTGCGCGTTGCCGGTGACACTGGCGTGGGGAATGTCGATGTCGGTCACACCGCGCGCATAAAGCGGGGAGCGGTCGGACTGCGTAGCAGAACCGGTAACGTTGATGGTCCCGCACAGGTTGAGGATCGTGTATCCCGGGATGCGCAGCTGGGCGTCGGCGCTGATGTCGCCCGAGCCTTGAACCAGGATGCTCTCCTTGCTGGTGCGCCCGCTGGTGAGGCTGCCATAGGCCGCCGACAGCGCCTGTTGCATGTCCGAGCCCGTGTACAGGGTTTGGCCACCGTTTTGGACCATCCAGCTGCCATCCGACAGGATGGCGGTGGCGTCGTAATCGCTGGCAGGACCATCGCAGGGATACCAGTCGTCGCCCGGATCGCTGCCCCCGGTGCCCGAGCCACCCGTCTCTTCCACGCCACCGTTGGCGGGACTGCCCCCATCATCTGGCGATCCACCCTCTTGCTGCATTCCACCACCAGCCACCGCGCCACCCTCGCCTGAATTCCCACCGTCACCCGGCGAGCCCCCGTCGATCTCGAGCCCACCGTTCGCAGAAGCCCCGCCGTTGCCCTCGTGACCACCGGCCGTTTCGGCACCACCGGTCGTCGGGGAACCACCGGTCGCCGGCGCACCCCCCGATCCCTCATCTCCTCCATTCGCCACGCTGCCGCCAGCAGCCGGCACACCGGCCAGACCCGAACTGCCACCGCTCGTAACCCTGCCGCCCAATCCTTGGACGCCTCCAGCCTCCACCGCGCCCCCCTGTGTCGAGGTTCCGCCATTCGGAGCGACACCACCGGTCCCCGTCCGACCACCGATGACCGCAGTCCCCCCCGAACCACCCGACGTGCCCCCAGTTTCCGTGGTCACACGCCCCGCCGTGCCCGCCGAGTCGCCCTCCGATTCGGAGCCCTCGTCGTCGCTGCCGCAAGCCACCGCGACAAGGAGCGTGGCCCAAACCGGAATCCACCCTCGAATGACTCTCGTCAGCATGGAATCTTACCTCGACGTCGTTTCCTGGGGATTCGCTCGCGGACCGAGACCCCAGGATCTATATGTGTCAGAGAGGGCTGGCGATCAATCGCGCGATCTGATCCCAGTTTTTCGGCTCCTCGACCGCCACCGATCGAACCTCAAATTGTCGGTCCGGCGCAGCTACCGCGAGGTCCGTGTGCGCTGGGGCGAGCCTTTCGCCTTTGACTGGTCAGAGACGGTCGACGAGATCCGCGCGTCACGGGGTTCCTGGGTTCCGCGTCTCGAGCAGGCAGCCACCTTGGCGGCGAGACGTTTCTTGACCGCGGCGCTCTCCAGCTCTCTTCGGACATCCGCCGCTATCCAGCGGGCTGCCTTGGAGTCGAGCCGTCCGATCTGGCAGGCGAGCTGGATCGCCTCGTCACACAGGACTGGGTTACGCTTGCCGATGTTGCGAAGTGCCCAGCTTACCGCCTTTTTGACATAGTTACGCTCGTCCTTCGCCTCGCGTAAAAGGATGGGGAAGAGCTCTGCGAATTCCTGGTCGCTCGCCTGTTTGTCGTGCCAGGCCAGGCACGCGATGCACGCGAAGGCGGCGCGCTTGACGAATGGTTCCTCGCGCCGGGACCATTGCTCGATCTTCTTTCGCACTGGAGACATCTTCTCGAAGAGGTTCATGCACACCTGATCGCAGACGTCCCAGGAGTCAAAGCCACTGACCCAGTCGTCCATGTCCTTGGAGGTCATCTCCTCGGGAACGGCGACCATCGATGCCACGATCTTGGCTTCGGCGATCCCGGTGGCCCAGAGCTCGAGGGCCAGCTTCCGATCCTTCTTTACTCCCTTGGCGATCTGGCGCATGTCCGGCACTGCGACGCCCAAGCGCTTCTCGGTCGTGATGCCGTAGCGTTCCATCCCGGCCAGCTTCTGGGGATCGGCCAGTTTCCTCAGTTGTCTGAGGATCTGTGGGGCGGTTGCCATGTGCAGTCAGGATACGGCTAATCCAGTCGTGTTGTCACGCCGTTTGCGCGCTCCAATTCGCTTGAATACGGGCAATATTGGGGGCAGACTGTCGGTATGCGATTGGGTGGCATGGCCTTGGTACTGGCAATTGGTTCCGTGTCAGCGTGGAGTTGCGGTGGAGATGACGACAAGTCTCCGTCCACCGAGGGCACCGTCGAGTCATGCACCGATGCCATCGACAACGACGCTGACGATTTCGTCGACTGCGACGATCAGGACTGCCAGATCTACGCGGTCTGTGTCTCGGATGACGAGGGTGAGGGAGGTTCGGCGGGCGCCCCGGAACCGGTCCAGTCGGGCGGCGCAGCAGGCAAGGCCGGCGAGACCAACCAGGCGGGCATGTCGCTTCAGTTGGGCGGCTCCGCCGGTGATGCCGGCGCCACCGAGCGCGGTGGCGAGCCCAATGCGGGTGGTAGAGCTGGCTCTGGCGGTTCCATCCAGGGAGGCGGCGGGAGCTCGGTCGGCGGAAGGGATTCCGGGGGTGGAAGCCCAGCCCAAGGTGGCGGCGATGCGGATGGGGGAACGCTCGGATTGGGTGGTGGAGAGGAGTCCGGCGGGACCACGGCCGCTGGCGGCGCTGGCGAGGACGCCGGAGCAACGTCCCTGGGTGGCAGCCCGTCGGTGGGCGGAAGGCCCGGCGTTGGTGGCGCCCCAGTTCTCGGCGGCAGCCCGTCGGTGGGCGGAAGGCCTGGCGCGGGTGGCGCCCCAGTTCTCGGCGGCAGCCCGTCGGTGGGCGGAAGGCCTGGCGTTGGTGGCGCCCCAGTTCTCGGCGGCAGCCCGTCAGTGGGTGGAAGGCCCGACGCGGGTGGAGCTCCATCCGTTGGAGGCACGCCGAACCTGGGAGGAACGACGCCGGAGGGCGGCTCGGGGCTCGGCGGAGCACAACCCCTGGGCGGAACACCCGGTGGGGGAGGCAGCGCGGGTGGTGGGGGAACCGGCGTGGGTGGAGCGCTCGGTTTTGGTGGTCTGGTCGTCGCAGGGAGCGCAGGGGTCGGTTGCGAGGGACCACTGGAGGAACGAGCCACCAGCGGGCGTTGCGTGGCCCGCAAGATCCCCATCGACGGTGGCTATTTCATCGATGCCACCGAGGTTACTCGGGGACAGTACCAGGACTTTTTGGATAGCCACCCGGCGATCATCCCGGACTATGACACCACCTGTAACTGGGACGACGACTACGCGCCGGATGCCGTCTGCATGGCAGGCGAGCACGTCTACGAGGGGGACGATGCCGACCATCATCCGGTGACCTGCATCGACTGGTGCGACGCCCGAACCTATTGCGTGGCTGCCGGCAAGCGCCTATGTGGAAAGATTGGCACCCTCGATCCGCTGCCCTTCGACGAGTACGACAACCCCGAGACGAGCCAGTGGTACCGGGCCTGCTCGACTGCTGGCGTGCTGGACTATCCCTATGGGGACGAATACGACAGCATGGCCTGCAATGGCTACTACAAGGCGATCACGGTCTCGGACCCGGTCACGACCTCGGTGGCGGGTTCGCTCGACAGCTGCCAGTCGGTCCTACCGGGTTACAGCGGGGTCTACGATCTCAGCGGCAACATCGTCGAATGGGAGAACAGCTGCGAATCGGACCAGCCGGGCGCAAACTGTCACGTGCGGGGCGGAGCGTTCGTGGATGGTGGCGGCCTGAATTGCGCGAATGCCACCGCGGGACGTCGCCAGACGGTCCACTTCACCCAGGGCTTCCGCTGCTGCTCCTCCTCCTAGACGCCTCGCCTCATCGCTGGGGCGGCTGGGACGGTTTGGCTTCGCACAGCGCCAGGGTGAGCTTGACGAAATCGCTCTCGGTCAGGATGCCGACCAGGGTGTGATCGTCGAGAACCACCGGTACGCAGGCCAGGGTCTTGTCCAGCATCACCTTGCAGACGGTGGCCAGCGGCGTGTCGAGCCCCGCAAAGACCACGTTTCTTCGCATGATCTCCCGGGCCAAGGTGTCCTTGGTCACCGCGGGAGAGGGGGACCCGTCGGGCCGGCGACCCAGCTCGGCGTGGAGCAGATCGGCACGCGAGATCAAGCCGACCAGTTTCATCTCTTCTCCCACCACCGGCAAGTGACGGAACTGGTACTGCTCCATCAGCTCTTCGAGGCTACCGATCGGCTCGGACTCGCAAATGGTGATGATCTTGCGAGTCATCAGATCGGCCACCGTGCGCGGCGGGAAGATGGGCGCCGGCAACTTGGCGACTACTCCCAGAGGCTGACTGGTGGAGTCCGGCGCAACCTTGAGCCTGAGACTGCGCGGCGGAGGGGGGCGAACCGATTCGGCATCGACCTCCAGGATTTCGCCGCTGGGCCTGGACACTTCGTCGGCGGATTCGGTGTCGCTTCCTGATGCACTCGCGGCGGACTCGTCCTTGGACGAATCGGTCTGCGGCGCGACTTCGGTCCCCTGGGTCTCGTCGGTTGGCGACTTGGGCGGTGTCGAGTCGGTTCCCATGTCCCGAAAATATCACAGGCCGCCCTCCGGTTCGCCACCCTATCGGATATCCCTGGCAATTCCGCTAGGTACGACGGCGGGGGGCCGCGCCGGTGCCAGGGACTGGCAGCGCCGGTACTCCCGCTCCACGGTCTCGACCTGCTTGAGCCAGCGATCCGGGAAACGGGTGTCAGGTTGCACGGGGAGCATGCCGCGCAAATACGACAACGCCTCGCGCTCTCCGACCAGCGCCGGTTCGTCCCGGGACACGATGCGGAGCATGGCCAAGGCGTCCGCAGCGACCTCGGGTTCCCGCGGCCAGAACATCTCGTCCGTTACGTAGTAGCCCACGACGTATTCGCCATATCGAGCTTGCGCCCGGCGATGGCCCGAATGCGCAGCCAGGCGCAACAATGGGAGGATCACCTTTGCCTCTCCGTCCGAAACGTGATCACCATGGGCGGCTATCAGCTTCTGTGCCGTCTGGAAGAGCACCTCGGCGAGTTCGAGAGAGACGGCTGGTTCACAGTGGGGATCGGGATGGCGCGGCGCGATACTCGACAGCTCGTCAACAAGCCCTCTTCGCAGGTCCCGTGCCAGCGCCGCCGCAGCGCCTTCTGCGGTCAATTCAGCGGATTGGGGCGAGATGGGTGACACGCTTTGGGCCAGGCGAGCGGATGCGTCCAATACGGCAGGCGGTGGCGGAGGTGCCTTCGGAAGGGTTCGGTGATGGTTCCGGAAATTCTGCTGCGATCCGTTCCGGAAAATCTGCGGCTCCCC
>CAZYKT010000081.1:0-23846 GCA_964648165.1 uncultured Polyangiaceae bacterium | reverse complement strand
TGGTTGGCAACGGCGGCGTGGTTGGCAACGGCGGCGTGGTTGGCAACGGCGGCGTGGTTGGCAATGGCGGCGTGGTCGGCAACGGCGGTGGCCCGGTCAGCAACGGGGGCGGCCCGGTCGGCGACGGGGGTGGCCCGATCAGCAACGGCGGCGGCCCGGTCGGCGAGGGTGGTGGTCCCGTGAGCGAGGGGGGTGGCCCCGTTGGCAACGGGGGTGGTCCGAGCGATGTCGGTGGGCAGGCAGGGACTGCGGGTAGCGTCCCCAGCGCCGGAGCGGATCCGGGCGTCGGCGGCGAGGCAGCGGCGGGTGCAGGGACCGGCGGAGCCCCCGCGGAACCCCTCTTGATCACCTCCAGCGAGGCCGCATATTGGAACACGGAAGCACCGCTGACGCAGCCGACAACCGGGACGGCCGTCGTGATCGTCGACCAGGACACCGTCCACCAACGATGGGACGGATTCGGCGGAACCTTCAACGAGATGGGATGGGATGCCCTCTCCGTGGTCAGCGATAAGATCGCGGAAATCATGAGGCTCCTGTTCGACCCCAACGAAGGCGCGAATTTCAACTACGGACGGATCCCCATCGGGGCCAGCGACTACGCCATGAGCTGGTACACGCTCGCCGAAACCGCGAATGACTACGAGATGGCAAACTTCTCGATAGCTCGCGACCGCGAGATGCTGATCCCCTACATCAAGGCAGCCCTGGAGGTCAGGCCCGATATCCATCTCTGGGCGAGTCCGTGGGTCGTTCCCGACTGGATGAAGAATGGTGGCAGCATGAGGAGTGACCCGCAGACCCTCGAGGCCCATGCCCTCTATCTGGCCAAGTTCGTGGAAGAGTACGCCACGGAGGATCTGATCATCGAGGCGGTCCACCCCCAGAACGAACCCGGCTATGCCAGCGTTCGCTGGGATCAGGGGGTCTTGATCGACTATTTCAAGAGCTACCTGGGGCCCAAGTTCGCCGAGCGCGGCCTCACCACCGAGATCTGGTGCGGAACCATGTCGGCTCCCGCGGATGCCGACATCGCCACCGCCGTCGCCAACGATCCGGAATCCATGGCCTATGTGACGGGGTTTGGCTTGCAGTGGAACCATACCGAGACGACGGCCTTGTTGGCGCCAATGGGTCCCGTCATGCAGACCGAGCACCGCTGTGGCAACTACAATTTCTCCGCGGTCTACTGGGACCAGAGTCGCTACAGCTCGACCACACCGCAAAATGATCACCTCTACGGCGAGGAGAGCTGGCAGCTTTTGCGGGATTGGATCGTCGGGGGAGTCAACTCGTATAGCGCCTGGAACATGGTGCTCGACACCAATGGCAGGAGCCTGGGGAACTGGCCCCAGAACGCGCTGATCGTCGTGGATCGTGGCAATCCCAGCTACCGGTTGACCGCCGCCTACTACGCCTTCCGACACTACTCCCAGTTCATCGTACCGGGGGCAAACCGCATCGGGGTCACCGGCAGTGACGATGCGGTTGCCTTCAAGAACCCGGATGGCACCGTGGTCACCGAGGTTTACAACAAGGGCAATTCAGCGTTGCCAATGACCGTCGGAGTGGGCACGGCGCTGTACGAGTTCGAGGTTCCCGCCCACGGATGGGCCACGCTTCGTGTTCCGTCTTGAGGCGGGCAGGTCGCCGACGAAACGGCACGAAAGACCGGGCACCGTGCCGAGCCACCCGCGGTCCTGACAGGGTCGGCAGGGTGTGATATTGGTCTGGGTTCGAGGCCAAGTCCCAACCATGAAGAACGTGTTCCGTGCCTTCAGGCCGTCGGCCCGCGGTGAGGTCCGCCTGCACTTGGCGCTGTCGACCCTGTTCGTGGCGCTGCTGTGCTTCTCGTCGATCGGAGCCCTGTCGTACACGTACCTGCAGATGTCGGACGCCGCCATGCGCTCGGCATGGCAGACGATGAGAACAACCAATCGCGGGATCTACCGGGATGTCGTCCGCTACCTGGGGCAAGCCAAGCGCACCACCACGGCCACCGCCTGGGCCTTGCGTGCTTCACCGACGATTCACGACAACGAGGACTGGCTCCTGCCCATGCTCAACGGTCAGGTGCGAGCCCAACGCGAGGTCTTCTCGATCAGCGTGGCTGACGCTTCGGGTTCGTTGCTGATGGTGGGCAAGACCTTCGACGACCCGCAATACAGCGTCAATCGAACCAAATCGCTGCCAGCCGGGGTCGAGTATCGGATCCACCGGGCCTTCCTAGCCAGCGTTCCCAAGCTGGAGGACTACCAATACCTGGACGTCGACATGGCGGTCATCGACCAGGAGACCGTTCCCCCGGAATCCATCAAATTCGATGCCCGCAAGCGGACCTGGTACCAGGAAGCCGAGCGCAAGAAGGCCAACACCTGGACGGACGTCAGGCTCTTTGCCAGCGGGGAATTCGGGACTTCCAACGCCGAGCCCATCCTCGATTCTGACGGAAAGGTGCGCTTGGTCGTCTCCTCGACCATCGCCCTGTCACTTCGAGACGGAATCACCTCGCGCCTCAACGTCGCGCAGAGCGGGATCGCGTGCGTCCTGGACGAGGACGGTCAGCTCATCATTCACCCCGACCGGACCAAGATCACCCGGTGCTCCGAGCCGGGCAAATGTCGGTTCAACAAGGTCAACGAGATCGGCGATCCCGCGCTCGCCCAGGCGTTCCAACTTTTCAAGCAAAAGGCCGATCTGAAGCAGCTCGTCAACACGCCCAAGCGGCTCAACTACCAGGACTACTGGCCCGCCATCGGCCGGTTGGAGCCGCACCTACGGACAGCACTGGATCAGTTGTACCATATCGACCAGCAGGAGAAGACCATTCTTTTGCGTGATACCGTATCGGAGGATGCGCGCCAATCCTTGCCCGAAATCCTGGCCGCTATCTCGTATACCTACAACGTGCGCTTGGCCAGCCAGGGCAAGGACTACCTGGCGAGTTTCCACCCCTTCCCCACTCGGTATGGCAAGCCCTGGATCGTCGGCACCCTGGTACCCGCCGATGACTTCGTCGGTCGCTTGAAGAGCACCCTGACCCAGGTGTCGTTGATCTCCCTCGGCATCCTGATGATTGCCGTGGTGCTCATCATCGTCATGTCCCGTCGAATCCTCCGCCCGCTGGCGCTCATTTCGCGTGACATGGAGAAAATCCAGAGGCTGGAAATCGACGAAACGGTGAAGTTCTCGTCCTTCTTCTACGAGATCGACATGATCGGAGGCGCACTGGCCTCCATGAAGCATGGTCTGAAGGCATTCAGCAAATTCGTACCCGTCACGCTGGTCAAGCAGCTCATCGCATCGAACACCGGCGCCGAGTTGGGCGGGGAAAAGCGCCGCCTCACCATGATGTTCACGGACATCGAGGGCTTCACGACCATCTCGGAGAGCATGCAGACCGAGGCACTCCTGCAGCATATCTCCGAGTATCTCGATCACCTCACCACCATCATCCTCGGACAGAGCGGGACGGTCGACAAATACATCGGGGATGCGATCATGTCCTTCTGGGGCGCGCCCGTCGCCGATCCGGACCATGAAACCCACGCGTGCCGCGCGGCCCTACTCTGTGTCCGTGAGCTCGAATCGCTGAACGCGCGGTGGACCAGCCAGGGCAAGCCGGAGCTTCGCACCCGGTTCGGAATCAGCTCCGGCGAGGTCAGCGTCGGCAACATGGGCTCACGCGAGCGAATGAACTACACGGTGCTCGGGGATGCCGTGAACCTGGCCTCCAGGCTGGAGGGGATCAACAAATACTACCACACGCGCATTATCGTCGGAGCCAACACGGCAGAGGTCGTCAAGGCCCGCTTCTTGATGCGTCCGGTGGACGTAGTGGCGGTCAAGGGCAAGGCCCAGGGTGTGCCGATCTACGAGCTCTTGGCAGGACTGCCTGATGATCCCGAGGTCCCTGCGACTCCCCAACATTTGCGCTTGAAGGAGCTCACCGAACAAGCATTTGCGGCGTACCTTGACCGCGACTTCGAAAAGGCCCTCTTGCTCTATCAGCAGCTGGCGCAAGAGTTTCCCGATGACGGGGTGGGTTCCCTGTTCGTGGAGCGGTGCCGGGTTTACCTGCGGGATCCTCCCGGACCGGAGTGGAGCGGGATTACGCGCATGACGACCAAATAGCGTTGCGGCTCTGGGTTCCGCCAAGGTCCCACGTCGTCGCTCGCGGTTCTGTCGGGGGCACGCATTGTTCGCTGCACAATCCTCGGACGTTCGGCGCAATCGCTCGGTCCTTGCGCAAGGGCACCGTGCGCTCGAGCGAACGGAGACGTTCGGTTGGCCGCCAGCCGCCGGTGAGGGCTGCTGGATACTGGCAAGGATTCCAGTCGGTGATGGTGTCTGGTGCACCAGCTCAGGCGGAATGTTCCGCGTCACGAGTTCCCGGGCTCGGCTCCGTTCGCTGCTGCATCCACGTCTGAAAAAATCTCTGCTGGCACTGCGACGCTTCGGTCCCTCACAACCAGGGCGGACACTTGTGTCCCCTCACCATTTCGCCACCGGTCGCGTAGAGTTCTGGGCGGTTGTTCCACCGTTGACTGCCCAGCGGCTTTGGTTCCACCGACAGGCTCGGGCAGCCGCGGTTGGAGCGATCGTTCCTCGGTGATTCTCGAGGTTCTCAAGGATTGGCACCATCGCGACGCTCGCGAAGTGAGGTACTCATGTCGTCTATTAGCATGCCCCGAACACTGCGGGATCGTTCCGGCAATCCCGCCAATCGCTCGTCGCTCCTGGTTGGAGCTCTCTTGGGGCTCCTTTGGGGGGTTGGCTGCAGTTCGGATTCGAAGGACGACGAGGGCACCGCCGGAGATACCTCGACGGCTGCCCAAAGCCAGGGTGCCACATCGAGTCTCATGACGGGAGGCACGTCGAACGGTGGCTCCCCCTCCAACGGGGGCACCTCACCCGGCTTTGGGGGTGCGGTCAGGGGCGGTGCACCAAGCGGTGGGACCTCCAGTGGCGGTTCCGGTGTCGGGGGCTCCTCGGGCGGCGGACTGGCCATCGGCGGCTCGGGTTTGGGTGGCGCCAATAACGGGGGAGCGCCTCTGGGCGGAGCTTCGAGCGGCGGACTGGCTAACGGCGGGGCGGCTCTGGGCGGAGCTTCGAGCGGCGGACTGGCTAACGGAGGGGCTGCTTTCGGCGGGGCCAACGGCGGTGGAACTTCCGACGGAGGTGTTGCCCCAGTTGGTGGCTCTGGTCTGGGCGGCGCAGCAGACGGGGGAACCCAGGCGGGAGGCTCGGGCCCCGACGTTGGCGGCTCGAATCCGGGCGGGTCGGAGAGCGGAGGAGCGGAACAGGGCGGTGCAGCGAACGGTGGCTCGGGGGACGGGGGTTCTTCTGGAAGCACCGAGACCGGCGGAGCCGCCAGCACAGTGAGCCCTGGGTGCAGCGCGGCGGACCATTTGGAATCGGGGACGCACACGATCGATGTATCGGGTACGGAGCGGAAGTACATCATCGACGTTCCGTCCTCCTACGAGTCCGATCATCCCTATCCGCTGATCTTCGTCTGGCATCCCTTGACCGGCTCGGCCCAGCAGGTGGTAGACGGCGACTACAATGGGTTGAAGTCCCGGTCGAACGAGACGGCGATCCTCGTCTCTGGTGATGGATTGACCGGTGGCTCCGGAAGCGTCAGCGGGCAAGGCTGGTGGAACGACGGCGGCGGCGACATGGAGTTTTTGGGCCTGATGCTGGAAGAGTTCTTCGACAACCTCTGCATCGACCAAAGTCGCATCTTCTCCACCGGCTTCAGCCACGGCGGCATGATGTCCTACGCCATCGGGTTCGAGTATGGCGACGTCTTCCGCGCCATTGCCCCGGCCTCGGGTAACCTGCAGGGCACGCCCCACCAGCAGATCACCGACAACGCGCTCGCCATGTTCGCTCTGCACGGTGACGGCGACGGCTTCGTGTCCACGGAGGGCGGACGCGCCGCCCGGGACGCGTATCTCGCGCGCAACCACTGCACAGAACAGACGGTGGCCGTCGATCCGAGTCCCTGCGTCCAGTACCAGGACTGTGACGTCCCCACGTTCTGGTGCGAATTCCCCGGGGAGCACAATCCCTGGTCCCAGGCCCCCGACGCCATCTGGGACTTCTTCTCGTCGTTCTAATCAGCCTGCCGCGCCGGGGTCATGGCCCTCCCGGCTGTCGAGTCGCAGCGTCCCGGTCGCGCGCGTTAACGCTCCCATCAAACCCCTGATGCGGCGCCAACGGTCCGGCTGAAAGGCAGCAGGAGCGCGGTCTGGCTAAACACTAATGATTCTAATGGTTTCTGCTTGCCGCAGCAGACGGAGGCATGGGGAGCCACGGTGGTGCGTGCCCCAAGCGGAACGATCAGTCATCCTGAGGCTGTGGACCCAGCGCGGGAACTTGGCCATTGTTGCCGCAAACACGGATTCGGCAATCGTTTCCGGGCCGTTTTTTTTCGCTGGAAGTCACAGCCCCGCGCCACTGCGACAAATGGTGAATCAGGAGGATCAAGTAATGAGAACGCTCCCCAGTTTTGACGCAGCCCGTCCGGTCATGAGCTGCAGTCACCAGACCACGAACGGTCTCTGGCGCGGCCTTATGGCCGGCTCAATCGGGGCGGTGATCCTCATGGCGGTACGGGCAGCGAGCGCGGCCACCATCACGGTTGACGCGTCGGATAGCCCGCGGGGCAATCCGCCATTTTGGTCCGAAATGGTCGGCACTGGCACGGCTCGGCTGAGCTTGCGGGGCGACCTGCAAACACACTTCAAGATTGGCAACCGTGAGCTGGGCATGAAGCGGGTGCGCGGCCACGGCATCCTCAATGATGACATGGAGGTCTACCAAGGGCCGGGAAACTACAACTGGGAGAAGTTCGACACGGTTCTGGCAGGCTACGCAGCAGCGGGGATGCGCCCCGGCATGGAATTGAGCTTCATGCCCAAGGCTCTGGCGCGGAACGGCAATGACCGGGATCCCCCTTCTGACTACGGCACGTACAGCGATTTCATCCAGGCCGTGGTCCAGCGTGCCGTGGAGCTCTACGGCGCGGACGACGTCGCACAATGGTACTGGGAGGTCTGGAACGAGCCGAACTACGAGGGGTTCTGGACCGGCTCGATGGATGACTATTTCCAGATGTACGACGCCGCGGTGGCTGGGGCCACGGCCGCGTTGCCCAACGTCTTCATCGGCGGGCCCGTAACCACCCAAGGCTCGACCAGCCAGATGACCTCGTTCTTGCAGCACATGCAGCAGAGTGGATCGCGGGTGTCCTTTCTCGCATCTCACGCCTACCCCGGCGGCTCAGGCGACAGTGCCAATGCGACCTTCGGCAGAGAAGACAACGATGGCCGAGTGGGTGTGCTCAGAAACGCCGGTTTCAGCATTGCCGAGATGCCATCCCTGAACACGGAATGGAACTCGTCGTACACCGGTCAGGGGGGGAACGTCTACGGCAACACCGTGAGCATGGACAGTCACGCCAATGCCCCGTTCATTCTCAAGAGTGTCAAGCTACTGGCCGACCAAGTCGAGGGCGATACGCCGCCGCTCGCCGTGTTTTCTTACTGGACGATATCTGACGTCTTCGACGAATCCAGCGGGCCTGAAGGTTCGTACATCCTGGCCAACAACGGGATCCCCTTTGGTCAGGTTTTCGGCATGATCAATTTCCAGGGTCTGCGCAAGGCCGCGTTCAATGCCTTCAAGATGCTCAATTACCTCGGTCCCAAGCAGCTGTCGGTCAGCGGCGGAACCGGGGACGCCGACGGGGTCGACGCCATGGCCACCATTTCGGCGAGCAGCGACGAGGTCGCCGTCATCCTCTACAACTACAAGGCGATGATGAATTCCACCGGCGAGGAAAGCGTCACGCTGAACGTGAACAACCTGCCGTTTGCGGGGCAGGAAGTCTTCGTGACCAAGTTCGTCATCGACGAACAGCACAGCAACCCCTACGGGGTCTGGGTCGGCCAGAACAAGCCCACCAGCCCGAGCGAGGAACAGTGGCGCGAGATGCGCAGTGCTCAGCATCTGGCGCTCGCGGAGCCGGTCAGCAAGGAGACCCTCAGCGACACGTACACCACGACCATGACATTGCCCGTCCAGGGCGCGGCGATGATCATCCTGGGGCTGAAGCGCCCGGTGACCGGCCGTAACGCGCTGGTCGACATGGAGGGTGAGGACTACGACGGCCAATCCGGCGTGACCAAGGACGACTGCTCGGACGAAAGCCTGGGGCAGTCCATCTCCGCCAGTAGCGGAGGCTACATCTACTACAACAGCGTCGATTTCACCGATACGGGCGTCGGTTCCGTGGAACTGCGCGTCAACGCACAGAGCGCCACCAGCCTGGAGCTGCGTGCGGGCTCCGAGGACGGCGACCTCTTGGGAACCTGCAGCATAGCGGCGACCAATGGCTCCTGGGCCACACAGACCTGCGAGCTTACTCCCACGACGGGGGTTCACGACGTCTATGCCAACTTCCAGGGCGCGATGGAGCTGAACTCGCTCAAATTCGTCGCAGCCGGCGCCTGCACCGATTGCGGCGGCGCTGGCGGGGAGAGCTCGGTTGGGGGCGGTGGGGGAACCGCACAAGGGGGCGTGTCGCCGGACTCCGGTGGCACCCCGGGTGAGACGGGCGGAATCCCAGGCGAGACGGGCGGAGTTCCGGGTGAGGTTGGCGGCGGACCGGTGACAACCGGTGGCGTTTCGAACACAGGGGGTGGTTCCCTGGTCCTGGGCGGCGCCACGGGCAACGGCGGAGCAACCACACCAACGGGCGGGAGCTTGGGCAGCGGCGGCGCAACGCCAATCGGTGGCGCGCTGGCCAACGGTGGGGTCCCCCCCACCACGGGCGGTGCCAGCGGCCTTGGTGGCGGTGCCCCGGGTAGCGGCGGGCTCGTTAACCCGTCGTCCGGCGGCGCCACGGCAACTGCGGGTGGCGCCGCCAACGTCGCTGGATTGCCGGCAACGGTGGGAGGCGGCGGTGACCAGACCGCGGCAGGCGCTGAGGCTGTCGACAGCACGGACTCCGACGACAGCGGCTGCGGCTGCCGGATCCCATCTGGCCATAGCTCCCCCTACGGACGGTTGGTGCTTCTGGGACTGGCAGGCCTCGGACTGGTCCGTGGCAGGCGCCGTCGGATGGTCTGAGCAACAAGACGTGGCCCCCCAGTGGCCGCTTGTCCACGTGGCCCATCTCGGGTTGAGGATCTCATGCGAATCTTACTGACCACTTGTCTGTCGAGTCTCATCTTGGCTGGCTGCCTGAGTTCGGATCCGGACTCCGAAAGCGAAGCCATAGCGGGGAATTCGGCCACCACGGGCGGTTCCTCGAGCAGCGCGGGCGGGGCTCCCGGAGCCAACGGTGGCAGCCCCCAAGCGGGCGTGAGCAATTTGCCCGGCACCGGTGGCTCTGGAACGGGGGGCGTGGGGATCGGAGGTCACACGACGGGCGGCGCCTCGAACGGCGGCGCGCAAACGGGAGGGGCAAGCTCTGGTGGACAACCCATCGCGGGCAGCCCCAGCGGTGGTGTGGCAGGGCTCCCTCCCAACAACGGGGGCAGCATGCCAGGCGGCGCGTCGAGCGGCGGCGCGTCTCCAACTGGCGGATCTCAGGCTGGCGGGCAACCGAGCGCCGGCACGGCGAACGGCGGCGCAGCACCCACCGGTGGGATCGCCGAAGTCGGGGGTTCGGCGGGCGCATCCGGCGGACAGGAGTCATTGGGGGGTGCCAATGCGGGCGGCAACGAGCCGGAAGTGGGCGGCGCGCAGACGGGAGGAGCACCGCCCGTGCTCCAGGTGGTCACCACCGCCAGCGGAGACGAGTGGAACACCAGCCAAACCTTGACCGAGGTGGCCCCGGGTACCGCCAACCTGACCGTCAACGAAGGCGCCACGGCACAGGTCTGGGAGGGCTTCGGCGGAGCCTTCAACGAGATGGGCTGGGAGTATCTCATGATGCTCAGCGAGGCCGACCGGAACACGGCGCTCGCCCTGCTCTTCGGCCCCGAGGGGATCCGGTTCCACTTCGGCCGCATCCCAATTGGGGCGACGGACTACGCCATGGATCGCTACACCCTCGACGAGGTACCCAGCGGTTCGACCGACCCCACGATGGCCAGCTTCTCCATCGCCCGGGACCAGGAGCGATTGATCCCGTTCGTCAAAGCGGCCCAGGCCATCAAGCCCGATCTGCACTTCTGGGCAAGCCCCTGGACCCCTCCCACCTGGATGAAGGACGGCCCGTTCAACGATGATACGCCGTTCGACGGCGGCACGATCAAAGGGGACGAGACCACGCTGGGGGCACTGGCCCAGTATTTCGTGAAATTCGTACAGGCCTACGCGGAACTGGGGATCGACATCGAGATGGTCTCCCCGCAGAACGAGCCAGGCTACAGCGGGACCTATCCGACCTGCGGCTGGGCTCCGGAGGCGTACGCGGCCTTCGTGGGCCAACACCTCGGTCCGTCCCTCGCCAGCGCCGGTCTTGACACCAAAATCATGCTCGGCACGTTCAATGGGGGTACCGGTGATACATCCATCATCAGCACCGTGATGGGCGATCCCACCGCCAGCGGCTTCATCGACGCCCTCGGCTATCAGTGGGGCATGCAGAACCAGGTCGCGAGCGCTCAGCAATACGGTGTTCCCGTCTGGCAGAGTGAGCACAAATGCGGCAACTACCCCTGGGAGGGCGGGTTCATTGAGACGATTGCCCCCAATGACGCGGCCTACGCCGTGGAGAGTTGGGGCTTGCTCCGCGGTTGGATCAAGGCCGGCGTGTCCTCGTACAGCACCTGGAACATGATCCTTGACACGATCGGTGTGGGCATCGATTTGGTGCGGACCTGGCCGCAGAATGCCCTATTGACCGTGGACCTGGCGGACAACAACAAGCTAAAGATCACCCCGACCTACTGGGTCTTCCGACACCTGTCACAGTTCGTCGAACCCGGAGCCACGGTGGTGACGACCGACGTCGACGATTCTCTGGCCTTCAAGAACCCGAGCGGAGCCGTCATCGTCGTGGTCTACAACTCGGGTGCCGCGACGAGCTATGTCGTCTCGGGAGGCGGCCGGAACGTCCAATTCAACTTGCCCGGCCAAGGATGGGCCACCCTCGTTTTGCCGCCGGCCGCCTGAGCGCGGCTCCGGCGTAACGTCGGGACTCGACTTTTTCAGCCACTGCGTAGTCGAATTGGGGACGACGCCATTGCCATTGGGTTGACCCGGAGCGTCGCGAAGCACCGTTACTGCGACGCTCCGACAAAAACCGGCAGGAACCGCGGGGTCCCGAACCGGTGGACAGCAGTACGGCCGGACGCCAGGTGTTGTCTGGTTCGCTCCGGGTGACAGTCTCCGAGCTGACACCGCAACAGAACGTCAGTGCCCGTCAGTTCTTTGTTGGACCGGTTTGCCGGATTTCGGCGACTGCCGGACAAGCCATGAGCCCAGGCCACCGGCCTGCGCCGAGGAGTCCATCGATGAGAACCGAGCATCTGTCAGTGGGGACACTGTGTGTTGCCGTTTTGGGCATCGCCATCGCGGGCTGCAGCGATTCGGAGGACAACGGTAACGGTACCAGTGACGCGTCGGGTGGTACCGAAGCCTCTGGCGGAGCAACATCGCAGCAGCTGGGTGGCGCTAACCAGACGGTCACGGGTGGCACGCTTGGCACGGGTGGAGCTCCCGGTTCGGGTGGCGCCGTTGGCAAGGGTGGAGCTCCCGGTTCGGGTGGCGCCGTTGGCAACGGTGGAGCTCCAGGCATCGGTGGCCTGGGCATCGGTGGCCTGGGCATCGGCGGGCTGGGTACCGGGGGCTTGGGTACCGGCGGGTTGGGCATCGGCGGGCTGGGTACCGGCGGGTTGGGGATCGGGGGCGCCGAATCGGGGGGCTCGGGCATCGGGGGCGCCGAAACTGGGGGGCTGGCGACTGCCGGCCTGGACAGTGGCGGCTCTGCAGGGGAGCAGGCGGGGGGAAATCCCGGCATCGGAGGCGGAGCGGCTGGTGAGGCCAGCGGTGGTCATGACGAGTCAGGCGGGGCCGCCAATGGTGGCGAACCTGCTGCCGGAGGCTCCATCGATGATCCTGGCCCCTGTACGGAATCACAGACCGTGAAGGCGAACGCCCGAGGTTCTGGGCCTCACGAGGTGGTGATCGAGACCAACACCGACGACGGAATCAATGAGGGCACCATCTACCGTCCAGCGGATCTGGGCGGAGATGAGAAATACCCCATCTTCGTCTGGGGAGAAGGGGCCTGCGCCAGGGATGGCCTGAGCAACGAAGTGGCCATGACCGAGATCGCTTCGCATGGCTATTTCGTCGTAGCCGACGGCCCAGTCAGCGGGAGCGCCCCCAGTATCGGCATGACAGACGACGTCGTGGGCATGGCTCGGCCTCTTCTGGCGTACATCACCTGGGCCATCACCGAGAACAACAAACCCTGCAGCGCGTACTACCATAGCCTCGACACGACCAAGGTAGCCGCCAATGGCTTCTCCTGTGGCGGGTTGATGGCCGAGGGCACCGCGGGCGATCCCCGCATGACGACCTGGGGGATCACCAGCAGCGGGTTGACCGGCGCCAATCAGGCCTTCTACGCGACGATCCACACGCCGGTGCTGGTCATCCTGGGTGGGCCCGACGACGTCGCGTACCCAAACGGTGGTCGAGACTACGACAACATCAGCGCGCTCGGTCATCCCATCATGTATTTCAGCAAGAACATCGGCCATGGCGGGGATCTGTGGGATCCCGGGGGGGGCGACTTCACGCGGATCAATCTGGCCTGGCTGAACTGGTGGCTCAAGGGTGACGAAGGCGACACCGGCAAGGGCGTACTGGTGGGAAGCGGCTGCACCTACTGCACCGACAACCAGTGGGAGGTCAAGTCGGCGAACCTGCCGTAAACGCAGTTCCCCGCTCGGCAGGCGACGCCTGGGGAGCAATGGTGGGCCTCGTCTGCTCGCGTTGGTTTTCGCGCTGCTCCACCAAAACGAGACGGCCATGGGATCTTTCGGGACCCCATGGCCGTTTCAATCTCGGCCAATCCTGCCGGGACTACTCGCTGACGAAGCTCGTGACGGTCATGCCCGCAAGCGACGCAGTAAACACGCCATCGGTCACTGGAACCGCCGTCTTGGGCTCCAGATCGTCATCATTCGACGTCACCCAGGGAACCATCGAGGTCGGTGCGGTACCGCCCGCAATCCCGATCGGGACCTCGGCCGTGGAGCTGCCCCTGTTGATGGCCACGACGACCACCTTGTTACCCTCGCCCTTGTAGGCCGAGAGCAGGACGTCGGTGGGGATCTCGCCGGTAACGTCGACGCGGACAAAACCCGGCCGCACGAACTTGGTGTAGTTGCCAAACGTGTAGTGGCGCTTGGTGTCGGTCGAGCCGTTGTACAACCCCTCGTTCGTGCTGCTGCCGCTGTACCACCACCAAAGCCAGGCGCTTGCCTCACCCCTCGTCAGCGCGTCGTGGAACCACTGTGCCACGGCGACGCCGTTGTTGATATCGTCGCTTGGTCCCGCTTCCGGCCAATACTTCACGCCGGACATTTCTGTCTGCCAGATCGGCCGGTTCGGCACGCCGTCGTTGACGTCCGCGGGCCAGGGCTCGGCGACCTGGCTGTCGTATTGATGCACCCCGATGATGTCGACGTAGCCCCACGCCTCCTCGTCGGCGGCCAGCCAATGGCCGTAGTCGTACCCGTTGCCCTCCAGGCAGGTGGCGGCGCAGGTGCCGCTCACCTCTCCCGTCGTGCTGTTGCCGAAACAGCCACAGTTCAGCGGGTCTGAGCTGTTCGGCTTGCCGTCAACGGTCGATCCAGTCGCAGAAATATTGCTCCAGGTGTGGATCCACTCCGAGGCCTCGGGCGTGATGAGCTTGACTCCTGCCTCCCTGAGCTTCGGTCCCAGCTTCTTGACGAACGCCACCATCTCCTTGGCGGTGTACTCGGTGGTGTGGTACTCGGCGTCGTTGCACGGTGGCCCCTTGCTGGTCGCACACGAGGCGTAATCCGGCTCGTTGCCCGCCGACATGGCGTAGAGGTCATTGGCCTTGGCGAAGTTGGCGATGGTCGTCGACCAGGAGTCGTAGCATTCCTCTTTGAGATGCCCGCCGCTGTTTTCGGTGCCGCTGGTCTTGCAGTCGGCAGGCGGGCTCCACGTCGAGCCAATGATCGTCGTGGCACCGTACCTCTTCGCCAACTCGATGCTGCCCGGCCCGTTGCCTTGGTAGAAGTCGCCCTGCGGACTCATGCCGACCCGCAGAATGGTCAGACCGAGCCCCTCCTCCACGTCGAACAGCTCTCGCGCCTGGTCTTCCTCGAGCGGACGCCAGGTATCGTTGATCCCGAACCCGTCGATCGTCTGATGCTCGAATTCGGCGCCAAGCTGCACCGTCACATCCGTCCCGGTACCGGCGGTGCCCGGATCGCCAGCGGTTCCCTGACCGCCCGCGCCCGGATCGCCACCTGCACCCGGTCCTCCGCTCAGGCCCGGATCGCCACCTGTACCCGGTCCTCCACCCACCACGCCCGGATCGCCACCCGCACCCGGTCCTCCACCCACCACGCCCGGATCACCTCCTGCGCCGGGTCCTCCACCCACGCCCGGCCCTCCACCGGGGAGTGCCCCGCCAGTTCCCGGTTGTCCGCCAAGGACCGAACCGCCAGCTCCCAAACCACCAACGCCTGTGCCGCCGGTGCCCGGTGGTAGTCCACCCGTGCCGAAGCCGCCGGTTCCCGTGCCGCCCGCGCCCGGGGCCCCGCCGCGCGGAGCACCTGCGGAACCTCCATTCGCCGCGCCGCCGGCCAAGGCACCACCCTGAGCGGTAGAACCTCCCACGACACCAGCTGCGCCTCCACTGCTTCCAGTGACGCCACCGTCACCACCCTGCCCCGACGTCTCGGCGTCATCCGAGCCACAGGCCGCAACCAAGAGTGCAATCGAAACGCTGGTGATGGATAGTCGTACGTGGATCATTTTCCCAGTCCTCTCGTGGTGCCCACGGATCCGTGGCAGCACGCCATTTCATCATCCCGACGTCAGGGGTACAGCCCGGGATTACTGGAGTATGGCAGAGGTCGTCTCGCTTACAACGACCAAGCACCAGGCTCATCAATGGGACTGGCTGGTACGCTGATTCCGACCGTCCCACCGCGTCATTCGGCTTCGCCTGGCTGCATCGGAACGCGTGGATTCATCCTGGGAATACAGAATGTGCTGCAAGCAGCACGGACCCTGTGCCGTGATCGGGACGACAAATACGACAGGGGTCTTTGACCGCTCGGCCAGGGGTGCCAGGCCTCGAATGCCGGGAATTGCGCTGTGGGAACCGCGTGTTGACGCGAGCTGTAATCGCTTCCAGGCCCGCCTCTCCGTCGGTTTGCTTCGCCCCTGGACATCCTCCGATCATCCTGACGAGGGAGGTGACGCACTGCCAAACCGCTGCGCGGCGACCGTCCCTACTGCAGTGGAGGGTAGCACTCGTCGGGGCGCGAGACGCGAAACGAACCGGAGCGCAGCGCATCGCGCCGGACTCCCGCCGCGAACTCGCGCAACATAACCTCGATGTGGTTTGGGGGATGGCGCTGGGCCAGCACGGGCACCAGGGCCTGCCGGGCGTCGTAGGGGTCGTCGCGATCGGCATGGACCATGGCGGCGAACTCGAGCAACAGCGCGCGTCCCGGGACCCGCTCGCCGAGCTCGAGCAGCGCCTGGACGCGCTCCCACGCTACGTCACGTGAATCTCCGCCGAACGCTCCGCTGTGCCAGCGCCCGAGCCTCGGGTAGCGCATGCCCCCGGCGTTGATCAGCTGGTACGGCCAGGTCGCGACGCGCGCGACGATAGAGTCCGCGTCCTTCAGGCAGCGCTTGGTGTCACCGACGCGACTCCATTGCACGGCTCGGGTCGCAAAATCTCGAGTGGCTTGCCAGACCCGCGGATCGTCGACCCAAGGGGCCCGGATGAGCTCGGCCCGGAGCACCCCGAGGCGCCCGCGACACTGGGATGCCGGTTCCGGGTGGCTTCGCAGCCAGAGCTCGAAGTCCTGCGCCGCGCCAGCGGCGTCCAGCTCGACGAGGCGTCGCTCCGCGCGCGCAAGCGTTCCGGTCCCCTGCGCAGTAGGCGGCAGCTCGGGTGTCAGCGTGAACGTGTAAAGGACATTGATCTGGCCGGTCGTAGCGGGCTGCACCTGGAGCTCCTCGAACCCCGCAGCGACGCAAGCATGTAGGCCATCACCGCCAGCGCCCTGGACGTGGATGACGCGGAACAAGCCCGTATCGTCAATGACGCTCCTCACCTGCAGACTGCCGGATAACCCGGGCTCAGCCCCGAGCGCCGCCCGGTAGCACTGCCGGTACACACCCAGGTTGGAGAGGATGGTGCGCTCGACGTCTTCAGGCGGCGTACGGAAGCTGACCGTGGTGCAGCCGCAGCGGTCGGTCGGGAAGCCCCGGTTGGGGTGGGCGCGCTCCCACTCCTCGCGTTCCTGCTCGGCGTTGTAGTCGTCGAACGCCATCATGGGGTACGAATCCTGGCTGCTAAGGTAGTCGACGGGCACGGGGACCGGCTGCTGGATGCACGAGGATCGGCGCGGGCGCGCGGGCAGCCGGGGGCGCTCCGGAGCGCGGCTCGGTCGGCCCAAGCCCGAGGGCATGAAGCGGATCTGCGCGCGCGCCTCGGTAAGCCGCGGAGTCCGAAAGCCCACGCGCATCGCCTCCAGGCCTTCCTGCACGCAGGCCCCGAACTCGGCGGGAGCCTCGGAGACGACGACGTTGGTTACCACACCGAACTGGTCGACGTCGAACGACACCTCAAGATCGACGGTCTCGAGGCGCTGTCGGTACCGCGCCCAGCGATAGCAAGCGTTCATGTGCTCGGTCTGCCGCTCCAGGGCCTCGCGCAGATCATCCATCGTGCGGCGGGCACCGCCGCGTGGCATCTCGGCGATACGAGGACCGAAGGGCAGCGGGTGCAAAGGGACGAGGGCAAATTCGAAGCCGTAGCTCTGCTCGTCAAGCGCATCCTCGAGCGCGTCGTCGTCCTTGCCGCTGGCAGCCTGACAGTGGGTCTCGTAGGTGACCTGAAGCTCGGGTTTGGCAGGGGCGGCGACCGTGGCAGACGCTGCCGCGAGCACTTGCTTGGGCGCCTCACTGTCCTGGCTGGGTTGCCGCGTGGGGGCAGTGGTGGACGCTCGCGGCGCGCCGCCGCAGGACAGCGCGAGCAGGGCAGCGACCAGGCAGGTTTCGAAGCGCGGCCTCACCGGGGTGAGACTAGGCGACTGAGTCGGAACCTTGGGTAATTTCTGGCCTGAACGCCGCGTTTCGGTATCCCGAACCTGGAGCCGGTCACGGTCTTGGGGGCCCCAGGTGGCGGTCGATTTCGGACCGTTGCTGGTGTCCTGAGTGACGATGACGCTCGCACCATGATCCAGGCAGCGAACGAGTGCCAGAAGCTTGATGGTTGTGGTTGGGAGGGTTCTTCCCGACAACCGTAGGCTGCTGGGACGTATCGCGCCGCCCTGGGGTCGAACATCCTTCCAACGAAAAAGGACGACCGCAGAGCGATCGCCCAGTGGTTGAGCAAGCGTGGTGGTTGCCGAACCGTTTTTGTGCAGGAGTCGGAGAGATTCGACGTCGTCTTCGTCGGGGAATCCTGCTGGGCTGTCGAGAGAGGCCTCGAGTCGGTAGCCAAACACGAAGCCAGACGCCCGGCTCTAGAACCGGCATTTCGAGGCTGCAGCTTGCACGAAACCTAAATGCTGCCCTGCAGCGTGGCCACCGTCGCGGAGTCGTCGAGGTAGGGCGTGTAGTCGACGGACGCGGGGAGCAGGGGCACGGCGCGCAGGGCCTCGGGGGAGGCAAGAGGCGCAGAACGCAGCCTGCCGGGGACGGATTTCGGCCGTCTGGATCTTCCGTCGACGAGCCCGGGCCAAGGAGCTACCATCGCGGAATGGCAGACCCCCTTGAGCAGGCACCGGAGCGGGTCTTTCGCGCCATGCGGCGTGCCTCGAATGGCCAACCCGTTTGCGGTTCCGGGGCATGTCAGCTGGGCGTACGCCCTGGTACGGATATTCCCGTCGATGCAGATGGTTTCGTGCGTCCCCAGTCGGGTGGCCTATCGGTCACTCCGAGCGATATCAGGTACTTGCCACCCCATGTCCGCCCTTTCCGTTTCCCGGGAGGACGCGGCAGACTGCCTGTGTTTGGGCTCCACACCGCCCTTCTTCGGATGCCACTCGCGTTGCGGCTCGATCCGGGAAATCCAGAGCGCCACGCGTTCGTTGAACCAGAAGCTGTGATACGGCTTCGAGACTACCAAACGGCTCTCTCGGCGACTGCTGCGCACTGGCAGGAGGAATCGCCTTGAGCACCGAAGCACAGGCTCGCTACAGGACGCTGCTGACGACACTGCTCTTCGAGCGAGAGGCTGCCGGAGGTGACCTACCAGAGAGCGACGAAGCCAAGTTCGTTGCCTTGCTTGACGAAGTCTGGTGGCAGTTGACCCGTGCAGAGCAGGACGAAGTCGAGAGCGAACTCGAACACGAGAAGGTTCTCACCGCTCCCGAAGCGCTCGGCATCCATGACTGCCTGGTCTTGGAGGGCAGCAGCGCACTTCCCCGTCAAGCAGCGTAGTCATGTACCTCACCGCGCATCACGTTGTCAGTCCCGTCCCCGATCATCGTGAGGGCATCAACGTGTTCTTGTACCTGCATGGTCCCCGTGTGTGGGACGCATCCGAGTTGGTGCGTGTGCCGGACGAGAACCCCGGGCGCCTCGTTGCTCAGTCGATTTCGGTTTCTCCCCCAGGGAATAGGGTAAGGAGCTACCTGGACATCGCCGCGCCCGACGAGATCCGTTGGGAAGACGTTCGCGTTGGTCTGATGGATTTCACCGGTCAGCATCAACCTCGTCCGTTGCCGTGGGGGGGGCCTGCCGGACAGTGCTATTTCCGGTTGGGTATGGAGCTCGGCCTCGCACACCACTGGCAGAGGGAGCTCGCGGTGCTGTATCGGGCGGCCCAGGCACTACGGCTAGCTCACCAGTAGCCACGCGCATCCGGTGGCCCGCCTCACCGGGCTGGCTATGTTCGGGGTGCGTCCAGGTTCTCCTTCAGCATGTTGATGAACAGCAGGCCCTGTTCGCGGGCGTCATCGAGGGCCACGTGGGTGTGGGGCGCCGCCGGGAACCATCGCTTCGGCATGTTGCGCTTGGTGCTCTCGCGGTACGGCTTTTGGAGCAGTGCCATTGCGTACGTCTTGATGTCGAGCGCGGAATGGCTGAACGGGCTTTGCCCGGCGAATCGGACCATGTACCAGTACATGAACAGGAAATCGAACCCAGCCGGGTAGGCGACGAAGACGGGCTTCCCGGGAAGAGCCGTGACCCAGGAGACATAGTCCACCATCGCCCTTTCGGGCGGGACGAGGCTCGTTCTGCAGGCATCCCAGGCTGCCTTGTTCTCCGCCCACCACGCCATCGTGGTTGGATCGCCCGCCGCCCCAGGCAGCGTCTCGAGGTTGCGCGTGAACGAGCCAAGCTCCTTGCCAGTCTCGTCAAACGCGACCGAAGCGAACGACAGCATCGAATTGGGCCCCGGGATTGGACCGTCGGTTTCCACATCGGTGCTGACGTACGTCTCGTGCTTGGCCATTTTTGCAGTCTACAGTGCGTCGACAGCGAGTGGCTACCGGACAGAGTTGAAGGGATCGCCGAGCCGACCCGCAGTGTGGACACCAACGGCCTGGTCGCCGAGCGCGTGAGGCCCCGACGCGCACTCACTCGAGGCAGGTGCGCCCCTGCAGGCTGACGCCGTTGATCGTAACCTGAAACGTGGTCTGGACGAGGCCGAGCGGCGGCTCCTCGGTGAACACCGAGAGCCACTCGATGCTCCAGGCGCGCTCGCAGGTGACCGAGCGGAGGAAGGTGCCAGCGATCGGGTGTGGCGCGAGCCTCGCGCCGAGCACCCGCTCCCAGCCCCGGTTGTGCTCGCCGAAGACCCCGGGAGCCGGGACGAGCGCCAGCCCGGGGGAGCAGGCCCCGTGACTCGTCCCCTCCCGCCAACCGGCGACGCGCAGGCGCGGCGCGCCGGGGCCCCGGCGATCGACGAGGACCTCGAGCCAGGTGTGCGCGGCGGTCCCGACCGGGTTCTCCTCGCTCGCTTCGTCGAGGATCTCGCTGCCGCGCAGCGCTCCGTAGCCGGTGAGGGCCCCCGCGGCGCCGATCGCCGCGGTCACCCGAAGCTCGAGGCGCTCGCGCGCGCCATCGCGCGCGCGCGAGCCCACGAGGGTCCCCGGCGGCGCGAGCTGGCCCGTGATGGTGGCGGCGCGAGCCGGAGCCGGCTCGGCCCCCGAGAGCGCCGCGAGCGTCGCACGCCCCTGCTCGTCGACGGTGCCCGCGAAGGCCGGCGAGTCACCGGCCGCGTCGTGCCAGCGCGTGAACACTCGCGACCCCACCCGCAGGAGCTCGCCCTCGATCGCCTTGCCGGCGAGGGTGCCCCCGACGGCTCCGAGCTCGCCCGCCCCAGCCGCGAGCGGGGGGCCCGACCGCACGCACGGCACACCCCGCGGATCGGCGAGCTCCGCGAAGGTGGGCACTTCCCGGGTCGGGTCCGGTGCCGCGAGGTAGCGCGGCGCGGGGGGCGGGGCGGTGCTCGCGCCCAACCGTATCTCGATCGGCTCCAGGATCCCGCGGCGGTCGACCCCGACGGCGCCATCCTCGTCGCTGCCCCAGCAGAGCAAGCGGCCGTCCCGCGCAAGCCCGCAGCCGTGTTCGCTCCCGAGCGCGACCGCGGCCATCGGCGGTAAGCGCGTGGCCCGTGCCGGGCGCTCGCTGTTCACGAGCGTGCCGTTGGCGAGCACCCCGGCGTAGCCGAAGCCCCAGCACCACGGGACGCCGTCCCCCATGAGCGCGCAGCCGAGCGAGGAGCACCCGGCGAGCGCGCTCACGCCGGCGTCGAGGCCCGGCACCGGGGCGAAGGCGCCATCACGGAAGGCGTGCACCCGACCGGCGCGATCGATCGCGTAGTCGTCGAAGCCCTCGGCGTGGATCCCGGCGTAGCCGCCGCCGAGCCGCACGAACCCCGCCGCCGGGTTCGGCGGGTTCCGATCCCGCTGCCCGCGCGAGCCGAGTAGCCCCGCGCCCCACAAGGTGCCGTCGGCGGTCAGCGCGAGAACCGACTCGAACCCGACCGACACCGCCACCACCTCGCCGGTGATCCCGACGGCGGGCGCCGGCTCGGGCCGCTGGTGGCGCGGCCCCAGACCCAGCAGCGCGCCCTCGTCGCCCCAGCAGTAAAGCGCGCCCGCATCCGTAACGGCGCAGCTCCCCGCCGAATCGCCAACGGCGACCGCGACCACCTTCCCCGGGAGCCCCGCGATCGGCTCCGGCTCGCGCCACTCTCGCTCGGTCTGCCGCGCTCGGTGGCGCTGCCAGAGCTCCGACCAGCACCACCCGCGGTGGTCCGCGTCGATCGCGCAGGCGCCGTCGCGCCCGACGTCCACCGCGCGGACCGGCGCCGGGACGGCGGCGATCTCCCGGGGGAGGCGGTGCGTCGGGCCCGGCAGCCCCTCGGTGCCGCCGGCCTCGTGATCGCCCCAGCAGTAGAGGCGCCCGCCCGCGGCGATGGCGCAGGTCCCGAAGTCCCCGGCGGCGAGGCGCGCCCCGCCGGACACGGTCGCGATGCCCGGCGGCGTCGCAGAGCCCGTCACCGCAGCGCGCCCGGTCGCCGCCGATGATCCCGCGGGGACCGGCCCCGCCGGGCTCGCCACACGCTGGCGACAGCCGAGCTCCACGCCGGCCGCGCCGAGCGAGAGGGCGAGGAGCACGGGGCACGCGCGCATGGCGCCCTTTTACTCCTGGACGGCGCTGCGCGCCTGCTCCTCTTTAGGCTTGGTCCACCATAAGGTGAGAAAGTAGATGGCGTCGGGGTTTTCCGTGTGGGCGAGGATGTAGTCTTCTCCTGGCAGGAGGACAGTCTCGAACCGAAGAGAACGAGTCGGACAGCGGAGCATGACTCTTGGTCACCTCAAGGGCGAGACCACGCAGCCGATCGAAATGATCCAGCTTCTTGCTGGATTGGGGTTCTGCTATCCGGTCACCGATGAAAGAGGTCTGCGAACCTCGGTTTGTCCACCAACGTCACAATTCCCGGCTCACGTGAAGCATCGCTCCCGGGTGTCCTGCAGGATGATCAGGCCGGAGCGGTCGGGTTTCACCGTGGGGCCCACCCGGCGATATTCTCGACCTCGGCTCCGGGCTCGTCCACGTTATGGGCCGTCCATCTCCTCTCTCAACAGCCGCCCGAGTAAGTCTTCGAAGTTCGTCAACGCCACCCTCCGATTCCTTCGCCACACCAAATCGGCTTCCTCGAGTAGGTGGTGGTAGCTCAACCGGTGACGGTAGATTCGCTCTGGCAGAGAGACACCACCTGGCGGAATGACACGCTCCCGCGCACAGAACAACAGGTAGCAGAGAGCCCGCGCCGTGCGACCGTTGCCATCCTCGAAGGGGTGGATCCAGTTCAGGCGCCAAAGGGCATAGGCGGACAGGTGGAGTGATCCCTTGGCTTGGTCGTTCAGGTACGAACTGCATTCCTCGACCAACTGGGGGACGTCCTGCCATGGAGGCGGGGCGTGACGCGAGCCAACGATCTGGACGTAACCCGCCGGTAGAGGCCTGAGGTGCTGCTCAGGTCGAGCGTGGCCAGCCTATTGAGCTCGCAGACCGTGAGAGCAGTTACTTCAAATGGGGAACGAGTTGCGACGTGTCCGCAAATCGGAGCAAAGATGAACTTCCCGAGAGCTGCCGAGTTGCGCTCCCGCAGCGGCTCGACGGGAGCCGGATCATCGGAGCCGATCCACGCCACGGCGGCTGGCTTCGGTCATGGCGTCCACGGCCGCGTCTATTGCTTCCCTTGACGTCCCGGGTTCCTCGAGAGCCAGGTTGCCGTAGGCGAAGCTACGCAGCTTGGCGTCCATCCGCTCTTCGGACGGCACCTTGTATCGGTTCGCCTCGACCAGCTCACGAAGTCTCGCATCCACCGATGTCTCTCCCTTTCGATCCAACGGTCGGTTACGTCAGGACACTACAAGTCTGCTTATGTCGGCCCCCTGGCGTCAAGGTTTCGTGGGGTTTCGTTGGGTTCCATGGGGGTTCACGCTGCCCTCGCCTGTGGCTTGCCCCGCAACGGCGGGAAGGCCCGCAGTCCGCCCAGATCGCGATTGCGGTGCCCAGGACCGACTTTTGAGAGCTCTTGGGCCTCACCCCTTTGGTACCAACGCCTCCGCCAGGGCGCATTCCCCAAGTCTCTGCGCCTTGGCCTCCTCTCGCAGGCTGCGCGCCTGCTCCTCAGGAGGCTTGGTCCGCCACAAGGTGACGAAGTAGATGGCGTCGGGGTTTTCCGTGTGGGCAAGGATGTAGTCTTCTCGGAGCTGCCCCTGCTCGAGCTCGTTGTCGTTCTGCTCTGGCGCGATATGCGAGTCTACCTCGCAGATCTGCCGGATTGCGGCGGCGTAGCTCTGCCCAGGTGACGAGCTCTGTGCGGGTCGTGGTTGCGACGCACAGGCAAACACCAGAGACACCGAACCGAGCAGCAAGACAGTCTCGCACCAGAGAGAACGAGTCGGACAGTGGAGCATGACTCTTGGTCACCTCAAGGGCGAGAACCTTGGGTGGCAGCGCGGCACGTCTCGAGCCACCAGAGGCAGAAGCTCACCGCTATCGGTCGGAACGGCGAAATATCGAAGCCTTCGCCGGACTGAGGCGTCGCATCCATCTCCGCCGACTCTTGCTGAGCTCCTCGCCTGAGCCATGACCAGCTCGCAAGACCGTGGGAATGG
>CAZYKT010000080.1:0-24200 GCA_964648165.1 uncultured Polyangiaceae bacterium | reverse complement strand
GTAGCGCGGGCAACGCCAGCTCACCGGAAGGCGGCTCCGCGGGTAGCGCGGGCAATGCCAGCCCACCGGTAGGCGGCTCCGGGGGTAGTGCGGGCAACGCCAGCTCACCGGAAGGCGGCTCCGCAGGTAGCGCGGGCAACGCCAGCTCACCGGAAGGCGGCTCCGCGGGTAGCGCGGGCAACGCCGGAGAGAATCTCGCGGAGTTGCTCGCTACCGCGCAAGCTAACCTCGAATTGTGGAACAGCACGCGCCCCGCGAGCTACACCTTCATCGAGTACAGCCCACCTCTGGCCGAGGATAGGCCGAACGATCCGGTTCGGATCGTCGTCGAAGGGAACGTTATCGTGGACACGGCCGAGGTTTCGACGGGACTCCCGCTCCAAACATACTTCCAGAAGACACTCACCGAACGACTGGAATACGCCGTCGCCGCCATCAACACTGCGATCGATTCGGGCTATGTCTCCCTCGACCTCGAATTCGATCCCGAATACGGCTTCCTCAGCTCCACTGACATCAATCTGACAGCAGACATGGCTGATGACGAGACCGTCACCACGATCTCGTGCTTTGCGGAGGGAACCGAGGATACAGCCTGTCCTCTCGAGACCATCGACGAAAGCGATTGCGATGGCGAACCCACCGAACAGAACCTCACGAATCCCGAACGCACTTGTGCGCTGGGAACGCACGCCGTTGGTCGCATCACCGGGACGAGACTCGTCTGCTGCAGGTAGGCGGCCACGGACCGTCTGCAGTCCTTTGGGAACCATGAGACATCTGTAAGCGGACCATGACGCCCCGATGCCGCGCCCGTGACTGGGCACGGTTCAAAATCGGTGAGGTGTCTCGTGAAGCGATTTCGTTTGCCGGGGGCCCCCGGCGCGGTCAAAACGCGCTAGAACGTGCCCGCAGTGGAAAAAGACGGACAATGAAGCGCCAGCGTGCCCGCCCCCGACGGTGGCCACCCGAGCTCGGGCTGTGGATCTGGCTGCTCGGCGGCTGCTCCTGCCCGACCACCAGTACGGTGGCGGGGCTAATGGCCAGGTCGCCCATCGCCGAGCGCGAGGTGGCCTGTGTCCGCGCCGTCTACCGCGGCTCGTTCCCCTGCGACCCCTGCCCTTCGGACGCGCTCTGCCAGCCCTGCATGCCCGTTGTGTTGCTCGCCGAGGCCGCGAGCAGCCCCGACGAGCAGGTCGTCTGGGTCTCCGGATCCGCCGAAGGGCTGGTGGAGGGCCGCGCCTACACCTTCCGGCTCGAGCTCCAGCCGGGCTTCGAGGAGCAGCTCCGCACCAAGGACAACAACCCCATCTACTTCGCCGGCTCCCCGCCGGTGGAGCTCCTGGCGGTGAGCGAGTAGGTGCGGTGGCGCCGGCCCCTGGCTACCCGCGCGCCCATCACCCCTCGTGGCGGAGTGACGCGAGCGTCGCGGACAATTCCTCTCGGAAGCTGGGCGGTTTGGGTTGGTGGCTGTGGTCGGTTCGGCGCAGCGACGGCCGGATCCGTTTCGCGTCTCAGAGTGGCATCGTCGATGCACGGATTCGCAACCCATGCCCGAGCGACGCAGAAAGGCGAGGGGTGGTACCCATCCTTTCTGGGATCGTCCTACGAATGCCTACCCGCTCGTTTGCCCTGGGCTATCCGGGGTACCATACTGAGCGGCACCCGGGTTCGCTACCCTGCTTGCAGGCACCCGGATCCGCTCGAGAGCCTTCCGGCCCCCGGCGCCAATCTGCTGTCGAAGTCGACGGAACCACCTTAAGGATCGAGGCAAAGGAGCGGTAGGCGACTGCCGTCGGCTCATGGAGATTCCAATGTCACGATGCTGCAGAATCGGAAGTGGTCATCTCGTTGGGCTGGGGTTCGTTCTATTCGCCATTACCGTTTCGGGTTGCGGTAGCGAGGATGGCAAGAGCACCCAAGGTGACGGCGGAGCTTCGGACTCAGCTGCCGGAACCAGCGCTGGTGGGATTACGGTTACCGGTGGCGACGGGGCAGGCGGAGAGACCGACGGTGGGAGTTCGGCCGTTTCATCCGGAGGGGGTGGCGCCGCACAGGCTGGGGAGGCGAGCTCTTCAGGTGGGACCGGATCGGGTGGTGAGCTCGGCAGCGGGGGCGGGAGCGGAGGGATTGATTGCAGCGTGGTCGGTTGCGCGCCTGCTTGGTGCGGTGAGCCATGTGAGAGTCCCTGTGGTTGCTGCCCCTGCCAACAGGGCTCGGTCGACGCCAACGAGAACCGTTGTGACAATGGTTGCTGGTTACGGACGGCAGGCGACGTTCACTGCCAACAGCCATGGGTTGCTGGACCTTGCGAGTCGGCTATTCCGGTGTACTGGTACAACGCTGGCAGCAATCGGTGCGAACCGCGCACCTATGGCGGTTGTGAGGGCAACGCCAACCGCTTCGAACGGTTGGCTGCGTGCGAACAGGATTGTGCCCAGGTCTTTGCTCCTGGCGAGGAGCCGCTCCCGGTGGCGTACGATTTCAGCGATAACTGCGATGGAGACGCCCTCACTGAGGAGGGGCGACAGATCGTGACCGACTTCGTGGACTCGCGTGCTCAGGGGCCGACGGGCGACGAGCCCTACATCCTGGTCCGTCTGATGGCGCGCAACGGAACCTGTATGCGATCGAGCGATGTCTACCTGACCGGCACGGGAGTGGAGGCATTCGTGGACTACATCGAGTTTGGTGAGCTAGGGTATCTTCCAGTCCACGAGAGCCAATTCCCAAGGGACATCATCACGACCGATCTCGCCGAGCTCTCCCTGCTGCTGGGCGTAGAAGCCGAAGTCACCTGGAGGTGACGTGCTTCCGGGACAGACAGCGCCACGACAGACAGTGAGGTCCCCATCATCACCGGGCGGCGTCCTGCGCTCGCGCCTTGCCGCAGTCCGCGTCGGACCGCCACCAGCGACAAGCACCGAAGCGGGCATACGCCAGCGCAGGCTCGGTACTCTGACGGCGCTCGGCAACGAGAATCGCTTCGTCGCCTCGAGGGTGCGAGCGACGCACGGGTTGCCCGCGCCGGGCTATTCGTAGTAGCGGAACCGGCCCTGCAGCAACTGCTCAAGTGCCTGCGCCGTGCGCGTCCCCTCGAAGCGGACGAGATCGGAATCGCTGCCCGGATCTGAGGGGTAGGCGAACACGTCGCCGAGGCCGGGGCCCTGACCGTACCGAAGCGGTACCTGTGTCCAACCGGTGATGCGTACGCCGCGGATCACCTGCGTGAGCAGGTGATGGAGCTGTCCGGAGCGGTCGGGCTGCTCGGTCCGAACCGTCACGGGCTGGCGCAGCGTCTTGGCGAAAGGCATCCCATTCAGCTGTCGCTCATCGCATGCCTCGGCAGCCCAGTCGGGTGGCTCACGCACCCAGCCAAGATCGGGATTCGATGCTTGGACAGGTCATCCCCGGAGGGCTTCATTGGACAGCTGCTCAAGACAGTACCTGAGCCCTTGGGGAGTCTGGCGGCCGGGAGTATGCTGGTTCTTTGGTAGCGCCTGCGTCCGGGCGACAGGGTCCGAATTGGCGCCCGACCCTCGAACACGGGCCGTCGCATCGGCCGTTGCCGCAAGCAGAATCCGAATTTGCCTCCGATCCGTCATTCAGGAGGCGTAGGATTCCCCCTTCCAGGATGGATCACAATCAAGAGCCACGTCTCGCCTATGACGAAGACCGTCAGGTTCATCGCCCGAAGTATGCGGTCTGGGAAGTCACCCTTGCCTGCAATCTGAGATGCCAGCATTGTGGCTCTCGTGCAGGGCGGCGGCGTGTGAATGAGCTCACGTTGGCGGAGTTTGCCGAGACCGTCCGTGGCTTGGCCGAGCTCGGAACGCAGGAGATCACACTGATGGGTGGTGAGGTCATTCTGCGTCCCGACTGGTTGGACTTGATCAAGGCCGTTCGAGATGCCCAGATTCGATGCACGATCTTGACGGGGGGTCGGGGCTTCACCGAGCAGATGCTAGAAGACGCCTGTCGAGCAGGCCTCGGTGGAATAGGTGTCTCGATAGACGGCCTTCGCGAGCACCACGACGAGATGCGCGGGGTTCAGGGGTCCTTCGATGCAGCTCTTTCCGTCCTCCATTCTGCGAGGCGACTCGGTCTGCCGACTGGGGTCAACACCCAGCTTGGTCCCCAGACGGTTTCCGACCTGTCGGGTCTCGGCAAGATCCTCGCGGAGGCGGGCCTCGGCACCTGGCGGATTGGGTGGGTGTTGCCGATTGGTAATGCCTCGGAGCATCCTGAGTTGGTCTTGCAGCCATGGATGCTAAAGGACGTTATTCCACGTCTACATGACCTTTTCTGGAGCCTTTTGGGTCGCGGGCCACGTGTGGCCATCGATGATGGAATCGGATACTACGGGCCAGATGACCATCTGCTCCGGGCAGGCGGAGACGAGGCTGTGCAGTGGTTGGGCTGCACCGCGGGGACGACATCAATTGGCATCGAGTCCGAGGGCCGTCTGAAGGCGTGCACTTCCCTGCCGACGGACCTTTACGGTGGCGCAAGCATTCGGACGGCATCGGTCCAGGAGATCTGGGAATCGGACGCGAAACTGGGAGCTCTCCGCCGCGGATTGACCGATGGCTTGTGGGGGTTCTGTGCGAGCTGTTACTATGCGGCCGTATGCGGTGGAGGCTGCAGCTGTGCTGCCACTGCGGTCTACGGAAAGCGTGGCAACAATCCCTACTGCCACCACCGAGTCCTCGAACTCGAGCGCCAAGGGTTGAGGGAACGTATCGTGCGAACGGGACCAAGCGACGGCCAGCCCTATCAGGCGAGCCGGCACCGAGTGGTGTTGGAGCGGTGGGATGGAACCTCGACCGACCCGTCCCTGGAACCGATTGACCAGACATGGGGCCGCGATCGGGACGGGCTCCGGAACGACTCCAAGCACAGGCCACCTCTGGAGCTCTGCAGAACCTGTCACAGGTTCGTGTGGGTCGGGACCCGTGTCTGTCCCCACTGCGAGACCGACCTGGAGCTTGGTCTCGCAGCCTATCAGCGAGGTTGGCGGGAGGTCGCCCTCGCTCATCGGGGGCTGGTCGAGGCACTTGGGCCTTTGTCCCGTGCCAAATCGGCGGAGGAATAAAGGGCCAACCTCGCCAGGCTGCAAATCGACTCGATGTAGGTTGCGAAAGGCATCGGGACTGTGGCATTATCTCTGTTCACTTGCGACCGAAAGGGGAGTGCCATGGATCCTAAGCAGGCAGTCACCATCATTCTGACGGCTGCGGGAGCGCTGACAGTGCTGCCAGTCGAGGCGAAGCCAAGTACCTCGACCCCGAGAGCCGTCTCGAGCGCAAGCTCCAGCGCAGCTCCGACCCCTGGCAGCACGGATCGCGCCAACCTGGAGGTTGCGGCGCATCGGCTATCGGCCCTCTATGGGATCATTGTCTCTCCTGGTTTTGGCGGGGGAACCTTTGAAGAGAAGGCGAAGCTGGCGACAGAGCTGCACCAGGCATTGGCTCTGATGGCGACACCAGAAGGTGCCAAGGTTGCCAAAGAGAATGGCTTGACGGAAGCCAAGCTCAAGGAAGTGAAGAATTCGCTGGACAAGTGGGATGCGGCCATGGCCGCGTTGACCACTCGAACCGTTCAGTTCATTCAACCGCTCTATGGGATCTTGGTCGGTAAACAAGCGGCGGGCAGTGACCTTCCGAAGATGCAGGCCATGTCCAACGAGCTACATGACGCTTTGGTCGTGCTTCGGACCCCGGCGGGTGTCAAGGCAGCTGGGGAGGCCAAGCTCACCGAACAGCAACTTCGGGAAGTCATCGCCGCGTTGGTTCGCCTGGACAACGCGATTGCGACCTTGCGGGCCAAGACCAAGTAGCCAGCCTGCCGGAGGCGAGCGTTCCAGATAGACGTTCAGTAGCTCGCCCTGGGAATCCCAGACGGTTCCGTCCTCGTTGTCCGAAATGCTGGCTTCCCTGGAACACGAGGGGATGCTCGTCTCGTTGAGGTAGAGCGGCACGTCAGCCGAAAGGCCGTGGGGAATGGCGAACGTCGAGGGTGACCGAGAAGTCCCAAGCGTTTCTCGATCCGCGATAATGGCCCCATTTACTGACGCTGGAGATGTCGGGTCCGGTGGCTCAACGATTGCGCTCCATGGATGTGGATGATGCAGAGGCCTACGGTCTCATCCATGAGCTGGGGCACATGGAGTGTGTGCGAGCCGAAGCGTCGGTGGCGAGATTCTTGAATAGTCACGATTCGGAGTTACGAAGAATCGCCCTCAATGTCCTGGTCAATCATTGGGATTTGCACAAGTATGCTGCTGCATGCAAACAGCTTCTGACCAGTGATGTGCACGAAGACGTTCGCGATATGGCTGCATCTCGCCTTGACTCTATGGATGTGGATGATGCAGAGGCCTACGGTCTCATCCATGAGCTGGGGCACATGGAGTGTGTGCGAGCCGAAGCGTCGGTGGCGAGATTCTTGAATAGTCACGATTCGGAGTTACGAAGAATCGCCCTCAATGTCCTGGTCAATCATTGGGATTTGCACAAGTATGCTGCTGCATGCAAACAGCTTCTGACCAGTGATGTGCACGAAGACGTTCGCGATATGGCCGCATCCTGTCTTGGGACCATTTATGAGTCCAGCAAAGACATCGAGGCGCTTCAGCTGTTATCGCAGAGGTTGAGCGACAACGACGAACACTGGGTAGTAAGGCAGGCTGCTTACGACGCCATACTCAGGATTCTCGGCTATCCGGTAAAGGATAGACCTTCAATGACCAAAATCATGGACTTTGAACAAGATGTCAATTGGTCACTGATCGAGAGAATTCGCACCGGTACTATTTGAGGCTGAGTCCCTTGACCACTTTTGAAGACGTGTCCTTCACCGGCGACCTGATCCAGCTGGTCGCCGACCAACTGGCGACGGGGAGGTATCGCGGGTGCGACGACGGCGCGCCAAGCGATTGGCTGGATCGCGCGTGGCACGCGCTGCCCGCCGCCGAACGCTCCCGGCTGACGGCGGCCATCCACCAGGTGCTCACGCACGCCAACCCGGACGTGCGCGCCGAAGCCGTCCGTCTGCTGGACGGCAACTCGCGGTTGGCCGATCCGCAACGCCTGCTCGACGCGGTAGAGCATCATTGGGATTTGTTCGAGGGGCTGCGCGGCAGAGGCGATTCTCCCACCATTGACCGCGGGCGCGACCTTCTGCAGCTAACGGCGGCCCGCGCGACCGGATCGCGCGGCGCGCAGTTCCGGCAGAAGATGGCGCTGGATCCTGTGTACGGGGGGAGCGTCCTGGCAGCGCTGGCCGAAAGTGATGCGACGTGGGCCGTGGATCACATCCACGAACTGGTCGCGCCCGCGCTGGATCCGAACGGATCGCGGCTGACCGTGCTGGTGTACAACCTTCAGCGGCGACCTGAGGCGCTGCGCCGCGCAGTCGCCAACCTGGCAGCGAAACAACCGGCGCTCAATGACCAGTTGGCGCAAGCCATCCGCAATGAGGTCAACTCGGCGCCGCTCAAGACGGAACTGCTGCAACAACTGTCCTGATCCGACGGAATGGAGGCGCACCATTTCGCGTCTCTACAAAGGCGCAGATTTCGCCGGCCTCCGGACGATGTCGTGGCGCAACTCCGTCTCCCTCGGGGACCAGAGTAGACGGACGCTCGACCGCGTGAAAGAATCCCCTCATGCCTCACTCGCGCCGAACCTGGATCCTTGGCGCACTCGCCGCATCGGGCTTGGTCGTGGGCTCTCTGGCAGCTGCGTATCTTGGCGACGGACCAACCCCCAGCCCCAGCCCCTGCCCTCCGCGGTGCATCACGATGTACCTTGGTCCTTGGGGCAGTCGGTCGTAATCCGGTGCGATGAGGGCCTGCACGCACTATGGCCTCGCTATGGAGCCCTGGAGATGGCGCGCCGCGCCGAGGAGCGGTTGGCCCCACTGCTAGAGGAACTCCGACGTGGTCCTCAGTCCATCCAGACCCTGCAGATTCACTACGATGCTCCGGTCGAATTCTGGGGATATTACGCAAAATGGCTCGGTTACCTAAAACAGACCTGCCTTGGCTGCTTCTCGCTCTGGACCACGAGCCTCCTTGCGCACCTCTCGGATTTCCAGTTCTCGGGTCGCCTTCGTGGGGTCTGTGAGGGCCACGTCTTGCAGCTGTTCGACCGCAACGTGCCGCTCACCGACCAGAATCTGGCTCGGACCCGGAAGGCGCTTCTGACCCAGAACCTCCCCACCGAGCTCGGGTTCGCCACCTTCGAGCGCAAGCTCGAGGGCGGCACCACGGAGCATCGAGCTTGGATGAAGAGCCTGCTGGTTCGAGTCAGGGATATCGAACATCTCCAAGGGTTCTGGCTTTTTCCCGCAGGACAGCCCTATCTCGAGCTGAAGCCCTGGCTCGAAGAGACACAAGGCTAGAGCCATGCGGTCGACGACGAGAACGCACAAGCTTTTCGCAGATCCTACGTTCCGAGCTTCGCTTCCTCGTTCCCGCCGCAATGACCGACCCATCGGAGCTGGGTCGGCTCTGGCAGATCTCGAACGGTGACCCAACCGATGAGGCGACCGATCCGCGAAGTGGCCTCACTCGCTGGTGCACAAATGCCGGTTCTGCTGGAAGCGGCTTGACGGTGTACGGGAGAACTGAGATCATGAGCGGTTGATGTCACCACATCTCGAGCTTGGGGCTGGTTCTCGTCGCTTCTTTCTGTCTTGCGTCTGTCGCCTGTTCGGGCAGCAATGACTCTCCCGCTGATCGGGGCGACGGAGGAACAGGCGGCGTCGCTGCGCAAATGGGGGGAGGCGGAGGGGCGAGCACAGCAGGGAATGGTGGAGATGCGGAGCGTACGCTGAGTATCGTGTTCGATTACCGCTTCGACGACGCAGGCTTCTTCGCTGCTCCGGAGCGGCAGCGTGCGCTGGAGGCGGCAGCGCGGCTCTGGACCCAGCGTCTGGGTGACGACTTTCCCGCTCGCCCTGTCGGTGATGTGCTGATCGCAGTGGATCCCGGGGATCCCACCAGCGACTCGCCCCAGCTGGTGGAGATCCAGCAAGAGGTGGACGACTTGGTGATCTTCCCCGCTTGTGCCGCGAATCTCGAGAGCGCGGGCTTGAACAGCCAAATAACGACCTCGGGCATGGTGATGTACGACGAACAGGGCCGTCCCATCGTCAGCCCGGACGACGCGCGCTACGCGGCGGCGGACTTCGAGCCGTGGGTTTCGTCCATTTCATTCGCCTGTGACGCCCCTTGGTTCTTCGACGCCACGCCCGAGACCGTGGAGGACCTGGCTGCGGGAATGTTCGACTTTGTCGGCACCGCCGCCCACGAGTTGGGGCATGCCCTCGGTATCTCTCCCGGTGTGCCCGCTTTCGCAGGCCATCTCTCGGGGGGGACGTTCAATGGTCCCATTGCCAGTGGCCTCTACGGCTCGCCGATTCCCGTGGACGCTCACGGCCACCTGCTGGATGACACGGCGACGTACCTGATGGAAAGCACCAACATAACCCGATACCCCTCCGACGTCGAGTTCGCGATGCTCGCGGATATTGGCTATCAGGTCTCGGGCCTCTGAGGGCTTTCGCAGACGGAGCTCGGGTCGTCGAGGGGGGAGAAGAGGACGCCTCCAGGTTCGTTGTCTTCGTCCGTGTGGAGGAGCTGGCTCGGCTCGAACGTCAGCAGCAACGAGTAGGCCTGGTCATCGAACTCGAAGAAGCTCAAATAGATGTACGCAGGCACGCCGACCCGGTACGCGGACGTCGGGCGCTAGAGGCACAACCCGTCAGCCACCCCCCGGTGGCAGGTTTCGCGCTGCTCGAGTCGCACGGCCCGCCAACCCTTTTTGGTGAGGACGGCTGAGACGAGAAGCTCGAATCCCGAGATCGAGTCGTCGCCGTCGGCACCGACCCAGAGCAGGATCTGGGCGGCGCGCTGGTCCCGCACGATGCCCACGACTTCGATGGGGACCGGACCACCTGGTCCTTCGCCGGCGATGCTTCGTTGCCGCTGGACCAGCATGCGGACTAGCGCGTCGAGCTCCCGGGCGTGAAGCGCATCGAGCGCGCGCTCCCCGTCCGCACTGACGGTGCGAAAGGCCGCCGCCGGACGGGCAAACCGCTCGTTCACCCAACCGCGCCCCGCCGGGGCGTCCACCTCGAGCCACAGCTCACCTTTGACCGAGCAGGCGCGTCCGGTGGGGTGTAGGTCACCGCTGCGAAACGCAAGCTGGGCCAGCACGGGGGCATGAATGCCTGGAGAGGCACGGAGATTCAGCGTGTCGTCGGGACGGACCCGAACGACCGAGAGCACCTGCCGTTCGGCTTCCCACGCAAGCAGATGCTCGCGCGCGGAGAGCTCCTGACCCGGCTCGCACGCGCTCTCTCGCCGGGCCCGCCCCGCCGCCTCCGTCGGCTCCCCGCTAGCCGTCGGTGAGGCTCCCTGCGGGCTCGCGTCGGTGGGGCGCGGTGGCTTCGACGGTACCGGTGCGGCAGTGCTCACGACGACCGCAGGATGCCTCGCCGCCGCTACCCGCGTTGCGAACGCGGCTCCGGATCCCGAATCGCGAGCCGCGCTCGCGCAACTGGCAGGCGAGAGCGCGAGCAGGAGGGGGATGACACGGAGCTCGAGGCGCATGAAGACCCGAGGGAGTGTAGCAGGGCTTCGGCCGACGGTGGCCGCTGCGCACCCTTCGGGCTCTGATCGAGAAGCCCCAGGGCTCCGAGACGCCCCTGCGCGGTGATGATAGACTGGGCTGACTCACATTCGTCACGGTAGAGCCCGGCCGTGGGCGAATGGCAAATCCGATCCCTGAAGCTGAGAAGTTCGTTGAATGCATCCTCGGTGTGGGGCGGGTCCTGCATCAGATGGGCAGCACCCAGGCTGAAGCCCGTCCCGGGGTGAAGCTCGTGAATGAGCCCCGCGATTCGCTGAAACGCCTCGAGCATGGCTCGCCGGTCCTGCTGGGCCTGCGCAACGATGAAGGCCTGGAGCCCGAGCACGTAGAGGCTCTCCGCCGTGTCTTGATTCAAAGGGAGCAGGCAATACCCCTCTCTTACCACCTGTGCCGCTTCGCGATATCGCTTGTGCACCAGGTAGACTGCAGCCAGTCGTGGGTAGCAGTAGGTCTCGTAAGGACTGAGCCCGATGGCACGGGTGTAGTGCGTGAGCGCAACCTGGTCGTCCAGCTGCCGCTCGTTGACCACGCCGAGAAGGAAATGATAAGCGGCGCAAGTGCGCTCGATCTGGGCGCAGCTCTCGGGCAATGGCTGGGACCGAACGGGGTGGACCTGGAAGCGCAGTCTCCAGCGACTACGACGACAGCCCCAGGCGCCGGAATCGGATTGGGGAGCCTGGTGTCGTAGAAACTGTCCAAGAACCCTTCCGAAGACGGCTTCTCTTTTTGCTGTTGGATGGCTTCGCAAACCGCTGCGAACTGGCTGGCCCAACCGACGACCCTGATGCAATCCCCGAGTGGTCCTTGGGGCTCGTCGCAAAGCCAAAAGGTGGGGAGCGACGATTGGCAATCCTCGGGATCCGCGCGATTGGCAGGGTGGATTGCACATGGATCCTTCGTCTGCGGGTCTTAGGGGCGTCTGGCGCCCCGGTTCCGTGGTTACGCCGGTCCGACCAAGAGATCCTGCTTGATGGCGACGCATTCGCAGGCTAGTGGGTGAGATCGGTGTGGGGCCTCGGATGAGCTTCTTGGATTGGCTTTCTGGCGCAGAGACACTGCCGCGGGTCAAAGCGGGGTTGGCGGCATTGGGATGCGTGTTGCTCTACCTGGAGGCGCGCCACCCGCACGCCCTGAGCAAACCACACAAACGCCGGATCGGTGTGGGCTTCGTGGTTCTGGGGCTTTTGGCCTATTTTCATTTCGCCGGCGTCCCCGGGCCGGTTCGGTATCACGGCTGGGAGATGTACCACTACGTGCTGGGGGCCAAGTACGCGCCGGAGCTCGGATACACGCGCCTTTACCACTGTACCGCCCTGGCAGAAGCGGAGCTTGGACATCGAGAGGCCGTCGCGGCACGGCGATTGCGCAATCTCAACGATGACCGGATGATCTCCGGGGTGGAGGCGCTGAACAACCCACAACGGTGCCGGCCTCGGTTCTCTGCCTCGCGCTGGGAAGACTTCAAGAAGGATGTGGCTTGGTTTCGGAAGGCCTCCGGGAGCCGACGGATCTGGGAGGGTATGCAGGCCGACCATGGCTACAATCCCTCGCCGGTGTGGACGCTGCTGGGCCGACCCTTGGCCTCGTTGTGGGATCTCTCTCATCCAGCGCTGCGCCGGTTGGCGATGTTGGATCTGTTGCTGTTGGCGGGGATCCTGGGCGTGCTGCGTTGGGGTTACGGTTGGCGAATCCTGTCAGTGGCCGTCCTGTTCTTTGGAACCCAGGCAGCAGCTGAAATGCCCTGGACCGGCGGGGCGTTCCTCAGGATGGACTGGCTCTTTCTCATCGTGCTGTCCCTCGCTTTGGCGCGCAAGGGTCGGTACTTCTGGGCGGGCGTCGCCTTGACCTACGCCGCCATGCTCAGGGTCTTCCCAGTGGTGCTCTGGGCGGGGCCGGTTGTCTTGGGGGTGAGCCATCTGTGGCGAAGGCACAAGATCCCGTCCTGGTTGTGGCGAATGTCGGCCGGGGCGGCCTTGGCGGTGGGCGTATTGGTGCCATCCAGCATCGCGGCGACGGGGCCTTCTGCGTTCGGGGATTTCTACCGTCACACCACAATGCATGCAGGAACACCCATCACCAACCACATGAGCCTGAAAACGTTGTTCGCCGCCTCGGACCAGGCGCGCCTGGAGGTGCAGCGGAACAAACCCGGTGACTCCTGGACCGAGGCGCGTCGGCTCCGTCTGGCGCAGCTCGAACCTGCGTATTGGGCAGCGGCCTCGGTTCTGGTGATTGCCTTCGTGTTGGTCGTGGGGAAGCTTCGCACGCCTTGGCTGGCCATGAGTATCGGGGTGACCTTGATCGTCTCGCTCTCCGACCCATCCTGCTACTATTACTCCGTGTTCTTGGCGGCGGTTCCGCTCTGTCGGGCGCGGCGTTCCCTCGAGATGGCCTTCCTGGGCCTGGGTGGCGTCGGCCAACTCCTAGCATCACAGACGAGGTGGATGGACGATCGGTTCTTGGCGCTGGCCGCGCTCTACGTCGCGTTCTGCGTGTTGCTCTTGTTCCTCTTTGGACGACCGCCGCCGTGGTCGTGGTTGCGACGATGTTTTCCAGAAAGCCGGGGGATCTCATGAACCAAGCCGAAAGAATGGTGCGTATCGGAACCCTGTTGGCCTTGGGTCTGGCCGCCCTTCCCCAGAGCTGCGGGGGAGAGACCAGCAGCGATGGCGACGCCGACGGGGGGAACCATCAGGCGGGCAAGTCATCGAACGCGGGTGGGCAAGAGCCCGATGGCACCAACCGGGGCGGGGCTTCGCCGGACGGCGCGCCCGCCGACGGCTCGGGATTGCAGGGCGACGCCGCCTTGCCGGATGGGTGGTGGACGGAACCAGACGGGAGCCCCAGCGGCGGGGCGCCCGACGGCCGCTGGATCGTGCCCGACGGTGTTCCCACCGGTGGTGGCCCCGACGGCTACTACGTGAATCCGTTCGGAGGTGCGAGCCCGGATGGTTCCGCCTGGCCACCTCAGGATGGCCAGTTCACCGACGGCAGCACCATCTCACCCGACGGCCAAGGCGAGGGCGGCTACGGCAGCCCGGATGGTTCCGCCTGGCCACCTCAGGATGGCCAGCTTACCGACGGCAGCACCATCTCACCCGACGGCCAAGGCGAGGGCGGCTACGGCAGCCCGGATGGTTCCGCCTGGCCACCTCAGGATGGCCAGCTTACCGACGGCAGCACCATCTCACCCGACGGCCAAGGCGAGGGCGGCTACGGCAGCCCGGATGGTTCCGCCTGGCCGCCTCAGGATGGCCAGTTTGCCGACGGCTCGGAATGGGACGGCAGCTGGAACTCGGGTGGTTCGAGCCAGGGCGACGGCTCGGAATGGGACGGCGGCTCGAACTCGGGTGGTTTGAGCCAAGGCGACGGCTCGGAATGGGATGGCGGCTCAAATGGTCCCGCCTGACCACCTCAGGATCGCAAGTTAACCGATGGCGCGGCACCCACTCCTACCTGGCCTCGTCCTTCTGTTGAGCTCCCGCGCAAACGTCGCGGTCCGCAACGCGGCCAAGAACCACCCGAGCTACTCGGGGACATCCACGCGGTACAGTGAGGTATCGATGCGCCCATCGCCGGTGAAGATCTCGCTGCCGGCTTCGATGCCGACCAGGTATTTGGAGCTCTGCACGAGCCCTTTGTCGACCAAATGGTTCAAGAACTCGCTGAGGTCGAAGCTGACATCGTTGGAGTTCTGTTCTCGTACGAAGCTAAAGACCTTCCAGGTCCCGGCGTTGCCGTGCCATCGCGCCCAAGAGGTGCCCGCCAAGTTCACGGTCTCCTGTTGCCCCCCGATGGGCACGGGTGAACCGGAGCTGTGCAGCCAGATCATGATCTCTTCGGTCGGGTCGTCTACGTACGTCGGGAACTTTTGGGAACTCAGCCACAGATCGTAGGCCACGTTCATCACGTTGTTGCCGTTCTCGGTGAGCGAGTACCTCCACTGGGTCTGGATGCGGCGCTTTTCCGAGAGCTGTACGGGCAGACCGCAGGCGTTGGTCTTCTGGCCCCAGTGCCAGCCGTACACGATGGATGGGTAGGCCTTGACCGAACTGGTGGAGCCCGTCCAGGAGAAGTCCGCGCCCCAGCCCCAGCCTCCCCCCGAGGGGCAGGTGAGCCAGGCGCACCCTTGACCCGAGCCGTCTGACTCCCCCCAGAGATTGTTGATGAGATAGTAACGACCGACGACGGTGTAGGCTCCTGCCTCACAGGTTCGACCGATTTCGGTTGCGCCGTCGCAGGGGTCTTCGGGGTCCGGCTCACAGGTGACGCCTCCGGTGCCCGGCGCTCCTCCTGCTCCCGGTGCGCCTGCGACCTCGGGTGCGCCAGCGCTGCCGGCGGTCGAACCGCCCGCCCCAACCTGCCCAGCGATCTCGGCGGCACCGCCGTTGGCGGGGCTGCCAGCGTTGCCGGCGCCCGCGGTTCCCCCATTCTCCGGGCTTCCACCGCCGCTGCTGCCACCGGCCGTCTCCGGGCTGCCCCCTTCACTCGGGTTCTCACCCCCCGATCCGAGATTGCCGCCGTTCTCGGTGCCGCCCAACCCCGCGTCACCGCCGCTCCCCCCCGTACCCAGCGACGTCGTCACGCAGGTGCCACTCTGGCATTCACGGTCGCTTAAGCAGTCCGTGCTGACGATGCACTCCACGCAGCGTCCACGCTCGCGGTCGCACAGCATGTCGAGTACTCGGCAGTCTCGATCTGACGTGCAGGATGGACGGCAAGCATTCCCGATGCACGAGAGATCCGCTCCGCATTCGAAGTCGCTGACGCATTCTGCGCAACGCCCGCTTTCGCTGCAGACCAATGGATCCGGGCAATCTCTGGAGTTGTTGCAGGTCGACTCGTCGACACAGCTCCTGGATACACACAGCTGCCCCGTTCCACAGTCAGCCGCGATGTCACAACCGGAAGGACGCGCTCCCGCGATGTTGCCATCCCCGCCAGAATCGGTTCCTCCCCCGCTTGCCGTTTGGCCTGCGCCGCCACCTGCCGAACCAACCTCGGTTCCGGCCCCGCCCGCGCCCGCGTCCGACTGGCGGTTGCCCTTCGAACCGTCCGAGCTCCCACAGGCGACAAGACAAATAACGAAAAGCGGCGCGGCCAGATCCCAATGGCCAGCAATTCTGAGCAGATACGAAAAGGAGTTCACCACGCGAACAGTCTCCAAACTGCGTCTTGCGAGAACCACACCCGATTGCTTGTTGCCGTCGCAATATTACCAGGACCGCTCCTGGTCCGTCCACGATGCTGGCGCACCCGCTGCGATTTGGGGTGTTCGCTCTGGTTGAGGGCTCTGGTCCGTCACTGGAGTTGATTAGTCGCGGCCAAGAAAACCAAGACCTTTCCAGTCAGTTGGACTCGACCGGTTGACAAACAGCGGTCCTATGCGAACCTCGAATCATCCGCCGACGTCGGAATTCCCGGATCACGCGAAGCTCGTCGCATGGAGCCCATGGCCGTGAGAAGTGTCGTCCGTTCAGGACCTAGGTCATCGTTGGTGAGGGCGTGTTCCTGCCTTTTCGTTTTGGCAGGCATCCTAGCCTGTACTGACACCAACCCCAGAGATCCCTCCACGGGGACCGTGGCTTCGGGAGTCGGCTATGGCGAGATCGTGAACACCACCAACGCCAGAGAATGGTCTAGTGCGGTGGCGATCATCCACAGCAGCAACCCCGCCACGGATGGGACCTATGGGGGGCGCTGTACCGCCCTACTCATCACGCCCCGCTTGCTTCTGACCGCCTCGCATTGCGGGGATACGGGATACGCATCGTTCTTCGAGTACGATGCGTCGGGCGGCACGCGGTTCGCCACGGCCCAGATCGACGTCGAAACGCGGTTCGATTTCGAGCACAACACGGAGAACAACGAGAAGATCGACATCTCGCTGCGCAAGCTGGTGGAAACTGCACCTGTCGAGCCCTACTGGTATCCGCTCTCCAACACGACCGAGAGCTTGGCGGGTACCACGATCGAGGTGGCAGGCTTCGGTAGGACCGAAACCGGTGAGACGAGCAACGTCCTTCGGCAGGGCCTCGAGTGTTCGGTGAGTCGCGATGTCTTCACCAACACGGGCCATGGTGGAGTCACGCCGGACAAGAGATTCGACTACGACTGCACCTATCCGGATCCAGAGACATCTCCCGAGAGCGGTGATTCGGGGGCTCCCGTCTTCACCAAAGCGGGTGAAGTTGTCGGCATCCATACCAACTCCTCTGGCTCGATCGGTATCGCTCAGTATCTCGGATACGCTATCGAAGATGGGTCACGACCCTACCTCGATTGGATCTACTCCATCATCGCGGCAGAGGATCCCGACTACTACACCGAACTCCTACACCATCACCTGGGGCTGCCCAATACCTCCTCCGAAGCGGAACTGTTGGGGCGCTTCGCGGTCTTCGGTGAGCAAGCCGTCGAATTGTACGATCGCGCATCGATCGATTTGAACGCCGGCGAGAACCAATGGTCGTGGGGGAGCCGAGTGGAGTTCGGTAGGGATGTTGAGTGCGGCGCGATGCTTACTGGGACGGAGGGCGCCTCGCTTGGTCCTAGATCGTCTGTCGCGGGCAATCTCCTCCTGACCGGTGAGCAGGTACTCGAGGCCGACGCAAAGGTGAAGGGGCGACAAGTGTATCTCGACGCAATCGCTCTCCCATCGCTCGAAACCATCGCCTGGGATGGCCCGGCGAGCCCCGATACGTCGGGCACTCGCGTCCCCTACGGGGAGCGCCTCGATTTGACTCCGGGGACCTACTACGGCAACCTCAATGTCCAGGCGGGGGCAGAGCTCAATCTGACCAGCTGCGGCAAGTTCTATATCAAGGGGTTGGTGGTCGGTCCCCAAGCCAAGCTTCGGCTGGCGTCTGACCCTTGTTCGACTCGAATCAACGTGCAGAACGGCTTCCGCTTCGCGGGTATCGTCGAAAAGGCAAGCGGCGGATCCGTCAGTGCCTCGGAGCTGCTGGTCAGTGCCTGGGGCTACTCGGAGCCAGCCATTTCGCTCGAGAGCTCTTTCGTTGGGACCCTGATGGCTGTCAATGGCACCATTGTCGTGCGAGCTGGGCAGAGCTTGACGGGTGCTGCCCTGGGGACAAACATCGTCGTGTTCGAGGACGCGCGCATCATTCCCGAGCCTGGGGGTATGGTGGCTTGGTTCACTCCGGGTGCGAAATGACTGCGAGGAAAAACGCGAGCGAGATCGAACCCGATCTGAACAGGGCAAGGTAGCTGCGAAGTCTAGGCACCGTCGTTTTGCGGAGCCCTGACAACCACAAACCGAGCGCCCACCCCAAGCCTCGAAACGGAAAACCGACCACTCGACAGGCATTGCCTTGAGCGGAAGTGGAGCTGCCGGCAGAAGCGTCTGCAAGCGTGGCAGCTTCGCTGTACGTACTCGCTGCGGCGGTCGTGACGAGGCAGGCCTAATGGCTGACCCTCACCTTGGTCGCGGGCACCAGAGCCCGGGAACAAGGAGACAAAGTGGACGAAGCGAAGAAGCTACGGTTGGCGCTGGAGCATGAGAGAGGGAAAGGAGGGGGAACGGGCAGGCGTGGGTTCAGCCAAGCGCTGCCAGCACGGGTGGTTGAGTATCTCCACCGGGAGAGGCAGAGAGGGAAGACGGTCGAGGAGCTTGTCGAAACCAGCGGGCTGAGCCGACCCACGGTGTACGCGTGGATGGGATCGGGCACAGCACGACGGCCAGGCCCCGCGTTTCGTCAGGTCCGGGTGGTTCCGGCACACGCCGGCCTGCTCGGTACGGGAGGAGGACATGTTCCGCCTGAGATTGACGACAGCCGGATCGCCGAGGCGACCCGGCGGGTGGTGGTGATGGGGAGGGGTAAGGTTGCGGTAGTTGGGCTGTCGGTGGGGGAGGTAGCGGAGCTATTCCGGAGGCTGGGATGTTGACGCCCAGCCGCAGCCGCAGGGTTCTGGCGTACCAGCGTAACCGTTCAGCCGGCGACGTCTCGTCGTCGAGGCGGGCCGGGTGGATACTCGGGGGGTGAAAAGGCAGAGGCGCAAAGCGCGGCAGGGTCGGGACGAATGGGCCGGTATCGTGAGGGAGTACGAGGGGAGCGGGCTGACCCAGCGCGAGTTTTGCGAGGCACGAGGGCTGCGGTTCACGACGTTCCGGAATTGGCTGTATCGCCTCGGTCAGAGACGCGGCTGTCGGCGAACGGCGAAGGGCGGGGCGGCCAAGTTCGTGCAGCTGGTTGCGGCGGCGCCGAGAACCGGGATGCTGTGCAAGGTGCACTACGGGAGGGTGGAGGTCCTGTTCTCGGACCTTCCGCCGACGGAGTACCTGGGCAACCTGCTCCGACTGATGGACCGATAGGACGATGTTCGGGCTCTCACCGGCGACACGGATCCTGCTGTTCAGCGGCCGGATGGACCTACGAAAGGGGTACGACGGGCTGGCGGCACTGGTCGTTGCCGCCGGCGAAAATGTCTACACTGGAGATTTGTACGTCTTCGTGTCGCGCCGTCGGACGTCTGCCAAGATTCTGATGTGGCAAACGGGGGGCTGGTTGTTTGGCAGAAGCGACTCGACCGCGGGCGGTTCCAGATCCGACAGTCTGGGCCGGGTGATCGAGCGGAACTGGATCTGACGCAGCTGATGATGCTGCTGGATGGGATCGACATTTCGCGGGTGAAGAAGCCGGCACCCTGGCGCCCGACGAAGTAAGAAAGTCGACAAGGGGGATCGACAAACGCGATCGACTATGATCTACGTTGGTCGATGGCGCCTGAGTCACTCGACGAACTCGAAGTGAGGCTGGACCCCTGGGGTCGAGCCATCTTCAAGATGCTTCGGGAGGAGAATGCGCAGCAGAGCAAGCGGCTTGAGGCCAGCGCCCAGCAGATTGCGGCGCTGACGGCGCAGCTTGGCCTATTGACGGAGCAACTGGCGCGACAAACGGAGCAGCTGGACGACCTGCGACGTCGCCTATTCGGGAATCGGTCGGAGAAGCTCCCGACGGTAGGCGAGGAGCTTCGGCGTCGCATCGACCCGAACGAGTTGACGGTCGACGGCACCCCGATGCCGGTCGAACCGGAGGCACGCGCGAAGGAGAAGCGGCGCAAGTCACGCTAGAAGGCCGAGCTCGAACGCAAGCGCAAGCGTGGGCTCCGCAAGAACCTTCCTGTTGTCATCGAAGACAAGTTGGTGGCAGCGGAGCAGCTACCTGGGGATTACACGCTCGAGGACTTCCAAAAGCTTGGTGATGGGAAGATCGTCACACACGTCGAGCACGTCCGGGAGCATCTGGTCATACAGCGCTTCGTGCTCCAGACCTTGATCTCGAGAGACGGCGAGCACATCGTCACAGCGGAAGGTCCGCCCAGTGTCGTTGATGGGGGTCACTACGGTCCAGGGCTTCACGCCCATGTCGTGGTGAGTCGGTGCGACGACATCATGCCCCTCTACGGCAACGAGAAGGCCCTCGAGCGTGCCGGCTTCCCGATTGCACGCAGCACGTTGTGCACGATGTTCCACTGAACCTTTCCCAATTTGGTGGACACCCCGAAATGAGCGAAAATGCTCAAGGGGAGCAGCGTAACGACGTCGACTCGAAGCCCTCGAGATCCCAGAGCATGGTCTCGCAGCTCGCACCGGACTCCGGATCGTTCCAGCAGTACCGTCCCGTCTCGCAGTCGAGCGTGGCGTTCAGCCGGCTCTCGCCGGGCGACTCGAAACGGGCGCTGCATCGAACGCCATCGGGTTCGGTTAGTACCAGGGTACCGCCTCCGTTTGTGCCATCCGAATTTGCCACGGTGCAGGTGAGGGTGCTTTCCTGGGCACAGTTCCGCCTGCAGACCGCGAAGGACACCCCCTGTGGGTTCAACGTGGCAAGGTAGCACTCGTCGAGGGTGCTCAGCTCCTCTTGGCAGCGACCGCTGCTCACGACCGGCCATCCTTGCTCATCGCATTCGAAATCGGAAGCGGTGAGTGTTTCGGCGCATTCCCAGTAGCGCAGAACCTCGACCCCGCAGTCGGTCTGCAGGCTGGCCTCGGACAAACCGTTCATCTCGATCACGGCATCCGAGGTCCCTTCACAGCCAGCTTCCATCCCGGCCTCGTTCAGGGCCCGGTACCGCTCAACATAGTAGTACGGATCGTGGAACCAGGGTTCGGATCCATACTCGAAGAGCATCTCGCATCCCCCCTGGTTGGCAGGGATCTGCACCGGATTGCAGGTGCTCCCTACCCCCGCGGTGGCCATGCACCGGTACTCCAAGCACTCGTCTTTCTCCAGCGAAAGGCAATCCAGCTCGCTGTCGCACCTCTGCATCAATGGCATGCAAAAGCCCGGATCCTGCAACGGGTCCAGCGACACCTTGCACACGGGCGGGATCGAGTCGGAGCCGCAAATCGTACACTGCTCACTGTCCGCGCAATCCGAATTGGTCAGGCATCGGTAGGGCGCGAGTGACTTGGAGTCCGAGCTCGAACAGCCAAAGATGACCATTACTGCCTTGATGGCCACTGTCGATTGAACCCAAAGAGCCAATCTCCGCGAAACGTCGTATTGCCGATGGACCAGAACCTCCCTATCGCCGAAGAAGCGACCACGACTGCCTTGTAACGGAGTTCGCCGCCGGCCCCAAGAGGTTTGGCCAGGCTTGGTCGGTGGTCGTCGGGCCAAGTTTGGATTGCCGGTTTGGGGCACCGGATCGGGTGGTCTGCTGGGCGTGACCACACCTAGTTGGCGAACGTCAGGCAAACCCCAGGCTGGCGCATGGAGCGTCCGGACGGGTACCAAGGCCGCCATATGCCGTGGAGGTGCGGGCGTCAGCCCAGGGTAACAGCCAAAGCGCCGAAGCCGCGGGGAGCGGAGTCAAACCGTGCCGGCTGTGATTGCGCCGGACCAACAACGGAGTCAAACCCTATCCGGCCAAACTGTCGAGCGGAACTGAGTTTCAGCTCAGCCCTGATCGGTGGTGGCCAAGAAGACCTGCGCCTCTCCCATCGGTTAGACACGGCCAGCTGACATAGTCTCTCGACCCGCGAAGTGGCCTCGAAGTGGGCTGAGTTGGAGGAGCGGGTGCCCGACATGAATCCGAAGGGGCGCACGAGGTATTTCGTGTACCGGGGGTTGACGCACTACCGCAGAGGGGAGCGAGGGGAAGCCTTGCACTACTTGCAGCGGGGTAAGTCTGCGCTGGAGCACGGGGATCCGAATTGGATCCCGGTGGCGACGGTGCGTCAGATGGACGAAGCGCTGCAGGAGCTGAGCTCGAACGGAGGTGGTTGATGGCGCTAAGTCACCGGTTAGGATTGTGAGGCAGCGGGATCATGGATCACCGCCATAGGTAGACGACGACGGTGCTGACGGCCCCGATCGGTGGCCGTCCGAGCAACCGCAAGCTAGCTCCAGAGCCTAGAGAAAGCGTCCTTGGTTTCGTCGGGGCCCGCTACGCCGACTTCGGTCCAACCTTGGCACTCGAGAAGCTGGTCGAATGCCACGGCCTTGTGGTCTCCAAGGAGACGCTGCGCAAGTGGATGACCGAGGATGGCCTGTGGGTACCCCATGCGCGTCGGCGTGATCGCGCTCACCAACCTCGGCATCGTCGCTCCTGCACCGGCGAGTTTATTCAGATCGATGGTTGTGATCACGAAAGGTGCACACGGTCCACCACACGGCATTGATCCCCCCCCGCGACGCCGTGATGGCGGCCATGGCAGTGGGTGAGGGAAAAGGCGTCCGGGAGATCCGCTTTCACGCTTTCGGGTCCGGAGATTGGCGCCGGTCGGTCTTCACGCCAAACGCAGCACAACCGGCTGACCTTCTGGGGCTCGCCGGTCAGCTTGCCATCGGGCGCCCAATCCAGCGGGTATCGGTGCATCTGGGCCCGTTGGCGCCGATCTGGTCCGACATCACGCCAGACAGTATCGGCGAATGGATCGATTTCGTGCGTCAGTTGCGCTTCGGCAAGGTGGACCAACCGCAGGACATCTATGTCTCCGTCGTAGGTCCCGCCCAGTGGCGGTGGATGGACCGTACGGCCTGGGCTTCGCTTGACGATAATGAACTGCCTGAGCTGGGGGTAGTCGACTCGCCGGAGAACATCGACCAAACAGAACTGTCCGTCTGGGCAAAGAGGACGGCGCGATGCCTCCAGGCCGTGGCCGCGGAGGGTGGGACGAGCGGATGCGGCGGCCGCACCGCTGCGATCAGGGTCCGGAGTGAACAACCGGAGTAATAGTCGTAGAAGTAGGGTCATGAACCCGGGTTTGAAAGTACTACCGAGCGAGGTCGACACCCCGTGGCTCACACGCTCGTCTGACTACGCATTGCCCGCGTCGTCATTGACGCCGGCGCAAGCCCGGCTTACGGCTGGTCGGGCTCGACCTTCGTCGGGGAGGGATTGCATCTCCTGGACGACTTCTCGACTTTCGGCAACGCTATCGCATGTGTTGCCTCCTAACCGACCAGCAGGGCTGGTCGCACTGAAGGTACTATCGAACCGGATGTAAGGTAACTTTTGAACCTACCGAGGGAGAATAGCTATGGCTCGCACCGTCGTTGTTACCGGTGCCGCATCCGGCATCGGCCAGGCTACCGCTCAGCTACTCGAGGAGCAGGGCAACAAGGTCATCCGCATTGACCTGAAGGAAGGCGATATCGCCGCAGACCTATCCAACTTGGACAACATCCCGGGTATCGTCGCAAAGATCGAGGAGTTGTCCGGTGGCGTGCTCGATGGCCTGGTGGCCAACGCTGGCGTGTCCGCCCCGGCGTCGATCTCTCTGAAAGTCAACTACATCGGCACCGTCGGCCTGGTCGAGGCAGTGCTGCCGCTGCTGGGAAAGTCGGAGAACCCGCGTGTCTCCGTCACTTCCTCGGCGGCAACGCTGCAGGGCAACGACCCGGTGCTGGTGGCCCTGCTGCTGGACGGCAAGTTCGACGAGGCTATCGCGCGTGGCGACGCCCTCGCTGCGCAGGGTGGCCGCATCGGCTACGCCAACTACTCCTCCTCCAAGCGTGCGATTTCGCGTTGGGTGCGCCGCGTCGCTCCGACTGAGCAGTTCGCGGGCCGGGGCATTGGCATTAACGCTGTTGGCCCGGGCCAGGTTGTCACCGGCATGACGAAGGAACTCTTCGCGTCGAAGGAGGGGCGTAAGATGGCTGCCGACGCCATGCCGACCCCGTACAATGGCATTTCGAACGCCGAGGATATCGGCATCGTCCACACGTTCCTGATGGATCCGCGTAACCGCTCCATGACCGGCCAGGTTATCTTCGTCGACGGCGGTTTCGATTCGCTTGGCCGCGGCGACGATATCTTTACCGAGGCCACCCTGGGCCGACATCCCAGCTAGCGTAGGCAATCAGTTTGACCCCGCCCTCCGCAGCCTCCGTCTTCGATGGGCTCAGCGGGTTGCACCCTTACGCCGCCTTGGCGAGCTCGATGATCGTGTGCGCCCAAGAAAGCCAAAACCTTTCCAGTCAGTTGGACTCGACCGGTTGACATAGAGCGGTCTTCATCGGTGATCTGTTAAGCTGCGGCGAGCTCATGCTGGAGCACCCCGGCTTC
>CAZYKT010000079.1:13947-24503 GCA_964648165.1 uncultured Polyangiaceae bacterium | reverse complement strand
GCGAGGGCACGTTGCAACCTGGAAGCTCCATCTTTCAGGTGCCCGAAAGCATGCGCTGTCAGTTGTTTCATGAGCTCGGCCAGCTCGGGCGTGAATCGGCCGTAGAATGCCGATGGCGCCAGAGTGACACCAGTGCTGCTGCAATAGGCGCGGCGAAAACTGGCAAGGCTCCGTCGGGCGCCGCGCTCAAACCCGAGGACCAGAGCAAAGACCAACGCCACGACGTCGACCCTGCGCTGTCGTTTGACAACGCCCAAGCGACGAACTCGCCGACGGATGAGCTGGGGCGAAGTCAGACTGGTCAACGAATCGCGAATGTGACTTACTGTAAGACGGGTCATCTCTCCTGTCTTGGTTTTGAACACCCGCAGGAGATCCGAGGGATGGCCCGATTTCAAGTCGCGACCTACCGAGACCACGTAGCCGATCGAAATGATCCAGCTTTCTACTGGATTGGGGTTCTCCTATCCGGTCACCGATGAGAGTGGTCTTATGCGAACCTCACATCGTCCGCCGACGTCGGAATTCCCGGATCACGTGGCCCCAAAGAAACGTCGTGAATTTGGGGCGCACACACCTGCGCCGATCCACCCAGGTAAGCATCTCTGCCTGCACAATGGCGCCATACCTCCGAGTATCGCCCTGCGCCTAGTGGAGCGGGCACCTGGTACAACTCGACAAGACCACGTAATCTTCGCGCTGGTTACCCGTACTTGGATGAACTGCCCGCCCCCGAGATCCGCTGCCTCCCCATGCGTACCGTGAATCCCGACGAACCTGCCCCGCCATTCTCGACTTGGCCAGTTCAACTGAGCGACCCAGATGTTGGGTTCGCTTGGTATGCCGGCAAGGGTACCGTGGTGACCCAGATCAGCTGCACCCATGGAACGGCACGGGTTGCCACCATCCTCAACGACTGGATCGACCAACTGCTCCAGGCTCACGCAACCGAGATGGCGAGCGCTGGAGGTTTGCTCGGGATCCACGACTGGCGCCGGGTAAAGAACTACGACAGTTCGGTGCGCAGGATCTGGGTCGAGCGAATCGGACAGCGACCGAAAGGATACCTGCGCAAGTCAGTAGTAATCATCGGTGACAACCCGCTAATCAAAATGGCAGTGGCAGGCGCCAATCTCCTAGTGGCCGTCGCTTCGAGAAACCAAGGCCAGATCGAACTCTCTACCAACGTCTATGAAACACTGCGCAAGTACGCGGTGACAGCCCCGGAGCGCTAGTCAGTTCACGAAATCGCGACTGTCACGCCGAGGTGCGGCACGTCTTCGCCTGGCGGCTCGAAGCATGGTTCCGCCAACGGAGGCTCGGTGGCTAGATCGGGCCTTCAATCCTATTTCCGGCGGGCCGCATACCTAGTCGGCCCTTGAGCCATAGCCAACTTTCCTGCCTACCCGGCGGCCCCTCCGCCCCGGTGCAGAAACCTGGCCTCACCAGACCTTCCGCACCATCCTCCCGCGGATCTATGCAGCCAGCGACAGATGTGAGGTGCCATGTTGAGTGCCCAACGCTAGAGGCCCGAGCTGCAATGGCCGGTGTCAACCTCAGACCTGACAACCGACGCAGGCAGCCCTCTGAGCGATGCCTTCGGTCCGCAACGTCGCTTCCACCCCGATGAACTTTCCTTGGTCGGTGCCGAGACGCTTTCCCGAGAGGAAAGCCCAGCTGCGGTCATCAGTACCCTTTGTGAGGCCTCTTGTGACAGGTCCTCCCGCCAGAGTCGAAGTACTAGAGTCGATCATACGACACGAGCAGATTTCGCCGACGGCACAGTTCGCTGGCGTATCGTTGCCCTAGCCTGTCAGCGTTCTGCCGAGCCCATTCGGTGAGCTTGGTCGTCCCAGTTGCCGGTGCGCTGCTCGCCAATAGGCCGGACATGAGTCCAACGATCTCTTGCTTGGTGAGGAAGACATCGCGGTGCCACAGTCCGACAAGCTTGGCGATGACCAGCGCAACTAGGGGTGGGACAGAGACAACAGGACGGGGCCGGCCGATGATCCTGCCCAGGGTCCGAACCAGCTCCTTGAACGTGAACGACTCTGGCCCGACGGCATCAACGATGCGTCGACCTTCCCTGGCGCTTTCATCGAGTGCTAGCTGAGCGAAATCCGAGACGTGAATAGGACGAATTCCATATTGCCCATCACCCATGACACCGAAGAGTGGGAATCTCCGAAGAGTCCACGCGATGTTGTTCACCAGGATGTCATGGCCCCCAAAGAGGACCGCCGGGCGCAAAATGCTGTAGGGAATACCCGTGTCGTGCAGGGCCGCCTCGAGCTGGGCCTTGCCCGAAAAGTAGGGCAGCGGCGACTCCAGTGAAGGGTTCGTGATGCTCACATGCACAATGCGTTCAATGTCGGCCAACTGGGCAGCGCGAAAAAGCGAGCGGCTGTTCGCGACGGCCTGGTGATGCGTGAAGCGGGAGTGGTCGAACCGCACCCAGTACGTGTTGATCAGCACCTTGGAACCGCGAAGACCTTTCGCTAGGTCATCGACCGACTGAAACGAAAGAGGCATCACGCGGATCCGGTCGGCAAAGTCACAACTACGATTGGGCGAGTTGGTCAGGGTCGTTACCGGATGCCCTCTCTCCAGCAGGGCGCGGGCTATGTACTGCCCAGAGTATCCGAACGCCCCGGTTACTGCGTATCCAGGATTCATCGCGCGCCCTTTCTTCTCGTCTTGCGGGGTACTCCCAGAAGCAACTCCAGAGCACCCTGGCGAAAACGTTCCATGGCCAAGACGCTGCTGACGATTCGGTCCAGAGAGTCGAAGAATCGCTGCATGATGAGCAGTCGCTCACGCCAGAACGCAACGAGACTGGCTTCGGCGCCTTTCTTCGGCAGCGCGTCCAGAAGAGCCAAGCATTCACGCACAGAACGTAGCGCCCGGTCGAATTCCCTCTTTTCGCGCTCACGCAGGATGCGTCGCAATACTCCCCAAAAGTCCGTGTCGGCCGAATAGTAGTCCTTACGATCGCCAGCGCGACCGTCGCGGTGGACAATGCCCATCCTTTCCAGACCCCGCATATGGATGCTCAGGGCGCCCTTCGTAACGCCCACCGCATCGACCAGATCATCCAAACTCAACGCAACGGGCGACAAGTAGATGGCGGCGTATGCAGCCCCCATCGCCTTCGGAAATCCCCAGAACTCGGCGATGCGCCCCAGCCCCTGCATGAATGTGTCGCGGATGTGAGCAATCGGAGTTGCGGTCATTGTGTACATTTAGTATGACCTAAACGTTCGCGACGTCAACTGCCGGTCCCATTGTGCTCATGGGCCGGGGATCTGGTCGGCCCGGCACTTGGCGGCAGCCTTTCCCAAGGACCTCTTTTCCGTCTGTCCAAGGGATGGCCGTTCACCCGCTAGCCCGTCGCCCCTGCCGGGACCTCACGATGATGATGATACTGCGATCTACGTGGGAGGGATCGGCATGATTGCCACGCGGCGCCGAGACTGAAGCTCCACACCGCAACAACGCCACCCTTGATGCCGTCCCAACGGCAAGCTTCGTCGTCGCCCTGGCCGCGACGCCCATCGGAGACCGCCTGTACGCCGTCGACATCGAGACCAATAAGGTCGAGGTCCTGTCGACACCAGACTTGACGCCAATCGACGAGATTACGGTGGAATCGCAGCCGGCAGACATTGTCTTGACGCCGTATGTCGCCGGCTGCATAGATCCGCGTGAGGATGGTGCGGAAGGGCAGGTGGGGCCAGGTTTCTACACCGGGTTGGAGGGGCCGCCGGGTAGGTAGGAAAGTTGGCTACGGCTCTCGTCTTCCTCGCGATGAACGGGCGGCCGCGGCGCAACCCCGCCCAACACCACCGCAGATCGCTTCTCTCGGGGCTAAAGGGGCCAATTTCCTTGCCGGCAAGGAATTGCGGGGGTGGCCCCTCGTGGATTCCTTGCGCGGAAGGCGGCTCATGATCCCTGGCATCGTTCCGCGGCTTGCCGGCAAGGAAAGACTGTCGGCACCCCTCGTGGATTGCTTGCGAGTAAGCGAGGAACAAAGGGCTGGGTTGGGGCGCGGCTTGCCGGCAAGGACGACGAGAGGGCGCGCCTCGATCGCGGCTTGCCGGCAAGGGACGTGACCATATGTCGCGTTGGGTGTCGCTTGCCGGTAAGGAGACGGAAAGGAAGGGGCCTCGGGGTTGCTTGCGGGTAAGGATTTGGGGCGGTGTGGGGTGGACGTGGTTGCGACGTCAAGGCAATGGGCGGCTATTCGGCCTCTGGGGGCGGCCGATTGAGGCGCGGGGGCGCCTCGCGGACGAAATGTGCATGCACGGATCATTTTCTGGGCAACCGGCGCCCAGGGCGTCCGACAGGGGGCATCGCCCTGGGCTTGGGCGCCGAACCAACGGAGAAGTCATCATGTCAGAGCTCCAGACCATCATCGCGGATCCCCAACCCGAAAAGCTCGTCACCGAGCAGGCCTATGAGCGAGTGCTTGCCGAGATTCTGGCCGTGCCCGAAAACGAGCTCTTGCCCATCACCGTGGACATCGTCTCTTCCACCACGACCGTCCTCGGTACCCTGCCCGAGATCAAGGCGATGCGCCCGCAAATTGCCGAAGCGTGGCGCAACTTCGATTTCACGCGATTCGACAAGCTCGAGGACTATGCCCTGGCCCTCACCCACGCCAACTACATCTACCTCGGCTCCGCCAAGCCCAAGAGGCCGTTGACCGAGCTGGGGAGCGAACTGTCGGCGTTGCGTGACCGGCTGCTGGCCGATGCCTGGTGCCTGGCCAACCACGGACTCATCAACCCCGAGCGGTTGAAGGGCTGCAAGGCGTCCAAGAGCTATCGGGCCATCGCCACTGACGTTCTGACAATCGGCGGCGTGTTCCGCGACCGCTGGAGGGACTTGGCGGGCAAGACCCCGGTGACCCCGGAGTTCCTGGAAAGCGCGGGCAAGAAGGCGCTGGCGCTGATGGCTGCCATCGGCGAAAAGAAGCAGGCTCCGGCGATGATGGTTGAGGCAGCGCAAGTACGCAAGAGGGCGTACACGCTGTTCATGAGCGCCTACGAAGAGGTCCGCCGAGCCATCGTGTATCTTCGTGGCAAGTTCGGAGACGCGGACCAGATCGCCCCGTCGCTGTACCGGGGTCGCGGCGGCCGTCGACGACTCGACGACGAGGCAACCGAGCTGTCGCCCGTCAACCCGGAAGCTACCGAGATCGCGGCGACCGACGGCGCTGAGGCGGTTGCCGTGCCGTCAATCCCCATCGACAACCAGGCTGGCCTACCCATGACCGCTCCGTTTGGGGCGTGAGGGGGGCGACCGCGGCTGCCGGGCATGCGCCAGTGTCGGTGCCCCTGTCGGTTGGACGCAGAAGCCGGCTCTAGGGCGCTTTCGCATCGGACACCGGCGTCCATCGCAGATCGAACGTCGCCAGGTATTCGCCGTTGGGTCCCTTGTGTTTCATGGTCCGGGTGCCGCCCCAGTTCATGGGCGAGACAGAGACTGTCTCGCTTAGCACCGGGTTGTCGTCGTCGTCGATCACGCGGGTTTCAATGAGCATCCAGTCATCGCGCCCGATATCGATTTCCACCGTCCCGGTGAGCGGAATCGTCTCATTGGTCTTGACAACTCGGTCTTCGAACAGGACTAGGCGCTCGTGCCATGTTCCCGTCTGGGAAATGGTCTCTCGGCACAGGAATGCGACGAAGGTCCATTTGACATTCAAGATATGTCCATCGTCGTTGATATGGAGCTGTCGGAAAGTGACCGTGGCGCGCGCCTTCTGCCCGGCGGGCAGCGGCGTTGGCGGGCCATAGTCGCTGGGCGGCGGACTGGGTTTGGGTTCCGCGGGTAGATACTCCAGGAGCAGGACTTCCTTGAGCATCGCCTCGTGGGTGTGACCCATGACGAACGTTAGACGAGGGTCGTTGGTGTCCTTCCACACGCATTCTTCGAGTGCCATCTCCACCAGATCCAACCGTGACCCATTGCCACCGACAAGGGGGAGGGTCGCGATCAGGGCTGCCAAGGGATCCTCGATAACTCGCAGGGCCGGAACGGCAAACGCAGCCTGGGTCAGAAGATAGCCAATGTGGGCGTTCGCGTTGGAGTTGAAGCTGTCTTCCTGGTGGCCATGCTGCGCCACCAGTCCCTTCTCCTCGGTGAACCGCTCCGGTGAACCCAGGAGCGTGCCCAGGTAGTTGTCGTGGTTTCCATAGCAGTACACCGGATTGCATTTCTTGCCGGCCGGGAGATAATCGTCGAACTTCCACAACAGATGGATGGCTTCGTGTTGATCGGTGACAAGATAGGACTGATCCCGCCAGTACTCGGCAAACGCCCGGGCCGCGGCCGCATCGGGGAAGACCGTGGCTCCACCCGTACGGCTGAAGGCGCATTTGAGGCCAATCCACAGGTCGAACAGGTCTCCCAGCTGGACCAGGCGAATCGGCGTGGCCGGCGTGCCGGACTGATAGCTGATCAATAGCTCGAGCCAATCCTTCAGATCGGCACCTGCGTGCTCGAAGATCTCGGCGCCGCGCCCGCTCTTGCCGTGGAATCTCTCGAACCAATCCTCGACATCGGGAGCTTCCGCGGCTTCCGGATCGGGCCATCCATCGAGCATGACCTCCGTCTCCATAGACAAGAGAATAGCGATGATGGGGCGGATCTGTCCGGCCAACGCCGCACCGGAGATGACCTTGTCCGAGGTCGAGCTGGCCTCGTCGGTGATGCCTCCGAGTAGGGTGGCAACCGTGGGCAAGAGAGTGTTGACGATAAGACCGGGGTTGTAGCGACCACGCCAGGGATGCTTGGATGCGTCCTTGACCTTGACCCGAACCTTGGGGGGAACCGGAACCATCCCGCCCGGCGGAAGCGAAGTGGTGTCGTGCCATTCGTACACGGCAGGCTCTGGCTTGACGCCGGAATAGGTCGCCGTCGGGTCGGTCATGATGGGGGCGTGCAGATCCCCCAAGAACACGTGGATCCGGTCGGTGGAGGGGCTCTGACCTGGCTGGACCCTCCCCACCAGGGCCTTGGTGACTGCTACCCGACCCAACGATGCTCTGGCGGACAGCGCCTTGAGCAGTGGCACCACCTTCTGAAAATCCGGGCTGCTCTGAACTGCGGCATCCGCCCCGCCCAGGTCCGGATCGGTACCCGCTCCGTCTCGAACGTACGAACACAGGACGGCGGCCCTCCCACACACTAGACCGAAGTCGCGCCGACGCCCCCAGTGCTCCCGGGTCCCTTCCCGACCCGCGGCGCTCCCGCCCCAGCGTCCCACGTCCATGTACAGTATGCTGGTGAGGACCTTCTGGGCCAAAGTGGAGGTCTGATTGGCACCCACCACATGACGGATTGCTCCGCTCGGATCCTTGAAGTTGTTCGCGAGCTCGGGGGGAACCAGGTAGATTATCCGATCCGGAAGGGACACCGAGTCGGGTTTGGACGACTTTTGGCGCTTGATGTAGAGATCGATCAGCTGTTGGGGGAAAACCCCTTGGTGAGCCATGGCGCCACTACCTTAGAATCGATCAGCATCCTTCTCGTCAAGTATGGGACAGTTCGAGCCTCTGCCCGAACCCCAATCAACCTGAAGCGTGAACTGACCCTCGCTGGCCGAGAGGCCCGCATCCGCCCGTTCCTCGAGCTGCACGGTGATCCCGTAGGCTCCCGCCACCTCGGTTCGAAACCATTCAGGGCCTTGGTCGGTCGGCGGCAGCTCTGTCTTCCCCTTCCAGAGCCGCGGAACGAGGACTGCCGAGACGTTCAGACCCGGCACGGCCCGGATCGATATCGTCCGTCGACCCGGCAGTTCCATCCAGAAATGCCCCACCACGCCAGGCTTGCCGCTGCGGAAGGTACTCCGCACACATTGGCCGGGAAGGATGGGGCGAACGCCGGGAGGAGCGTCGGTCGGAAGGGGTTGTCGCTCGACTAGCCGGAGATTGTCGATCTTGCCGAACGAGGAAGGAAATCCGATGGCCCCCGTCCCGGCCTCTTTGGCTGCCCACAGGCTCATGGTGTAGCGCCCGAGCACCGCCTGGCCTTTTCGGGTCAAGGCGAGCCATGCCACCGCCTGCGAACCGTTCATCGGACCGGCACCGCGAATCAGCACCTCGTCGGTGTCCATCCATCGGTCGTAGAAGATCTGCCGGGCCTCGTCTTCGGACAGGTTCGACCCAAAGAGCTCCCGGACCAGCTGGATCCAGCGACCTTCGGGGAGCGACATGGTTCCGCTAAGCGCGTCCGGCAATCCAGGCGCCGGGAAAGGGGGCCCAACCTCGTGCCGTCCCGCGCCGAGCACGGGCCAAACGAGGAGCAGAGAGGACAGAGCCCATCCCAACGCACCCAAGGACAGAAGCCAACGGCCCAGCTTGGAACCTGTGACCTGGTGCCAGAACTCGCGCCACACCGTCATCGCAGAGCTCCGGAGCTGTCTGCGCAACCATGACCGTCCAGGGCGGGGATGGGACAACGCAACCCCACACTCCTTCCCCAAGACACCTGAAGACTGTACCGGACTGGCTCGGTTCCGGCCGCTGCGGGCGATGCCGCGGCGGATACGGACAGCTCGTACAAGCCTTGCTGTTGTGTACGAAATACCATTCGCTCGCCCTGAACCGTCTGCAGCTGTCTTCCCTGGTAGGTGAGGCGCAACGTCGGATATGCCGTGGCCGGAATCGTGTAGACAGCCACGCCAACTGCGTGCGCCGCCGGAAGCATCAACGAGTATCGGTCAACAGGGTACAAAGGCCCCCCACCCAGATCACCCAACACACATTGACCGGGCACAAGCGGCTTGCTGCCGGCAAATGTCTTGGGGGCCGTGATGCGTTCGGCCAGGCGCAATCCCTCGACCTTGGTGCAATCGGTCCGATACACCGTCTCCTCGGGATTGCAGGGGTAACCTCGTAGGTTCATCACGTAGCGTCCGAGAAACGCGTGCTCGCCGAGGGTCACCGCCATCCAACCCACCACGCCATCGGCGTTTGGAGGCCACCCGCCCCGCAGCATGACGTCCGTCTCGTCCGTCCATACCAACGAGCAGGCAGTATCGGGCTGGTCGGAAGACTGGGTCAACTCCCGGATGCGCGCGGGTGAGCGTAGAGCAACCGAGAGGGCAAGGTGGGCATCTCCGGATTGCCACCGCAGAGGCTCGTCTCTGGTCCGAAGCCCCTGCACGCTCAGAGCGGCGAGGGTCCAGCCAAGCAACGCCCACAGCCCAAGTCCCAGCCCAACCCCCCGGGAAAGGGCTGGAGATTCGAGCGCCACCGGCTTCGGCGTGGAAGATCCCATCCCCTATGCCCCTACCCTCAATCGTGGCACCTGTATTCAGCTCCGCCTCGGTTGATCCAATCCTCGCCATCCTAGAGGAACCCCGGCGTTCGGATCAAGCGGTTTTTACCCCGTGTCACGCTCCCTGGCTACGGCACGCGATCCGTTGGGGAGCCCCCACCCCGCTGACGTTCTGACAATCGGCGGCGTGTTCCGCGCCCGGCCAAAAGAGGCAGGCTCCGGCGATGATGGTTGAAGCGGCGCAAGTACGGAAGAGGGCGTACACGCTGTTCGTAGGCCAGCCCAAAGGGAGGGGGCCAAAGGATTGCAGACGACCCACACCAAGGAACCGCGCCCTGCACTGCCTGAGGTGGGGCGGTATTGACCGCTCGCCGGATCCCAACCGGAATCCACGGGAGCGCTCTGCGAAGTCGCAACCTGGGCTCCACCCCCGGAAAGCTCGGAGGTCTTGCCAGCGACGGTTGATGTTGCGGCGAGCAATGCCATTGTCCAAACCAGTCGAGCCACGATAGAAGCCCTGGTAGCCCAAAGCGGGAAGCAGAGAAACAACGGAAGCCTAATGACATCGAGCCATCTCCGATGGGTGCTTGATAGCCAAGCGAGGCGCAGAAATCCCCAATCCTGCGCCAATTCGAGGCAGCAGCACGCAAGGCCCGAGCCCAGGCCATTGATGTTCGCGTAACCACTGACCTGCATGCAACGTCGTTCACTGCGACGCACAAGACAAACCCGAAAAGGGGAACTGGCGCTCGGGACGCCGGGGTCCCGGTTTGCCATGTCAGTGAATGTGTGAGGTCTGCAAAAGCGGGCCTCTTCGCGATGTAGTAGCCGATACCAGTTGTTCTCGACGCGACGAGCCTTTACGATCGCCGTCATGACGAGCTCAGGTTCTGGGGAAACGGTTCGCTTAGGTCGACGGTCCCGCGCAACGTGTATGGTACGCATTCTTTTCGCGGCGGCTCTCGCGCTTGGCTGCAGTGATGATAACGAGGACGCGAGCGGTAACGATGGGGGAGCCGCGGGTGAGGGCGGCGAGGCCGGAGCCGCGACGGATGCGGGAGCGGCAGGAACCGACGCCGAACAAGGTGGCAGGGATCCCGGGCAAGGTGGCAGCGACCCCGGGCAAGGTGGCAGCGACCCCGGGCAAGGCGGAAGCGACCCCGGGCAAGGCGGAAGCGACCCCGAACAAGGTGGGAGTGACCCTGGGCAAGGTGGCAGCGACCCCGGGCAAGGCGGAAGCGACCCCGGGCAAGGCGGAAGCGACCCCG
>CAZYKT010000079.1:0-13847 GCA_964648165.1 uncultured Polyangiaceae bacterium | reverse complement strand
CCGGGCAAGGTGGCAGCGACCCCGGGCAAGGTGGCAGCGACCCCGGGCAAGGTGGAAGCGGTGGCGGCGAGGCGGGGACCAGCACGACCATGGGAGGCAGCACGGCTGGCGCTGCTGGAAGCACTGGAGGCGCGATGAACCCGCCACCACCCAGCTGCAATCCGGCGGCATCGGGAAGAAGCGGCGACGTGCAAGCACCGGTGCTTCGCTCGACCCTACCAGGGAGTTGGGACGAGAACTGGTTTGCTTCCCCCGCCTTGGTGGACGTCGATGGAGACGAGTTGCTCGACATCGTGGCCCCGCGCCACTCGGTGCTGTATGTCTACCGTGGCGACGGGACGCCACTGTGGCAGACAGCCTGGGCATCCAGTGCTTCCAACAGCCCCGAGCATGGCAGTGTGCGGATGTGGCCCTCGGCGGCGGTTGGCGATTTTGATGGAAATGGTGACGTCGAGATTGCGGTGAGCGCCCACCCCGATGGAGCCGGATACAACGTGGCCGTCTACGACCACCAGGGGGAGCTTTTGCCGGGGTGGCCCCAGGCCTTCGGCTCCAACGAGGTGCGAAGTATCGCGGCAGCCGACGTGGACGGCGACGGAGCGGTCGAGATCCTGGTCACCAAGCAGGCGGATGGCCCCGCTACCAACGTATTCGAGCTGGATGGCTCGACTGCGGCGGGTTGGCCCCAGGTGGGGGAGTGCCAGGCCCCTGCCGGAGACTGTATCGACTACGGTGGGTTCAACCAGAACATTGGCGCGGGCGACCTGGATGGGGACGGGACTCTCGATGTCATCTCCACCTATGACGCGATCGGCTTCGGCGTCTGGAAGGGAGATGGGACCAACTTCCCCACCGATCCCGCCTTCGCCGATTCCTGGATAACCGGTGTCGAGGCGTACCACGATCTGGCACTGTCCCAGCAGGGTTGGGGCACGGGTGACCGCTCCGAGTTCACCTACTCGCCGCCCGTCATTGCCGACATCGACGCGGATGGTGAAAGCGAGATCGTGCTGGCTGGCGACCACGAGCACAGCCAATCCACCGAGAACCAAGGGATCACGACCTGGGTTCTGAATCATGACATGACCCGCCCCGCTGGCTGGGAAACGCCCAAGGATAGTAACCCGCCACTGCTCTACGACGAAGTGGGGGCGAACATCGTGATGACGATGCCGGCGCCCTCGGTGGCAGATCTGGATGGCGAACCGGGTCTGGAAATCCTGGTGCCGGGTTACGATGGCCTGTTTCATGCCTATCGCTCCGATGGTTCGGTGCTGTTCACCTATCCGTTCGGGCAGGCTGATCCCTTCGTTGGAGCGAGTGAGGCGCTCATCGTGGATCTCAACGGTGATGGAGTGCCCGAGATCCTGTTTACCACCTACTCGAGCGGTGAGCCGCGGGAGCCGGAGACCCCCGCCCACTTGATCGTGCTCGACGCTACCGGTCAAGAGCTGCAGCGCGTCGAACTGTTCGGCCGCGGCTCGATGGCGGCTCCCTCGGTCGCGGATCTGGATGGCGACGGTCAGCTGGAGCTGGTCGTATCGCTGAAGGATTCGCTGGGTGGTAGCGACGGTGGTGTGCAGATCTGGGATCTCCCCGGCTCCTCATCGAACTGCGTCCTGTGGGGCACGGGTCGCGGCGGCCTGTTGCGCCAGGGGTATGTGCCGCCAAACTAGGTGGTGGGAGCTTGGATGGAGGGGTCTTGCGCCCAAGGCGCGGACTAAAGCTCACGCAGCAAATCAGCAAGCGTCAAGTTCAGTCGTTTCGCCACCTTGCGCAGATACTCATCCGAAATCTCGGTTCGAAGGGCGTTGTGGGCCGGAAGCGGAAACACCGATCCATCGGGGAAACGGGCTTTCCAATGTGAGCCTGATGTGGGCTTCTCTACTGGAATACCTTTGCGCTCCAGCCAGGACACCAGCTTTGCAAGGCGCGCGGGCATCTAGCACGCCGATTGGAGAATTGGAGAACCGATAGCTTCAACCCGCACCGGTGGCTTGCTCAGGTGCTTCATCTCCATGACGGAAAGCGCTGGTCGCACTACCCTGACTAGCACCACAACGACCGAAACGTCCTCGTCCACAGCCTCAGGATCCACCGGCCGCAGCGGGTGAGCCATCAGCTGCGCAAGTTCAAGCCTCGAGTCCGCGAGCGGCTGCCGGTCCAGCGGATTGACTCCGCGTTGAAGGTCGTCGTCGATGACCATGTCGACTGCCTCCACGAGCATTTCGATGGCGTGCGGCAACGAGTCACCTTGGGTCACGACCCCCAAAGGGACGCATTCCGCAACCCACGCACCAGGTACATCGCTTGCCCGAGTGACAACGGAAGGGAGAGTACAAGACGCGAGCTGTCCTTGAATGGCCACGTTACTTCTTGCCTTCCCTTTCCTTCGGTTGAGCGCCCCAGGCAAACGAAACATCATAGCTGGTCATGTCGGTCAGCTGCCGGGCTGGTTGACCACGGATTTTACCCGCCTCGGGCCATCACTCTTTCTGACAGACACCCGAACATGGGTTCTTCGTCCAGTATGGGGCCGAGCTGGCTCTCTTGCCAGGCGAGGGGGATATGGGGCCCCTCGGCGGGCGCAGTTTTTGCGTCGTCGATTCCCCTTGCTACGTTATGAGTAGCACGCTACCTATTCAGTAGCTTGCTACTCCAACGGTAGCAAATGCCACCCCCAGGAACGAAACCAATGCCAGTCATCGACATCACCATGGGTCCGTGCAGCGTTGAGCAGAGAAAAGCCCTCATCGAGCGGTTGACAGCGGAGGCGATCGAGATCACCAAGATCCCCGCTTCCGAGTTCACGGTCTTCGTCCGGGAGCTCGCTCGCGAGAGCATCGGCCGGGCGGGTCGGACCTGTGCCGACATCATGGCCGAGATGAAGAAGTAGAGCCCGATGGCCATTCCAAAACCAGGCAAGCGCGTCCGCGGCTCCACGACGGGAGCGCCCATCATGGCGCTCTTCGATCTGCTCGGACGCCGCTGGGCCATGGGCATCGTCTGGAACCTCTCCCAGGGCCCCATGACCTTCCGAGCCCTTCAAGCCGCCTGTGAGCGCAACAAGGGCACGATCTCGCCTACCATCCTCAATTCCCGTATCAAGGATCTGAACGAGGCCAAGCTGGTCCAGAGAACCCTCGACGGCTACCAACTCACGGCGCTGGGCCAGGAGCTCTTCGCCCTCATCGAACCTTTCGACTCCTGGTCGATCCGGTGGGGAAAAGCGCTATAGACCTAGAGCCATTGGCAAGAACAGAGAGCTGTGCCCATGAACCCCCAAGAGCTCAAAGAGCTCACCGCCATCTGCGGCATCGACTGTTTCAACTGTGAATTCTTTCACACCAATATCGACGACTTTTTCGCCAAGCTCCCGCCCGAGCGTAAGGCTGCCTTCGAGGCGCGGGGCATGACGCTGGAGAAGCTCCGCTGCCAGGGCTGTCGGGTGAGCGGCTGCACCGCCATCGGCGGGCCCTGCGAGACTTTGACCTGCGCCAGGGAGAAGAAGGTCGACTTCTGCTTCGAGTGCCAACAGTTCCCCTGCCATCGGTTGCAACCCCTGGCTGAGGGGGCTGAGCGCTATCCGCACAACCTCAAAGTGTACAACCTGACTGCCATCAAGAACCGTGGCATCGAAGCCTGGGCAGAAGAAGTGGGAACCATCCGCCAACGCTACTTCCATGGCCATTTCAAGATCGGCGCCGGCCCTCAGCTACAAGAGAAGAGGTAGGTTCGAGCTGCGCGTCATGGCGAAGATCCTCGGTCGCATCGGACATCCCTCGGCAATTGCCTTGTCACTCCTGCTGGTCTCGGGCTGCGCCAAGGATTCGGGCTCGGTCGGAACGTCGGGAGCCACCGGTTTGGCCGGCCTTGCCGGCGAAGCACAGAGTGACGATGGTGGCACGCCAAGTGCGGTGTTGGGCGGTGCGGGTTCGGGCGGAACCGGACGGGGTGGAGCGGGCACGGGTGTCGGTGGCGCGAGTCGCGGTGGTTCGGGTGCGGGCGGTTCCGGTACGGGTGGTACGGGAATCGGCGGCAGCGGTACGGGCGGTGCGACATCCGGCGGTTCCGGTGCCGGTGGCTCGGGTGTCGCAGGCTCCATCTGGGGTGGCACCAGCAGCGGAGGACTGGGTTCCGGTGGAGCCGAGGCGGGCCAGACCAGCGCAGGCGCGGCGGTCACGGCGGGTGCCAGCACCGGTGGTGCAGAGGCCATCGGTGGTGGTGCGGGGATGGCCAGCGCGGGAGAACCGAGCGTTGCAGGGAGTGCCGGCGCGCCTTTGCCCGGGCTTCACTGGAACTTCGATCGCCTGCAAGAAGGGCGGTTCATCGAGCTGTCGGGACAGGGTCCGGATCTGGTCGTCGAGAACGCGACATCGGGGGAAGGTCTATTGGACAATGGGCTCGCCCTGTCTGGCTCGGGGAGCGTGGCCCAGAGCTCCGAGCCAGTCGTGGACACGCTGGGCAGCTACTCGGTTGCAGCCTGGGTCAGGCTGGACGAGCTCGGCAGCTTCCACACCTTCGTTTCCCAAGACGGACAGAGCATCAGCGCGTTTTACCTGCAGACGCGCGACGATCAGTCCTTCGCCTTTACGACGTTCCCGAGTGATGACCCCGGCGCTTCTGCTTGTGTCGCGTCTGGAACCATGCGACCAAGGTTGGGGGAATGGTATCACCTGGTGGGGACGCGCGACGGGGTCACGGGAGAGCAGCGCTTGTACCGGGACGGGATCCTGGTGGGCAAGGCCAGCTGTCCCGGAGGCTTCGCGTCAAGTGGCCCCTTGGTGGTGGGACACGGTCGTTGGGACGGTGTGGCGGCGGACTTTCTGAACGGTAGGATTGACGAGTTGAGGATCGTCGATCGCGCGCTCAGCGCCTCGGAGATCGTGGATCTCTACGAGCACGACCGCCCCGATGCGAAAAACTACCTGTTCGCCTACTTCGCGGAGCAGGCGCAGGGTCGCGGTGACGGGCTCAGGCTCGCGCACAGTCACGACGGCCTGCACTGGGGAGCCATTGGTGCCAATCGCGTTTTCATGCCGCCCCAGGTGGGAGGTGGGAGCTTCCGTGACCCGCATCTTCTGCGGGCTCCGGACGGGAACTACCACCTGGTGTGGACGACATCCTGCGTGCCGTGGGCGGAGAGTGGCTGCGTGCAGGACCGGGGGTTTGGACATGCTAAGTCACCGGATTTGGTGACCTGGGGCGACCAGGACTACATCGAGATCGACCTACCCGTCGAACATGTCTGGGCTCCCGAGACCTTCTACGACCTCGAGAGCCAGCAGTTCTTGGTGTTCTGGTCGTCGCCTGTCGACAACGATCCCAACGCCAGTGACCCGCACCGCATCTATTACGTGCTGACCGAGGACTTCGAAGCCTTCACTGAGCCCAGTGTCCTATACGGCAAGGATGGTCGGAACTTCATCGATGCCACGATCTACCAGGAGGACGACGGTTACGTCCTGTTCCTCAAGGATGAAGCGGACGGCCAGAAGAACATCCGCGCCGTCACCTCCCAACAGCTCTTCGGTGCCGCGGCTTGGACGGGTGAGACCTCTTCCCCGCTGACCGGCAACTACGGCGCCGAAGGGCCGTCGGTTCTGGAGCGCGACGGTCAGCTGTTCCTCTATTTCGACAAGTACGGTGAGGGTGCCTACGGAGCCCTGCGTTCGACCGATCTGACCAATCTGGCCTCGCCGTCGGCTTGGGAAGACATCTCGAGCCAGGTGTTCTTCCAGGGCGTGCGGCACGGCACCCCCATCGAGGTGCCCTTCGAGATCTTCCGCGCCGTGGCGCAGAAGGCCGGCGAAGCCCCGTAGGTTCCAGGCGGCGCAGCGCATCACGGTGTGGTTACGATGACCCCAACAGAAGCGTGGAAACACGCGGTTTGCACGCACGCTGGCTCCCCCACAGCTTCTCCACACCCCCACTTTGGGCCGCAAATGGGGATCCAAGCAGAATTTGCGGGTAACGCGACGTGTCAACCCGCCATCGCCCCGGGGCCTTATGGGCGATCGGATTCGACCCGTCCTTCATTTCTAGCTATGTTGGCGCCCCTCCATGCAACCTTTGGTTCTTGCTGACAATCGGCGGCCGCGCATCCTCCTCAGTGGTGTCTTTGGTCCCTTTGGCGTCGACGACGCCTGGGGACGCAAAGAGAACGTCATGGAGCTCTTCCATAATCAGGTGACCCGCGAGCAGGAGCTGGCCTCCTTTCGCTTCCACCATCGCTCCTTTGGCCTGTATTTTTTGGCGCAGAACGTGGACGCCGAGGTGACGGTCCTCGATTTCCCGTCCAAGCGCCGCTTCGAGCAGGAGCTGAAGAAGGGTGACTATGACGTGGTGGGGATTTCCTTCATCACTCCCAACTTCAAAAAAGCCCAGGAGATGGCGCGCCTGGTGCGGCTTCATCGTCCCAAGGCCCAGATTGTCTTGGGCGGTCACGGGGCGGCCATCCCCAACGTCGACAAGCTCATCGAGTGCGACCATGTGGTGCGCGGCGAGGGGATCCGCTGGCTGCGGGCCTATCTGGGTCAGGATCCCAACGCCCCCCTGCGCCATCCCATCCTGCCCAGCACCGAGCGGCAAAGCATCTTCGGTCTGTCCCTGCCCGGTGTGGCGGCGAGCCTCTTGGTTCCTGGTGTCGGCTGCGTCAACGGCTGCCGATTCTGCGCCACCACCCATTTCTTCGACAAAGCCTACACCAGCTACGTCTCCACGGGGGCCGAGCTCTTCGATCTGGCCTGTCGGATAACGGATGCCCGCGGCACCAACAGTTTCTTCGTGATGGACGAGAACTTCTTGAAGTCGCAACAGCGCGCTCAGGATCTCTTGGATCTCTGTCAGGAGCGGCGCCGCTTCTTCAACTTCGAGGTCTTCTCATCCGCGGAGACGGTCGCCGCCTTCGGCATCGAGAATCTGGTGCGCCTGGGCGTGAATTTCCTGTGGGTGGGAGTGGAGTCGAGCAGCGAACAGGGCAACTACGTCAAGAACCGCGGTATCGACGCCAAGGCGATGATCCGCGAGTTGCGCGATCACGGTATCAGCGTCCTGGCGTCCGGGATCCTGTGTCAGGAGCACCACACCCCGGACAACATGCAGGTGGACATCGACTTCATGGTCGATCTGCAGGCGGATTTCGTACAGTTCATGCTCCTGACCGGACTACCGGTGACGGGACTGTATCGGGAGTTCGAGGAGCGCGGGGTGCTTCGGGACGACCTGCCCTGGGAGGAGTGGCACGGTCAGAAGCATCTGGCCTATCGGCATCCCCATTTCCCCGGCAACGAGGCAGAGAAATGGTTGCGGGAGGCGTTCCGCCGCGACTACCGGGTCAACTCCAGCTCCATCTATCGGGTCACCGAAACGGCGCTGCGTGGCTACCGTACCCTCTTGGCCAAGAACTACCAGGATCCCTGCTGGCAGGAGCGGCTCCAGGAACGCCGGCAGCGGGTGCTCGAGTACTCGATGATCCTGCCCACCATCGCCCGGAACGCGGTCAACGCGGCGGAGCGGGAGCGAGTGCAGCGACTCACCGCGGAGATCCGCGCGGTTCTTCCGGAGGCATTCACCGCCAAGAGCCGCGCCCTGGCGACTGGGGCTCAGGTCCTGGCATCCTTGTGGAAATGGCGTGTCAAGCTGCTCGGCGACATGATCCAGCCGAGTACCATCGTGACCCGCTACGACGGTGGGATCGAGCAACGCGAGGGTGTCGAGGCCTCGGCAGCCAATTTCATCCGCTTGGGCACCAAGCTAGGAACCGAGTGGGTTGCGGACAATCTGCCCGAGCCGGCTGCCAGCCCCTGCGCCCGCAAGGCGCTGCCCATCTTCTCCTCGTAGCCTCCGACGCCGGCCCGGAACAGCCATGCTGCTCTACTATTCCAGCACCAGCCCCTATGCTCGCAAGGTGCGGGTCGTCCTGTTGGAGAAGGGGGTGGACTTTCAGGGCATCGACGTCCGCGCTTCCCATCGCAAGGCCACCGAGCACAACCCCCTGGGCAAAGTGCCGACGCTGGTCCTCGACGACGGAACGGCGCTCTTCGACTCGACGGTCATCACCGAGGCTGTGGACGCCCTTCTGCCCGAGCCGCAGCTCATCCCCAGCGAGCCGCGGGAACGCGCCCTGGTGCGTCGCTGGGAGGCCCTGGGCGACGGACTGTGCGACGTCCTCATCCCCGTCATCCTCGACGCGCGCAAGCCGGAAGCGAAGCAAGATCCCGAGGAATGCGCCCGGCTCGAAGCCAAGGTGCGCGCGGTCGTCGCCTTTTTCGACCAGGCGGTTTCCGGCCGCGAGTTCCTGCACCGCGACGCCTTCACCCTGGCCGATGTCGCCATGGTCGCCTCGCTCGGCTATGTGCGCTTCCGTCGTCCGGATCTGTTGGCCGGCCACGTCGAGTTGCTGCGCTATCTCGATTTCCATTCGGAGCGGCCCAGCATCGCCCAGACCGCTCCCCCCAACGTCCCCGTGGGCGGATAGTCAAGCGGGCCTTCCGCCTCAGGTGCCGAGGTGGACGAGGCTCAGCTGGGGTTTGCCTGCCAGGCGGGAGGCGGGAAGATCGACGCGGACTCGGAGCACCCAATCCGTCCCCGGTTCGGGAGTCTCGTCGGACTCTGCCGGCAACACCGGATCCCAGCACAGCACCTGGTCGACCATGATGGCGTCGCCCTCGGGCGGTTTGGGTTGGTAGAACCGCGCTGCCCTTGCCGTGGGCGTCACGGCGATGGCCCCATATTCGTCGAAGTACGCCACAAGTGCCTGTTCCAGCTGGTTACCGGTCGCGTTCTGGAGCATCTCTGCCGCTGCCGGCCAGTCGCGGTTGGCCAGGGCGCGGACCAGGGTGAATACCGCGTTCCTGACCAGTACGCCGAAGGTCCGCGGATCGGCCGTGACGTCGACCCGATCCGCCACCGTGGCCACCGAGGGCTCCTCTTGGTCCTCGGCGGACCGCGGCACGAGCAGCGCCTCCCACTCCCGGACCAAGCTGTTGTCGGTGCCGTGAACCACCGCCTCAAGGAATATCTCGACGTCGTCGGTCGACGCGGTCTTCGCGGTGTCGGGGACGTTCTTCTTGAACGTCTTGTACACATCACTGAGGTACCGGAGCAGCACCCCTTCGCTGCGCTCAAGGCCATACTCGCGAATGGTCTCGCCGAATCCCATGACCTTCTCGATCATGTCCCGGGCCACCGATTTGGGATGGATGTTCTCCTCCCCAACCCAGGGATGGCGCCGTGCGAACAGGTTGAAGGTCTCGTAGATGAGCTCGGCGTTGGGCTTGGGATAGGTCATCTCCTCGAGCTGCGCCATCCGCTCTTCGTATTCCACCCCTGCCGCCTTGAGCTCGGCGACCTTTTCCCCCTTGAGCTTGTCCAGCTGTTTGCGTAACACGATCTCTGGATTCTCGAGAATCGCCTCCACCATGGACAAGACGTCCAGGGCGTAGGTTTCGCTCTCGGGATCCAGCACCCTTACGACCTCCACCAGGTACAGGGACAGGGCCCGGGTCAGCGAAAAATCCTCCTGCAGATCCGCGTGCACCGTGACCCGCCCGGGGCCTTGAGTCTGGATTATCTCGGCATCGATCAGGGACGAGACCATCTGCCGACCGAGCTGAGCCAGCTGACGTTTGGAGCGATCGTTTTCATGGCAGGCGCGAAGCAACCGCAACGCGGCCCGGCAACCCCCTTCCGGGCGCTGCAGAACCTGGATGAGCATGCCGTGATTGACTCGAAACTGCGAGACCAGCGGCTCGGGAGGGGCCTGGACCAGGCGTTCGAAGCTCGACCGGTCCCAGTGCACGTAACCCCGGGTGGGCGGCTTTTTCTTGGACTGGGCGAGCTTGCGTTGCTTCTTGGGATCGTCCCCCGCCTTGGCCATGAGGCGTAGATTCTCGATGACATGCTCGGGCGCCTGGGCCACCACACTCCCCTGGGTGTCGAAGCCCCGGCGACCCGCCCGCCCGGCGATCTGGTGAAAGTCTCGGGCGCGCAGCGCGGTGGCCCTCTGCCCATCGAACTTGCAGAGCTGCGTGAACAGGACGGTCCGTATCGGGATGTTCACCCCGACCCCGAGCGTATCCGTCCCCACGATGACGGCCAGAAGTCCGCGCTGGGCCAGCTTCTCCACCACCAACCGGTACTTGGGCAATAGGCCCGCATGATGGATCCCTACCCCGTGAGCCAGGATCCGACGCAGATCCTTGCCGTACGGGCTGTCGAAGCGCACCTGGCGCAGGGCCTCGCCGATGACCTTCTTCTTCTCCTTGGAGATGAAGTCCACGCTCAGAAGATCCTGAGCCCCCTCGGCGCAGGCGCGCTGCGTGAAATGCACCACGTAGATGGGCCAGCGACCTTCCTTGATCAGATCGGCGATGGTCTCGTGCAGCGGGGTTTCCCGGTACTCGAAGTCGAGGGGCACCGGTCGCTCCGAGGACCGCACCACGGCCGTTTCACGCCTGGTGACGCGGCCCAGCTCGGACTCGAAGAACTGGGCGTCCCCGAAGGTCGCGCTCATCAGCAAAAACGTTGCCTGGGGCAGGGCCAAAAGCGGGATCTGCCAGGCGACGCCGCGGTCCCGATCCGCGTAGTAGTGGAACTCGTCGATGACCACATGACCCACATCGAGTTGGTCCCCTTCGCGCAATGCCATCTGCGCCAGGATCTCCTGGGTGCAGCACAGGATGGGGGCGTCGGCGTTGACCGCGGCGTCACCACTGAGCATCCCCACGTTGACGGGCCCGAACTCGTGGCACAAGGAGAAGAACTTCTCGTTGACCAGCGCCTTGATGGGCGCCGTGTAGAAGGTTCTCTCTTGGCGCGCGAAGGCCAAGAAATGGGCAAACGTCCCGACCAGGGATTTGCCGGAGCCGGTGGGGGTGGCAAGGATCAGGTTCTTGTCGGAGGAGAGCTCCAGGATGGCTTCCTGTTGAGCCGCGTACAGCTCCAGGCCCAGGTGCTCGACGTAGCCGAGGAAGCGATCCAGGACGTCTTCACCCGTCACGTCCTCGGGACGGGGAGGCAGCGTGTGCGCCAGGTACGACAGGGGCGCTTGGTCGCCGGGGATGTCCATATTAGTCCAAGGCTGCCTGCTCGCCGGTGCGGACCGCTTCCAGGATCTCCTCGCGGGTTTCGGCCGTCATCAAGCGCTCCTTCACGTACTCGCTCTCGTGGAGCAGGGTAGCAATCGTCGATTGCAGGCGCAGATGCACACGGGGCAGCCCGGTCGGCGTCAAGAGCACGAACAGCAGATGGGCCAGCTCTTGGGTGCCCTCACAGGTTATGCCCCGCGAGGACCGCAGAACCAGAAGGACCGGTTGCCCGATCCCGGAGAGTCGAGCGTGGGGCAGCGCGAAGCCATGCCCCAGATACGTGCCGATCAGGCGCTCTCGACTGGTCAAGGTGGCGATGAGCTTGGCCGGCGGAATGGGCAGCGCCTCCTTGGGGATCTGATTGACGGCCTGGCGCACTGCATCGATGATGGAACCCGCATCCAGCTCCAAAATGATCCGGTCCAGCGTGAGCGCATCGGCGAGGCGGATAGGGGCCTCGTCCTCGAATTCGTCCCGGATGGTTCCCACCAGCTCCTCCACGATGTCCTCCAGCGTGATGAAGCCAGTCCAGGCGTTCTGATCTCCGGTGACGATGGCGGCGTGGACGCGGCGGCGCTGCATCTCCACCAGCAGCGATTCCAGCGAGGTCATCTCGGTCGTGACCAGAATGGGACGCACGATGGACAAGAGATCGGGAGTTTGGCCCGTACCTTTGATCACCAGGTCCTTCAGGTGGACGAACCCGGTGGGGCGTTGACTGGTTGCAGTCAATAGGGGGTAGCGGGTGAATCGGGAGGCGCGCACCACCTCCAGGTTCGCCTCCCAGGGCAGCTCGGCTTGAATACAGCGCACCACCGACCGGGCGCGCATGGCGTCGCGCACCATCAGCTCCCCGAAGTCGAAGACGTTCTCCATGAACAACAGGCGGCGAAAGGACATCATGCCGCGCTCCTGGGACCTTTCCAGGATGATCCGAAGCTCGTCCTCGGAGTGCTGGGGTTCGGCGGCGGAGCGGTGCATCCCCAGCAGGCGCAAGAACACCTGTGCAACCTGGTTGAAGAGCCACAGAGCAGGCCAGAACAGCGCGTGGAAGAACCGCAACGGCGGCGCGCAAAATAGAGCGGCACGGTCGGCTACACGAATTGCGATCGACTTGGGGACCAACTCGCCGAGCACGATGTGGGAGCCGGAGACGATCACGTAGGAGAACCCAACGGCCAACAGATAGTGCCAGAGCTCTCGCGACGAGCGCCCCATCAGGACGTCGGTGGCCCAGTTGCCCACCATACCCAGGGCCACGCTGGCCAGCGTGATCCCGACCTGGCAGACCCCAAGATAGTCGTCCAGCTTGGTCTGGATGTCGCGCAACAGGCGGGCGCGGGGATGCCCATCGGCGACCAACTCCAGAACCCGCGAGGTCCTCACCTTGACGATGGCGAACTCGGCCAGAACGAAGAACGCGTTCAGACCGAGGAGGGCAACGAGGGCGAGGAACAGAAAGAGGGTGTTCAGGGCCAAGGGCAGCTACCAAGCACCCGCCAGCGGTCGAGGTGCGACGCGACCAAGACTTGCGCGAGATCCGGGATTCCGCAATTGCGCCGGGCAGTCGCCCGGCGGATCCAATGGTTACCGATGTTACGGCCTCGGGTTCGGCGGCTTCAGGTCAACGAGTCGGACCAGTCGCCTTGGGTCGGGTTGCCTCACGCGGCCCTAGCGCTGCTCGTCTTCGTCCCGATTGGCTCCGCCCGCGACAAGGTCGAAGATGGCGCTCGGAACCGGCGGACAACCGGGTGCATGCAGACCCCGTTCGCGATGGGGCAGTGTGCAATTCCCCAGGCACAGGGTGCCCGGTTCGAGTGACGAATGCCCCTTGCCGATGGCGACGGGGATTGGCGCCGTTCCTGGGAAATGCGCGCGGATCTCCTTGCCGTAGCGGCGCAAGAACATTAGGAGCGTGGATTGGCAAGCGCTGCAGGAGTTCTTGTCCAACACCCGCACATCCGGGAACTCGATGTGAAGGTCAGTGGGCGGATCCTGGAACGTCTTGGCGTGGCTCAAGGCGTCCTCGGGCTCCATCGCGATGTCCGACAGCTCGATGACCCCGAGTCCCCACGCTGCTCCCAAGCGCAGGTGCGGCACCGCCTCGGCTCGTCGCCCCATCAACGCGCAGGCTACCGCGTCCGCCGCGAAAGGATCGACCGCGGTCAACGCCATGCCCAAGGCGACGGGTGTACCCGCGCCAGGCCCCAGACCCTCGAGCCCGGTGGTCCCGTCCACCAGGGAGAAATGGGGGCGAAGCACGCGGGCCAACTCGGCGATGGCGATGTCCAAGGGTTTCTCGGCCATGCCTTCCACGGGCGGCAGCATGTGCAGCGTCACTTTACTGCGCCGCCACAAACAACCCTTCATATTCTTGACCGCCAGCGTAACCCCGGTGTGCATGTGGGTCTTGGTCACCGGAATCGAGACGACCACATCGTGCTCCAGCACATCGGCGCAGATCTTGACGCGTTTGAGCGCGAGGCCCTGGGGCAGCGGCAGCGTGACCGCGGGGCGCTCGTCGAGATCCAACAGCGGAACGCCGCGTCCCCTCGCCACGTCCGCGATGCCCGACGACTCGAGGGCTTCCAGCGGTCCCACTCCAGCGATGGGACTGTCCCCCACCGTCGGTAGCGCACCCGCCTCGCGAAACGCATCGATGGCTGCTGCCACGACCTCGGGGCTGGTGTCGACACCCGAATTGGCAGGAACCACGCGCCCCGCGTTGGGCTTGAGCAGCACCTTGGCTCCCGACCA
>CAZYKT010000078.1:22646-24556 GCA_964648165.1 uncultured Polyangiaceae bacterium | reverse complement strand
GGCGCGGTCAGCAAAAGCACGGTGGGCACTTTGACGCCGAGAGCCCGAACTTGCTCCAGGAGCCAGAAGGCGTCCGGCTCGAGGAATACCGTGTCGAGCAGCAGAAGCTCGGGGGATTCCTGCCTGGCCAGGGAGCCCTTGAGGTACTGCAGAGCCTGTTGCGCGTCAGTCACCGGCGTCACGCGCATGCCAAAATCGGACAGCATCGACTGCAAGATGGCCGACGTCGTCGCAACCCCTTCCACAACCAGGATTCGCCGACCCCGCAGCTGCGACGGCGGCACCGTCGTCCGCATCGGGTTGGCTGAACGCTGCAAGGGGACGCGCATGGTGAACGCAAAGGTCGTTCCCCGACCCGGCTCGCTGTTAACCTCGAGGTGCCCCCCCATCATCTCCACCAGCCGCGCCGAGATGCTCAGGCCCAAGCCGCTGCCTCCGTGACGTCGGGTCACCGAGCCATCGGCCTGCGTGAAGGGCTCGAAGATCCGCGCCTGCTGTTCGGCAGCGATCCCGGTGCCAGTGTCCGTCACCGAGACGTGGATCAACGTGCTCGATCCCTCCGTGGTTGCGTCGACCCGCAAAACAACCTCCCCCTGATCAGTGAATTTTACAGCATTGCCCAGGAGGTTGACCAGCACCTGCCGCAACCTGCCCGGATCCCCGGTCACCGACGAGGGCACGTTGGAGGCAACGTGATACACGAGCTCCAGGCCCTTCTCGTGGGCGCGCAGGGCGAGCGAGCGGGCCACGTCATCAACAACGGTGCGCACGTCAAAGGGGGTGGCGTCGAGGGTGAGCTTTTTGGCTTCGATTCTGGAGAAATCCAGGACGTCGTTGATGACCCCCAGCAGCGCCTCCGCCGACTGCCGCACCGTGTCCAGAAACTCCCGCTGCTCGCGGGTCAACTCGGTGTCCAGGGCCAGCTCGGTCATCCCGATGATGCCGTTCATGGGGGTCCGGATCTCGTGGCTGACATTCGCCAAAAACTCACTCTTGGCGTGGCTGGCCTGCTCGGCTGCGTCCTTGGCCTGGCGGAGGGCCAGCTCGGCGTGGTGCTTCTCCTCCAGCAATGCCTCCAGGCGCTGGGAGTGCTCCTGCTCCATGCGGAGCGCTTCCTTGTCGATCCGATCGGCGCGGCGCTTGGAGAGCCCAGCCATGATGACCATGGCGGGGAGCGCCAGAACAAGGACCACGACCCGGGCGACACCATCGTTTTCGGTGGAAGTGTGGAGCCCTTGCTCGGCGTAATAGAGCGATAGGTAGGCCCCGCTCAGGATCGCGCTGGTCCAGCCGCCCCGCATTCCCCCAGTGAATGCGGAGAACACGACCAGGGTCATGAGAATGGCAGGGGGATTGGGAACCCAAACACCCAGGCTGTCCGCAATCTTGAATGCCAGGACACTGAACGCCGTGAGCAGCGGTCCCAGCCATTGGAACAGCTTGGCGCTGGCGGACGCTGGCCTCGGGGGAAGGGCGATTGCCACGAACGCCACACCTACCGCATTCCGGACCCCTCCGCCGGGAGGGAGGCGACCAGCTGGGTGTTCTGGGCCTCGGCACCCAAGAGGGGCTCTGGCCTCGCGCGGTCCGGTGGTGGCCCCCGAGCCGGGACCCCGCCGGAACGGCCTTCCCGGGTGACGCGGTGCCCCCTGCCAGTATCCGAATGTTGAGCGTCTCACCCGCCAAGTTGGGGTCGGAGCTCGGACGTCGGTGCGCCTGCTCACCCGCAGCGCCGTGGCTTGTCAGTCCTGAAAAACGTCTTCCACCGCCTGAGCGGACAGAAGCCGATCGGTGTACTTGGCCAGGGTCTCGGTGTTCGCTGCATTGACCCGCGCCAACAACGCTTCGTCGACGTCCCCAAACTTGCGCGTGAGCAGTCGGATCAATGTCGCGGCCTGGCCCTTCTCGAA
>CAZYKT010000078.1:18861-22546 GCA_964648165.1 uncultured Polyangiaceae bacterium | reverse complement strand
CCCCAAACTTGCGCGTGAGCAGTCGGATCAATGTCGCGGCCTGGCCCTTCTCGAAACCTTGCTGCATACCTTGCTCCAACCACCGTTCCGCCAGCGTTGCCAATGCGTCCTCCTCTTCCGGTATCGCCTGCTTGATCGTCTTTGTTAGCTCGGCCGGGTCGATGTCCGACGCTGCTCTCGCAATATACCCGAGGATTATCAGCAACGCACGCCGGCCGTCCGGAGCCCGGGCAACCTCCCCCATCATCGCTCCCCAGCGCCCAAGGGAACTGAGCAACTCCGCTGGCTTCAACCGCCTCGCGTCCCGAAGGAGCAGTAGGCCCATCTGAGCAAACGCGCGCATCGACCGTGCCTGGATCTGCTCGTCAGTTTGTTCCCGAAGATCGTCCAGAACCACCTCGAACGAGGGCGTAAGGCCTGCCACTTCGGTGATCTTCATCAGCTCGGCGTCGAAGAGCCCGTGAAATGCCTTCGGAGCCGTCCAACCTTGCTCACCGTGGTGCAATATCAGGGGAATGACGGGAGGCAGGCAACGTGGAGCTTCGGGTCTGGCCAGCTCTTGCTCCCAGATCCGCACCATGTACCGCAGGAGCTGGAACAGGGTGAATCGCTCCGGCTCGCTCTTGTGCTCGACGAGCAGGTAGACATAGGCGGGTCTTCCTCGAAGCTTGGCCCGAAACAGCCGGTCGCTGTAGAAACGCCTGAGGGCCTCGTCCACGAAGCTGGTCGGAACTGGGACCAGCGTCGCAGGATCGAGCAGGCGAAAGAGCTCCGGCGGCAACACTGCCTCGAACTCCCCAGCGGCATCGCTCGGTTGGGCGAGCAGTTCCTTGAACAGCGTGTCGTGCGGATTGTCCGAAGCAGGCATGCTTCGCGGACAAGGAGCAGGATACGGGCCAAGGGCGGGACGGTGAAAAACCAGTGGTTCTTGCGGGGGCACGGTGGCGCCGGCCTGGCATTGGACGGCGGATGGCCAGGCAACGGGATGGTGGCCCCCTCACCCGCAGCGCCGTGGCTTCTCTCCGTGGTCAGTCCTGAAAGACGTCTTCCACCGCCTGAGCGGACAGAAGCCGATCGGTGTATCGGGCCAGGGTCTCGGTGTTCGCTGCATTGACCCGTGTCAGCCACGCTTGGTCGACGTCCCCAAACTTGCGCGTGAGCAGTCGGATCAATGTCGCGGCCTGGCCCTTCTCGAAGCCTTGCTCCAACCACCGTTCAGCCATCGTTGCCAATGCGTCCTCCGCTTCCGGTATCGCCTGCTTGATCGTCTTTGTTAGCTCGGCCGGGTCGATGTCCGACGCTGCTCTCGCAATATACCCGAGGATTATCAGCAACGCACGCCGGCCGTCCGGAGCCCGGGCAACCTCCCCCATCATCGCTCCCCAGCGCCCAAGGGAACTGAGCAACTCCGCTGGCTTCAACCGCCTCGCGTCCCGAAGGAGCAGTAGGCCCATCTGAGCAAACGCGCGCATCGACCGTGCCTGGATCTGCTCGTCAGTTTGTTCCCGAAGATCGTCCAGAACCACCTCGAACGAGGGCGTAAGGCCTGCCACTTCGGTGATCTTCATCAGCTCGGCGTCGAAGAGCCCGTGAAATGCCTTCGGAGCCGTCCAACCTTGCTCACCGTGGTGCAATATCAGGGGAATGACGGGAGGCAGGCAACGTGGAGCTTCGGGTCTGGCCAGCTCTTGCTCCCAGATCCGCACCATGTACCGCAGGAGCTGGAACAGGGTGAATCGCTCCGGCTCGCTCTTGTGCTCGACGAGCAGGTAGACATAGGCGGGTCTTCCTCGAAGCTTGGCCCGAAACAGCCGGTCGCTGTAGAAACGCCTGAGGGCCTCGTCCACGAAGCTGGTCGGAACTGGGACCAGCGTCGCAGGATCGAGCAGGCGAAAGAGCTCCGGCGGCAACACTGCCTCGAACTCCCCAGCGGCATCGCTCGGTTGGGCGAGCAGTTCCTTGAACAGCGTGTCGTGCGGATTGTCCGAAGCAGGCATGCTTCGCGGACAAGGAGCAGGATACGGGCCAAGGGCGGGACGGTGAAAAACCAGTGGTTCTTGCGGGGGCACGGTGGCGCCGGCCTGGCCCTGGCCGGCGGATGGCCAGGCAACGGGATGGTGGCCCCCGAGCCGGGATCCAGCAGGGACCCTTCCTCCGCGGATCCATGGCTGGTTTGAAGCCAGCGATTGAACCCTTTGCACCTTTCCCTTGGTCGTGTACCTACTGCCCCTGGACAGTCATCCCGGGGTGATACGGTGCCTCCTCCCAGTGTCCGAATCCTGAAACGCTCCCTCGACATCGTGGGAGCCTCTATCGGCCTGCTGCTGACGGCGCCGCTCTATCCCATCCTGGCCCTGGCGATCCGTCTCGACTCCCCGGGCTCCGTCTTCTACGGCCAGATCCGCGCCAAGGGGCTCTTGCCGTCGCCGCCGGGCGACGATGGTCTACCACCGCGCTGCGCCACGTTCCGTCTCTACAAGTTCCGCACCATGCGGAAGGATGCGGAGCGTTTGACCGGTGCGGTCTTGGCGTCCAAGGGCGATCCTCGGGTGACACGCCTGGGGCGATTCATGCGCAAGGTGCGCTTGGACGAGCTGCCCCAGCTCTGGAACGTGTTGAAGGGGGATATGAGCCTGGTCGGCCCTCGACCGGAGCGGCCCGAGCTCTTGGAGACGCTGGCCATGGCCATCCCCTATTTCGAAGAGCGGATGCGCGACTGCAAGCCAGGGTTGACCGGACTGGCGCAGATTTCCCTTGGTTACACGGGAGCCATCCCGAAGAACAGCGATCTTGCCGCTCTGCGGGACACCATCCAGAACCCCTTCAAGCTGGACGAGGCCGAGGGGGCCCTGGCTGACGATCTGCGCGCCAAGCTGCTCTTCGATCTCGCCTACACCGCGGCCCTGGAGAAGTTCTCCACGTATCTGGTCATGGAGCTGCGCGTGATTCTGGGGACACCGTTGACCCTGTTGCGTGGCTCCGGTCAGTGACTTTTGGCTCTCCCCGCGAATCTGTGGGTAGCAGATTTGGTGTCTTGACACCAAAGTGACGGATGCTCTCGGGGAGCCGATAGTCAGAGGGACGTGCAGTGGACGCGATGCTCGCTTGCAGCGATTGGAGGCAGTGTTTCGAGGCAGTGTCCGGACGCAGTGGTCTCGCTCTGCTCCCGAACGACAGCTCTATTCGGCTTCGGTACATCGGAGAGGTCACTCGAGCTGGCGGGTCGCTCGAGGTAGCGGATCGCTTGAGGCGGCGGGTCGCTCGGGGTGTCACGCGATTGGTGACGTCTGATCATTCTCGCTCTCCCTTCGGTTTTGGATTGACAGGTTATTGCGGTGCCTACGCGTACGTCTCGCGAGTGTCTCGCCATTGGGCCGTTGCTCCGCTACGGGGCCGCCCTGGAGACGTTGTTGCGACCTGTACCGGAGCAGCGTCGAAGTCATGCTCGAAAGCCACGCTTCGCGCCGGTGCCAGACGCCAAAAACACCATGATATCCTGCGTTCATGCTCACCACATCGCCTCTGCCAGGAACACTTCCATTCAACTTTTCGGAATGCGCAAGGCAGGAGCCCGGGGTGTTCAATCGGCCGACAGGGCTGCCGCGTCCCGGTGCGAACGACGCAGTGACCAAGGTTGCGATGGCGACCACGAGTCGAGTGGAGAGCGGAACGGTTGCCGCGGCTG
>CAZYKT010000078.1:0-18761 GCA_964648165.1 uncultured Polyangiaceae bacterium | reverse complement strand
CGACGGACGGTTCGGCTGCGACGGACGGTTCGGCTGCGACGGACGGTTCGGCTGCGACGGACGGTTCGGCTGCAACGGACGGTTCGGCTGTAGCGGACGGTTCGGCTGCGACGGACGCAACTCGGCGCCTCATTGCCAGGGTGCAGAGTCTATCCAACGACCAGCTGACCTCCCAACTGGTGCAGCTGAACCGGAAGCAGCATCGGCTCGTCGCGGAGCTGCTGCTTTACCTCGGCGAGCTCGACGGCCGCAAACTCTATCGTGAGATCGCCTGCTCCTCTCTCTTCGACTTTTTGACCGCGCGCTTGGGCCACAGTGAGGACGTGGCGTACCGGTGGATGTGGGGAGCTCGGCTCCTGCGCGCGTTCCCCCTGGCTTACAGGCTACTTGCCGATGGCCGGCTTCATCTCTCAGGGTTGATGCTGCTCAAACCCCACCTGACCGAGGACAATCACCGGGAATGGTTGCTGGCGGCAGCGGGCAAGAGCAAACGGGAGGTGGAGCGAATGGTGGCCGCACGGTGTCCGAGAGCCGATGTGCCGACTCGACTGCGCCGCTTGCCGGACCCTAGGCCAACCCGAGTCAGCGAGCTGCCGGAGCCAGCCTTGGGGCCAGGCGGTGGTTCCCCAGGGCACGTGGGCGCGGTTGATTCATTGTCATCATCCGTGCCGTCGATGACGGCAGCGGCTTCTGAGTCTCCGATGACGGTCGCCGCGGCTGAGTCGGTGAAATCTAGCGCACCGTGCGTTGCCGTTGTCCCGCAGCCAGCGCTACGAGTGCCACTGTCCCCAAGCTCCAACCTGCGGTCGCGGGCGACCAAGGTCCAGGCACTTTCCGAGCACAGTTACCGTGTCGTCTTCACGGCGAGTCAGCGGCTCAAGGAGAAGCTGGATCGCGCCGGTATGCTGCTAAGTCACACGATGACTCCGAGCGACTTGCCGGCACTGCTCGAACGGGCGGTGGATCTGCTGCTCGAACGGGAGGAGCGACGTCGGTACGGCTCCTCCCGGAGGGCACAACCTGTCGCGCAAGGGTTGCGGCGCTCGACGGCGAGCTCGGGAGCGGCATCAACATCCGAGGCATCTCCGGCATCAACATCGGAGGCATCACTGGCATCAAACCCGAGCTCGCCAGACCCGAATCCCAGCCCGCCAGACCCGAACCCGCGCTCGCCATGCCCGGACTCGCCGGCCCCGAACCCGCCGGATCCGAACGCGAACCCGAACTCTTCGAACGGGACCCGGGTCGACGTCCCGTCAGAAGCGAACCACGGCGAGAAAGAAGACCCTACGTCGCTTTCACGACTCCCTTCACGTTACCTGCCGGTTGGAGTACGTCGACAGGTCTGGGAGCGCGACGGGGGACAGTGTAGCTACGTGGATGCCGGCGGCCGGCGCTGCCAGAGTCGAGACCTTCTTGAATTCGACCACCGTGTCGCGCATGCCCTCGGCGGGGCTCCGACGGTCGACAATATTCGGCTGCGCTGCCGAAGCCACAACCTCCTCGCGGCAGAACAGGTCTTTGGGTCGGAGCGAATTGCCGCCGCCATCAGCTCGGCTCATGGACGCTGCCATCGCCCCGGGACGACACCCCTTCGCCCCCAGACGACACCTTGCCGATGATGGCATCGGGACCCATTCCGGACCACGCCCCATCGCCCCAGGACGACAAATGGCGAGTTCGCGTTGCAGCAGCCGATGGCGACGACACCTTTTCGCCCCGGGACGACACGCAGTGACTCCTTTGGATGATGAGACGCCACCCGAAGCAAGGCGCCTTGAGACAACGACGCGTCGGGACCCCACCGGCGCAGGACCGTCGGGACCCCACCGACACAGGACCGTCCGGAGCCCACGCGGCGCAAAACCGTCGGGACCCCACCGACGCAAAACCGTCGGGAGCCCACCGACACTGGACCGTCGGGACCCCACCGGCGCAGGACCGACGTGATGCGACGATGCATGGCCACAACGTCATTTCGGAACAGAACATTGAGCACAAAGGGCTGGTCCGGTCTTGCCGAGCGCATGCGGGACGATTCTGGGGAGCTCTCCGGCCTGGGGATTTCGAGGCTACCACCACGGCCAGAACGCCCTATTCCGTCGCGTGGACGAGCTGCCCGAACCCGATTGGCTCACCCACCAATTCGTTTGGGGAGGCTGATCTTTTTTGGGACCCCGCAGGAACGATGAGGGTGAGCATCGACTGGCGACCGAGGCCGACGGACTCGGTCGTCGAGTGGTGATGGCTCGCCGAGTCGTGATGGCTCATCGCGTTCCAGACGTCGTCGCCCCCGCATCGTCACTGCGAAGGGCAGGACAAAAGTCAGCGACAGGAGGATCCCAACGCCTAGGCTAAGGACGACAGAGAAGGAAGGCATGCTCGGACTCGTTCCCTATAGCGGCTGATTGGGCGCCGACAAGGGTTGGCCCGAGGACCGCGGCGCACTGCACACTTGGCCAGGCCACAACCAGGGACTAGGCTCAGGGCTCCTATGCCCGGTAACAGCTTCGGCCTCGCCTTTCGTGTCACAACCGCCGGTGAGTCTCACGGGCCCGGCAATCTGGTCATCATCGACGGTTGTCCGCCGGGGCTCGAGCTGTCCGAAGAGGATCTGATGGCGGATCTCGACCGTCGGCGTCCGGGACAGAGCGCGGTCGTCTCACAACGCCACGAGCCGGACACTCCCGAGCTCTTGAGCGGTGTCTTCAGTGGCAGGACGACCGGAACCAGCATCGCCATCCTGATCCGCAACTCGGATCAGCGGAGCCGTGACTACGACGAGCTGAAGGAGCTCTACCGTCCCGGTCACGCCGACTACTGCTACGACAAGAAATACGGCTTTCGGGATTTTCGCGGGGGAGGCCGGGCCAGCGCGCGCGAGACAGTGGCGCGGGTCGCCGCGGGAGCGGTGGCCAAGAAGCTGATCTCCGTGGCGTTCGGGGGCAAGGTCGTCGGCTACACCAAGCAGGTGGGGCCGATCCTGGCGCATATTGCCGATCCGGCGCAGGTGACGCTGGAGCAGGTGGAGACGCTGCCCGACGGTTCGAAGAACATCGTGCGTTGCCCCGATCCGAACGTGGTGCCATCCATGATAGCCCTCATCGATCAGGTGCGCCGGGAGCTTGACTCCATTGGCGGGGTCGCCGAGATCGTGGCCACCGGGGTACCAGCAGGCCTCGGTGAGCCGGTCTTCGACAAGCTCAAGTCCGATTTGGGAAAGGCTCTCTTTAGCATCCCCGCCGTGTTGGGCGTCGAGTACGGCGTGGGCTTTCGCTGTGCCACCAGCCGGGGCAGCGACAACAACGATCTCTTCGCGTCGTCCTCGGAGAACGGGAGCACCGAGGTGGTCGTCACCTCCAACCGGCACGGAGGGATCTTGGGCGGGATCTCCAGCGGTATGCCCATCGTCCTGCGCGCCGCCATCAAGCCGACCAGCAGCATCCCCCGCCCCCAACCCACCGTGAACCGCGCCGGTGAAGACGCCAGCGTGCGCACGCTGGGTCGGCATGATCCCTGCCTTTTGCCCCGCTTCGCACCCATCGGTGAAGCCATGGTGGCTCTGGTCCTGGCCGACCACTGGTGCCGCTGGAAGGGGCAGTGTGCGGTATTGCCGGGGTAACGGTGGTTTCGACCTTACTCGTAGAACTCGACAGCCGCTTCGTACTCGCGAAGCGCCTCCGGATGGAATCGGAAGATCATTTCCGCAGGAGGCGACGTACGCGGTCGGCCACGGCGTCTTCCGAGATGGTTCCCACCCCTCCGGAACGAGCTTCGTCGCGACGTCGGATGGCCTCGAGTGCCCAATCCTTGCGAATCGCTTCGTCGGTGAGCGGGTCGAGGCTTTCGACCAGGCGGTCTGCAAGCAATGCCCGAGCCTCCGTCGGAAGGGCGAGAACCTCTTCGGTGAGTCGTTCAACCGGGGTGGGCATGGTGGAAGCATACGGCACAGTCGGAGGGCCGACAACTGTATGGGAAGGCAGCCGGAGCGAAACTGCGTCGGTGAGCGTCGCGGCCCGGCGTACCCAGGTGCCGAGGCGGTCTAGATCCTGGGACGACGACATCTGCTCACGCTGTTGCTCGTTGACCACGAAGCCTCGGGCTTCGAGAACGGCGAGAACTGCCTCGACACGACCCTCATTGCGTAGCTGGACCTCGATGATGAAGTCGACTACGGCTTTGCCGTCGGGCAGGAGCAGAACGAGGTCGGCGTGGTACTGGGCGGGGACAACGTTGGTGATGTCGGCAGACTCGATATCGATTCCGAACTGCCTTCCCGGGATCTCCCTAAGTGCGTGCAAATACAGGTAGTTAGATTGGCGTTGCACTCTGGGACCTTGCGCGCGTGCCCGTCCGGAGCTATCCCTCAATAGTCACTCAGTTTTCCCGAAAGGGCTCGCCCATGCGACTCGAAGCCACCATCCCCGATCAGCGCGCGAACGCCGCCGTAGAGCTGGCGGACGAACTTGGGCTCAGCCGCAGCCAGCTCATGGACGAGGCGCTCTCGCTCTTTCTCAAGGCCGTCATGGAAGTGAGGCGCGGTCGCCGTCTCTTCACCGTCGACCCAAGCACGGCCAAGACGGAGTGCGAGATGAGCACCCCAACGCTTGCCGCCCTCGAATGGGCGCTCCGACCGCAGCCGCTCGAGCTCCCGCCGGAAGCGGTCACGAAGATGCGCGAAATGGTGTCCACGCCAGCCAAGCCGAACGAGAGGCTCAAAGCAGCTGCGAAGCGTCACGTGCGATGAGCTTGGACGACGCCAGCTACTTCACCTCGCGCATCGAGGAATCGGACGCCAAGTCCGGGTTCTGCTGCGGCAGGCATCCGTTGGACGACTACTTCCGACGCCACGCCGTCCCCAATGATCGTCGGAACATCGGTCGAACGTACGTGCTTCGCCGCAGCGCAGACGACGAGGCCTCCCTTCCGCCCGTGCTCGGGTTCTACACGCTCAGCATGGCAGCCATTCCTTCGGCGCAGATCGTACCGATCGTCGAGGACAAGCTTCCTCAGTATGACATGCCCGTCGCACTGATCGGCCGACTTGCCATCGATGAGCGTGCGCAACGACGGCGGCTTGGAGAGAAGCTATTGATCGATGCCTTGCGGAGAGTGGTGAATGCAGCGGCAACGTTCGGCTGCATCGGCATCATCGTCGACGCCAAGGACGAGGCGGCGGAGCGCTTCTACGTCACCTACGGGTTCGCCACGGTGGTTGCGACGGACTGGCCGCATCGGATGTTCCTGGCGCTCGCCACGGCGCGCGAGGCGCTCGACGGTTGATGTGATCCTACACGTGAGTGTTGACCGTTCTCTGCTCACCGGTCCCCTACCAGCTCCTCCAACTCGTAAAGCACCCGATCCGCGAATTCTAGGCCGTTCTGGAACGTCTCCTCGTCGCGGCAGCGGCGCTGCAAGCGCCCGTCCGGGCTCAATCGGTAACCGCGACGCGGATCGCTGACCAGGGTGGCGATACGCTCGGCTTGAAGCGGGGTGTCGTCTCGGAAGACCATCGAGACCTGGTTCTTGCGGGCGTCGCAGCCCAGGATCGACAGGTGCCGGAGCTGGGTGCGCAGGCGCATCATGAAGACGAGCTGCCGTGCCTCGATGGGCGGCGGCCCGAATCGGTCTTCCAGGCCCTGGGCGATCTGCTCCACTTCCTCGGCCGATTGTGCCGACGACAGCTGCTTGTAGAGCGACAGCCGAACCCCGATGTCCTCCACGTACGTCTCGGGAATGAGGAAATCGACGTCGAAAGAGAGATCGGGCTCCACCTCTCGCCGGATTGGCTCGCCGCGCAGTTCCCGCGCCGCATCCTCCAACATATGGCAGAAGAGCTCGAACCCGATGCTGCTCGCCCAGCCGCTCTGTTCGGCGCCCAAAAACTCGCCGGCCCCCCGCAGCTCGAGGTCCATCAGCGCCACCCGGAAGCCCGAGCCGAGCTCGGTGAAGCGTTCCAGGGTTTGCAGGCGGGTGCGCGCCTCGGCGGAGAGCTCGCTCAGACTGGGCACGAACAGGTAGCAATAGGCGCGCTCCTTGGAGCGGCCCACCCGTCCCCGAAGCTGGTAGAGCTGGGAGAGGCCGAAATGCTGAGCCTGCTCGACCAGCAGCGTGTTGGCGCGAGGGATGTCGAGCCCGCTCTCGATGAGCGTGGTGCAGACCAGGATGTCGTAGTCACCCCGGACGAAACGGGTCATCGTCTTCTCGAGGCGATCCTCCGGCATCTGGCCGTGGGCCATGGCTACCCGAGCCTTCGGGATGCGTTGGCTCAGCCAGGCCACGCGCTCCTCGAGTCCCTGGATCTTGGGGTAGACGTAGAAGATCTGACCGCCGCGGGAGAGCTCCCGGGTCACGGCTTCTACCACCAGGCTTGGATCGAAATGGGCCACGGTCGTGCGAATGGCTCGACGATCCACGGGCGGGGTGGCGATCTGTGACAGATCCCTTAGGCCCCCCACCGCCATCTGAAGCGTGCGCGGGATGGGGGTGGCGGTCAGGGTCAGAACGTCAATCTGCGCCCGCAGCTGCTTGATGCGCTCCTTGTGCGTAACCCCGAAACGCTGCTCCTCGTCCACCACCAGCAGGCCCAGTTTTTTGAACTGTACGTCCTTGGAGAGCAGGCGGTGGGTGCCCACCACCACGTCGACACTGCCTTCGCGCAGACGGCGCAAGATCTCGGTGACCTCGGCGGGTTTGGTGAATCGGCTCAGTGAGCGCACCTCCAGGCCAAAGCCGGAGAGACGCGCCTCGAAGGTCTGCTGGTGCTGCAGGGCCAGCACCGTGGTCGGACAGAGCAGAGCCACCTGTCGGCCCGCCATGGCCACCCGGAAGGCAGCGCGCAGAGCCACCTCGGTCTTGCCGAACCCCACGTCTCCGCAAACGAGCCGATCCATCGCCTTGTCCGACTCGAGATCGGTCATCACCTCCTCGATGGCCGCGGCCTGATCCGGCGTCTCCTCGAAGGGGAACGCCGCCACGAAGGCGGCGTAGTCCGGATCCCGCGGAACCAGGGGTTGCTTGGTGGCCGCCATGCGCTCCGAGTACAGGCGCAGCAGATCGTCGGCCAGGTGCCGGATCCGACGCTGTACCCGGGCCTTGGTCTTGGCAAAGGTCAGCCCGCCCAGGCGATCGAGCTTGGGGTGAGCCTCCGCGCCCGAGTACCGCTCGATCTGATCGAGCCGGTAGATGGGTAGGAGCAGGCGACCCCCTTCGTATTCGAGGCTCAAGAACTCCTGACTGAAACCATGCAGGCTTTGACGATGGATCCCTTGATATCGGCCTATGCCGTGGTCGGCGTGGATCACGTGGTCGCCCACGGCCAGACTCTTGAGATCCTCGACCGGGACACGCGCCCGCTTGGGGCGGGGGGCGGCGCGGTGCGAGCGGCTCCCGAAGAGCTCCTCTTCGGTGACCAGGACCAGGCCCTCGGCGGGAAGCACGGCCCCGCGCGCCAAGCTGCCAACCACGATGGACAGGTTTGGCGCACCGTCCCGGCCCCCCTGGGGTTCGACCGACATTCCACGATTCGCGAGCAGCGCTTGGGTGTGGTCGGCCTTGGTGCGCGTGCGCGCCACCACCTGGACCCGCCAGTTCATCGATTGCCAGGCCTTGAGCCTTTCGAAGAACTGATCGAGCCGAGACGGTCCCCTTGCGCCGGGCTGAAGCGGCAACTCGGCGCCCAGCGAAGGGACGTCCGACTGCGCCGATTCAACAAAAGCAAAAGGACCCTGTCCTTGCCCAACCTGCAGCAAAGGAGCAAGGCCCGCGGTGCGAAAACCCGCCAACTGCGCGGCCAGTTCTTCGGGCTCGAGCAGGAGCGTCCCCGGCGCGAAATGGGGACGCACCTCCGGGCCCTGAGCCCCCACGCTCAGTCGCTCGTGCTCCTTGTTCAATGCGGACAAGAGCTCCGCGGGATCCTCCAGGACCACCCAAGCGTCCTTCGGCAGGTAGTCGGTCACCGGCACCAGCTCGAAAAACGCGGGAAGGTAGCTGTCTGACCCCAAGAAGGCGCGACCCGTGGCGACGTCGTCGACCAGGGGCCGGCTCCGGGAGGATGGCCATTCGTGCTGGTCACACAGCTCGAGCATGCGCTGGCGCGCCCGCGCCGCGAGGTCATTGCTCGTGATGCCTTCCCGGGCAGGGATCACCAACAGCTCCTTTTGGTCTTCGAAGGTGCGCTGATCGAGCGGATCGAATCGCCGCAGCCGCGTGACCGTGTCGCCCGATAGCTCGATGCGGAACGGGTAATGCCGATCGGGGGGGAAGACGTCCAGGATCCCACCGCGCACGGCGAACGTCCCCGGATCGTCGACCATGGGCACGCGGAGATAGCCGAACTCGGAGAGTCTGGAGACGAACGCCTCGAGAGCAAGCTCCTGGTTCAGCTGAACCAAGAGCGTCGACTCCCGAAGGATCTGGGGCGGGATGAAGCGCCGCAGAAGCGCCCCTGCCCGCGCCACGACCAGGCGTGGCCCGTCCCCACGAGCCAACCGCGAAAGCGTGCCCAGCCTGGCCATGGCGCTTCTGCGGTCGGGACTGACCTCGGCGTAGGGGTTGTCCTCGGTCACCGCCAAGGGACAGGCAACCGCCGCGGCCGGCTCGGAATATGATGGTTGGTCCGACGCAGTCTGCCCGAAAAGCGATTCCAGGAACTCGGCGTCCTCGACGGCACGCTCCACGCGGTCGGTGTCTGGCACCACGTAAAGGACCGGTCGATTCGTGCGACGCGCCAGAGCCAACGCCCAGGCGACTCCGGCCGAGCCCGCCAGTCCCAGGAGCGTGCCATGCGGCTCACCGCCAACCAGCGCGTCGACGAGTTGTGTCAGCGGTCTGACGGCACAAGCCGAGCGGACCAGGGACTCTACCGACGTTCCTGCACTCTCATTCATGGAGCGGTATCCTGCCTGAGCGGATCCAGCTCGGAGCCTGCCCCCTGGTTCTCCAGCACGAAGAGCAGGTGGTTCCTGGCGCGCAGCGACCAAGGCCCTCCCGCGGAACGCAACAGCTCGTCTTCGAACGACGCACGGGCCAGCGACAGATCACCCGCGCGGGTCGCCACGATGCCCCGAGCCAGCATTCGAGGATAATCCCGGTCGAGTTGGCCGAGCCGTTCGACCCAGGACAGAAGAAGGCCCGCTTGGGAATTGGTCAGGGGAGTGTGGTCCAGCAAGAACCGGAGCCTGACGCGCTCCAGGGCTGGCGAGAGACGAAACTCGCCGTCCTGGGAAAGGCCGGTCAGATCGTCCCAGCGGATGAGGAAGAGCGCAGTGCGCTCGGTTTCGTCAGCCAACAGCCGGTGTGCGACCACCCATCCGCGCTTTTGTGCCTGCTCCAGAAAATCGGCCCCCAGCTCGACCAGATCGGGGCTCTTGCGGCCTTCCCTTTCCCAGTCGTGCAAGGCCTCGACGAACAGCTCGGCCTGGACGGCGCGCAGAGCCAGAAGTGCCTTGTCCCCGTGCAGCCGTCGCGCCTGCGTCACCTGGCGGCGAAGGGCCGAGCGCTGCTGGTTCGTGACCTCCCGGGATTGGTCGTGGACCAGCCGACCGAGCTGCCGAAGCTTCTCCCCGACGGCGCGGACCGCGTGGGGCAGGACCGACTCCCGCGCAAACTGTGCTTGACCGTGGAGCCTGTGCAACGATTCGGAGATCTCCGCCGTGGTTATGACCGGGCGCGGCACGGCTCGGGGCTCGATGGGGCGCGGCACACCGAGGAGGGCCGCCACCAGGGCAATACCGACCGAGGGGATGGCAAGCGTCCAGCCCTCGAGGAACCGCCCAGGGGACCGAGGTTCCGAACCGGCTTCCAATCGCTTCTTGACAGGGGTTAGGGGCCATCTCATACGGTAGGTTCCGCATTCGGGCAGTCGGTTCGCCCAAGTTTGGTGTATCTTCGAGGAACCTGTGCACGAAAAACGTACTTCACCGCGCGTACCGCTTCGGATCGAGGTCGTCTGCACCACCGAGGGGGGAGCCAGGCTCGTGGGTCACACGCGGGATCTGAGTGTTGGGGGCGCGTTCATCGAGGCTCCCGAGGTTCCCGCCTTCGGCTCCAAGGTTTCGGTCGTCCTGGTCGCTCCAGAGACCCAGGGGTTCACCTTCCCGGGGATCGTACGCTGGACCAAGCCGGACGGATTCGGTCTGCAGTTCCAGTTGCTGGGCGCCCGAGAGACGCACGCGGTCGCCTCGCTGACCCGCCGCGGCTAGGGCCAGGCTGACAGTGACCTACCGGTGAGGCGGGGTCATCTCGGTCAGGGTGCTCGACTTGGGCAGGCGCGCCCAGGATAGCGAATCCCCGAGCTGGCCATTGACGCGAATGGTCGTAAACCGTTTCAGGCTCATCAGCATCAGGCCCGGGGAACCCTTGCGGGTCGAGAAGAAGGCCAACAGCCGTCCATCGGGACTGCAGGCAGGAGCGTAGTTGGAGCCCTGGCCCTGGGTCAGGCGAGCTAGCCCCCGGCCCTTCTCGTCGCTCATGACGAGATCCATCCGATCGTTGCCGACCGCGACCGCGTAGACCAGGCGGATCCCGTCCTCGGTATCGCAGAAGGTCGGCGCGGCCGCGGTGTATCCCGCTGGGGAGACGGGGCTGCCGTCCACGAACACCCGCTGCGTGCCCTGCCGGTTCCCACCCCCAATCCAAGCCAACTTGCCAGACGGGCTGAAGGCGGGACTGGTCGCGAGCTCGGTCTTGGAAACCGGGGCGAAGTCAGTGCCGCCCAGGGCGCCGACGCGGATGTAGCTGCGGGACTGCTCCGCGACCGCCAGCGCCAGCTTCTTGCCGTCCGCACTGACCGAGGACGCATAGATGCTGGTCGTGAAGGGCACGCCCACCGGTTGAGGCTGCGCGCCCGCCAGAACCTGCAACCGATACGGTGAGTAGCGCACGCTCTGCGAGAAGAACAAAAGGCCGTCCGGTCCCCACGTCGGCGCGATGGCGGTGGCGTCGGAGCTCGTCACCGGCACCAGGTTCTCGCCGTCGGCATCCATGGTGAAGATCCGTCGGGCGCGACCCCATGGCGTGGAGAAGGAGAAATGGCTGGCGAACCCACCGGGACGACCGGTGACGGCACCCAGCAGCGCGTCAGTCACCCGGTGAGCCGTGATGCGCAGCTCCTCGGGAGCGGACAGGTAGGTTCGCTGAAAGATGGGATCGGGGCTCACGGTCAGGAAATACGCGACCCCCAGTATTTCGATGCGACCGTCGCGTACCTTGCGGGCCGCCACCTTGACCACGACCTCGGCCCCGGTCTTTCTCCAGGCCGCTACGTCCACCGGATCGTCGAAGCGGTAGCTGCCGTTGGGTGCCTTGGAGTCTGACAGGACCTCGAACATCCCGGAGAGCTCGAAGTCATGACGGACCGCGCTGCGCACGATGACGTCCTCCAAGTCCGGGGACAACGACGGCAAGACGGCGAGCTTGGGCGCCTTTTCGACGTGGGTCCCGGTCACCAGGAACTCCCCGAGATCCCCGGGATCCTGCGGGGTCGAGGGGCTGGGCTGGCCAAGTGCGGCAGCCGAACCCAAAAGGATGGGCAAACCGAACAGAAGGGCTACTCGTTGCATTTTCCCCCAAAGATGGGTCGAACGGTGGTGTTCAAAAGGTCCGGGTACAAGGGTGGCGGAGGTGGCAGCTCTTGACCAACGATGTTGGCCATCGTGCTACGTACCCGCTCGTCGAAGGTGGCGTTGCCGCTGGGTCGCACCAAGTCGAAACCAGTGATCTCCCGGTTCTGCCCCACCTGGGCCACGACCGCCGAACGCAGGGTCTTGAGCTCCTCGCAGGGGATATCGGGCTGCCGGAAGCGGGCCTGGAACCAGGCATGGATCTTGGAAAGGTACAGGCTCCGCACGGCCGCCTTGGCGGGGTCGGTCTCAGTGCCTTCCTTGACCCCGTCCGGACTGCCCTCGCCCTCGGTGTTGACGCTGGCATCCTGGGGCCCAGCATCCAAGAGCACCTGCTCGACCTGGGCAGCGACTTCCGCATCCGGCGGCGGGGCCTCGGCATCCGGTTTGGCGAGCGGCGAGGTGGGGAGAGCCTGGGGCGTCAGATCAGCCTGGGGAGAGGGCGCACTGGCCTCTTCGAAACGCTGAACCGGAGGGTTCTTTTTCCACATGTCAGGCAGCTTGGCGCGGACCTTTTTCCCTCCCAGCTTCAAGAGAGGAAGATCGTCGAGCACCGGTTTGACGGCGATGGGTATCGCCCGCTCCGCCGGTGCCTCCTCGGCTCGAACCTTGCTGTGGCTGGCACCGGCGAGCGCCAAGGTCGCCAAGAGCCCCACCTGAATGACCATCGTCGCGCCCAAAGCCCATCCGAACTCGAGTGGCGTGAAGGTCAGTCTGGACGTGGACATGGCGAAGCCTGAACGCGACCGAAGCTACGGGTTGGTGGGGGCGTTGACCGCGCTGGTTCTGCCCGTCGCAGCCGACGGCGAGGGTTGTTGGGACGGTTGTGCGGCGGAGGGTTCCGCCCCCGGCGGCAACTCCTCCACCTCGGGTTCCACCAGGAGATTCAGCGATTCCACCCCCGAGGAACGAGCGGCAGCGACCACCTGGGCCACGATGCCGTAGCGGGCGTTCTTGTCGGCCCGGATGTAGAGCTCCCTCTCGGTCTGAACCCGCGCGTTCTCGCGGAAGGCCTGGTCGACGTGTCCGGTGACGTCCTTCTCACCGAACAGCACCTTTTCTTCCTTGGTGACGGTCACCAACAGACGCGCGTCCTTGACCGGTGTGTTAGCGGCCTTGACCTCCGGCAGATCGATGCGAAGCCCCGTGGTCAGAAGGGGGGCGGTGACCATGAAGACCACTAACAGGACCAGCATGACGTCGACCAGCGGGGTGACGTTGATGTCCCGGAACCCCCGGCCGCGGCGGCCTAGACTCGCACCCATGGGGGCTATTCCCCCTCACCGAGGAATGGCCCCCTCGGACGGGCCGCGCCGCTGGCGAACAGCCGAGCCCAGGCCTCAGCGGAGGCTCCGAGCTCCTCCATCAGATCAGTTATCCGCTTGTCGACGTAGTTGAAACCGATGGTGGCGGGGATGGCCGCCACCAGACCGAACGCGGTGGCGATCAGTGCCTCCCCGATGGCGGGAGCCACGACCGGCAAGGATGCGCTCTTCTCCACGCCGATGCGCAAAAAGGCATCCATGATCCCCCACACCGTCCCGAAAAGGCCGATGAATGGGGAGGCGCTGGCGATGCTCTGCAGGGTGGGCATCAGGACCAGGGCTCGCTGTTGTTCACCCGCGATGGCCCGTTTGGCCACCGCCAACAGGTAGTCGGCACCATGGCTGGCCAAGTGTTGGTGCTTGGCCAGCTCGTGGACCACCCGCGCTGCCGGCGAGTTGCCGTCACGCTGCGCCAGACGAATCAACTCCGATGAACTACCGATCCTCTCCGCGTCCCCTTCGAACTGCCGGTTCGCCGAGAGCAGGCGCCGTAGCTGCGCCGATTTCAACAACCAGATGAGCCAAACCATGGTGCTGGCGATCACCAGGATGACCAGCACCACCATGACCACACCCGAGGACCCCAGCATCAAATCGAGCGGATCGAGGGCCTTGGCCTGGTGCCCCAACTCCGGTGCGGAGACGGGCAGGACGGCATCAGTTGGATTCATGCCGTCGGCTATACCGCGAATCGGGCCAGGACGTCAGTCCCCAAGGACCACGTCGACCCGGCGATCCTTGGCCCAGGAGGTCTCTTCGGTGCCCGTGGCGTCCATCTCGCCCCGCGAAGTCGTTTCAACCTTGTCGGCGGTCATGCCCTCGACCACGATGACCTTTTTGACGTTATCGGCCCGTTGTCCCCCGAGGGTCAGGTTGTAATTGTCCTCTCCGCGCGGGTCGGCATGCCCCACCAGCCGCATGCGTCGACCCTTGAGGGCTCCGGTGGTGAAGCACACGGCCAGCTTGTTGAGGACGGCGCGGAACTCGGCCCGCACATTGGCGGAGTCGTACGAGAAATAGGCCTCGGCATCGGTGATGCCGCAGGCCTTGCGGATCGATTCCTCGATGTTCAAGTCGCCTCGGGTGGGATCGTTGTCCACGTTGGCGGGGCGCGCCTGCACGGGGGCGGGATCGCTCGGGGTCGCGGTGGCGGGTGTCTCGGGCGGCTTCGGGTCGGAACCTCCGCAGGCAGCGAGCGAACCAATCAGCGGTAGAACGAGAATGGCAAATCTCATGGTGTCGTTGTCCTCTGGTGACGAAAGCGCGTCATGGGATCCACGAGCAGGACGAAGGGGTCGATGGGACCCACTCATCGGTCCTGGGCGGCCATAAGCGGCTCTACGGTGACCAGAACGCAGGTATCACACGGGACATTCCCGGGCCAGTGCCACCGGGATGATGGACGGGCCCCGGGTTCAGAACACGCTGCAATTCGCGCTCACCGGCCCAGGGGTCCGTCACGTCCCTTGGCGCGGGGACGAGGCTGAGGCCCCCAGCTCCGCCAAGAGCCGTCGCGTCGTCGCGAAATACTCGCTGCGCGAGACTGGCTCGTTGAGGATGTGGAAATCCTTGCCTGACAGCCCCACGCAGCCAAAGCAGTAACTGGAGCCGGTGCAGGCGATACAGCGGAACAGATAGGCGGAAGAGGTGCACCCTTCACTCTCGACGCAGTGCTGGCAATCGATGAGCTGGCGGCCATCGCTGCAATGGGAGCAGTCGCTGCAACTCTTGCAACGAACCGCGTAATGACAACGGATCAGCCGCTCCGAGTCGCGACAGAAGGTGCACCCCGTGCAACCCCGACAGTCCGTGCACTGGACGCAGCGACTGTTCTGTTCGTCACGGGTGTGCCGTCGCTCGAGCTCCCTGAACCTGTTTTCGAAGTCACGCGCCGTCAGGCTAGTTGGCATAGTCCCCGTGTCTCAGCGAGTCCGGTTCGTCTAGCGGGCTTCGCTGCGGATGCTGCGCCGCAGCTGGGCTGCGGCTTCTCGGGTGTTTGGATCTTCGGCAAACTGCTCGAGCCGTCGCAGTCGTTGTTCGAAGAGCGGTCGCTTGATGGGGGGCTCGTTCTGCAACAGACCCTGTAACTCGACCAGAGCTTTTGCCACCAGACCCTCGTCGAAATGCTCCAGGAGCTGCAGTTGCACGTCCTGCACCGCGGGGAAATCGAAGCCGGCCTGGAGGATGTCGTTGGCAGCCCGGGAGATGGCACCACGCCCCTGACTCTCCAACAGACGAGCTACCAGACGAAGTCGCTGCTTCTCCCGGTCATCGGGACCGTCGTCACAGACGCGCACGATGCGAGCGGCTCGCTTGGTGGCCGATTCCGGAGCGTCCGGCGGCTCCGCCGCCGGTCGAGGACGGACGGGCGGCTCTGCCGCCACCGGTGCCCGGTTCACCGCGGGGGAGGCCGAGGCCGCGATCAAACGCCGCGGAGGGCGCGCCGACGGAGCATCTGGCCTGCGAGCCGCGATGAGGATCGGTTCCTGCCTGGGCGCGGATGCCGGACGGGGCCGCCTGCCTCGCCTTCTGTCGACGCCTAATCCTGCGCGCTTGCCATCCATGGGATCGGAGGATCTGCCGGCTGCCTTTTGGACACACCGACCACTCGGGTTTCAGAGCCGGAGAAGCAAGCAGGCCCCCGAAGCGCTGCTCGCTTGCATGAGCACGGGGCCGTCTTTACCATGGCCCATACCGTGGTGCAGATGTTTTTGGCGCCGGGTTCGAAATTGCTCCCCCTCGGGGCAGTCCGTTTCCTCTGGGTTTTCGCGCTGGTTCTGGCCTCGATGCCCGGCTGCGGCTCGGCGCCGGTCCCCTCTCCCCGGTCGGCGGCGGAGCCAAGGCATCCTTCGGTTGCCGGTCCGGATCCCGCCGAGGGTCCCTTCGCCACGGTGGCTCTGGGCCAGACCGGCCTTCATGCGAGCCTCCCCTCTGCAACCCACTGGGACGTAAAGGAACATGGGCGCTCGGCGAGAGTGACCGCGGCTGACCTCGGCTTGGTCCTCGAGGTGCGGCGGGACCGCGCAACCCGCCAGGTGACTGCCAACCAGTGTGAGCAGCAGCTTCGCGACCTCTGGCCTTCCCTTCCCCGGCGTTCACCGTCCGACGCCGTCGCCGCCCGCCCCTGGCGGGTCGCCAAGGACACCGAGGGCCTGTTGTGGGGAACTGTCGACGAGAAGCATAACGGCGATCCCACGCTTCGCGCAACGGTCGTGGCCATCGCGGCTGGCATTGGCGAGTGCCTCTCTGTCATTGCGACGCTACAAACCCAGAACGACCAACAGGGCGAAGAACTCGCCAACCGACTGGTACTCGTCGCGGATCGAATCCTGCCCAGCATCCAGCTGCGCGAGCCCGAGGATCGCGTGGAGCGTTCGGCGCGGCCTCTGTAGACCAGCGCCTCTACGCGACGCGGCCCACGGCACTCTTGGGGATGCGCGAGCGACGATGCTTCTCCTCGATCAGCGAGCCCAGTAGCTCTTCGAGATGGGCCGTCTCGAGGGTGACCTTGGAACGCACCGGAGCACCAACCACCTGCTCGTCGAGACCGGACAGCCCGGAGAGCACCGCACAGCTCGCCCCGACGCGCCGCGCCGATTCGATGACCCGCATCCCCGAGTCACGCTCTTCCATCACCATGTCGGTGAGAACCACGCTGGGCCGCACATGATCGAGCATGGCCAGGGCCTGGTCTGCGGAGCTGGCCCGAAACACAAAGGGAAAGCCCAGCGAACGGAGCTGCCGCGTCAGCGCCCGAACGTAGAGATCGTCGTCATCGACTATCAGGATCGCTTCCGGCCTCGCCACGTCCACAATCAGTTCCCCTGGTGCTTTGGCGCAGGTTACGGATTGCTCATCAGATGTCCAGCATTCTCTACAACTGTTCAGCGGAATGAGGAAGGGAAAGGTAGGACACGACCGCATATAGGTGCCGAGGTGGGAGCTCCTTTCGCGGAGGTGCCAAGCCGGACGGGTGTGCTTGGGTGGAGGTGCGGTGCTTCGGGAGCTGCGCGTGGGACGAATCACCGACGCTGTGTTCGTGTCGAAAACGCAGTCCCGAGCGTGAGCGATCCCCTGGACCGGCGATTCGCTTGGATGGCCCTGGACATCTCCTCCACCGCACTGACGAGCTCGGGGTCGGCCTTTCCGACCTTTTCGAAAAATCCCGGCGGCCAATCCCCCTGCGCAGTGACCTCTCGTTGTAGGGCCTGAATGATCAGCTCGTTCCGGCTGATCTTGAGGGCACGGGCGCGGTGGTCCACGGCTTGGAGCAGTGGTTTGGGGATGTGAACACGGGTCGCCTCAACGGCGCGCATGGCGTTCCCTCATCGCTTCGCGAATACCATTCCTCAACCCTGGGAGCAATTTGCTCCTGGAGGTGTGTAGTCCTTCCTTTCCCCGCCATCGGGTATTGACGAACTGACGGCCGACGTTAGAGTCGACGACGTGAGGCGTCTTTGGGATCGCGTGCTCGTCAACGAGCCCCCGAAAGCCCGGACTGGCACAAAGACGTGGTTCGTGCGGAGCTCCAGGCCCAACGAATCGACGTGAATGTCTCCGAAGACTGGGATGCGTGTCGCAGCGAGATTCTGGGCCGCGTCGGCCAAGTGGAACCCTAGCCCAACCGCGTTTCCGAGAAGAGCCCCATGTTCAATTTGCTGGACGCAGTCGTCTTGGATCGTGACGTGCCGGAGCATGGTCTGCGACGTGGCGCTCTTGGCGCAGTAGTCGATGTTCACGCGCCAGCCGGTCTGGATGTGGAGTTCGTTCTCGCTTCGGGCAGAACGCAGGCACTCGTTACGCTTCACCAGTCAGACGTCCGGGCTGTCGGCGACGCGGACCTCATCACTGTGCGAGAGCTGACACGCGCCACCTAGAGACGCTGGTGGGTGCGGTCAGAAGAGGAAGGTGCGGCTGCGTTTGCGGAACGCCTCGGCATTTCCCGCCAACGCCTGGCAGGCCCCGCGCGGCTGGCTGTGGCTTGACCCAGCCTGAAAGGCGTATTACCATTGTGTCGGTTCGGTAATACTCGGAGTGCCCCATGCGAACAGTATCGTTCAAGCTACCCGAAGAATTGGATGATGCCTTGAACCAATTGGCACGCCAACGGCGCTCGTCCCGCTCTGCCCTACTGCGCGAAGCCCTCGAGTCACTCGCGAAGGGCAAGCGACGGTCCTTCACCGCCCTCGCGAACGACCTCGTTGGATGTGTTGAGGGACCGAGCGACCTTGCAACCAGTCGCAAGCGCATGACGGGTTATGGAAGATGACTTCTGTCATGATCGATACTGGACCGCTTGTCGCGTTTCTCAATCGACGTGAACGGCACCACTCGTGGGTAAAGGGTGTGCTCGATACTGTTGAGCCGCCAATCTTCACTTGCGAGCCTGTTCTGTCCGAATCCTGTTTCCTTCTGCAGGATATCAAAGGCGGTCAGGAGGCGATCCTTGCGCTCATTTCACGAGGGCTCCTGCGCAGCGACTTCCGCGTTGCTGCGGAAGCAAATTCTTTGCGCGCTCTCATGAAGAAGTTCAGCGACGTACCGATGTCACTGGCGGATGCCTGTTTGGTCAGAATGACCGAACTCGACCAACACGGTGTCGTTCTAACGCTCGACAGCGACTTCAGAATCTATCGACGCAATCAGCGTCAGGTGGTGCCCACGATTTCGCCCGGCAAGGGCCGTGGCTAGCAACGGCCTGAACCTGCTGGCTTTCCTCGCATCAGGGATGTAGCTGCCGCCCACAGTGAGCTCGTCGGACTCGCCGCGAGTTCTGGCTTCGGCCGGCAGGATTGCAAGAAAGCGACGGTTTCAA
>CAZYKT010000077.1:0-25188 GCA_964648165.1 uncultured Polyangiaceae bacterium | reverse complement strand
CGCTGGGTCGCATTTGCTGGCACATTGAAATTACAGATGCTAAAGAGCATGTTTTAGTTCTGCCTGCCTCTCGGGTCCCAGCGAGGTTCGTGGTTCTCCACGGTTCCCTCGATGGTGGGGGAGAGCAGGGGAGTGAACTGCACCTGATCCTCAGCAGAACATGATGCTTTTTGGTCCCTTCCGTTTGACATCCGAATGTGGTTTCCCCTGGTGGCGTTGGGTCTACTGCGGGCGGCGGCTGCTGTGGTGGCTCGTGGCCTGCACCGTGGTGTGGTTTTTGGGGCTCAATGGCTGGTTCGATCTCGCGCTGTTCTTCCTGTTGCTAGTGGCTGCCGTCGTCGGACGACCGTCGCAATTGGTGGCACTCAGCGTGTCGCTGGCATGCACGGTGGCAGTACTCGAGGTCGCCGTCCGGCGGATCCCGAAATCGGCCAACGCGGGGGGCTTTTATCGTCCGCTCGAGATGTTGATTCGTTACACGGGCAGCGATTCGCAGAACGATCCCCCCCTTCCTCGGTTCGAACCAAACACCGAGGTGCGGATGAAGATGCCTTATGGTGATCTGCTGGCCCTCGAACCCAACGCTCCACGGTCGATCATCGAACCCCGCACCGTCTACCTCAAGAGTGACCGGCTCGGGATGCGCAACGACGCCGACTACGCCGGTGAGAAATGGCTTCTGCTGGGGGATTCCTTGGTAGCCTGCACGAGCAACGATCAGAAGGCTTGCCTGGCCAACGTGTTGCGGAAAAACCATGGCCTGGCCACGTATTCCTTGGCCTTCCCCTCGGAGCCGGACTTCTACGTGGCGCGCCTCGAGTGGGCCCTGCGTAAGCTGCCCGTGCCGCCGGATGTTCGGGCTCTGGCGTTCGTCTTCGAGGGTAACGATTTCCGTCCTGAGGTCCCCGCGGCGATGCGCGAACCAATCACGCCGACCTGGTACGACCAACGCAAGCTCGAAGCGATCGAACTCGTGCGTCCGCGGCTGGTGATGACAGAGTACCTGTTTCGGGTCACGCGCCAGCTCGAACGGATGGTCTTTCCACGATCGGAGGACATCGTAGAGACGTACCGCGTTGGCAAGCACTTTATGGGCTTCCTCGGTACCCACATTGACAATGCCCGGTGCCAGGCACTGAAGTTGGACATGATTCCGACGCATCCTCCCGAATTGCTCAGGAAGATCGCCGCGGTCTTCTTCGTGCCAACCAGCTACCGGACATACGCTCCCCACATCAAGGATGGCCGTCCGCCGCTTCCTGAACCTGCTCCGGCCTTCCTTGCTGCTCAGAAGGTCTTTTCTCCTTTAGGGATTCAGGTGATTGACCTGACTCCGGCGATGCGCCGTCGGGCGGACGAGCTCCTTGTAGAGGGAAAGTACGTCTACCATCGCGACGACACCCACTGGAACATGGCTGGCGTGGAGGCTGCGGCCAAGATGGTCGTCGAGGCCCTGCGCTACCTGCCTTCCGCACCTCGGCCCACCGCCGCCACCGCGCCCTCTGCGATGCCGCCCTCACCTCACCCCGCCTCGACCAGCTCCGCCGCGCCGTCAGCATCGCTCCCCGGGTCGGCGAATACCACCGCACCTTCCCCAACCCCCTCCCCTTCGTCATGACGGCCATCCTCGGGATTTCCGCCTTCTATCACGATGCGGCCGCGACCCTCGTCGTCGATGGCCGTATCGTCGCGGCCGCGCAGGAAGAGCGTTTCACGCGCAAGAAGCACGATGCACGCTTCCCGCAACGCGCCGTCGAATACTGCCTCAGCGAGGCTGGTCTAGGGCCGAAGGACGTCGACTACGTGGGCTTCTACGACAAGCCGCTGCTGACCTTCGAGCGCCTGCTCGAGACGTATCTCGCGGTGGCCCCTGCTGGTTATCGTTCGTTCTCTCAGGCCATTCCCCTGTGGCTGCGTGAGAAGCTGCGTACTGTGCGACTCATTCAGCGTGGTCTTGGCTCGGGTTATGCCAGGCGCGTGGCCTTCCTCGAGCATCACGAGTCGCATGCCGCGAGCGCGTTCTTCCCGAGCCCCTTCGAAACGGCGGCGATCCTGACCATGGATGGCGTGGGAGAGTGGGCGACCGCAAGCGTCGGCGTCGGGGAGGGCAACCGACTGAGGTTGCTGCAAGAGCTTCGATTCCCGCACTCGCTCGGCATGCTGTACTCGGCGTTCACCTATTATACGGGATTTCGCGTCAACTCCGGGGAATACAAGCTGATGGGGCTGGCGCCCTACGGCTCACCCCAGTACGCCGATTTCATTCGCTCCCATCTCGTCGAGCAACGGGCGGACGGGTCCTTCCGGCTCAACCTGGAGTATTTCAACTACTGCCAGGGGCTCACCATGACCAGCCCCAAGTTCCATCGGCTGTTCGGAGCCCCCCCTCGACCGCCCGAGTCGCCCATCCGCCAGTTGGATGTCGACCTCGCCGCCTCCATTCAGTTGATCACCGAGGAGATCGTGCTGAACATGGCCCAGCATGTTCGGCAGAAGACCGGCATGCAACGGCTCTGCCTGGCGGGAGGCGTGGCGCTCAACTGTGTGAGCAATGGTCGGCTTCTGCGGGAGGGCCCGTTCGAGGAGCTCTGGATTCAACCCGCCGCCGGTGACGCTGGCGGTTCGCTCGGCGTGGCGGAGTACCTTTGGTACCAGCTGTTGGACAACCCACGAGAGCCCGAACCGGGAGATTCACAGCGCGGGAGTCTGCTCGGTCCTGCCTTCTCGGAGGAACAGATACGACAGTTTCTCGAACAGGCGGGTGCGAAGTACCGGCTCTTCGAGAACGATGCGACGCTGTGCCGCACGGTCGCCGAGCTGCTAGCCAGTGAGAACGTCGTGGGCTGGATGCAGGGCAGGATGGAGTTTGGGCCCCGTGCTCTCGGCTCCCGAAGCATCCTGGGCGATCCCCGCAGTCCCAAGATGCAGTCGGTGATGAATCTGAAGATCAAGTTTCGAGAATCCTTCCGGCCCTTCGCTCCTTCGGTGCTTCGGGAGCGGGCAGCAGACTACTTCGACCTGGATCCCCGCCACGAAAGCCCGTACATGCTGCTGGTGGCCGACGTGGTCGAGCGCCGCCGTCGCCCTGTGACGACTGGTTCGCGGCGCGTGGAGGAGATGGCGACTTGGGTCAATGAGCCGCGTTCGGAGCTCCCGGCGATCACCCACGTCGACTTTTCCGCACGCCTGCAGACCGTGGACGAAAGGCGACATGGTCGCTATTATGAGCTATTGCGACACTTCGAAGCCGTGACCGGATGTCCGGTGCTCATCAACACCAGCTTCAACGTGCGCGGTGAACCCATCGTCTGCACGCCGGCCGACGCGTACCGCTGCTTCATGGCCACCAACATGGATGTGTTGGTGCTCGAACGTTTCCTCCTCATGAAGGAGGACCAGCCACGGGTTGGGCAGGTCGACGTCAATGCCCATCTAGCCCAATTTCAGCTCGACTGAGTCCAACAAGCCCATGTCATTGGTCCACATCGACAAGAATCCATCGGCCTCCCTGCTGCGCTGGTTCGGCCTATCGGTGGCCGCGGTGTTGGGGATCCTTGGTTTGGTGTTCTTCCTGCGCTTCGGTGCGGTCGGCCTGGCGATGGCGTTCTGGGTGGTCGGAGCCGCCTATCTGGCAGTGTATTACGGAGTCCGCCGCTGGCAGCGCACGCTGTATCTCGGATGGATGTTTGCGACCGCACCCCTTGCCTTCTGCCTTTCCCATGCAGTCCTACTCACTATCTACTTCGGCGTCGTTGCCCCCATGGGTCTTGTGATGCGGCTGTTTGGCTATGACCCATTGCGTCGTCGCCGTCACCTGCGGCAGGCCGAGAGCTTCTGGGTGGGTCATGAGAGTGACAAAGCCCTTGAGCGATACTTCACCCAATACTGACAAGGAGAGCGGCGAATGACTGAGGGATCCGGCTCAAGCGACTCAGCAACGAAGACCGACCGGGAGAGAATGGTTCATCATCTGGCTGAGCAGAAGAAGCCCCAGTTGTTGGTCGAGTTGTTGGGCTTCTTGCGACACAACAAGAAATGGTGGCTGGCCCCGTTGGTGCTGATGCTCCTGCTGCTCGGTGCGATTCTCGTGCTCGGTGGCACCGCTGCCGCCCCCTTCATCTACACGATATTCTAGGGAGTGCGGCGCGGGCAGGAGACGGCAGCTCTTGGTCCCGATCCCCCAAACCCCAGCTGGGGTCAATTGCACAACCAAATCGGCGATGACTCCACGCAGGCACACTGCATGTCTGCGTACAGGCAGAGCATCGGCGTGCTCGGATTGGGAGCGGTGCAGGCGGTGTTCGGCTCTGGGGCGGTTTCGGGGCACCCCTCACCGAGGGGATTGAGGCTCAACCCTCCGGTTCCAGAAGGGCCGCCCGCGCCGCCGGACCCGCTGGCCCCGCCCACTCCACTCGTACCGCCCGTGCCCAATGACTCGTCGCAGATGACCCTCGTCAGGAATTCATAGTCATCCGCCGACCAACACACCCCCGCGATAGGGATGCCGCCAGGCTCTCCCGGGCATGACACGATGCAACGCATGCTTCGTTGGGGCGTCGTGCAGTCTTCATCGGAACGGCAACTGCGTGAACAGTACATTCCGGTCGCCGTGCCGATGCACGTGAGGTTGGAGTCGAGGTCAGAGTCGGAGCACAGCGGGTCTCCGGTCGCGCAAACCGTACCGTTGCACGATCCTCGACAGTCGCGTCCGAAGCCTTCAGCCGTGCTGCCTGCGCCCCCGCCGTCGTTGGCCTCGTCCCCGCTGTTTGGAGCACCGGCCGTGTCCTGACCTGCCGCATTGCCGCCTTCGGACTCGGACTTCGCGCGATCGTCATCCGAACCGCCATCGCCCCGGCAGCCGGCAACCCAGGCTGCCAACGCCAATCCACCGATGCTCACGATCCTTGCCCGACCGAATGCAGCCTTGGTTCTCATGGTAGGGTTCTCACTCGCACGAGCAGCCGAGGCCGATATCGCTCAGCTCGCCTGCTGTAACGCTGGGTAGACACAGGGGCGCCGGGAACGCATCTTGGAGGCCGGCCGTCGTGGTGCAGTCGCAGCACTGGTAGTCCGTTCCACCGCAGTCCTCGGCGGTGCAATCCGTGATGGTGCACGTCCCCTGACCATTCGAATTGGTCGGATCCAACAGACAGGTAGTGGCCGGACCGGCGGCGCAGTCGCCGTCCTCCCAGCAGCTCGAGCCGAGTTCGCCGGAGGCAGGTTCCCCACCGGCCCCTTCGCCACCGGCGCCTGCTTCGTCGGTCGCCGAGTCATCGCAGGACCCCCATTTGCTGGCGCAGCGTATCGACACGACATCGCCTCTGTTGTCGTAGCCAAGCGAGCAGTGGTACGCCCTCCCGTTGGCGTAAGTGACATCGTAGCTTCCCGGATTCCCATATGCGTCGAAAGAGTCCCTCTGGATGTCCTGTGCCCCCGAACCACAACTCAGGTTCGACGAATAGGAACCCGAGGAAGTCACGGAGCATGACAGCTCGCAATCGTCGCCACCTCCGCCCCCAGTGCAGCCGCTCGTCACCCCTGGTGAGGCAACCGCGGCGAGACTCACTCTCAGAAGAGCCCCGCATGTTCGTCCGAACATGACAAGATGCTAGGCTTGGCCATTTGGGGAGTCAATGGCTCTCCTTTCCCATACCGAGGGTGATTCTACGAGCTGGCCATTCTGGTCGTCCACGCCCACCGTGTCGTCGCCGTGTCCGGCGAGTGGCTGCGATGGAACCATGGTCAGCGGGTGATCCCGCTAGCGCCGTAGCCTCATCCTGCCAAACCTGGCAGCGTTACCCTGCAAGCCTGTCGGTCCGGGACCGCCCCCATCGACCCTTTTCCCGTCAGGGACACCCCCCCCGGGTCACTTGACACCCCCGCCGGAAGGGACGCAGACTGATTGCCTTCTGGAAGATGGCTCTTTCTGCGGGGAGTCGAAGATGCGCAATCTGGACAGGCTGATTGTCGAGGGAAGGGTCGGGGAACTCGTGGCTCTGGCCGAGCGGAACGCGGGCGACCTGATGGAACGGGTTGACGCCACCAAGGCGCTTGGAAAGGTCGGAGACGATGCCGCAATCCAAGCCCTGATTGGACTACTCTCGGATGAAGAGCTGCCCGTCCGTGAGAACGCGGACAAGGCGCTTCGGGCGCTCGGAAGCGCGGAGGTTCTTCGTCACCTGGACTCACTGATCGAAACGAACGGTTCCTCCGCGGAGGCTGCCAAACGGTTGCGCGCGAGGCTCATTGACGGATCCGGCGCGGATGCTCGAAATGATTCCGACTCAGCCGAGCCCGGTCTTGAAGCAGCCGGTGAGCGATCTGGCAAGATAGACAACATCGGCTTCGGCATGGGTTGGGTTTCGGCCGCTTTGCCGGCAGTGGGGGCGTTGGCAGGACTCGCCTATCTTGGAAGGGGGCACTGGAGGCGCGCATTTCAGGCGGGGACCTCCGCGCTCCTGATGGTTGGATGGGTCTTTTCGTTCATACAGCTCGGTAGTGTCGATACCGCGAGTCCGTTTCGTCCCCTCAGGGAATTTGCAATGGGCGCCACCATTTTTGGGCCACTGGTAATGCCGTTCCTGTTCACCTGGGCATTGCGGCGTATACCCTGGCCCAAAGCATCCTCCATCGAATAGGCCGCCGATCAGTCGTTAGCATTCTGGAGAACGAGGCAATGCCAGATGGTCGAACCCCTCCGGTTCCGAGTATTGGAGTACGGATTCTCATTGCGATTGCAGTCAACGGCGCCATCGGTGGGTGGGTATGGTACGAGCTCACGGGAAATCCGGTGACGGTGATGGACTGTGCCATGAGGGTTGGCATGCTGTTTGTTGCTGTCGTTGCGTTCGCCTTTGCAGGCTATCCCGCCCTGAGCAACCTTTGGAGATATCCGCGACGGGCCGCCAAGGATGACTGAGGCAAACCGAGCCAGTTCGGGGATTGGAGATCATGTCAACAGGCCGCCTCTGTCTGTTCAGAAGCAGTTCAGCGTTTGCTTTTTTGTGGAATGCCAAAGGCGAATCCGTCCCCCGGTCGAGCGTCATTCGTCTAACATCCGCTTTCTGGTTCACGGTGTGTCAAGGCGTATCCGGTCATGAGCCCATGGACTGGGAATAATCTACCTCACATTCCGGCAGGGAGCAGCCATGAAGAGACTGACGGTCCTGATGGGTTTGGTGTTGGCGCTGGTCTTCGCCGCAGGTTGCGGCGCCACTACCAGCAGCACAATCGCGTACCACGAGGAGGCCCTGCGGAGCCCCAATGATGCGATCGTCTACTTCTTCCGCCAGAAAGACATCGTCGGATCTGCAGGGTCTTTCAACGTCTATGTTGACGGACAGTTAGTCGGCAAACTCAAGCAGAACGCGTACATGCCCGTTCACGTGCTGCCGGGGAAACATTCACTCCAGATAGGCGAACACCAGCCCGGGTACGAAACCGTCGAGAGGGCAGTGGACAACATCCAGGGTTTCGCAGCCAAGGCCGGCGAAACCTATTACATCCTGAGCAAGGGCGCCTACGTATCCCTTCTGTCCAAGGACCAGGCCCTGCCCATCCTGCGGGAGATGAAATACGACATGGGGGACTGACGGTGCGCTCATTGGCGATGGATGACATCGCGAGCACGTGGTCCGAACCACGGTGCTGCAGACGGCCGGTACGACACTACGCAGGGGCAGTCACCAGAGTTTCTCTGGACCGGTGAGCAGAGCCAGAGCATCGACTAGCTCGTTGGCCGTAAAGGCTGTGCCGTCGCACGTCAGTGTCCAGACCTCCGTGTAGGAGGAGGTCTGCGGGTAAAGGTACGTGACTTCGTTTGCGTTCACCGTGAAGCGCAGATTAACGTAGGTCCTTCCCCCGACTTTCAGAGGGAGAATCTCCTCCACGCGGTTCCAAGCAATCTCCAGCGAGCCAGGACCAACCGTCTCGTGCCCGAAGTCACCATTGAAGACGCCCATGCCGCAGCCATTGTACGTGCATCGGTAGTAGTCCGTAACGATACGGAAGGACTCCGGCTTGAGGTCGACGTGGAAACCCTGATGCGCCATCGCCTTGTTCCAGCAGTGGTCGACCACATACAAGGCCCGGGCCGTGGTTACCTGGGCCCCCGATGGTCGCATGTGAACGGCGAGCTTGGTCCCGGCGTTTTGGAAACCACAGCCCGTACAGAACACCAGTGTGGCCAGGACCAAGGATTTCATCGTGGGCTCCCCCCACCCAACGCTGCCCGACAGTTCCGACCGCACCCGACGATTCGATCCGGTCCGACGAAGTGACCGAGAGCAACGAGCACGTCGGCGGGTTCACAGCCTTCGACAGGCATTGCGACTGTGACCAGCGTCCACTCCTCCTGCTGCGTGTTCGCGTTGGAAAATTGGCGCCAGGCCGTCAGCTTGAGCATCCTGCCAGCCTCCCAGAGAGCCGGTGAATCACAGTTGCCGCGCACGGTACAGTCCACTTGAGGAACGAGCTGGATTACGCTGTCCCAAGGTACGACAAAGCGTCCGGTGTTAAGCCGGACAGTGGTTTCGGAGTACGTTCTTTGATCCCAATTGCCGGTGATACCCGCGTCGGTGAATACTATGTCGGAAGACATTCTCTGACTCACGCAGGCGTTTAGGAACTCCAAGTCCTCCGCCCGGGAAGGCGCTCGTGCCCGTGCTTTGAAAGCCAGGTGCTCCGCAGGTACCTCAGCAGGAACGCCGATCCGATTGAGCCCCTGGCACGCGGTTCCCCCCGCGCCCAGAATCAGCGCCAGCGCGACGCCCCACCCGTCTGATGTCATGGCGAGGAATTTACGGAGGGTGGTCGCCCTTGTCATCTGCCAAGTCGTTGTCTGGCCTGACCTGCACCAACCCTCCGTGGTCACGCCGAACGGACCATCCGATCCGGCGCAGGAAAACGGTTGCCGAAACGCGGGATGATGAAAAAGGATCGGTCACGCCTGCCCGCTGCGCCCGCAGAAGCGAACACGGTTCGGGCCCTGGCGGCCCGGCCAACGAGCCAACAGCGTGCTTTCCCACAACATGTCGAGGGAAGAGCGCCGCTTACAATCTGACATTGCGAATGTCAGATTGTAAGGCAGCCCATGAGCAGGTGCCCAATCGGGGTCGTTCCGAGGGCAATGGCCGGGTCGTACGAAGCAGTCCCTCAAGGTCAAGTCCGGCGCAGTCATCGCCCAGGATTGGTTCAAGGGATTGGAGCAGTGGCGAGCCATCGCCAAGGAAGACGCGACGGATCCGATCCTGGTCTTCGGCGGCGAAACGCCATGGCAACAGGGTGATGTGTCCATCCTCGCCTGGCGGCAGGTTGGCGAGCTGGCGCGGCGAATTTGAGTCCGATCGCGAATTGTACCGCAACGGCCGAGCCCCCCGCCACCCGCCGTAACAACGTGGTAGAAATCCCGGGTCTCTCCCCGACCCAGGTGTTCCCGCCCGGATGAACCCACCATGACACCCACTCGCTCCCGTCTCCTGATCCTGTTCGCCTGGTTCGTTGGTTGCGGTGGGCGCACTAGCTTGACCATCGAGGCAAGGGATGCGCAGGGGGGCGGCGCGGGTGTGGCTGAGGGTGGTGAGGCGGGAGCCAGCGGCGCCGGGGTGGGCGGTGAGGAGCTTCCGGGAGGCGGTGGCAGTGGGACCGGCGGAAGATCCTGGGGTGGCTCAGGTCTCGGTGGCTATTACGCGGGGGGTGCGTCTTGGGGCGGGTCCGGTTTCGGTGGCTATCACGCGGGGGGCGGATTTGGGCTAGGGGGGCTGCCCGTTTTCGGTGGCTCCGCGGGACAGGGTACAGGTGGAGTCGAATCGGGCGGTGGTGCTGGTTACGACGCGGGTACGGCAGGGGTCGTGGTTGCGGGCCAAGGACCAGAAGCAGGAGCCGCGAATCACGCTGGTCAGGGCGGGAGCGCGGGGGCTCAGGCGGGCAGCGGTGGCGATCAAGGGGGAACCGCAGGCCATGCCGCAGGGGCGGCGGGCCTGGCTGGTGCCACGGCTTGCGACCCCAATCCCTGCCAGAACGACAACCCTTGCTTCGTCTTCGAGGGGCGCACCGTGTGCAGCTGCCGAGCCGGCTTCTTCGGCGAGGACTGTTCACTCCGGATCCAGACGCTGACAGCCGGGCTCAGCCATAGCTGCGCCTTGCTATCGGATGGGACGGTCACTTGTTGGGGGGAGAACCAGCAACGGCAGGTCATGGTGCCTGACGGCGAGTTCGCCGAGATCGCCGCCGGGGGTAGGACGAGCTGTGGGCTTCGCCCGGATGGCAGCGCAGACTGCTGGGGCGGCAATTTCCCCCCCATGCTCGAGCCCCCTGACGAGCTTTTCACCGAGCTCTCCGTGGGTGGGCATGTCGCCTGCGGCATCGTGACGGATGGCAGCCTTCGCTGTTGGGGAGACAATAACAGCAGCGAGCTCTCGCCCCCCGACGGGGAATTCTCCGCCATTTCCAGCGGCGCCTTTCATCACTGCGGGTTGCGAAGCGATGGCAGGATCGCCTGTTGGGGTGCCAACGACAGCGGTCAGTGCAGCGTACCCGAGGGTAGCTATCTTCAGGTTGACGCCGGGTTCAGCCACACCTGCGGGCTCAGGAGCGACAGCACCGTGGCCTGCTGGGGCAACGACGAGTATGGCCGCGCCACCCCACCCTCGGGTGAGTTTTTGGCCATCGGCATCGGGGGCTATCACAGCTGCGGCCTGAGGAAGGACGGCAGCATCGTCTGCTGGGGCGCCAACGGTAGCGGTGAGTCCACTCCGCCCCAGGGGTCGTTCGTCTCGCTGATCACTGGGGGCTATCACAACTGCGCATTCCAGGCGGACGGGACCGTCCTGTGCTGGGGCGACGACGAATACGGCCAGTCCCATTTTCCCACGGGTGCCTACATGGGCCTCGGGGTGGGAAGCCAACACGTCTGTGGGCTTCAGCTGGACGGTACGCTCTCGTGCTGGGGTGGGAACGTCTACGGTCAGGCTACGCCGCCCCAAGGCACGTTCACGGCCGTTGCGGGGGGTAGCGTACAAAGCTGCGGGCTCCGAACCGATGGGACACTCGCCTGCTGGGGGAGCGATGACTGGGGATTGCTGGCGGTGCCGGAGGGGACGTTCCGGACGGTGACGGCCGGGAGCTTCCACGTCTGTGCCATCGATAGCGCAGGCAACCTTCGTTGTTGGGGCAATGACTCGGGCTGGACAAGTGCCCCCGAGGGGACGTTCACGGCAGTGGCCGCGGGCGACGCGCACAACTGTGCCATCACCAGCCAAGGTACGCTGACCTGTTGGGGAACCAACGACTCCGGGCAGTCCTCCCCGCCCGCCGGGCAGTACCAAAGGGTGGCGGCTGGATACCAACACAGCTGCGCCATTAGCGTGGACGGTGCGCTCACCTGTTGGGGAGCCAACGAGGACGGACAGGCGCTGCCGCCAGGGGGTCAGTTCTCCCAGGTCGCCGCGGGCAGCGAGCATGGCTGTGCCATTGCCGGTAACCAGACGCTCACCTGCTGGGGCGGCAACGTTTACGCCGAGAGCGAACCACCCGCTGGAACGTACCGCGCCATCGGGGCGGGCAACAACCTGAGCTGCGCCATCGAACGGGACAGCCTCAGGTTGCGCTGCTGGGGCAGAATGCTTCAGTAGCGGGCCTACCTGGTGGCGGCTCCCCAGCAACTGATCCCGTGATCGGTGTCGTGGATCCCACAGCTGAGTGAGTTGCCCAGCGACAGGGTGGCGAAGGCCCGCTGGGGCGGCGAGGATTGACCGTACCGGTTGTCGCCCCAACAGCTGGGGGTGTCGTCGTCGCGCACGCCGCAACAGTGGTAATCGCCGCACTGGACGGCCGTGAAGAGGCCTTGAGGGGGACTGGCCTGCCCGTCGTCGTTCAGCCCCCAGCAGGTGAGCGTCCCGTCGGAGCGAATTCCGCAGCTGTGCTGACGACCTGCCGCAATCCCCAGGAACGTTCCGTCGGGGGAATCGCACTTGCCCTGCAGGGTATTGCCCCAGCAGACTACCGTGCCGTCCTGGCGGATCGCACAGCTGTGTTCATAGCCGGTGGATAGCGCCACGAAGGGCCCTTCCGGGGTCGGGGCCGTGCCTGGAGAGACAGCCTCAGCCCAACAGGCCAGGGTCTGGTCGGTGCGAATGGCGCAGCCGTGACGATTCCCCATGTCAACCGCCACGAAGGTTCCCTCGGGTGGCGTCACGTTCTCGATGAACTGGTAACCCCAGCAGGACAGGGTCCCATCGGTTTGGATAACGCAGCTCTGATCGCTGGTGGCCACCGCGGTGGCCATGGTCTGTGGTGGGTCGAACTGGTACGCCCAGCAGAACAGCGTCCCGTCGTGGCGGATCCCACACTGGTTGCTGCCGCTGATGTCAAGGGCGTCGAACACCCCCTCGGGGGGATGGGACTGGCCCTGACCGCTGGCGCCCCAGCACAGAACGTTGCCATCTTCGCGAACGGCACAGCTGTGATCGAACCCGGCTCCAACCGCTGTGTAGCGGCCCTCGGGAGGAGTCGATTGACCATACATGTCATAGCCCCAGCAGCGAACCGTCTGGTCATCGGCAAGGGCGCAGGTGTGTTGGGAGCCCGCAACCACGGTGGTGAACGTTCCGCTGGGGGCCACCAGCTCGCCGTACCGGTTTTCCCCGCCCCAGCAGGTCAGCATTCCGTCCCGACGGATCGCGCAACTGTGGATGTCGCCTGCGGTGATTGCGGAGAATTCCCCGGTCGGAGGTAGACACTGCGCGTCGTCGTTGCTCCCCCAGCAGGCGATGCTGCCGTCGATGCGGATGCCACAGCTGTGGACCGCTCCACTGGCGATAGCGGAGAATTCCCCGTCGGGTGGCGACGCCTGGCCGTCGTCGTCGCTGCCCCAACAGGTCACCGTTTGGTCGTTTGCGATGGCGCAGGCATGCCGGCCTCCGGCCGACACCGCCCTGAACGATCCATCCGGCAGTGTCCCGCACGCGTCGTCCTCGGGCCAACAGGCCAGGCTGCCGTCTTCACGAATGCCGCAGCCGTTACCGCAGCCGCTGGTAATGCTCGAGAAGGCCCCCTGCGGTGGGCCCTCCTCGCCGAACACGTTGCGGCCCCAGCAGACCACGCTGCGATCGGACAAGAGCGCACAGGTGTCAAAGTCGCCCAAGGCCAGCGCGGTGGTGGAGACCCCGCAATCCGCGCCGAAGAACCCTGGCTCACAGTCGCAGGCCACCCGTTCCCCGAGGTCGACACACGCACCGCGGTTCTGACAGGGGTTGATGTCACAATCGGTACCGAGTCCAGCCATCCCCGCTTCACCGGCCGTCCCAGCCAATCCGGCGGTCCCTCCCTGGGCCTCGCCTGCTGCTCCTCCCCCTGAGGCCCCGCTCTCGCCGGCCATTCCGCCCGCTGTGCTCGCTCCCGCAGCGCCACCCGATTCTGGTGTGCCACCCTCCGAGAACGCGCCGCCTTCTGGTGGATAACCGCCGTCGGGTGACACTCCGCCTCCCGAGGGTGCTCCGCCCAACACCAGGACCCCTCCAACGCCCGGCGCGCCGCCGTATGCAACGCGGCCCCCGATACCAGGCGCACCTCCAAAAGTGACGCGGCCTCCTGCGCCGGGCGCACCGCCATAAGTCACGCGGCCTCCTGCGCCGGGCGCACCGCCGTTCACTGGCCTTCCTCCCAGGTGATTGGTCTCACCCGCGCCGTTACCCGCGCTGCCGCCGAGCTCCGACGAACCAGCGTTACCCCCCTGCTCGGCGCTGTCCTGTCCCGCGGTTGACCGCGACGATATCCCGTCTGTTAGTGGCGTACGTCCGCACCCGACGAGATCCGTGGCTACGACGACCCAAACCAGAATCGACCATCTCGAAAGCATCGGGAGAGGACGGTATCACGAAGACGGCTTGGAGCCGGGGTGGCCATTGCGGCATCGAAGCCGCCGCGATGCCAAGGTTTCCCTGGGCCAAAAGGCCGGCGAGGCCAGCTACCCTTGAGGGCATTCGCGAGCAGGCGTAACCTTGCCTTTCACAACTCTGGCAGAAGGTGGGCACGCCATGAATTCGACGCGATGGGTTGGGACGAGGGGATTGTGTTCGGGTGCGCTGCTGCTCTTGGTCTTCAGCTGCGCGAAGAGCGAAGTGACCTGCGGTCAAGGTACCGTCTTACAGGATGGTCGATGCGTCGCAGTCACGGCAGGGGCGAGTGGGGCCGGCGAAGCAGGAGACGCGGGAGCGAACGTTGGCGAGGCGGGCAAGACAGGGGGCGGAGAGGGTGGGACGGCGGGGGCAGAGCAACCAGCAGCGGGAGGCAGACCACCGAGCTCGGGGGGCTCGCTTGGCAAGGGTGGAATGACCCAGGGGGGCGGTGGACAACCAGCCAGCGGTGGCAACGGAGTGGGAGGCAAGACGGTCACCACGGTCGACTGCGGGAGCGATCTCTTGTCCGGCGAGCTCGGCGAGGACAAAAACTGGATAGGCGGGGATCCGGAGCTGGTCGAGGACAACCCCTGCGGTGTGCAGGGAGCCATCAGTGTCGATGGCGACGACGGGCTCTCCAGTTGCACGCCCGCGAACGGTACCAGCCCTTGCACGCTCGACGGCAGCGGTAGGGTGAGATGCTGTGTCTCGGGAGCCACCGTAATCGATCCCGAATACCGGGCTTGGGGTTGTGGTCTTCACATTCAGCTCAACGCGCCAGCGGAGGATGGACCTCTGTTGCCCTACGCGGGTCCGGCCGACGGATTCCTCTTCGAGCTGACCGGAACCACCAGTGGGCAAGAGGTTCGTGTGGGCTACGATGCCTCCACCGGAGGGGACGTCGCCTGCGCTCCGTTCCTGGGAGGAGAGGACGGCTTGAGCGGCTCTCCCGTCGATCTGCTCTCGGGCTCCTTCTCGACCACGATGGCGTTCACCGACGTGAACTGCCCGAGTGGGAGCGACTGTGGCTGTGAGGTGGGGCGGGTTCCCCATGGTTTCTACGTCAGCGTTTCGGGAGGCGACGTCGCGGGTCCCTTCGAAATCTGCCTGAGCAGCCTCACTCCCTTCGTGGACGACGTGCCGGGGGACGAAGACTGTCCTGGGGGACAGGTATCCTGTGGCACCGACTGCTGTGCTCCCTGCACGGTGGAGGATTGTCCTTTGGCCTGTCTGCCCGGGTACGAGGATTGCGACGGCGCGTGCATGAGTCCAGCAGACTACGGTACGCGAACCCATTGCGGTCAGTGCAATCAGGCTTGCGGCCCCGATCAGGTCTGCGAGAACGGCGCCTGTATGGCGGAAACGGGGATGGGGGGTGCAGGCCAGGGAGGTGCGGGGGGCGCTGGCACGGGTGGTGTCGACGTCGGCGGTGCTCCCGGTGTCGGGGGCGATGGGCAGGGGGGCAGCAACGTTCAGCCCTGCCGGGGGATCCCCTACGATCCATCGCAACAGGTCGACGAGAACGGCGACCTGTGCGGTGGCGTCTCGTACGAAGCCGAGCCCAGGGACGTGGACATGGTCCTCATGGTGGACCGTTCGGTGTCCTTGAGCCTCACCATCCCCGGTGAATCGGGCGCGACCGTCACTCGCTGGGAGGCCTTGATGGCGGCTCTGGAGGCCCTCGTCTCCGATCCGAGAGCGGCCAACCTGGGGATTGCCCTGGGACTTTTCAACAAATCCGGTGGACAGGACGAGGACCTAGATTGCGACGTTGACCGCTACGCGACGCCCGAGGTGCCCATGAACTTCGCGTCCAACAATGGTCCGGAGCTCTTGAGTACCATGGAATCGACCATCCCTGGCGGGTTGGCGCCCACCGTGCCGGCTTTGCAGGGAGCCCTCCGCTACGCAAGCCAATGGTCGCTGGGCCATCCAGGGCGGGAGACGGTCGTGGTGTTGGTGTCCGACACCTATCCGACTCTGTGCGGTGAGGATCCCACCGATCCGGCCCCGATTGTGGAATCGGCGCGGCAGGGTCTCGCCGGTACCCCATCCGTTCGGACCTTCGTGGTCGGCATCGGCGGCGTGGCCCGTTTCAATGCGGACAACATCGCTGCTGCCGGAGGCACGGACCAAGCCGTCTCGGTCAGCGACGACAGCGCTGTCACCGTTCGTGAGGAGTTCGTGACCACCCTGTTGAACATCGCCAATCAGCCCAAGGAATGCGTGTACGCCATCGACCAATCCCTCTTGCCCGAGGGCACGGATTTCGATCCAGAAAAGCTGCAGCTCGTTTACTCGCCGGCGGCGGGTGACGCCGAGGAAATACCGAAAGCCCCGGGTCCCGAGAGCTGTGAGGACGGCACCAGCGCTGGCTGGTACTACGACGACGCAGTCGAGCCCACCCACGTCATCGCTTGTCCCTGTAGCTGTGAACGCTTCGGAGCGGGGCAGGTGACGCTGACTTTTGGTTGCCCTCCAGTGCTCGTTGAAGAGTGACCGGACCGCCAAAATGCCCAAGGGAGGCGGGCCTTGTACGGCCTCCCTGAAAGGGTGTATCCTATATGGATAGGCATCGGGCCAAAGGTGGGTACGCCATGAATTCGACGCGATGGGTTGGGAACCGGGGGAAGGGTCTCGTCTCGCTGGCGGTCTTGGCGTTCGTCTGGGGCTGCAGCAGCGACAGTGACAGTGACGTGACCTGCGGTGAAGGGACCGTCCTGAAGGATGGTCAGTGCGTCGTAGCGACGGCAGGCCGGAGTGGGGACGCGGGTGCCACCACAGAGCCCAGTGGCGAGGGGGGAAGCGTGCGCTCAGCGCGTGGCGGGACGTCGGGTGCCGAGGAGCCGGGATCTGGCGGTGGACCGGTGAACTCGGGTGGGGTCTCGAATGGCGGTCATTCGGGGGTCGGAGGGAGTCTGCCCTCCACGGGTGGCTCTGCCGGTCAGAGTGGCTCAGGGGGCGCCGCGGAGGCCAGCGGTGGCAATGGCGCGGCCGGCAGGATCGTGGTGCCCGTCGATTGCGGGACCAATCTGCTCGACGGCGATCTGGGCCCCAACAACGACTGGATCGGTCAGGAGCCCGCGCTGGTCGACGACAACCCCTGCGGTGTGCAAGGCACCATCAGCATCTACGGGGACGATGGACTATCGGGCTGCTCGCCCTCGGACGGGGCCAGCCCCTGTTCGGTCGATGAACAGGGAAGGATGAGGTGCTGCGTCGCGGGATACACGATCGTGGACACCAGCTACGAGGCTTGGGGATGTGCCCTTTCTGTTCAGCTCAACGCGTCAACCCAAGAGGGACCGATATTGCCCTACGCCGGTCCAGCCAAAGGCTTCCGGTTCGAGCTGACGGGGACTACCAGCGGCCAGGCAATTCGTGTCGGTTACGACCAGATGGCCAACCCGGAGGGTACCTGTGGGCCGTTCCTGGGTGGTCAGGATGGGTGGACCGGGTCGCCCGTCCGGGGGCTGGATGCGGCCGGAAGCTTCTCGACCGAGATGGCGTTCACCGATGTGGGTTGCCCAAGCGGCAATAGCTGTGGCTGCACGGTTGGGCATATCCCCTACAGTATTGCCTTCCAGGTGACGGGCGCAGAGGTCGCGGGGCCCTTCGAGCTCTGCCTGACCGAGCTCGTCCCTCTGGCGGAGGAGCTACCTGGTACCGGCGAATGCCCGGCGGGGCGAACCGCCTGTGGCGACAGCTGCTGTGTTCCCCCGACGGCTTGCACACAGGATGGCTGTCCAGCCATATGCTTGCCGGGATACGAGGTGTGCGGGGAAGAATGCATGACCTCTGCCGACTATGCGTACGACACCCAGAACTGTGGACGTTGTGGCAACGACTGTTCGACCAGCATCACTGGTCCGGCCAGGTGTTGGGCAAACGTCTGTGACTGCATCACTGGATACGCCCTGTGCGGTGACGCTTGCACCGACCTCACGTCCGATCCCAACAACTGCGGCGAGTGCGGTAGGCAGTGCCCCTCCGGGTATTGCAGCGTCCGTCAGTGCGTCGGAGGAGGAACGGGCGGTGCCGGTCAGGGTGGCACGGGCCAAGGCGGCACGGGCCAGGGCGGCACGGGCCAGGGTGGCACGGGTCGGGGCGGCGGCCTTGGTTCTGGGGGTAGCCCGTTGGGCTCCGGAGGCGGGCCCGGTGCGGGGGGACGCGTGGGTAACGGAGGTGCCCCATCGGGTGGGGGAGTTGTTGACGGCGACGGGGGAGCACCAACCGGTGGTGGGCCGAGCCCATGGTGACGCTCAGGTCTTGGTGGAGGCCCGATGGAAATCCGGGTCGAGTCGATCGAACTCCGGCTGGGCCGAGCGACTGGTGGTGACTACGAGTTCTTACGGCGCGGCGTCACCTTGGAGGCGGATACTTCCGGCGGAACCGTCCTCGGCCCCAGATCGATTGCCCCATACGAATCCTCGCCGAAGATTCTCACGCCAACACGGGCAATGTGTTCCTCCAGAGAAGCCGAGCGGATGGCTCGCAGCGCCACGACGTCGAACCGGTAGGGCAGGGGAAGCTCCTCGAGCTCGCTTGCGATCAGCTGAGCCTTCAACGGATCGCTGATGTCTTCGAGGGCTAGATCGACGTCGGAGGACGGTTTCGACGTTCCCTTGGCACGGGAACCGAACAAGAGCGCGCCCTTCACCTCGGGATGACGCTCAAGGACGCCGCGAATCAGTTCGAGCTCTCGCGGGGTGAGGTCTACGGGTTTCATTCGGGCGTCAGGTGTGCGACAAAGCCGCCTTGCGGCCCCTGCCGCGAGTGCTCACGCGATCACCAACCCGCAGAATACTTGGGAAGAAAGGGCAGGGCAAGACGACGAAGGGACTCTTCATCCTCGTCCCCTGAGCGGTGTGAAGTCCGCGTTTTGATTGGGCCCAGGGCCGGGGCAGCCGTCTGCCTTCGCCAGGCTTATGCGGCCCCTTCGGTGTCCGTTGACAGAGTCGCCCTTCCATCATTGCCGTGGCCCCACGAGCTCGCCGTTTGCCCCAGATCCCAGCGGTCACCGATCCGAGGTGGGTCGAGTTCGTGAGCGGTCAACGGGACTACCCGCTCAAATGCCTGGCCACTCGCATCATGTACGGCCAAATCAAGCTTTTGGCTCGTCGTGATCCTGATTACGCGATCCGCCTGGCACATGACTTCTTCTTGCGCAACGAAACCCTGGCTGCGGAGGACCTCAGGACGGTCTTCTATGGGGGTGTCCATGAGTGAGCTGCTGACGCTCGATGAGGCGACCCGCCTGATAGGCTCTGGAACGCCTCTGCTGATTGCCGGAGACGCGCTCTTGTTGGCCGAGTTGCCCAAGGGTCAGTGGATCGGCGGCACGACCCCCTATTTCATGACCTCCCACCAGGGAGGCATCACCGATCGCGAGCGGGTTTGTGTGACTCGGCTGGAACAGCCGGTCACCGCGGCTTCGGTTCGAGTCTACTCCGAACAGGAGTTGCGCGACATCCCGGGTGACTATCCTCAGCATGGCTGCTCCTTCATCATACTGCCTGCTGGAAGCGACGCCCATCTGCATTTTGCGCGCGAGTGTGTCAACTGGCCGGGCCTGTTCAACTCCCCCTTGGTGGGTTGGAACGCTGGGGTCCACCTGGACGAGGTGAACCGCTGCGTGCCGAGAGTCTTCGACGGATCCACCCAGCAGTCCTTCGAAAACGCCGCGGTGGTGCTGCACGCCACCACCGAGCAGCGGATCGTATCGCGCATCGAGATCGTCAATCCCTTTCACCCGGACCAAGGCGATCTGTTGAGCTTCCCCAGTACTGGGTTCTATGTCACCGAATGCCTGGTCAATGGGGTGCCAACCAACCTCTGCGAGTACATCGAGCAACGCCGAATCGACACCCGCTGGCCTCTGGTTGCAGATTTTTCTGGCGCGCACATCAACGTCAGCTTCCAGAACGTGGACGACCACCGGCGGGTCGTTCGCTTCTATTCCCCCGTCTTCGAAGGGGTCGAGTATCGGGTCGCCGCTCCGGTGAGCGACCTCGACCAGGTCTTCGGAAGGGAATTCGACGCTCGGAAGACCAAGCCCGCGTTCTGCTGCAACTGCATCTTGAACTTCCTCCATGCCGAGCTCGAAGGCAAACGCACCGGTGAGGCAACCGGTCCGTTCACGTTCGGCGAGATTGCCTACCTGCAGCTGAACCAGACCCTGGTCTACGTTACGTTCGAGGACGCGTCGTAGCCCGAGAGAGCTGATTCGGACCAGGATCCGGTGAGCCAGCCCAGCATTCCTTGGGCTGCCCGTGGTACCGTCTGCTCCGAGGAGTCGAGATGAACAACGCGGTGTTGGCCGGGAGGGTGTTTGGGGCTTGTGTCATCGGACAGTGCCTGGTGTCCTTTGCCCGGTATCTGTTGGAACGAGCGCTGGTAAGTCCCGACGGCTTTCCCTCGGCCAACCATCTCGATCTGCTCAAGGGCGTGGGCTCGGTCGGTTCGATTCTCGCCACGACCGCCACCGTACTGCTCCTTGCCGCGCTGGCGATGCTGTGCACCAGCGTCGTTGGTTCGTTGCGCCGATGGGCGCTTCTGGCTCTGGCCCTGGGTGCTGGCGGGAATCTGCTGGGCCAAGGCCTTCACCTGGTCATTCTGCCCTGGATCGATCTTGCCAACACCGACCAGAAGACGCTCAGCGCGCTCCTTTTCTCCTACAACACACTCACCTCCCTGACCCAGCTAGCCGGGATGATTCTGGCGCTCTATGTGCTGTTCGGCTTGGCACGGGGCATGGCGCCCGTCTTCCTGGCTGGTGCCGGTGTCAGCGCCCTGGTCGTCCTGTTCGGTTTGACCATGATGTGGTGGCTCGAGGACAAGGAGGTGGTCGAATGGTTCCGGTCCCTCACCTCGCACATCCTCTGGTTGGTAAGGGATCTGAGCGTGGGGCTCGCCGCCCTGTGGATGGCGGCCAAGATGAAGCCAAACGGCGAACAGGGGCAGGATCGTTGGGTCAAGGCAAGGCCGCTAGCCTGGCTGGCTTGGGCCTTGGTGGCTCGACTGGTGCTCATGCTGGTTAGCGCCGTACTGATCCCCCTGTTAGGTCGAGCTGACGACGGTCTGGCCTGGAACCTGCTGTGTCACGTGACCTGGTTGAGTCTGGCGACGGCCCTGTTCGTTGCGGCGGCCCTGGGGACCTACCTGAGCTACCCCAGGACTCTGCGAGGCTCCGCGACCCTGTGGTTCACGGTGGTCGCTGTGGGCATCACCCAGGCCATCGATCTGAATCTCGTCTACGCGGCCCGAGGCTTTGCCAATTACGTCCAGCGGTTCACGGACAGTGAGAACTTGTGGCAGCTCATCCCGAGCTATGTTCTGGGCTACGCGGCGACGCTGTGCTTGGCCGTCGCCCTCGGGAAGACCGCCTCCGCAGCGGACGCCCTCGAGCAGCGCGCGCGGGTCTCTCGCATCATCAAGCTGCAGTTGAGCATGCTGGTCGTTGGTTCCTTGCTGGGAATCTGCCTGGTGAATCAGATCGTTGTCGGAATGGTGGTCGTCGGCCTTGTAACCTTCGGGGTCAGCGTGGCTCTCTTGGTCAACTGGTTCCAACTCCTGTTCGGAACCGCGCGCGCGGTCGAGCGCATGCAGGTAGCCGGTGACGAACCGGCGCCCCTTGTGCCGTCCACTGCCGACAGCGTATCGTGACGGAAGAGGTGGCGGCGCCAGCCCAGGGGCTTGGCTGGCCACCTTCACCACTTCTCGTGGTGAACCCACTCTTCCAGGTAGCGCGTGCGAGCCGGCTTCTGCTCGGCGGGGTAGCCCACCGCGATGCAACTGACGGGTAGGATGGTTTCGGGAACGCCCAGCACACGGCGCACGTGTTCGATGCGATCCGGCCGCGGGTGAACCCCCAACCAAACCGCGCCCAGGCCCAACAGATGGGCTGCCAGCAGCAGATTCTCGATGGCCGCCGAACAGTCCTGCAGCAGATAGCTGAGCTCCCCAGCGTGGGCTGCCGCCGGATCCCCCAAGACGGCGATGCCAACCCCAGCCGAGGCCAGCATGCCCCCATTGGGCAGCCCGGACGCGAGCTTGGACAGGGTTTCCCGGGAGCGGACGATGACGAAGCGCCAAGGGTCACGGGCCACTGCCGAAGGCGCGGCCATGGCCGCCTCTAGCATGGTGCGGACCAGCTCATCGGGGATCTCCCGCTGTTGGTATTGTCGGATGCTTCGACGTCCGAGGATTGGCAATATCGCGGTTCGAGGGGAGTCGTTCATCGGTCGGTCCTTGGCGACAGGCTACCCCAACCAATCCCTGGGTTGCTGCTCGGTCTTCTGGCCAGGTCGGCGCAATCACGGACTTTGGCCGATCCACATTGTCAAACCGGGCTCGGGGCCCCAGGCATTGTCACATGACCCAGGCAGCCCTCGACACCCCGGTCTCAATCTACGATTTCTCGGTCCGGACCATCGACGGTGAGGAGACGACGCTAGCGCGCTACCGCGGCAACGTCCTGCTCATCGTCAACGTGGCCAGTCGTTGCGGCTTTACTCCCCAGTATCAAGGATTATCCGACCTTTACCGGAAACACGCCCAGCAAGGGCTGGTCGTGCTTGGATTCCCCTGCAACCAGTTTGGACACCAAGAACCGGGAGATGAAGCCACCATCAAGGGCTTCTGTTCCACGACCTATCAGGTGACCTTTCCGCTGTTCGCCAAGCTCAAGGTCAACGGGACCGACGCCCATCCCCTCTACCGCTGGCTCAAGCAGCAGGCCAAAGGGATCGCGGGTACCCAGGCCATCAAATGGAACTTCACCAAGTTCCTGGTGGATCGCTCGGGCACGGTGGTGGGTCGCTTCTCGTCTCGAGTCACCCCGGAAGAACTCGAGCCCGAGATCGTCAAGCTGCTAAAGTAGCGATTACCCCATGCCCAGCTCGTACTTTTCTCCCGCCGTCTTTCGTTTCCTCACCGGCCTGGCCCTGAACAACTCCCGTTCGTATTTCGGTGCTCATCAAGCCGAGTACGAGCAACTGATCCGCGAGCCCGCCCTGCGCCTCATCCGTGATTTCGCGCCCAAACTTCGCCGCATCTCGCCGCACCTGACGGCGGTCGACAAGAAGGTGGGCGGCTCGCTGCTCCGGATCCAGCGGGACACCCGCTTCTCGTCGGATAAGTCTCCCTACAAGACCAACCTGGGGATCTACTTCCGCCATGACGTGGGAAAGGACATCCACGCTCCGGGTCTATACCTTCACCTGGCTCCCGACGGATGCTTTTTGGCCGCTGGGGTCTGGCATCCGGATCGACCGGCCCTGGACCAGATTCGACAGCGGATCCTAGAGCGACCCGCGGAGTGGAAGCGGGCCTCACGAGGCGTTCCGTTCACGGCCGCGTTCATCCTGGATGGGGACAGTCTGTCCCGGCCGCCCCGCGGGATCCCGGTCGATCACCCGCTGCTCGAGGATCTCAAGCGGACCGACCACGTCGCCACCGCCGAGCTCAGCCACAAACAGGCGATCTCCCCGGGGCTCCTCGACCTGATGGAGAAGCGCTTCACCGCCTCGCGCGCCTACATGCGCTTCTTGTGCAAGGCGCTGGATCTCGAATTCTGACATCGACCCATCTGCGGCGTCTCTATCCGTCAGTATCGCTGGCCAAAAGCTCCCCAATGCATGCGGCAAAGCGCCCCAGATCGCCCAGATCCTCGCGAACCACCTGAGCCAGGCGCGCCAGATCCACGGCAACGTAGTCGTGAACGAGTACGTTGCGCAGGCCAACTGCCGCGGCGAGCCGCTCCGCAAGCTCCGCGTCGAGGATTGTCTTGGTGGCCAACATGAGGAAGGCGCGTCGCGCCGTGTCCGGTGGGGTCCATTCCTTGGCGGCGATGACATGGTAGGCAACGTCGATGCAGGCCTCGATTGCCACCTGGAGCCACCGTTCCGTAGCGGCGCGCAGGGTGGCGTCGTTGGCCAGCCGTGCCACGTCCCCGGCGCCGGAACGCTCCAAATGGTCAATGGCCTCACGCAGTGCCAATAGGCGCCGGGCGATGACGTCAGCATCAACCATCGGACGCCTCCTTCATCCGATCCGCGAACCTCAGTGCCGCGCGGCGGAAAAGCTGGCGATAGGGAGCCTCGTCGTCGTAGGCTCGCGCGATGCGAGCCTCGAATTGCACTCGCAAAGAGGGACTTCGGACCAGGAGCAGCTTTCCATCACGGATGACCCGAAACCCAAGGATTGTCCCTGCTCGGGCGAGATCGACCAGATCGGCCTCCTCCCCCAGTCTGCCAAGGTTTTCGGCCAGGGCCGCCCGCAGCCGATGCTCTGCATTTCGTTGGGCACCCCCATCCAGTGTCCGGTCCCACAGCACGGCCAGGTCGAGGTCACTATCGGGTCGATTCCTTCCCGTGGCCCTGGAGCCGAAGCAATAGGCGAGCACCGCCGCGGGTTGATCGGCGAAGAGTAGGCGGAGCTGGGCCAAGAGCTCTGAAGGCATCGGCTGGAGCGAAGCCTAGCACCCTTTGCCTTGGGGTTGAGCTGGCGATGCCCCCATGACCCACTCTAGCTCATACAGATCACGATCTTCCCCTTGGCCAACCCGCTCTGTAGGTAGCGGAGGGCCTCGGGGACCTCGGCCAGGCCGAAGACCCTGTCGATGGGTGGCGTCAGCTTGCTCGCTGCGAGGAGCTCTGTGAGCAGAGTCATCGATCGATTCCGCCTTCGCGATATCCGCCTTTCCGCTGGCCCAGCTGTCCGAAGACTTGGGCCGTTGGTCCGAACCGCCCACAGGAAACCATGACGACACCCACACGACACTCGGCTGGATGACCATCGAAGCGCGATGAGCTATTCCTCGACCAAGCGCGCAGCCCCAGCTCCCGAAGCAAGCCGCCTCGCCGGGATGCTGGCCCTTTACTACGTTGCGCACGACGAGCGCGAACAGTGGAGTCACCGGGCCATCGTCGAACGCAGGGGTGACCTGTTGGTTATGGTCGAACCTTGTCCGGGACCCCTGACCATCCCCGGCACCACCTGGCTCTGCGCGGTTCGATGGTGCGCGCCTCTCCGTCGCTGAGCGCCGCGAGGTAACGCGACGATTGCTCGAGGTGTGCCGGAAGCGCTGAACGTGTCGGATACCCCCGCCCTGGGCCTGGCTTCGCCCAGGTTTCGTAGTTGCGCCGCACTGACACAAGGCGCCTGAAGATTGCGCCGAAAAAACGGCTCCTGCCCCTGGGTGGCTGCTGTGCTATGTGGGGCCGATCATGGTCCACTCTCAGCAGCTCTCTCTGGCCGTTCTTGTCGCTCTGTTGGCTTCGAATCTTGCCTG
>CAZYKT010000076.1:23383-25288 GCA_964648165.1 uncultured Polyangiaceae bacterium | reverse complement strand
GCCCCCTCGGGCGATGACGACGAGGTCAGTCCCTTCCTGGTGAGCTACACGGTCGGCGATCGCACCGGAACCCCCTGGTACGGCTACAGCGCCACGGACGTTCCCGTGTTGTCACACGATACCGCTGAAGGTGCCTGCAGCCCGGGTGGCGCCCTGGAGGTGACCAACTCCGGCAACACCGACTGGGGCGCCGGCTTCGGCATCAACTTCGCACCGGACGTGTCCGAGGGTGATCCGGACATCAAGGGCGAGTACGACGGTTCCCGTTACACCGGTGTCGGCTTCTACATGAAGTGCAGTCCGGAGGCGAAGTTCGCCATCCTCAAGGTGCCGGACGGGATCAACGACGCGGACATCCAGACCCCGGAGTGCACCTACGACGATAGCAGCTGCAACCAGTACGGCATCAAGCACGTCTTCCTCACCGAGGATTGGACGTACTACCGGCTGTACTTCGACGAGCTCATCCAGGACGACGACCCCAGCCGGTTCGGCAATGGCATCGACGCTTCGCGGTTGACTGCCGTGCAGATGCAGTTCAACACCATCGACGACGACGGGGCCAAGACGCCCAATCCCTTCCACTGCTGGGTTGACGACGTACACTTCATGACGGATCCCGCACCCAGCACCGGAACCAAGATCAACATCTCGAGTGCCACCAGCTGCACCTCGGGGAACAAGTTCGTCAACTGCGAGACGGGCGCCGAGGTCCGCTACCGCGGCGTGGCGCGACCGTCCTTCGAGTGGTCGCTAGCCGGCGAGAACATCACCCGTGAGGATCTGACCCGGATCCGGGCCTGGAAGGCCAACACCGTGCGCTACGGTCTGCGCGGCGACTACTGGACGACCAACGAGAAGAAGGACGTCTATCAGAAGACCGTCAAACGCGCGGTCAAGTGGGCCCTCGAGCTTGGCATGAATGTCATCCTCGATCTCCACCTCACCAACTCGGACACCATCTCCCAGAAGTGCGACTCCAGCAACGGCTCGGTCGAGTTCTGGAGTTCGGTGGCCAACCAGCCGGAGTTCAAGAACGACGGCCGCATCCTGTTCGAGCTGTGCAACGAGCCCCATGACATCAGTGCCGGTGATTGGGGTACGTCCATGGGCAGCCTGTACAGCGCGGTTCGCGGTGCTGGGGCCAACAACGTGGTGCTGATGGGCGGCCTCGACTGGGGCTATGAGCTCGACACCATCGCCGGCAACATCGACGCCAGCTGGACCAACGTCGGCTACGTGACTCACCCCTACGTCTTCAAGAGCAAGTCACGGCAGGACGCGTATCTGGGCTTCGCCGCCAGCCACCCGGTGATCTCCACCGAGTTTGGCGACGCGGACGTGGACGGTGAGGTCACCGACAAGGACTGCAATCCGGGCAACCAGCAGATCCAGACCGTGGTGCCCGAGTTCGAGGCCAATGGGATCTCCTGGACGGCGTGGGCCTGGAACGTCGACGCGGTGGCGGGCTGCGGGTTCCCGGTTCTCTTGGAGAACTACCGCCCCACGACCAACATCCTTGGTAACACCATCAAGGGATTCCTCGAGCAGTACGGACAGTAACAGTCGAGGCGACGGGCGGGCTGACCGCTGAGGTCAGCCCGCAAGAAGGCCCGAGAGAGCGTCCGGTTCTCTCGGGCCTTTTGCCATCTGGGGGCGGGTGCGGACCGCGGCACGGCAGGGGCGCGGCCCGCAGTGTGGCGCGGCCGGTGCGGCCCGCAGTGTGGCGCGGTAGGGGCGCGGCCCGCAGTGTGGCGCGGCCGGTGCGACGCGCGGGCGTAGACCGCGGCGAGCGGCGCCGTGCGTGCGCGAATCCTTTCGGGGTTGCCGCTGTTCGGCGCGCGAGCCCTCAGTCCTTGCGGTTCGCGTCGCGGGTCAGGCGGCGACGCTCCTCGGCACTGCGGG
>CAZYKT010000076.1:19379-23283 GCA_964648165.1 uncultured Polyangiaceae bacterium | reverse complement strand
CCGAACAGGCCCAGCGCGATCCCAGGCAGGCTCAGCATCTGTCCCATGGTGAGCCCACCCTGCTCGATGCTGGGCACCTGGTACTCCTTGACGTACTCGACGATGTACCGTCCCGAGAAATAGAGGACGAAAAAGACCGAGATCAGAAGGCCCCGAGGCCGGCGCTCTTTGCCTGCCAGGCGATCGGCGATCCAGAGGCCCAAGAAGACCAGGATCCCGAGGCCGACTTCGTACAGCTGGCTCGGGTGGCGGTAGGGTGCCGTGGGGCCGTCGAACCGCGGGAAACGAACCCCCCAGGTCTGATCCGTGACTCGTCCCACGATCTCGGAATTGAAGAAGTTGCCCAGGCGAACCAGCGTGGCGCCCAGAGCGGCGGCGAACGCGAACCGGTCGGCCCCTTCCAGGAAGGAGACGCCGCGGCGCCGGGTGAACATCCACATCGCGACGATGAGCCCGATGACCGCTCCGTGGCTGGAGAGTCCCCCGGTCCAGATCTTCAAGACCCACAGGGGATCTTCCTGGGCCTTGGCCAAGTCATAAAACAGCACGTGTCCCAGGCGGGCGCCGATCAGGACGGCCAGGACGCCGTAGACGAAGAAGTCACCCGCGTCGCGCTCCTCACCGCCACCGCGCATGATCTGCCAGCGGAGCAGTTGATATCCGCCCAGAAAGACCGCCACGAAGATGAGGCTGTAGTACCGGAGCTCGTAGGCTCCGATGTGGAGTAGGGCGGGATCGATATCCCAGGTGAACTTGGGCACGACAGAAGCCTTTCCGCGAGGAGGGGGACCATCCCGCGGGTCGGGGTCCGCGAGACGGCGGGTAAGATACACGAAAGGCGTGCAGTGGGCAGGGCCGGGGCCGGAAGCGACCCCCTCGGCCGGCGGGACCACCCTCGGCCTGCCTGGCCGCCCCGTGCCCTACCCGGGTCCCGTTCCGGTCACGTCAGAAATAGCGCCAGGGAGGGGACCAGCCGGGGACCTTGAGCTGGTGCAGGTCGAAGAAGCGCCGCGTCGCCTGGATGTGGTCTATGACGTTCGGATCCCCGCTGTCGGCCAGGTTGGTAAGCTCGCCGGGATCCTTCTTCAGATCGTAGGCCTGCACGGTTCGGTGGCGCCGATCCACGATGACCTTGATGCCGTCCGGGAAGGCAATGGCTTGCATGCGCCGCCCCGATTCCGCCCCCAGGGGTCGGGTCAGATTGGCGGGGCGCCCCAGCATCAGCGGCACCAGGCTCTGCCCCATGAATGCGGAAGGCGTGTCCACCCCGAACAGATCCAGGAGCGTGGGACCCAGATCGACCAGGCTGACCGGGACGTCGACGACTCGCGGCGAGAGCCAGGGTGCCCGGACCATCAAGGGCACCCGCAGCAACTCCTCGTAAAGGCTCTTGGCGTGATAGCGCAAGCCGTGCTCGCCGAAGGCCTCGCCGTGATCGGCTCCCACGATCAACAGGGTCCGTTCGGTGAGGTGGTTGCGCTCGAGATACTTCAGAAGCCGCCCCAGCTCCCGATCCGCCAGGGCAATCTCGCGGACGTACCGTTGGTACTGGGTTCCTTCCTTGCCGCCCAGCGTGTAGGGGGCGTGCGAGTCGACGAAGTGAGCGTAGATGAAGAGGGGCTTGGCATTCGGCTTGGTGGCGCGCCCGAGTGCCTTGAGTATGAGCTGCATGGTGTCCCGAGAGCGGCCGTAGTCGCGCCCGGTCGGTAGCTCTTCGTCGAAACCGCGCCCGATCCCCGTCTCTTGGCCCAGGCCGTGCAGGGCTGCCACCTGGACGGTGTGGATCCCATGGTGTGACAGGAGCTCCGGAACCCGCTCCGACTTGTCCTCGATGGGTAGAACGCCCCCATCGGGCTGCTCGGTGAAGTAAATCTGCGAATAGTAGCGACTGGCGAAGATGGTCAGAAACGAGGTGGCCGTGGAGGGGGAGGCGGAACGCGCCCTGGTGAAGACGACTGATTCCTTCTTCAAGCCGTGCAAGACGGGCAGATCCTGGGCGCGGGCGTCGCCCTCCAGCAGCTCGGCCCGGGCAGCGTCGATGGTGATCAGGATGACGATGGGATTGGCTGGAAGGGTTCGCGGCTCGGTGGGTGGGATAGGCTTGGCCCGTCGCCGGTCGCGGAACCATTCGGAACGCTCCAGGGCCTCGGTGTTGGCGTTGCCCGAGGTCGCCTCCGGTAGCCAGTCCGCCAGATAGGGCATCAGGACCGAGCCGGGATTCTCGAGCAGGTTCCGCCAGACGGTGGGGGGGGGCGTGATGATGACGCTCAGCGCCGCCCACAGCGCTCCGACCGTCAGCCACGCGACCCCGTGGCCGCGCAGTGGCAGGGGAAGGGGCGCCCCCACCAGGACCAGCGCGGCGCCCTCCGCGGCCACGATGGTGGCCAGGAAATGCACGCCCGGATAGTCGAAGGCCAGCTGGGTTCCATTGAGCCAAGCAAGCCCCAAGGCGCCGAGCAGGACGACCCCACGGACGAGGCGAGGCCGAGGCAAGAACTCCAACAGCGCGATTCCGGCCAGCGCGGCGGCCCCGACGATGGTTCCCCACCATTGAGGACCCAGCGGCAGGTCCATCCGGGCGCAGAAGTTGGCGAAGTCGTCGGGAAGCAACCACCGCCCCAGTGCCGCACCGACCGCGGCTCGCATCAGAAGGCGCATGCCCAGGGGCTGCAGCCGCAGCCGACCCGACTTGGCCAGCGCCGAACCGAGCCAACCGAGCCCGACGGCCACCAAGGTAAGAACCGCGAAATGCCCGAGGTCGAAGCAATGGTGGGCTAGACGAGCGACGGGTGGCGTGTCAGAGGGCGTGCTGTTCGCGATGGCGAGAGCATTGACCGCCGCCAACAGGAGATAGGCCGCGACTCGCGCAGACGCTCGCCCCATGACCCTTTGGCGGCTCGAGAGCAGATGAAGCGAATCAGAGGGGCAAGAGTCAGGTGCTGGTGCGGTCGACATACGGATTCGAAGAGGGACGAGCTCGGCTGTGCGGATGCGTGACGAGCAACGAGGGTCCCGGCACTGCGCGGGGTGTTATCGAACTCCCCGGAGCAGGCTTGGGTCAACCCTGAACCGCCAACCGAACGCACCGAACATGGGCGGAGCCTACGCCGCTTCCCCGGGGCTCGCCACTCTGGCCGACTTGACGTCTCCGGGGGGTTCCCCTATCCGGCGAAGGAGTGTTCGGTCGCTGGCAAAGGGATTTTTCGCGATGGGCGGGCTTGGCCGTCGGGTTCCTGACGACCTTGCGGGTCGGTGCCGAAACCGGACAAGATAGCAATGATGCGGCTCCCGCACCGGCCGCCACCCAGGAGGCCCTGCTGGGCAGTGGCATGGCCGTCATGCCGGGATTGCTGGTCCACGGCGCTGGACATCTGGTTATCGGGCAGACCACCACCGGATCCCGACTGTTGGTGGCCGAGGGGGTTGGGTTCGGGGCCATCCTGGTGGGGGGCTCGGGCATCGTTTTGACCGGGGCCTCACGATATCTGGTGGCGCCATCGGCGACGCTGACCATGGCCGGCTTCGGGCTGTTCGCCGTAACTTGGTTGGCCGATCTCTATGGTGTGAGCGGCGCAGCCCACGTGACTGGGCGTTCGGCGAGTCGTCCGCCCTGGTGGCAGAGCCATGTTGGCCTCAGCTCGATCTCTGACCGCAAGTGGGACTACAAGTACCTATTGACCCAGGGGATCGAAGTCAAAAGGGGTCGGTTCGGTGGTCTTTTTGCCTTGGACACGGCGCTCGACCATCCCAATGCGCGTTACCGACTGGGCGGCTCGGTCAGGTTCTGGGGGGCCCGTACGGATCGGCCCCAGCGTGACGCGTCGTCTCTGGAGCTGGAACTCATCACGACCCATCATCGCTACTGGGTGGACGGGTTCGTTACCAACACCATCGAAGCATCGGT
>CAZYKT010000076.1:0-19279 GCA_964648165.1 uncultured Polyangiaceae bacterium | reverse complement strand
GTGTGGTTCCGCGAAGGGGGTGCCCCTTGAGAGCATCCATCGCGGTGGTTCTGCTCCTTTCGTCTGCCTGGTTGCTTTCGGCCTGCGAGGACAAGGCGGAGCAGCGGGCCCTGGGCGAGGAACGGGTGGGTCACCTCGAGACGGCGCAGGGCCGATTGGACATCGAGGATGGGCTGGCTGTCATCGAGGCGTTTGGACCTGAACGGATTGGGCTCTGGAGTTCGGCGCCAAGCTTCACCGCCGAACTCGAGCGGGATGAACCGGTGCCCCTGGAGGTGGTCATTGCCAACACCCTGCCCGGTTCCACGGTTTCTTTTTGGGACGAGTCAGGAGAGAGCCTTCCCGTTGACCAGCTCCCGCAGGATTGTGCCACTCGCCAAGGGGTCACGCTCTTTTCGCTGGCGCGCCATGTGACGTTCTCGCTGTCCGCGCCGAAGCCCCCGGCGCGCTCCAATCTGCGTTTCGCCGTCGTTGGCGACATCCAGGAGGCCGTGGACCGAATCGGGGACGTGTTGGAACGGATCGCGGCGGAGCCTGGGCTTTCGTTCGTGCTGTGCACCGGGGATCTGACCTCCCACGGCACCGACGCCGAGCTTCGCCGCATCCGTCGGGAAATCGAGGCATTGCCCCTCCCTTTTTACACGACCCTGGGCAACCACGAACTCGGCACCGATCCTCCAAGGGTCTGGGACTGGTTCGGTCGCGGGAGCTTGCACTTTCACCATCGTGACGTGGCCTTTTCGCTGCTGGACTCGGCGAGCGCCACCCTGGCCAACCGAACCGAGGAGCGCCTGGACGAATGGCTCGACGAGGACCGCGATCGCTTGCACGTCGTGGCCACCCACTATCCTCCGGTGGATCCCATCGGAGTGCGCAACGGTTCGTTCGCCAGTCGAGCCGATGCCCATCGCTTGCTGTCGCGGTTGGCCGCTGGCGGCGTGGATCTGACGTTGTACGGACACATCCACTCCTACTATCACTTCCAGAACGCTGGTATCGACGCGCACATCTCGGGTGGAGGCGGAGCCATTCCGGAGCGATTCGACGACATAGGGCGCCATTTCTTGGTGGTGGAGGTTTCCGATGGCGGCGAGGCTTCGGTGCGCGTCGTGCGTGTCGACCAAGGGCCGTAATTGCGGCGCACCGGCCACCAAACCAATGAGCTCGTGCCCGTGGCCGCAAGACCCTGGTGTCGACGGTCCAGTCGTTCAAACGCCATCACGGCTGGGCAACGGCCTCCGCTGCGGCTAGCATTCGGCGGACTGGAGAGCTGATGAATCCACCCAAGTTGCCGTTGCACGGCGCCCTCAACCCCTCGACCCGCGGGGTTGGAACCACCCCAGGGTCGTTTGCTCTGGCACCTGACTTGGGTGGGCCGAGGGGATTCTCTTCCCCCGACACCCCCGGTATGCCCGCGCCGAGCCCCAAGACGGCGTGGGATTTCTTGCCTCCCGGTTGGCAAAAGAAGGGGGACTTTGCGGTAGCGCCCCAGGGATTCGTCCCGATAACCCAGTTGGAGCACGCCCGGCTCGGCCTGGTCACCCCCGAGATGCGGCGCGTCGCACAGCGGGAGCCACATCTGACGGTCGAACAGGTGCGCGACGAGGTCGCGGCAGGACGCCTCATCATCCTGGCCAATCGGGTGCATCTCGGTTACCGCTTGGATCCGGTCGCCATTGGTCGTGCCAGTCGCACCAAGGTCAACGCCAACATGGGCGCTTCGCCGGTGGCCTCCAGCACCCAGGACGAAGTGGAGAAGCTCCGGTGGGCGGCGCGCTGGGGTGCTGACACGGTGATGGATCTTTCCACGGGGGGCGATCTGGATGCGTGTCGCGAGGCCATCCTTCGGGAGTCGGAGCTTCCGATCGGGACCGTGCCCATCTACTCGATGATCGTGGGTCGCAGCGTCGAACAGTTGGGTCCCGAGGACATGTTGCAGATGCTGCGGCACCAGGCCGAGCAAGGTGTTGACTACTTCACCGTGCACGCGGGGCTGCTCCGCGAGCATCTGCCCTTGGTGGAGCGGCGGCTGATCGGGATCGTCAGCCGGGGAGGCTCGCTGCTGGCTCGTTGGATGCTGGCCCACCACAGCCAGAACCCCATGTACCAGCGGTTCGATGATATCTGCGACATTCTGCGCGAATTCGACGTGGCCTTTTCGCTGGGAGACGGTCTGCGACCCGGCGGGCTGGCGGATGCCACGGACGCGGCTCAGCTCGCCGAACTCGGGACGCTTGGCGAGCTGACCGAACGAGCCTGGCGTAAGGGATGCCAGGTGATGATCGAGGGTCCGGGGCATGTTCCATTCGATCAGATTGAATACAACATGAAGCTGCAGCGGGCACTGTGCCACGGAGCCCCTTTCTACGTGCTAGGCCCGCTGGTGGCAGATGGCTTCCCCGGCTACGACCACATCACCAGTTCTATCGGTGCCACGGCCGCGGCCTACCACGGGGCTGCCATGCTCTGTTACGTGACCCCCAAGGAGCATCTGGGGTTGCCCAAGAAGGACGACGTCAAGCAGGGTTGCATCGCCTACCGTATCGCGGCGCATGCAGCGGACGTGGCCCTGGGGATCCCGGGGACCCGGGACTGGGACGATCGGATCACCCAGGCTCGGGCGGCGCTGGACTGGGAGCAGCAGTTCGAGCTGGCCTTCGACGAACAGACGGCCAGGGATTACCGTGGGCAGGATCTGCAAGGTAAGACCGACTACTGCGCCATGTGTGGACACGACTGGTGCGCGGTCAGGATCTCCAAGTCGATCGAGGAATTCAACAGCGGCAAGAGCCCAGCCCAGGATCCTCCGGTATCGACGCCGATTGCGGAAGAGCTCGCGGCGAAGCGGGCCCTGCGCGCGGTGGGCGGCCAGCCCGGCAAGAAGCCCCGCTGTCACAGCGACCACAGCGACGACGCCCAGGCTCGCGCCTATCAGCACGAGCGGGTGGTCGAGCTGCAACACGACCGATGAGCAACGGTTATTGATCGACGCGCAGCCCGGGGCGCATCAGCATGGTGGCGTCGTCCACCGAGGTTCCCCGGAGATCCAGCGTTTTTAGGGCCTTGAGGCCCTTGAGCGGCGAGACGTCCCGCACCGGGGTGTTCTTCAACACCAGCACCTCCAGCTTTTCGAGCTTGCCGAGGGGGGTCACGTCCGAAACCTGGGTGTCGTCGAGCAGAAGCTCGGTCAACGAGGTCAATCCCGACAAGGGCGTCAAATCCCGGACTTGGGTGTGAGCCAGATCCAGCCGATCCAACCGAGTCATCTTGCTCAAGGGTGTCAGATCGACGATGGGGTTGAGGCTCAACCGAAGGCTCTCCAACTGGGTCATCCCCGCCAAAGGCTCGATGTCCTGCACGTTGCCTCGTCCCAGGAACAGCTCCCGAAGGTCATTCAGGTTGGAGAAGATGCAGAGATCCAGCTCCTCCAGGGGGACCTGAGAGATGTTCAAGGAGCGGACTTTGCGCAGATCGGCCCGCGTCAAAGGCCCCTGGGCCTTTCTGGCCTTGAGGCGGACCGCGGCCTCGAACTCCGCGTGCGGTAGCGCAACGGGACCCGCAGCGGGACAGTCCGAGAGCTTCTTCTTGGGTCGGGGCGGTGGAGGTGAGGGCGTCGGGCCGGGGGTGGGCACCGGGGCAGCGCTGGGTGCCACCGAGGCCGCAGCGGTCTTGGATGGGGGCGAAGGTGCCGGCTTGTCTTCACACGCGCAGAGCCAGGTCGCGCCAAGGACGGCCCAGGCCACGCCGGCGAAGGCCCGTGGAAACCACCGAAACCGAGGATGAAGCGTCATCACGGCGGCACTCTACCAGAGCGTAACGTCGCAACCGAGGGGTGTGACGGTCCCGCCACACCGCGACTGGGCTGTCCGGGAGGGCTAACCCGGGGTGGCCCGGGAATGCCCTGGATTGCCTGGGCGTTTCACCTGGATTGCGCAAGCTCCCGGTTGCGGTACGATCCTTGCACCCGCCTGGGAAAGGGAGACTTGCACATGACGAAATTGGGTTGCCTGGTATCGGTTCTGGTGTCGATGGCGTCACTCCTCGCGCTTGGCTGCAAGGAGGAAGAGACGGTTGATTCTGATGCCATCCGTACGGATGGTATGTACGCCGAAATGAGGGTGGTGGCGAATGGGGGAGGGGACACGACGGTCACGGTCGATTTGCGCGTCGGTGGCAACAACGGGACCATCGTCGAGCTGGCTCCCCCGGACAAGCTCGTGTGCACCGCGGGCGACAGCAGCAAGACGCTGAAGGCCAGCGGCGACGAGTACAAAGCAACTCTCGGGACCGATGACGGCGGCACGGAGTTCGTCATCGATTTGGATCGGGGCGAAGAGGACGAAAACGCCTCCTGCCACGTGGCTTTGCCCGATCCCTTCAAGATCGAAGGGGCCACCAGTGACCTCGACGTTTCGCGGGCCAACGACAGCCTGACCGTTGAGTGGGAACCGAGCTCCGAGGAGAACAGCGCGGACATCCACATGTCCTGGACTCTGAACGGCGATTGCCTCTTCGAGACCGAAGGGGAGATGAAAGACTCTGGGAAACTGGTCCTGGAGGGCGAGGATTTCAATTCCACTCCCGGTGCGGACAACGACCAGGAATCCTGCACCGCCACCCTGTGCATCGAGCGCATGCGTTGGGGCCACTTCGACAAGGCCTTCGGCGAGGGCGGCAAGATCAGCGCCATCCAGAAGCGCTGCGCGAAGTTCACCTCCACCTACTAGGATCGCGGCTCCCGTTCAAACGATCCCATGCCCGGGTTCCCCTGGGTGTGGGATCGTTCGCATTTTCAGCTCGACGAAAGCAGACCCTTGAGCTGCGCTCTGCCAATCTGGTAGGGTTTGCCGCAGAAATCACAGTTGAGCGTCAGGCTGGGTTCGTCGTTCAACAGGTTCTCGATCTCCGCTGCAGGCAGGGTGGCCAGTGCAGCCATCACCCGTGCCTCGTCGCACCAGCAACCGAAACGAACCGGACCCTCATACAGCCGATGATGCTCCCAGCCCTGAAGGAGCTGCCCGAGGAGCCAATTCGCGTCGAATTCGGTCTTTTCGAGCAGGCTCTTTACGGTTGGGAAGGCCTCCATTCTCTCGGTCATTGAACGCAGCGCGTCGGAGGTGGCTTCGGGCAACAGCTGCACCAGGTAGCCGCCAGCTCGAACCACGCTGCCGTCCTCGGCCAGACTGGTCTGTAGGTCCATCACCGAGGTGATGTCCTCGGACGCCTGCAAATAGCCCGAGAAGCCGTCGACCAATTCGCCGGACTCGGGGACGGCCACGATGCCCTGGCGCATGCTGCCGTCCGGCAGCGTGCGCATGACGCGAAGCGGGGCACCCGCGGTCAGGCACAGCTCCGTCTCGGCCTGGCTTCGCCGAATCGAGCCGCGGATTCTCCCCGACGGATGGCTGTCGGCGATCCACTGACCCAGGCCGTCCACCGTCTGCAGGATGGCCTGGACTCGCCACTCGGGTGAGAGGGTCTGCTGGCTCAGGATCACTGCCGTCAACAGCTCCCCGAAGACCTTCGCCTCGGCGTTGTTGAGACTCCGCGAGCCCAGGGCGGCCCGAACGGTCTCGGTGGTATCCGCCGTGATGACGCGGAAACCCAGGTCGCCGGTCATGGCGCGCGTCACCCGGTCGGTGGTGCTCACGATGGCCTCCGGTTCGACGCCCTCGCCGTCGCGAGGGTTCCTGGGTCGGGACCCAGCGGTTCGGCGAGCTGCGGTGACGGGGAATCGGGCTGAACGACGTATTCTTCATTCAGCCAGCGGCCAAGATCGATCAACTTGCAGCGGGCGGAGCAGAAAGGGAAGGGATGGCCAGGGGCTGCCTTCTGGATTGGGCGGCCACAAACGGGACACTCGGGTGACATCGAACCGAGCTTAGCACCGCACTGGCGTCGGCTGGCCGGTTTCCACTTGCTCAGCCCGCGGCGACGCGGCAGCATCCCGGCTCCTATGTCCCAGGACCTCCTGCTCGAGATCGGTGTCGAGGAGCTTCCCGCCTCCTTCGTGCGGTCGGCGCTGGATGCGCTGCCCGAGCTCACCAAAAACCGGCTTGCGGAGTTGCGGCTCCCGCATGGGGAGATCTGGGTCTCCGGTACACCGAGACGGTTGGCTGTGAAGGTCGACGACCTCGCCGAGGGTCAGCCGGATCTGGACGAGATGGTGACGGGGCCGTCCGCGCGCGCGGCCTTCGATGCCCAGGGGAATCCAACCAAGGCCGCCCAGAGTTTCGCCGCCAAGCTGGGCTGCCCCGTCGAAGCCCTGCAGAGGATGAACACCCCCAAGGGCGAGTACGTCGCGGGGCGTCGCTCGGAGAAGGGTCGAACCACCCTGGAGTTGTTGCCGGCTGCTCTGGGGCGCATCATTGCCGCAATTCCGTTCCGCAAGTCCATGCGCTGGGCCACGGTCGAGGTTGCCTTCGGACGCCCCTTGCGCTGGTTGGTGGCGCTGTACGGAAATACCGTCGTGCCATTCCGCTACGCGGAGCTCGATTCGGGTCGAACCACGTACGGGCACCGCTTTCTGGCTCCCGAGCCGCTGATCATCCAGGACCCCGCCCAGTATCGCGAGCTGTTGGCGCGACACCACGTGATGGTGGACATCGAAGAGCGCAAGACGGTCATGCTCGAGCGGCTCCTAGAGGCGGCCCGTTCCATCGGTGGCGCCCTGATCCGTGATGACTTTCTCATGGAGGAGAACTGCACTCTGGTCGAGGATCCTCGCGTGGTGGTGGGAGGGTTCGAACCTGCCTATCTGGACTTGCCCGAACAGGTCATCCTGAACGTGGCCCGAGGTCACCAGCGTTACTTCGGGGTGCGCGACGCCCAGGGACGACTCCTTCCCAACTACCTGGCAGTGGTCGGGACCGCGGTACGCCCCGAAAACGTGAGGCGTGGCAACGATCGGGTCATGCGGGCCCGGTTGGCCGATGCCAAGTTCTTCTACGACACCGATCTATCCACGCCCCTGCTGCAGCGACGAGAGAAGCTGGACGGCATCGTCTTTCACAAGAGCCTGGGGAGCGTGGGTGAGAAGGTGCGCCGGATGGAGGGTCTGGTCGCGCAGCTCGGTCAAGAGCTCCAAATGCCCAGCGAGGAGCAGAGTCTCGCTCTGCAGGGCGCGGCGCTGGCGAAGTGTGATCTGACCACGCTGATGGTGGGTGAGTTCCCCGAGCTTCAGGGTGAAATCGGCGCAGTGTACGCCGGGGTGCAAGGCGTCGATGCCAAGGTCGCCTGCACCATCGTTGAACATTACCAGCCGAAGGGTGCTGACGATTCGACGGCGGCCTCGGTGGCTGGCGCTCTGGTCGGGCTTGCTGACCGTCTGGACACACTGGTGGGTTGCTTCGCGATAGGGCAAGCGCCGACCGGTACCGCCGATCCGTTGGCTCTGCGCCGCGCCACGCTCGGGATCTTGCGCACCCTCTTGGACAAGGCCTGGGATTTGAACCTGGCTTGTGCCATCGGCCACGCTTACCGAGGCTACTCCGGTGTGAAGCTCGAGCAGTCGTTGGAGGCTACGACCTCGGCGCTGGTCGCCTTCTTCCGGGACCGACTGCGGGGGCTTCTGCCCTATCCGCACGACGTGGTGGACGCCTGTCTGGCCTTGGCCGCCGAACGCCCTCTGGATGCTCGGCGTCGCGTGGAGGTGTTGGCCGCCATGAACAGCGATCTTTTGGCCACGGTTGCCGAGGTATTCAAGCGCGCCGCCAACATCGCCCGGGAGGCACCAGAGGGGACAGCGGTTCAGCCTTCACGGATCGAACCGCAGCCCCATCCGGCTGAGGTCGAGCTGTTCGATGCGCTGGGTCAGTTGAGGGGAGGACTGACGAGTCTGGTGGAGAAGGGCCTTTACGCGGAGGCGCTGCAGTCGATTGCCGAGTTTGCTCCGGTCCTGGCCCGCTTCTTCTCCGAGGTGTTCGTGATGGTGGAAGACCGAGCCCTGCGGGACAATCGCCTCAGGTTGCTGCGCGACGTGTATCTGACCTGTTCGCAGGTGGCGAACTTCGACCTTCTGATGAATCGAAAGGCCGTCTAGGTCGGGTATCCGGCTTCAAATGGCATCGGCAACGCTCAGGCCGTTTTTGTGCCAGGCCCGGCGGTCGTAATGGCCCGAAATCCTCGGGGCGGGTCTGGCGTGCTAGGTCCATGATGTCCCGAGCGGGACGATGAGCCAGCCATTCCCCCGGCTGGCCCAACTTGACTGGCGGATCGGCTGCCACTGACCGTCGCAGGGCCCCGACGAAGCGATACTCGACCAGCTGTCACATTAGACTCCATTGCCCCGTGTCGTGACGTCGTCGACCGGTGGGTTCATCGAGGCAAATCACCGAAGTGAACCCTCCGGTCGGTCTTTTTTGGGCCCGTGCAAACGAAAACCCCCGCACTCGCGACGCGAATGCGGGGGTTGGTTGCGCCCGTTGTCCAGCGACTAGGGGCTTGCTGGTGGCTCAGCTGGAGGGGGGGGAGGAGACCCCGCGCCCGGACCGGGCTTCGCGGCTGCTGCACCCGGACCACCACGGTGGGGCCTGCCGCCCGGTCCCGGGATCATCCCGGCTGGACCCCCGCGCCCGGGTCCACCGCGAGGCTCGGCCGAATCGGGCCCGCCGGGTCGAGAGGCGGAGAGACGCAGGGAGACTTCCTTCTTCGGCTCCAGGGGGTCGTTGCTGATCAGCACGAGCTTGCCCGCCTCGCCATTGGCATCCACCTTGGGCTCTCCCTCTCCCTTGAGCTTGACCCGGACCTCGTAGGCCTTTCCAGCGTCGGGAAGGGTCATGTCGGCGTCGAACGGCCCGCTGGCAATCTTGACGTCCTTCAGCTTGAAATCGGGACGGCTGCTGGAGACGCGCACGACCCGTTCGCGCATCGGAGCGCGCTTCTGATCGAAGAATAGCTGCGCGGGCAGCACGCGGAGATTGCCGCGGACACTCCAGGAGTACCGAAGCACCAACTGGTTGGGCTTCTCGATACCCGTGGCCACGACGACCCGACCACTTCCATAGCCGACCTTGGAGCCCTTCAGCTTGAACCGAACGCCCTGGACCTTCTTGCCAGCCTCATCCTTTTCGGCAAGCTCCACGGTGACCGTCTTGTCTTCGGACTTCTCGGTGATGGAGATCTTGGCCTGATCGACCAGCTTGCCCACCACCCAGGCTTCGCGGACCTGCTCCTGCCCGTACTCGGGGCTCAGGCGCACGAAGAACGGATCGAAAGCCAGCATCGACTCGACGTTCACCACGACTTCCAGCTGAGCCCTGGGATTGGAGGGATCGTTGGAAAGAACGGTGACGGTCTTGCGGTTGGAGCCGCGACGCCCGGTCGTATCGAAGGTCACCTCGATGGACCCCTTGGCACCCGGAGCGATCTGCTTGTCCTTCACGACGGCAGTTACGCAGCCACAGGAGGTCGTGACCCGGTCGATGGCCAACGGGGCACTGCCCTTGTTCTCGACCTCGAACACGTGCTTCAACTTGTCGCCATCTGTCGCCTTGCCAAAATCATGGACCTTGGTGACGACGGCGATCTTGGGGGCATTGGCCGAAGCATCCGCGGACGCGTTCTTGCCAGATTTGCTCTTCGAGCATCCCGTGAGAGACCCGCCCAAGAGCAACAGAGAACCAACAATGACGAAGCTTGCGAGAATCTTGGACTTCAACACGGGCCAGAGACTTGCGCGACCTCGACGAGGTTGCAAGCCCCAGACCCCCAATTCCCAGGGCCCCCTTGGCCCAAGGGCCAAGGGGGCCGACCCACTGAGGGGGTCGGGTAGGCTCCGCTCAGTCAACGTACGTTGTGAGTGGACTCGAAAGGCTGGTTGGAGTGGGGTCGGGATAGGGGAACGCCTGACCGGTCAGGGTCAGGATCACGTCCACCCCCGGCCACTGTTCGCCGCGGCTGGCTCGGGGCTCGGAGAGGGGGAAGCTCACGTCGAGGCGGCCCACGACGCGCTGAAGCTGCGGCAAGGTGGCGCGCCCGCCCAAGCCCACCGCCTGCTTGGGGGCGATGTCCCGGAAGCTATCGAAGGCGTTGCCCAGGTCGTGGAACGCGACCAGGCCGAAGAGCATGCCCATGACGCGCACGCTGCGGGTCCGAAATTCCAGATTCGAGACCAGCAGATTCGAGCCCAAGAACTGCTGCGACGGGTAGCCGCGCAGGCGAGTGTCACCGCCCAGGACCCAGCGCGCGTTGCGGTAATTGCGATACCGGATCGCCGTACCCCCGTCGTACACCAGCCGGCCAAACCCCAGTGGAGGCGAGACCAGGTGCGCGCCGGCTTGGAACAAAGCGTCGTTTCCCGAGCCTCGCCAGGCGAGCTCGGCGCTGTGAATGACCCAGAGCCGTGCCAACGACTTGGACCAGGATGCGGTGTACGAGGAACCGGTGGATAGGCCCAACAGATCGCGGGTGGACTGGGCGCGGGTAAAGCCGGTGTACGCTTTGGTGAACACCTCGTAGCCGGTTCGGAAGTCTTCCGCCAAACCCATCGTCTCCACGTCGTGCAGCGTGACATAGGTGTTTTGGAATGCATGCAGCGTGAAGAAGGGCCCCAGTCGGGTGTCACTCCGCTCCAGCTCGCGCCGTTCGAAATCTGCCACGAGCCGCGAGGAATAGCCCTCCCTTGTCAAATCCGAGGCATCGAACTGGCGAAGCGACGCGTCCAAGCCCGTGCTGAGATTGACCTTGTGCCGGGTGCCGTAGGAACGAACGACCGACGTCACCCAGGACATCAACCGGGAATGATAGCGAAAGGGCAGGGTGTCCATCCCGGGGGTGAGGGGCGAATCGTAGGTCCGCTCCCGATACGTGCCCTCGGAGGTCGGAAGCAGGAGTCGATTGATTCGTCGATCCCAAGCCAGGCTGGTCCCGTAGCCCCAGCGAGCTTGCGTCGAGTCGAGCGGCTGGTGGAAAGAAAACGCTCCGAGTGAGCCCTCGGCGCGCCCGGTCTCGCGGTGCACGATAACGCTGGTGCGAGCCAACAGCTCCAGGCGCGTGCCGAGCAAGCGGTGATGGGCCACGACGCCGCCGAAGGAATCCGTACTGAGGTCGTACTGGTACTCGCCCGCCAGTCGCAGGTGGGACCCAGCCAAGTTCTCCTCGCTGGGCTGCAAGAACAGGTATTCGAGCTTGGCATTCTTGATTCGGTACTGGGAGTTCAGGCGAAGGCTCCAGACGTCCTTCGTGATGACCAACAGTCTTACGCCGTGAGGACCTCGGCCTTTCACCGGGACGATCAGCACCAAGGATAGTTGGCGAAGCTGTCGCAGGTTCCGCGCCGACTCATCCACCAGCGTGCGGTCGTAGCGCTGGCCAGGGCGGAACAAGAATTCGTGCTCCAGGGTGGAGCGTCGCGAGACGGTGTGAAACACGTTGGCAAGGTTCAACATCCACGCGTCCGGGTCGAAGACGTCCAGGGCTTCGACCTCGACGGCTTCGATCCACTTCCCCTCGGGTTGGGGTTCCAGCGCCAGCCGGCGACGGGTCAAGACCTCCCCGAGGACCGCGGTCTCGTAGTCGGAGAGTGGAGCCTGACTGGCGGACGATGACGTGGAGGGAGGGGCGGCAACCGGCTGTGCGGCGAGCCGCGGGACCAGAAGGCCAAGCAGGCAGGCGACACGCCAAGAGCAGCCCCGATGTGTCACTCTACCCCAGGTCGCCCAGCGCGGCCTCGGCCGCCTCCAGGGTTCGCTCGATGTCCGATGCTGTGTGCGCGGCCGAAAGGAAGGCGGCCTCGAACTGCGACGGTGGCCAGAAGATGCCCCGCTCGAGCAACCCGCGATGCCAAGCTGCGAATCGGGCACGATCGGAACGGCTGGCGGTTGCGAAGTCGACCACGGGAGCCGGGGCGAAAAAGAGGGTGAGCATGGAACCAACCCGCTGTACCTGACCGGGAACGCCCCGACGGGCCAGGGCGGCGCGCAGACCTCGTTCCAGCTCCTGTCCCAGCGATTCCAGTCTTTCGTAAACCGGTGGCCCCAGCTCACCCAGGGTTGCCAGACCGGCACAGACACAAACGGGGTTCCCGCTCAACGTGCCCGCCTGATACACGGGACCCAGCGGGGCGACCTTCTGCATCAGCTCACGACGACCGCCGTACACCGCCAAGGGCAGTCCGCCTCCCACCACCTTGCCCAGGCAGGTCAAGTCAGGGGTGAGCCCGAATAGCTCCTGGGCGCCACCCCGTGCCACTCGGCAACCGGTCATGACTTCGTCGAAAACGGACAGGGCACCTGCGGTTCGACACTCCGCGACGATGGCCTCCAAGAACCCTGGTCGGGGAGGAACGCAGCCCATGTTGCCTGCCACCGGCTCCACGATGACTGCGGCAACCTCGCTCCCCCGTTCGGTGAGAACCCGACGCAAGGCCGCAGTATCATTGAAGGGCAATGTCCAGGTCGTTTGGGCCACCGAACTCGGCACCCCAGCCGAGTCCGGCGCGCCAAAGGTCAATACTCCGCTGCCGGCGCGCACCAACAGAGCGTCCGAGTGACCATGGTATCCCCCTTCGAACTTGATGATCACGTCCCGCCCCGTCGCCCCGCGGGCGACGCGCAGCGCACTCATGGTCGCCTCGGTACCGCTGGACACGCAGCGCAGCATCTCCATGCTCGGCACCAGGGCATTGATCCGTTCGGCGAAGTCGATCTCGGTCGGCGTGGTGGCGCCGAATCCAAGGCCGCGCAGGGCGGCAGCATTCACCGCTTCTACCACCTTTGGGTGAGCGTGCCCCAGGATGGCTGGTCCCCAGGAACCGACGTAATCGATGTACCTTCGCCCAGCGATGTCCCACAGGTAGGCGCCCTCCCCGCGGTCGATGAGTGGCGGGGTGCCGCCCACTGCCAGGAAGGCCCGGACCGGGCTGTTGACACCAGCGGGCATCAGGGCTTGGGCTCGCCGAAGACAATCCGCGGAGGCATCCGACATGGGAAGGCCCCACGTTTGGCCGGCTGCTGCCAGAAGTCAAGAAGGGACCAGCCCGGCGCGGGTGCGGCAGCCGCCAAGCCGGCAGCGGTCCTGCCCAGCTATGAAGCGCGGCTACCGTCCTGCAGCGATTCCCGGATCTTCAGGATCTGGCGGGCGAGGGACGGGGGCCACCGAAAACGCCCCAACCGAGCCAGTAGATGGGGCACGTGTTCGCCGATTCGCCTCTGATCCTGCATCAGGTCGACGGCAGCCAGCATCAAGCGTTGCGCCTGTTCATCGTCCTGTTCGGTCAGGGCCAGCCAGGTTTGGGTCAACAGGCCGTGTTGTCGCGGTCCTTGCTCCTGCGTTTCGAACTGTCGGGCCTTGGCCATGTGGGTGTGGGCGGTCTGTACGTCGTGGCGCAACAGTGCAGTCTGGGCCAACAGCAGCTCCACCTCCAGCTGGGCGGATGGGTCACCAGCGTGGTGGGACAGACTGGCAGCTCGCTCCGCATGGTCCTGCGCGCGCTCCGCATCATCGGTGTCGACGGCCAGCATGCACAAAAGGCGCTCGCACTGGATTTGGGAACGGCGGGTTCCCAGGGCTTCGAAGGTAGAGAGGGCATTCTTCCCCCCCCGCTCCGCGCTGTGGAAGTTCTGCAAGCGATGTTCGACGAAGGCCAGCGCCAGCTCCGCAAGGGCGATGCCCAGGCGGTAGCCGGCGCGTTCGAATTCCGTGCGCGCCTCGACGGCCCGGCGCCGAGCGCGCTCGATATGTCCCTCCGCCTGCTCGATGGAGGCCGAAAGCAGCAGGCATTGGCCGCGACCCAGGGGCTGTCCCAGGGAGGCGAAATGCGCTTGCCCCCGCTCGACCAGGCTGCGGGACACCCCCAGCTGGCCCAGTGAGAAATGGATCTCGGCTGCGACCGCCTCGGCCTGCGCCAGGCCATCGATGCTGTTCTGCTCCTCGAAGACACCGCGGGCCTGTTCGACCAGTGACAGCCCTTCGCGCACGCGGCCCTGGTCGGCTGCGACATGACCCAGGATACGTAGGGCATGGCCGAGATTCTCGCGGTCTCCCAGCTCCTCGAAGGCAGCTCGCGACAGCTCGGCGTGCATGGCGGCCTCTTCGCTCCGCGCCAGCTGGCGCATGGCTTCCGCTTGCCACCGGTGCTTCAAGGCCAGGGTGTGACCCTGCAGCTTGCCCTTCAGCAGATCCAGATCGGCCAACAAGGCGAGCGGCTCGCGACCGAATCCACCGGAGGTCTTCAGAAAATCGAACAGCAGTAGGGCGGCCCCTTCCGGGTCGCCGGAACCCAGCAGATTGACCACTCGCTGGCGCACCACGCGTCGCGTTCGCGCCAGGGGATGGTGGGAGAGCGCTTCCGATGCGGCCCGTAGGATGCGGCGCGCGTCCTCCCGCTGCTGCAGGCGCGAAACCAGGTGCTCCAGGAGCAGGGCGTGGGGCCAACTGTAACGCCCAGGGCCCCGAGGCAACAGGATCTCGGCGTTCTGGAGGCTCAGTAAGGCAGCGTCGGCGGGGAGACCGAGCATGGACAACAGCAGGCTCAGCACCACCCGACGCACGTCGGCTCCCAGGGTGGCCGCCGCGAAGGCAGCCAGACGATGCTCGGCGGGAAGGGTGGCGATGCGGCTGTCCCAGAGCTCGGCGGTGGTGTGGGGGCGCACCGCTAGGACCGAAGCGGGGACGCGATAGACCCCTCGATCATGGACCAGATCACCACCCAGAGCCCAGGTGTGCAGCTGCTGCAGAGCGAACAAGGGATTCCCGCGGCTGCGCCGGGCAGCTTCCATCACCGACTCGTCGTCGAGAGGCAACGCAGCCCGGACCAGCTCACAGGTGGTCTCCGTGTCCATGGGTCGAATCTCGATGATCTCCGCGGCCAGTGCCTCTCTGAGGGGTTGCAGTCGCTCCTGTACCTTGGGGTCAACCTCGTAGTCCTCGGTGCGAATGGTGCCCACGATCAAGAAACGCTGATCCGGTTCTTCCTCCAGGATCTTGACCAACCCCTCGATGGTGGCGGGCGCTGCGTGGTGAAGGTCGTCCAACCAGAGCAACAGAGGACGTCCGCGGGCGATTCGCCGCAGCGCGTAGCGAATGACCGTCCGGCGCGTTTCCGGTGTGTCCAGTGTGAACCGAATCCCGGTCGGCCCGATGGGCTCGTCACTGATGGGTCCCAACGGACGAAGCCATTCCGCGACGCCCGCCACCCAGGTTCGAGCCGCCTTGTCCGAGCGATTGACCTTCCAGCGTGAGATCAGAGTGCGCTCGATGGTGTCCCGATCCACCCGCTCGAAATTGAAATACTGGGTGATAGCGCCCACCATGCCATCCAGCGGTCCTCGCAGAGGCCGGTAGCGTGCCTGCAAGGGGACCAGGGTGCTCTCCTCGTGAACCGATTCGTAAAGCCACTCGGCGAGGCGGCTCTTGCCGACCCCTGCCGGGCCCACCAGCAGGATCAGGCGATGATTGGGGGCCTGGCCCTGAACGATGCTGTTGCACAGCGAGCGCAGCGCGGTCCGGATCTCGTGGCGGCCCACCAGGGGACTGGGGCGAATGCTGAGTAGACCGGGAGCCTTCTCCGGGGTCGACTCCGAATCCGGCGCCGCCGGATCCGAGGAGTGGGGGGGGGGCGGGGGGCGGTCGGACAGGGCCTTGGCTCGCAGAGACGCAGGGAATGACCACAGCGCTGGATCCACGCTGGGACTCGGCGCGAAACGCTTCCACTCGGCGCGGGCCTCGTTGGCGAATTCCCATCGATCCCAGGGATGCTTGGCCAACAGGCGCATTGCGAAGCGAGCCACATCGGCGGGTGCCTCGATGGCGAGTTGGGGCAACGGTGCCATGTCGTAGGCGTGGTGGCGCAACAGCTCCTTGGCATCCCCGGAGAACGGCGCATGTCCACTCAGGAGACGATACAGGCTGCAACCCAGCGCATACAGATCGGTGGCGCCGGACACGTTGTGGCTCTCGTGCTGGATCTGCTCGGGAGCCATGTATCCGGGCGTTCCCGCCCCGGCATGGGGTGCGAATTCCAGCGCTGCACTGCCATCCAGGCGTTCGTCGTGGCGGTCCTGCTTCAACCACGCCAGGCCGAAATCCAACACGTGGACTCGCGGCGGGGCATTGGGCTGGCTCTCCACCAGCACGTTGGACGGCTTGAGGTCTCCATGGATGATGCCCCGAGCGTGGGCGTGGCCCAGGGCACCGAGGATCTGATCGACGATCGACCAGACCAGTGGGAAGGTGAGGCGCGCATGCGACAGGTCGTGCAGCGAAACACCACTGGCCAGATCCATGACGAGGTAAGGGGATCCGTCGGGAAGCTGACCGAAATCCCGGGCCCTGACGATGCTCGGATGGTCGAGCGTTCCGAGTGCGCGCGATTCCTTGTAGAACCACATCACGTACTCGTTGGCCAAGGGACCTTCGGGAATGACGACGCGTTTGAGGGCCACGTCATCGCCCGAATAAAGGTCCCGACAGCGGAACACGATGCCCATCCCGCCTTCGCCCAGGACGCTTTGTACCTCGTAGCGATTGGCCAGCAGCTGCCCGATGACGATGCCGCTGGGGGCTGGTACCGAGGCTCGGCCCAGAGCCAGATTCGCTGGCGCTACCTCGGCTGCCGACGGGATGCTGGGCGGTCCGCTGTCCAGGGCTGCCCAGAGATCCGCCTCGGCCTCGACCGCTCTGGCCCTTCGGGCCAGACGCCGTTGCCCCAACGGGAGCCCCTTGCGGTCGGTGGCGGCCGGTGATGGGGGCTCGGCCGGCGGTGGGGCGACAGGGGCCGGGGGGGACCTCCGGAGAGACTCACCCCGCCGACGAGTCGTGAACGAATCCGATTCGGAGGGATCGGCAAGAGCCTCTGACGGAGCCTCATGGCCAGGTTTGGTGTCGCCCGCTTCGGTCATCGGGTCGGCGCAATAATAGCCATCCTGCCTCGGACGTCGAGGGGGGGTGGGCAAAGGCGCCAGAGCGTAAAGCTTTCAGGACTTGGGGAAACGCGCAAGGGTCTTTCTTGAGACCCCAGGGACGGTGGACCGGCAAGCATAGCCGGACTACTTTTGGTTTCCCATGACGTCCAGCGGGCCCGAAGCCGACCCCAAAGCCGCCGAACGGGATCCGGAACTCGCTACCCTGCTCGTTTCCTGCCCGGACCGACGGGGGCTCGTCGCGACGCTGGCTCAGGTCCTGTTCGGGCATGGCGCCAATATTCTGGACTCCGACCAACACACGGACCGGGTGGCAGGGCACTTCTTCCAGCGGATCCGCTTCGACGTCAGGGAGCTGCACACCGATCGCGGCACCCTGGAGCGGGCCATCGCTGAGGTGAGCGAGCGTTTCGGTATGCAGGCTCGTCTCGAATACAGCCATCGAAAGAAGAGGGTGGCCCTGTTCGTCTCCAGGATCGACCACTGCCTGGTCGACCTGTTGCTTCGGTACCGGGCCGGAGAGCTCCCCTGCGAGATCGTGGTGGTGGTTAGCAACCACCCCGATCTGCAGCAGCAGGCGGCCGACTACGGAATCGACTATCGATGCTTCCCCATCGATGCCGCCACCAGGGACTCCCAGGAGTCGAAAGAGCTGGCACTGCTCGAGGAGCTCAAGGTCGATCTGGTCGTTCTGGCCCGCTACATGCAAATCCTCTCCGCCCAGTTCACCGAGCGATTCCCGCAGCGGATCATCAACATCCACCATTCCTTCCTGCCCGCCTTCGTGGGAGGAAAGCCCTACCAGCAGGCGCACCAGCGAGGGGTCAAGTTGATCGGGGCCACCGCACACTATGCCACCTCGGTGCTCGACGAGGGGCCCATCATCGAGCAAGACGTGGCACGCTGTTCGCATCGCGACCAGATCGAGGATCTGGTTCGCAAGGGCAGGGATCTCGAGAAATTGGTGCTGGCGCGGGCGGTTCGCTGGCACCTGGAGGATCGTGTCTTGGTTTACGGTCGAAAGACCGTGGTCTTCGACTGACGAAAACGGCCCCCTCGACGGCACAGCGACGGGGGCGTTCGTCAATAACGCCCCATCGACGACAAAGCGACGGGGGCGCCCGACGAATGGCCGTCAGCTGCGCGCGGGTCAGGGGGCGGCCATCACTGCGTTTCGGACCGTCGAATCAGCCCTGCAGGTGCCCGGGTCAGCTGGGCGTCACGCTCCGAGTGCCAGATATGCCTCGCGCAACTCGGCCCAGCCCAACATCAACCGAGCTGGGCGGGGGAGATTGGTTAGACGCTCGGCGCCCTGTCCTCCGACCCACAACGCCACGGTGTCGGGCATGGATTGACACAGCTCCTTGAGGAACTCGCCCGCGGCTCCCGGCGGTGAAGCTGCCGAGATGCCAATGCACAGAGCGCGCACGGACAAGGCCTTGGTCGCGGCGAGGATCTGAGCTGGGGGAATGTCAGGGCCCAGCAGGTGAACCCGCGCCCCGCGCCCCGCCAGGAAGAGGGCCACCATCTCCATTCCCAGAAAATGCCGCTCTCGAGGGAAGGTGGCCAGAAGGACACTGGGGCCGGTGTTGCGAGAGTACGAGCAGAGCAAGGCCCGATGCTGCGCCGAGAGAATCTGCGTGAACAGATGCTCCTGATACACGCTCAACTGGGCGGCTTGCCAACGGGCCCCCACCCGATCAACGAGCGGAGCGGCCACGTCGATCACGAAGGCTTCGGAACCGAGGCTGGTTGCCAGCCGCTCCAGCGTCTGGGAAAGACTGGTCAGGTCGTCGTTCTGCAGCAGGTCGAGCAGGGTGTCCAGGTGGGGCAGCTCTTCGGTCGTCTCGGGCCGCAACCCCGAGGTCTCGGTGAGCAGCTTGGTCAGGTCGTCGGCATCCATCCGGATCGCGTCGCCCGGTCGGCAGCCGAGCTTCGTGGCCCGAGCGATCAGTCGAAGCCGTTCCAGATCCTGTTCGGTGTAGACTCGAACCCCAGCCGCATCCCGCACCGGCTTGGGAAAGCCGTAGCGACGCTCCCAGATCCGAAGCGTGTCCGCCGCAATCCCGGTGAGCCGCGACGCCACGCGGATGGGAAAGCCCGAGCCATCCTGCAGTGAGGGAGATGGATCGTGCTTGGCCATGAAGGAAGGGCAGGATCGGGGAACCCGGGCGGCGTGTCAATCGCCGCCGTCGCTCTCGGTGGCGCTGTCTCGCAACGAATAGTAGAACAGATTCGGGCATTTGTGGGAGCCTGCGCGTCGGGTTCTCCAGGTTCTCCGGGGTTGGGCCGGCTCGCAGACGGTCGGTTTGTCGACGTGTCGTTGCGAGTCGCGTTGTCACCGCGCCGCCACACGCCGCGACGCACGACGGGCCGCGGCGTGCGGAACCGCGGGTAGGCCGCGACGGACCGCGACGGAC
>CAZYKT010000075.1:0-25573 GCA_964648165.1 uncultured Polyangiaceae bacterium | reverse complement strand
CGGTGCACCAAACCGGTTACCCAAACTCGGCCCGACGACCACCGATCAACGCTGCCGTTGCGCAAGGCGTCGTTGCCAGGTCGCGGAGCGTCACGGGTATACTCTCCCGCTCGGCCGAGCGCAGAGTCACCGAAACACCATCCTGCCTACCGAGCCAGCCGGAAACAAAGTACGGACCACCACGGCGGCCAGTCGAGGCCGGACGTCCTCGAACTGGAACAGTCCGGCGTCGTCGAGATCGTTTTGGTAGACCACTTCGAGGAACAGAGCGCCGTGGTCTTCGACGACGCACAGCTCACGTCGGGCGTCCATACTCGACCGTTCCCTCGAGTTCGACCGGCGCACCCACGGCGCCATTCGACTTGAGAAGGACGCGCACGCGGGTGCCGCTCTGGGCGACGACGAGTCGCCAGCCGTCGAGCGAGTCGCCGTTTTCCGACATGAACGTTTCGAAGACCGTCTCTGGCTTCGCGGCAGCACAGGGCGGCGCTGGCGCGCCCCTGGGCGCTGGTGTCGACGGCGCCGGAAGCTGCTGGGCCTGTGTCGCCGGACGACAAGCCCCCACGAGCGCGATGGGGAAGGCGAGACGGGCGAAGTTCATCGCTGTGTACCGTAGCGACCGGGAGCACGGAAAGCCAAGACCGCCGCGGCCTCGGGAGGCTCGAATCCGTCGGGCAGCGGGGGTAGCAGCGCCGAGTCGGCGGGGCTGGCGGAATGGGGGACAGCCAGTGGTTGTCGCGGACTGGTTCGCACTGGTATCGTGCACTCGGCTGTCCTGGCGATCCAGTGCTAGTAGACAGGGTGCGTATGCTCCCCTGCTCGAGCGGCCTGCGGTCCCGTCACCTTGTCGCCTGGCTCTGCGCCACCGTAATCGCGAGCTGTGCGGCGCCGACTCCGCGCCGTCCCATCCCGGCACATCGATCCACGGGCTCGTCCGCTCCGGCGCCTCGGGCTGCGGGGGCATCGAGCACACAAGCTCCGGCGGCGGCTCCGCCCCCCCCCACTGGCCACCGTGGGTGAACCCGCGCCTTCGTCGCCCCATTACTGGCGGTTCGACGCCGTTTCGAGCATCACAGCCAGTGCCATCACCGGCACATCGGAGAGCGACATCTGGTTCACCCGAAGCGATACGCTCTACCACTACGACGGCACCACCACGCAACAAGTCGACACCCGGATCTGCGCTCACGATACGAACCCGGCGTACCGGATGGACGTGAGCGCCATCCATGTCGACGAGAAGGGGATCGCGCTCTACGGAAGCGTGCCAGCTCCAGGGGAGTTCGACTCCGGATCCATTCGCGCGCTGGCGACGCGACCTCGCGCCGGAGGCAAGTGGCGCTGTCGCAGCGAAGGACCCAGCTTCAACTTGCTCCTCGTGGGCGCCTGTGGGAGCTCCTTCTGGCAGCTGAGCTACCTCCCCCAGGGGATCCTCCGCTTCGGCGACCGGCCGCTCCCGGGGCCACCCGCGTCCTGCGACTTCAACACGACGTTCTGGCGCAGCTGCGCCGGTCCAGTCTGGGTCGCGCTGAACCTGGAGACCAACACGGCGAGCCCTGAGGTGTGGGAATGGACCGGAGGGACCTGGCGGTCGCTCGGCGCGCCCCCCGATTTCGTCAAAGCGCTGTACGGCGTCGAGAGCGGGGCACTCTGGGGCGTCGGCATGAGAAACTGGTCCAACGACAATCCGACGGGAGATGGAGACACGCTGCTCCGCTACGAGCAGGGCAAGTGGCGTCGACTGCCGACACCACCGGGGTTCACGGCCTACTTCATCGTCGGCGAGGGACCGGAGCGGGTCTGGTTCCTCGGCAAGGGCCAGGCCACGCGTTGGACACCAGGTGGCCTCGACCTGCGGGCGCTGCCGTTCGACTACGTCACCGCGACGTGGTTCTCCCCCTCCGGAGTGCTGTGGATCAGCGGGGAGCCCGGGATCGGACGTCTCGTCGAGGAGGCGTCAGAGGCCAGGCCGTCCGCACCATTCCCGCGCGGATCCGTGCATCCAGCGCCATGATCACGGGAACCTCTTCGAGGTACCAGTACGTGTCGGCTACGCGGGCCGTCGCTCTGCGGCACCGATCGGGCCCTGCCCGTTCCACCGAGCCGGAGGCTCGGTTCACGCCTGTCTTCGATCTCGTTCCTCGTCGTTGATGGCGTTGGCGCGCTTCAGTGCGGGACGCTCACCGAGCCGTCGAACGTAGGCGGTGAAGGCGGGTAGCGCCTCGAGCATCCGGTATCTGAGCATGTAGGCGATCGTGCCCCCGTATACGACGTCGGCCATGGAGAATCGATCGCCGAGCAGGTACTGGCGTCCAGAAATGGCCGACTGCATCGTTGCCAACATGGCCTGATGCCTGTCCCAACCCGCCTGGCTCTCCTTGTGGACCCACCCGGCTGCCTTGGCCATCAACCCTGGCTCGATCACCGATGGGGCGAAGAAGGCCCAGCGCAGATAGGTGCCGCGGGCAGGATGATCGAGTGGGGGAGCCAGGCGACCGGGCGCATAGCGATCCGCCAGGTAAAGGGCAATGGCGGCCGATTCCGTGACGATGACCCCTGCGTCCTGGAGGACCGGCAGCTTACCCATGGGGTTGAGGGTCAGGAAGGCATCCCGCTTCTGTTCTCCCGCGGCGACGTCGACGAAACGACGCTCGTATTCGACGCCGACCTCTTCCAGCATCCACACCACGTTCGCTGCCCGTGACATCGGGTGATAGTGAAGGATGATGGACATTCGGCCTTTCGCTGAACGATGAGGGGCGGTGAGGGGCAGAATGGATGCGCTGCCCGAGGTGGAACGAGTCGATGCTAGGCCATCAGGTCGTCGATTGGCAACCGGTGCGAGTTGTCGTCGTGGGCCCGCGGAGCCCATCCTGCGCAAGCCAACTGAGCTTAGCATGCGTCCGTGACGCGCCTGCTCACCGTCACGCCCGAGTGTCGTGGTTGCGACGAACCAACCAGCCGCGTTGCCGCGTTCGTGCCCAAGGACAAAACCTGCCCGAGCCGTCACGTCACGCTGATCAGGGCGCCCACATCGCGCTCGGCAGCGCTCCCCGCCACGCGCTGCGCGGAGCTCCCGAGGAGTGCGTAAGGTCGAACGGGCGGTTGCGCAGCAGCGATGAGCTACGTTTTGCCGTTCAGCATCAGCGGAATTGTCAAGCTCTGGTGCGCTGGGCGTGACGAAACTCCAACGCCTCGATCCAACGGGATCGAGCTTCGTTTCCGCCTCGTCGATTGGGGCAGGACGCCGATGGCAGGCGATCCCCCGGGAGCGGGCGCGACGTGACAGAGCCCCGCGCTATCATCCCTGTCGTAAGGACTTGTTGCCGGCTCATCTCACGGTGGCCGGCACGCTTGTGGTCTAGGAGAGCCAATGTCCAATTCGAAACTGACCCGCCTCGGCACCTGTCTTGCGACGCTGTTCGCTCTTAGTCACTGTGGTGACAACGCATCCTCCGACTGCGAGCCCGGCGATCCGAACTGCACCACCGCAAGCGGCGGTTCCAGCTCGGGGGGCGCACTGACAGCTGGTGTGGCAGGCCTGACCTCGGCGGGGGGCACGACCTCGACGGCGGGCGCAACCGCGGCGGGTGGGAAGACACCGACCGGCGGCGGGACCTCGACCGGCGGGAACGTCTCGCGGGGTGGCGGATCCTCGTCAGGCGGCGTCATCTCCGCGGGCGGAAACCCCTCGCGCGGTGGTGGACCCTCCTCGGGCGGCGTCTCCGCGGGCGGAAACCCCTCACGCGGTGGCGGCCCCTCTTCGGGCGGCGTCTCCGCGGGCGGGAACCCCTCGCGCGGTGGCGGCCCCGCGTCGGGTGGCGTGTCCTCGGGCGGCGTGTCCTCGGGGGGTGCACCGGCAGGAGGCGGCGTGTCCTCGGGCGGCGCACCGGCGGGAGGTGGCGTGTCCTCGGGCGGCGCACCCGCAGAAGGCGGCGTGTCCTCGGGCGGCGTGCCGTCGGAAGGTGGAGCAAACGGGGGCATGCCAGCTACCGGAGGGAGCATCCGAACCGACGAGGGGGGCAAGCCACTGGCAGCGCCTGGCGACCAGACCAACGTACACAGCGACTACCTCAATTTGGGTGACTTGCGCCTGCTCAACAACGCCTGGGGCTCCGACGAACTGCAGTGCAACACCCCCATGCGGGTCTTCGTCAATGCCGATGGGAGCTTGGGCTGGGAATTCAGCCGCGGCGTTTGCGGTGGCGAGCACGCCAAACCCGACTATCCGGAGATCGAGTTCGGGGTCCATCCCTTCGGTGCCGGCAGCTCACTGGAGACCTCCCCGCCCTTCTCATCGACCACACTCTTGCCGCTCAAGATCAGCCAGATCACCAGCGCCAGCGTCAACATCGACAACCTGAGGATCAATCTCGGCGGTCAGGAGTCCTGGAACCTGAACTTCGAGTTCTGGTTGAGCCAGCAAGATCCCCTCAGCGGCAACCCGGGAGTGTACGCGGAGGTCATCGCCTTCTGGGGTTGGCAAGACGGACGCTGGCCTTGTGACGTCACCATCAGCGGCAATGTCAGCTCGGGCAACAGGAGTTACAGCCTGTGTCACCAGGACGACCAGTGGGCAAACGGCCAGTGGCGCTACTTCCAGTTCTGGCTCGATGGTGGCCCACAACGGGACTTCTCCGGCACGGTCGACATCAAGGCATTTTTGACCTGGTTGACCACTCAGCGCGGCTACTCCTCGGAGCTCTGGGTCACGCGCATCGAGGTTGGCAGCGAGATCGACGACAACACCAACGGCACCGTCTCGCTCAGCAACATCTCCTTCGAGATCAACGGAACAACCAAGTCGGTCGAACTCGCCCAGTAGCCAGCCCGTTCGCACCCTCTCCTCGCGCGCCGGAAGGCCAGTGGCCCTCGCAGGGCCGGTGGGTGGCCCTGCGGCCGGGCCGATGGCGATTCACGGGTTGGTCTCTCGATAGCCACAACCGGCCGTGGTCCGTGGAATCGCTTGCAGTGGTCCGGAATTGACCGAACCCAACCGGAGCTGGCCACTCACGGATCGAATCCACATCCAATCGGAGGACAAGTGCTCATGACCGAATCGAACCTCACCGCATTTTGCACACACCTCGGCTGGACGATGCTTGGTCTGCTGGCGTTGGCTTGCAGCGGGGATGGGGATCTGGGCTCGAGGGACTCCGAAGCCGGATCGAGCGGTCAAGACAAGGGTGGAGAGGTCAACAGTCAGGCCGGTGAAGAGGAACAGGCCGGCAGCGGAGGAGCCTCCGCCGGTCGCGGGGGAGCTTCGGAGACAGGGGGCACTCGGCCAGGTTCAGGTGGCTCAGTCGTCGGCAACGGAGGCGCTCAGCACAATTCCGGCGGCTCGGTCGTCGGCAACGGAGGCGACCGGCCCGACTCCGGCGGCTCGGCCGTGGTTAACGGAGGCGCCCAGCCCGACTCCGGCGGCTCGGTCAGTGGTGAGGGAGGCGGGGGTCCAGGTTCCGGGGGTTCGGTCGTGGGGGATGGCGGCTCGGCTGTCGGCGATGGCGGTTCTCAGCCGGAGGCAGGAGGGACTGCCGGTTCGCCGAGCGTCGCCGGCAGCGAGCCCGACATCGGGGGGACTTCCGGGGCTCCGAGCATTGGAGGCAATGGACCGGTGGCCGGCGGAACTGCCGGTTCGCCGGGCTCGGGCGGGGACGCGCCCGAAACCGGTGGGAGCGCTGGCGCAGCCGGTGCCCCGGATGATTGCGAGCAGGCGTTTTGTGAACGACCCATCTACTGCGTGGGGGACTGCGAGCACACCGGGATGTATAACGGCTGCTGTCCATGCCCCGAGGGCACTTTCGATTCCTACTACTGCGATTCGGGCTGCAGGATAACCGTCACTACCGTGGGCGCGGAATCATCGACGACCTGCGGGATCGATCCCAGCTCCCAACAGAGCTGCAACGACCTGGCACGCTGTATGTGCGCGTACGCTTCAGCTCCCGACGGCTGCTACAATGGCTTGGTCCTCCCCCGCGGCGCGGTGACTTTCACGGACGTCTGCGGCCGCACGCTGGGCGACCCGGACAATCCCTCCATCGGGCAGGCCGTGCTCAATTACGCTTCGTACAGCGCGGGAACCACCACTGCGACGGCGACCCCCGAGTGTGACGATATCGAGGCCATTCTGCGCTGATCGGCCGGGCTCGTGGGGTTGGGTCCGGGACGTGAGGCGGCTCGGAGTCGCCCTCCGGCATTTGTGCCGGCACAGAATCCACGCTCGGTGCATTGGGGACGGGGGGGAGATTTTCTGACCCCAAGTTCACCCGGTGGACGAGACGTACGGTAACGGTTTCTAGCAATTCTTGCGGACCCCGACGTAGGGCGTACCGTCTGTCATTGCGTAATCCGCATGTAGGCTCGTCGATCCAGGCTGATGGAACGATGGGCTGATGGTATGAAAGGGGAGCGCGAGTTCTGAGCTTACCGGAGTCCTCGGCTTTGGGCAGGGACTCCTCGGGCGGTCTGTGGACCGTCTCCTCCTCTTCCCCGCTTGGCTTTCCAACGCTCCGAGTGGGCGCCAGCGTTGTATCAACCCGCCGGCGCCAGAGCTTGTTGCGCTGGCGTGTGTGAAGCTCGAGCCCCCCTCTCCCCGACGCGAGTAACCCCAACCACCGGCGGTACACATGACCATTCCGAATCCCATCCGGACCTTGACACTGGCTGTTCTCCTCATGGCCTGCGGTAGCAGCAAGGACGGGGACTCCGAGGGGAGCGACGCGGGTTCCGCCGGCAAGGGCAGCGGCGAGGGCGGTGAGGCAGCCAGCGCTGGAACGAGTGTTTCGCCGCCGCAGGGAGGGCTCGACGTCAACATCGCTGGTGGGGGTTCGGGAAACTCGATGGCCGGCGCAGTCGCTGGCTCACCCCCGGTTTGTGGCGACGGCACTCCGGAACAGACCGAGGGTTGCGACGACGGTAACGCGATCCCCGGTGACGGTTGCAGTGGGTTGTGTCAGGTCGAGAACGGCTTCGCCTGCAACGAGCCGGGGGGGGCTTGCGTCCCCCTGGTGACGTGTGGGGACGGCATCCTGGGAGACGGCGAGGCCTGCGACGATGCCAACCAAGACCCAGGGGACGGATGCAACGCAAGCTGCACCAGCACGGAGCCAGGGTTCACCTGCCCACAGGCGGGACAGCCCTGTGCGCCCAACCCTGTCGTGTGCGGCAATTCCATCATTGAATCGGACGAGCAGTGTGACGACGCCAACACGACACCGGGCGATGGTTGTGCCACCGACTGCAAGGTGGAACCTGGATGGATCTGCTCCGCTGCGGGACAACCCTGCCACCGCGTCGAGATCTGCGGCGATGGGCAGGTGAGCTTCAACCGGAGCGAGACCTGTGATGACGGCAACGTGACACCCACGGATGGCTGCTCCGACACCTGTCGCGTCGAACCGGGCTACGCCTGTGACACGACGGTTCAACCCTCCGTCTGCACCTACGACGTGGTGTGCGGGGATCGCAAACGGCGTGGCGAGGAGACCTGTGATGACGGCAACGTCATGCCCGAGGACGGCTGCTCCAGCACCTGCACCACGGAGACGGGCTGGACCTGCCCAGTCATCGGGGCAGCGTGCCGCCCCGTGTGCGGTGACGGTTTGAAGGTCGGCCGCGAAGAGTGCGACGACGGAGGAGTGGCCGAGGGTGACGGCTGCTCGCCGACCTGCCAGTTCGAGGACGGGTGGGTGTGTGAGGGCACCACCTGCCGCCAGACGGTGTGTGGGGATGGGCAGCGCGAAGGCTCGGAAGCCTGCGATGATGGCAATGTCCTACCCTTCGATGGTTGTTCCCCAGTCTGTGTCAGCGAACCAACCTGTGGCACCGAAACCACCGCCGAGGGAGCCTGCTCCTCGACCTGTGGTGACGGGATCCTGCTCCAGGGTGGGGGCGAGGTCTGTGACGATGGGAACAACATCGATGGTGACGGCTGCTCCGCTGATTGCCGTACCATCGAGCCCGGCTACGTGTGCCCCTCCGCGTACGAAGAGCCCCCGGCCAGCATCGATATTCCCATCGTGTTCCGGGATTTCCAGGAATACCAGGAGGCCGACGAAGAAGAGGAAACGCCCGCGGTCGGCAACCCCGATTTCGGCAACCGTGCCCATTGCTGCGCGGATCCCAAGGGGATCGTCGAGGCTCTGCTGGACGTGGACCGAAAGCCGGTCTATGCGGGCACGGACGAGGAGCCCATCGAGACCACGTCTGGCAAGACGGCGTTCGACCAGTGGTACCGCGAGGTGGAGGGCATCAACGTCCGCTTCGACGGCACGTTGACCCTGACGCTTCAGGATGACGGCTCCTATTCCATGAATAGTGCGACCGATGAGCCCTACACCTCACGCTGCGGCTTCTTCCCCTTGGAGGATTCACCCCGCCTGGATCCGGAAACCGGGGATCCCGTCACCTTCGAAATTCTAATGGATGACGACGGTGACCCAGAAACCCCCCGGGTGAGCGTTGAATGCAACGCTGGCGAGGGTTGGGCACCATTTGGCCACGAGGACGAGTGGCACAATTACCTCTTCACGAGCGAGACGAGGTACTGGTTCGAGTATCACGGCGGCGAAACCCTGAACTTCAGTGGTGACGACGACGTCTGGGTCTTCGTCAATGGGCATCTGGCCGTCGACCTGGGTGGGGTGCACGAGGTCTTGATTGGCAGTGTCACCCTGACGCTTGACGAGGACGGGGTGAGCAACGCCGAATACGGCTTGACCGTTGGGCAAATCTACGAGGTCGTGTTGTTCCAGGCGGAGCGCTGGCGTACCGAGTCGAACTACTGGCTCACCCTGTCCGACTTCGTGGCCGGCAAGAGCGAGTGCAATCCCAACTGCGGGGATGGCGTGGTAACCGCCGACGAGGCCTGTGACCTGGGGGTCAACGCCGAAGGGGTGTCGCTGAACGATGGCGCCTACGGCGGATGCAACCCCGATTGTAGCCTGGCGCCATTCTGCGGTGACGGGAACATCGATCCGCAAGAGCAGTGCGACGACGGCACCAACGCCACCCCGTACGACAGCACGGGTGCCTCCTGCGCCCCCGACTGCACTCTGTCCAATTACTGTGGGGATGGGGTCATCGATACCGACTATGGTGAGCTCTGCGATGCCGGACCGGCAAACTCGCCAGAGGCCTACGGGCCAGGAACCTGCACCACCACCTGCGAGCCAGGACCCTTCTGCGGGGACGGCTACCAGAACGGCACCGAGGAATGCGATGACGGTGCCAATAACGGCACGCTGTTGAGCACGTGCAACCTGTCCTGCCAGATCCAATGCGGGGATGGGGTTCTGGATCCCGGCGAGGAGTGTGATCTGGGCGAGGCGCTGAACACCGGCGAATACAATGGCTGCACGTCCGACTGCAAGCTGGGTCCGCGGTGCGGGGACGGGCGCAAGAACGGACCAGAGGCCTGCGACAATGGCGTCAATGACGGGAGCTATGGCACCTGCAAGCCCGACTGCACCCTGGGTGAATACTGTGGTGATGGGATCGTAAACGGCCCCGAGCAGTGCGACCGCGCAGAGCTGAATGAGGCCGCTCCCTATGGAGAAGGAACCTGCACGTTGCGTTGCTTGATCGGCCCCTACTGTGGGGACGAGGTCATCCAGCTGCCCGAGGAATGCGACGGCGGCCAGCAGTGCGACGGGCTCTGCCACAAGAAACCCCTCGAGTAGTCCGGTCGCCGGTCGGTTCCACCATCGACCGGGCGACGCCCAATCCATCGGGTCGGCCAGGGCAGCGGCGCACCAAGGTTAGCCTTGGGCTAGAATGGTGTATGTCTAGACTTCTGGAGCTCCCACCGTCTCGTTGGTTAGCGCCCAGTCAAAAAACGCTGGCGCCGGTCCCCAGGGGGCCGTTCGGCTGCGGTTGGCCGCTGTGCGCAGCCCTGGCCGCGGTTGGCCTGATGCTCGGTTGCGGCGAGAGCTCGAACGGGAGCACCAACACCGGTGCTCCCACCGACCGAACCTCGGGGCCCGTCCCCACCACCGCCAACTGCCCCTCCCCCACGGGCGCGACTCACTTCGTTTCTCCCCGGGGTGATGACGCGGCCGATGGCACACAAGATGCGCCCTGGCGGACGCTGCAGCACGCGGCACAGCATGTCGAGCCTGGTGACGGGGTGTTCCTGCGTGGCGGGACCTACACCGAGCCCCTGGTGATAGAGCGTTCCGGAGAAGAGGGCAAAGCGGTCCTTTTTGCGGCCGCCGACCCCACCCAACGGCCGGTGATCGACGGCTCCAACCTTTCGCTCGAGGACGGCCTGGTCAGGATCGCTGGCCAGAGCCATGTCGTTCTGTGCAATCTGACGGTGCGCAGCTCCAGCGCCCACGGGGTGATGGTGACGGACTCCGATGAGGGCATCGTTTCGTCCCACGTTACCTTGCTGGGGATGTCCGTGGAAGACGCGAAAGAAGCGGGGATCTACCTGGAGGACGTCGAAGACTGCAGCATCGAGGACTCCACCACGTACTTCAGTGTCTCCTCGGGGATCGGCGTCTGGTACTCGACTCGGATCTCGGTCCGCAACAACACCGTGGTCAATGCCCGCTACGACGAGGAGCATGGGCACGAGGAGAGCGTGTCCATCTCGGGAACCAGTGATTTCGAGGTCTCGGGCAATGAAGTCTATCTGGAGGCCGGCGTGCCCTGCACCCCAGGCAATGCCGCCATCAAGGCCAAAGAGGGTAGTCAGCGAGGGCAGATCTTCGGCAACACCGTGCATGATTTCTTCCCCGAGGGACACATATCACTGGATGCCTGGGACGCCGGACTGAACGGCACGACACCGCTGAACTCGATCGAACTGTTTGGCAACCGGATCGTCTCCTCGGGAGGGATTCGCGTGTCCTCGGAACAGGATGGCATCGTCGAGGACGTGAACATCTACAACAACCTGGTGTTGTTCACCGACAACGGCATCATGGTCACGGACGCCGGCACCGAGGGACCTCGACGAAACATCTCGATCTTCAACAACACTATCTACGAGGGAAACGACGAGTGGTTCAACGGCGTCACGGTGATGACCTCCAATGTGTCCAACATCGTGATCCGCAACAACCTGATCGTGTCCGACTATAACATCGGCAAGATCCTGGTCAGCGACGAGGCGGTCCTCCCCGAGGTCACGGTGGACCACAACCTCGTGTTCGGCCCGACCGGGTGCTACGACGACCAGCCAAGCTGCACGGATCTCTCGGACATCCCAGAAAACGTGGTGGCCGATCCACGGTTCGTTGCCCCAGAAGCAGGGGATTATCACCTTGACCGAGGCTCCCCGGCAATCGATGGGGGTAGAGAGATCGAGGGCCTGGGGGACGACTTCGACGGTGTCCCGCGACCACAAGGCGCCGGGATCGACATCGGGGCTTTCGAGTTTGAACCCTGAGATGTGGCCGTGGGGGCTGGCGTGTTCAGACCCGGGTATCGGGGAATCGGACAACGTTCTCAGAGAGGATGGGTCGCGCGAGCGACCCCCTGAAGCGGGCTAAGCCTCGGACGCCTGTGCTTTCCGATGCGCCCTGCGGACCTGAGCTTGGCCAACGAGCAATCTGGCTTCCTTGGCCAGTTCCTCCGCCCGGAAGGGCTTGGCGAGAAAACGTGCACGTCCAGTCTGCAGCAGCTCCGGCACGTCGGGGTTCGTGGTGTAGCCCGACATCAACAGAATGGGAATGTCGGGGTCTAGTGCGCGGATGGCACGAAATACCTCGGCCCCGTTCATGGCAGGCATCGTCATGTCGAGCAACACCAGGTCGATGCTTCCCGGTCGTTCCGCCACCCAGGCCAGCGCCTGATTGGGCTCACCGATCGCGACCACCTCAAAGCCCAGCTTGACCAGGTTCTTCGTGGCCACCGACAGAATCATCTCCTCGTCATCGACCACCAGAGCCAGACCTCCGCGCAGCACTGGCTCGTCCTTTTTTACGCCGGGTTCAGCGACCACCGCGCCGGGCTCACGCACCGGCAATCGTATTCGGAAGGTTGTGCCGCGACCCGGCGTGCTCTCAACCTCGATATCGCCATTGTGGCTCTTAACACATCCGTACACACTGGCCAGCCCTAGCCCCGTTCCTTTGCCCAGTTCCTTGGTGGTGAAGAACGGCTCGAAGATACGACCCAAGAGCTCTGGAGGGATCCCGCAGCCGGTATCGCGGACTTCGATTGCAATGCCGTCCGTGCCACCGTAAGGTTCGTTGTACGTCTTCATGACAATCTCGCCACCTCTGGGCATCGCGTCGCGAGCATTCAACCCCAGATTGAGCAGAGCGCTCTGAAGCTGCGATGGATCCCCGCTGATCCACGGGTTGGTGGCCGTCATGTCCTGGACCAGACGGATCCGCTTGTCCACACTGTGTCGCAGTAACGCCGTAACCTCATCGAGGATGGTGTGCAGATTGACGTGCGCGATCTGGAGCTGGCCGCGCCTGGCAAAGCCCATCAGGTGGCGAACCAGCTGCGCGGCTCGCTCACTGATGTGTTGGATTTGTGCCGCCAGCTCGGCCTCGGGGCTCTGCGGCTTCAGATCAAACCGTAGCAGCTCGGCGTTGCCGATGATTCCAGTGAGCAGGTTGTTGAAGTCGTGGGCCACGCCGCCCGCCAACTGTCCGATGGCCTGCATCTTGGCGGCGTGTTGGGTGCGTTCCTGCATAGCCAGGGCCGCACTCACGTCGCGCAGTACGATCACACACCCAGCGGGCTCACCGGCCTGACTACGAATCGACGAAACGCTGGCGCTCACGGGCAGTTCCAGCTGGTTGGGCCGAACCAACATCAGCGGGCTGGCGGACACGTAGGGGGTACCTGTTGCGAGCACCGCGCCCACTATCTCAGCCGTTTCGGCGGGTTGGTCGCGCCCCTGGAGCTCCAAGACTTCTTTGACCTGGACGCCAGCGCCAGCGCGAACCATCTCGCCCAACCACTGGCGCGCCACCGGGTTGACACGCGTGATGGTTCCTCGCTGATCAGTCGCTACCACCGCGTCGCTGATGCTGTCGAACAACGAGGTAATCTGGGCCTCGCTTTGACGCAGTGCAGCTTCCGCGCGCGTTCGCTCCTCGACCTGTCGCTCCAGATCTCGTCCCTTCGCGGACAAGGCATCCAGTAAGCGTTCCCGCTGTTCCTGATTCTGGCGAATCTCCCGCATTCGCTGGGAGAAGACCACCGCCTGACCGACCAGGCTCAACACGAGTACGGCAGCGACCGAGACAATGATGATGAATGCGGTTTGCTTCGTGCGGTCCCGGATGGTGGCCTGGACTTGGGAGAAATAGCCGAGGTCCTCGTCGACGAGGGCGCTGCAATCGTTGCCGATATAACGAGCGATCCGTGCAATGCCCTGGAGCTCCTTGGTGAACCTTACCTCCCCGCCCTGGTCGGCGTGCGACAATATGGATGCGACCCTTTCGCGCAAGGTCACGGTCAGCCGCTCTATCGACAAGAGGGCAGTCCGCCCTTCCCGCGAGACGATTCGCTGCCCTAGTGCCTTGAGCGCTGCATCGACGCGGGCCCAACGCGCGTCGAGCTCGGCTTGCGATCGCTCGGATTGATCCGTCACACACAGCATGGTCACATGGTCGATATCGCGCGTGGCGCTTTGGATCTCGCGCGCACTGGCCGCCACCGATACGATGTCATTCAGAGACTCTACCGCCATGGTCATGCGGAAATACGAATGGACGCTGATTGTCCCGGCCGCGATCAGCAACAGGGAGAAGGCGATCGCTAGAACCCCCGGCCTCAGCGGTCGCCTGGGGCGGGCTTGAGGAGCTCCTTCTGGGCGCGAAGCTTGGTTCCGTTTGAACAGCATGGGGGGAGTCAGCGACGGCGTTGGTCTACCGCTGGGGCGGGATTCAACTCGGCGTATCGCCAATCCAAAAGCTTCGGCCCCAGATCGAGGTTCCGGGCAGTGATGACGACCGTCGGCAGCTTTGGGATGGCGCGAGGCGGATTTTGGCGGATGAGGTCGAGACCAAGCTTGGCAGCGTACTCCCCGTGCATCCAAGGATACTGAGCCGCTGCGCCCGTGACATGGCCGTCACCGATCAGGTCCAGGATTTCGGTGTTTGCATCAACGCCCGTCACCACCACGTCCTTGCGCTCCATCATGCGCAGGGCCGTAGCCACACTCTCCGCGTGGATGCCAGCGACCCCGAAGACTCCCCTGACCGCTGGGCGTTCGCTCAGGATCCGAATGGTCTCGTCAATCAAGAAGGCCCGCGATATGGAGTCACAGATCTCGACCACTTCGAGATTGGATTGGGAGATGACTTCTTCGAATCCTGCCAGGCGCTCGTCGATCCGGTGGGCATGTCCGGTCGCCCCGTAGACAACGACCTCCCCTTGACCGTGCAGTTTTTCCACCAGCAGCTCGGCAGCCGCGGCGCCATTAGGTCGGTCATTGCCCGGGATGCTGGCGGCGACTCGCGCGTTGGGAATCTCGGTGACGCTGATGACGGGAATCCCCAGGGCAGCGGCTTCGTTGACGGCGTCTACGATTTGGGCATCATTGATGGGGACGACAACCAGGGCATCGACCCGTTTGGCTGCAAAGGCCCGTATCTGGTCGGCCTGGCGATCTCCATCGCCTTCAGCATCTGCGATTTCGTACAAGGCGTCGGAATGATCCATGACCGACCTGAATGCCCTGACGAAGCTCTTGGCGTAGTCGTCGAAAGTAAAATGTATGGCCAAGCCAACCAGGGCCTGACGAGGAGCAGGCGCCTCGTCGTGGGTCTCGCGGCCACACGCCGCGGGCAGCCACACCAACGGCAGGGTGATCACCAAGAACCGGAACAGTTTTTGGAGCGGCAGACGCGTGAACCCAATCCCCGCCGACACCGAGGGGTTGCTCTTGGAGGGCGCATCGCGCTCGAGCCCTACGGTTCGGAAGCTGTTGTGAGCCGTCATGCGAATCCAGCAAAGCGCGAGTCGGTCTTTCGGTTGACCTGGACGGCAATGGCCAGGTCGGCCGCCTTGGCTACCCGTGCATCAACCCTCAAAGCACGTGGCCGTGGACAGCCTGAAACAACACAGCCAATCAAGCGGAAAAAAGCCTGGTGAATCATGATACCGCTCAACCCCCGCGGGCAAGGTGAATGGGGACCGCGGCTCTGGCCTAGAGTTCAACGACACCGGCAACCCAGTCCAAAAGGCCCGTCGAGATTGAGTCGCGGTTTGCGGCGAGCCTCGTGAGCATTGGCCCTCGGCCGAGGCGACCCCTACCTGGCAACATGCAGACCGGCGGCCGAACGGCCAACCGCCATCACTCAGCCTCCAGACGCAGTACTTCATCAATCCAGCTCGCTGAAGAACGCCCAAGCGTTTTCGGTGGCGGTGGAAGCAATGGTGTGCCCCCAAGCGCCATGACAATAGACGACGGGCTTGCCCTCTGGGCAACCGCTGTAGGTCACGCACCCCGTATAGGACGAGGTCGTGGAGGAACTGCATTCGTTCTGCGCGACCCAGAAATCCCTGGTCGCCTGGGCCTGTTCGGGCGTGGCCGTCGTATCAGAATCCCCGACGATGACCATGACGGCGGGTTTGGCGTCCGCGACCGAGCAAACCGGGCTGAGCTTGGCGTCCAAACCGCCCGGACCACAGCCTTCAACCGGGGCGTAGGCTCGAAACAGGCCGTTCCTCTGGCAGGCCACGTCATTGACGAAGACACCGCCGTTGCTGAATCCCGTGATGTAGACGCGATTGGGGTCGATGCAATATCGAGCTTCGAGATCGGCAATCAGCGTTTCCATGAAGTCATAGTCGGCATCGCTGCTCGACCAAGCGTTGTTCTGGCCCTGCGGATAGACGGTGATCGCCTGCCCATCGGAGCGCGACGTGAAGTCGTAGGCGCCCACCACGGATGAGTTGGTCATGCCGTAGCCGTGCAGAGCGAAGATGAGCAAAAGTGGCGTCTGATTGTCTGCGCTGGACGGAACGTCGATCAGGTATTGACGGTTCGCCGATCCCACGACGATGCTCTGCTGAGCGTTGGGGTCCGGACGCTCGATGGGCTTGCCGCACCCAACGGATGGACTGCTCCCGCCTGCGCCCGCGGTGGGTGGGCTCCCCGCAGTCGGGCCTCCAGCGGAGGCACCGCCCGCGTCGCCACCACCGGCATCCGTGCCGCCGGAATCGGCGCCACCAGAGCCTTCGCCGCCGGGGGATGCACCGGCATCGACAACGCCGCCCCAGGATGAGCCGCCGTCCCAGGCTCCACCCTGTTCGCCACCGCCGAAATTGGAACCACCCAAATCTTCGCCGCCGAAACCCAAGCCACCGTTGGCAACCCCGCCAGACAATGCTCCACCGGCCGCCCCCCCACCGGTCGTCAACCCTCCGCCTGCGCCTGCGGACGCACCACCGGAAGAGGTCCCGCCGAGCGCTGCCCCGCCCGTCCCAGTGCCCCCGGTCGCCGCACCTCCCGTGGCCATGCCGCCAGTCGGAGCCCCTCCATTGGACCGACCACCTGAACCGGAGCCTCCGGTGGTCGTTCCGCCCGTCCCAGTGCCGCCACCTGGACTGACGCCGCCACCCGCACCCTTGGGGCCGTCACTGCCTCCGGTCGAGGCCGCCACCCCACCCACGCTCCCCGCCGAACCGCCATCTACTCCCAGAGAGGAATCGTCCGCGTCATCGTTGGTGCAGTTCCAGACCAAGAACGAGAGCCAAAGAGCTAGCAGCCGCGTGGGGTTGGTGCGCATGGCAATCTCCGGCTTGGACACTCCGCGGTCTGCCCCCGCCCCAGCAATGCTGGCTCAGGGGGTTTCCGCAGACCCGAGTACCCTACTCGGTAGCCCCGCCAGCGTCCAAGCCACCGGTTCCTCGCGTTCGCGCCAGCAGCTCCTTGGCGCCCTCGGGTCGACCCGTGTCCGGATTGTGTCAACACCGAATGGTGACTGTTACGGCGAAACTCTGCCGGTTGGGCCCATTCACCAGTGGTCTCGTTTGCCGAGGCCAGTATTGCTGGAGTTCGGGGACCTACCGCGTGGTCGAAGCTGACAACCGTCTGGCGTGAGCAATTCTACCGACAGCGCACGGCATTGCGGGTGTCCTCGATGCCGGAGCATTCCCCGCCGACCCGCGAGCACATCAAGTAGATGGTGGAGCCGCAATAGGGGTTGACCTGCTCGCCCTGCCGCGGTTCCTGGACGGGGAGATACCCGTCTCCCTCACAGCTGCCACCGCCGCTCGGCTCCGTGCAGAGCCCATCCTCTGAAAGATGGGTGGAGCCCGCCGCGACCTCTTCACCATCGCAGTCATAGTCGAAGCTGTAGAGCTCCGAGGGTGTGAGGTACGCTTCCTCGAACGAAGCGGTCTGACCGGGGTTCACGTCCGGGTTATCGTCGTGGCAGTCGCCACCGAGCGCCACCCAACCCTCGGCGGGCTCGCACGAAGCTGGCTCCTCACCCCATCCATCACCGTCCTGGTCCCGGTAGTACGGTGTGGCGCATTCGCCCCCGGAGCCAGCCCCAGCTACCACACTCTCGCCACCCACCGCTTCGGTTCCACCGGCGGACGTACCGGCGGCTCCGCTCAGGCTTCCAGCGCTTCCAGCCTGCGGTGTCTCGCCGCCGCTGGCGGCTCCACCCCGTTCCGCGGTGCCGCCGTCGGATTCACTACCACCAGCCTCGGTTTCTCCTGCGGCGCCACCGGCGTCACTGCCACCCGGTTGGCTTCCACCGGGGCCTTCACCTGCCGAACCACCCGCGTCCTCGTTGGCGCCACCCTGACCAGGGGACCCGGATGCCGATTCTCCTGCGGTACCACCGCTGCTCCGACCTCCCCAACCGTTCCCGCCCCGCCCCGAGTTGCCTCCTCGCGAGGTACCACCAGCGGCTGGTTCACTTTCTCCGGCGGCACCACTGTCTCCAGCGATGGCCGCCGATCCTCCCTCTCCGATTCCGGACGTTCCCGCCTCGCCCGCGGTATCCCCGGATTGGCCGCCCCCTCCACCCGACTGCTCGTCGCCACCCTGGTTAGTTTCGTCGTCCTGGCCCGCTGCGCCGGCCCATCCAGCTTCCCCGCTGATCCCAGCGCCTTGACCGCTGCTGACATCGGACGCACTCCCGCAACCAACGCCAGTTAGGGCCGCTAGCAACAGTGCGAATGGACAGGTCTTGGATATCATTGGGTCCTCCTTGTGACTGAAAAAGGGCAGAGACTCGCCGCAGGGGCCCGCTCACGTGAGCCCCACCGTACCGAAATGCCGGGTGACTAGAAGACGACTCTCAGATTCAGCTCCAGCAATTGCTGTACAAAATTCCGATCATCATAGTCGAAGTCGTGTTCGGGGTCGTTGGCGTCGTAAGCGACGTTGGAATGCGACAACAGGATGTCGTAGCTCGGAACCAGCAGCCAGGTCTGGTCCGAATCGAGACCGATCTCCAGAAAGGCCGAAGCAGTCAATCTCTGATCTTGACGTGTCTTCTGGCTGGCCTCGATGGCGTCGATTCCGCTTGGTGCGAGATAGACGCGAAGGCTCCCGGTGGCGGCAGCTCCCAGGTAGAGCCCCTGGGTCAGGTCCAATCCCGACTCGACGAATGCCTCCGGCCCCGCCCAGCCCAATGGAACTTGGTACTCTGCGCCGTCGCACCGCGCATCACAGGCCGCAAAGGACGTTTGGTCGATGATCGAGGAGCGCGTCCCGATAGCCCATAGTCTCCCGCGCAGTCCCGGGCGAACGGAGAAGCCCTCCGGCGCAAACTCGTACGCCAACTCCAGGTTGAGCCGCGTACCACTCAGGTATTCCCAGTCCGACATCCCCAGCTGGGGGCGCACCTCCAGCCAGGCCGACCACTCCGAATCGCGACTGGCGTGATGACGCCAGCCCAATGTCATGCCCAGTTCGGCGGTCATGAACGTCATATCGTTCAATCCCGACACCACCAAGGTGGGCTCCACTCCGAATTTGAGCACCGTCTTGGGAGACGTCGCCCATGCCAACTCCAGGCCCAGGGCATGGGACTGGATGGCGAGCTCACGGGTGCTCTGCTTCCATGGCACATACGAGTCGCCAGAATAGTAGGGTCGCCCGGTGAGGTTGCTTCCCCATCGCCCAACGCGCCCCAGCTCAAAGCTCACTACCCCGTAGGCACTGCCCCCGCGTCCGCGACTGCCCACGCCAGTCACACTGGCCGCACCCGATTGGGTGGGATTGGAGTCATAGCCCAGCCCGACCGACGCAACCCCGTCCCAACCAACTGGCGGGAGGGGATCGATCCGCTCCAACAGGGCGCGAGCCGCGGAGGCCGACGGCTCGGCAAGGCCCACAGCCAGGGCTCGCTCCAGAGAGGCTCGGGCCCGGGGCTCGTCGCCCTGGGCCAGCGCGGCACGCCCTTGTGAGAAAAGCAAGGCTGGGTCCTTGGGCGTTATCAGGAGGGCCTGGGAGAAATGGCGGTCCGCAGCGGCCGCATCATCGAGTTCGAGTTCGGTGATCCCCAGTGCGTACAAAAGACTGGCCCGTTCTTCGGGGGTCAGGCTCTCCAAATCGGGCAAGGCCAGTCCAAGTTCCCGTTGGGCATCCGCCATCTGGCCGCGATCCAGTGCGCGACGGCCATTGTCCATGTGCAACAAGGCCGAGCTTCTTCGCTGCTGCCGCCGTGCGTCAGCCAGGGTCTGAGCCAGAGCGGCGTGTTTGGAGGACCAGCGAGGGTCGCTGCTATGTCCTTGTCCCAGCAGTTGCTCCGCCCGATCCAGATGTCCAAGGCGCATCTCGGCCGCCGCCGCGTTCAGGAAAGCCTCGTCCCTGACTGAGTCATGCAGTAAGGATGCCCTTTGGAAATGGGTGGACGCTTCTTGGTAACGTGCAAGCCCGAAGAGGGCGGAGCCCAGATTGAGCTCCAACACCGCCTGATCTTCTGCGACCGTCGTCAGAGAGAGTGCCCGCTGGAATCCCTGGATTGCCGCTTGGAGATTGCCCTGTCGGAAGTCCCGGGCTGCCTGGGCCGCGACCTCGGTCATCGGATCCGCGCTGCCAGCCGACTGTGCGGATGCGCTCCGGCTCGCCGAACCCAAGCCCGTACCGAGAATCAGACCAGCAACAGCCAGGTGCGCGCTAGCTCTCATCCGTTACTACTCCCGCCCAGCTCGTGCGCGCTGCATGTTGCGCATCTCTTGGCGCCCACCGTTCTGACCCCTTGCCTCCCCACCGCGGCGAGCCTGGTTCTGCCGTAGTTGATCGGTTCGAGCTGACACCGAGGACGAGTCCCGCCCTCCCTCCCGTCGCTGCATGGCCTGACCCGATTCGCGGAGCTTGGAGGCAATCTCGGAGTTGCCTCGGGGGGCTTGGGGTGTGTCAGACCAGTCGAGTTCCAGCCGTTCGACTGGTCCGCGAGCCACCGGCTTCGCCTCTGCCTCCGGGGTCGACGTTGCGCGTCGAGCGGTCGACGTTTCACGTCGAGGCGCAACCTTGGTGGTCCGGGTTGGTCGCGAGCCTCGGGCGCTCCGCGCTTCGGTAGCAACGACTGGGGTTTGGGTTGCAGCCTGCGGTTCGGGTGACCTACTCAGGACAACTGCCGCAGGAGGCCGGGACGGTGCCACCGTTGACACGGACTTCTTGGTGGTGACTGCCGGTATGGAGACCACACTCTTGGAATGCCACAGATGCCACGCTCCCCCCGCCGCAGCGGCCGCTAGAGGTAGGCTCATCATCCCCAATATGATGAGGGCTCTGGTCCGTCGCCGCGGCAGATGGACCACGTTCCCCCCTGCCGCGTCCTGCAATCGCGCCGCTTCGAGGGCCTCGCCCAACCGCCCCTCGAACCCCGGTGCCAGCGGCACCGAACGCAAGCCTTGCAGCTTGGCGAGCAATGGATCGTTGGGAAGGCCATTCATGGCGTGCCTCGATTCACCGAGTAGGACGACGCACCGTCGTCACCGGTTCCCTCGGAACCTTGCCCGGCCTCGGCCTCGGCCCAACCCGAGGTCAGGCCCTGCCGCAACTTGTCCCGTGCGCGCGAGATCCGAGAACGGACGGTGCCAATCGGGACCTTTTCGATCTCGGCGATCTCTTCGTAGGACATCCCTTCGACATCCGAGAGAACCAGGGGGACTCGAAACGTGGGGTCGAGGCACCGGATGGCGGCCAGCAAGCGTTCGGTCTCGTTCTTCTCCACCACCAGTGCCTCGGGTTGTTCCCCGGGATCCGGGCTCTCCTCGGGGAGCTCGGTTTCGCGCTGACGGGCACGCCCCAGGTGGCTGCGTCGGGCGTCGAGGAAGCTGTGCCGGGCGATGGTGTACAGCCAGGTGGAAAGGGCTCCGCCACCTCGATAACTGGCCATGGCCCGGTACGCCTTGATCAACGCCTCCTGGGCCAAGTCGTCGGCATCACTGGGGTTTCCCGCGAAGGAAAGCGCGAAACGCCGAATCGAAGACAGATGGGGACGCACCAGTTCCTGGAATGCCTCGGGGTCACCCTGGCGGGCGCGATCCAGGATCTCCTCGGGGTGGCTTGCCATCGGCTGCTGGTGTGAGACGCAATGAGCTACGGATCGGTTCCGCAACACCGGTAGATCTTGCCAACGCCTCGGCCCACGGTTCGGTACCTGCCCCGGGAACTCACTCGGCACAAGCACCGTCAGACCAACGAGCCCGCCTGAACGAACCACGAGGACGGACTACGGAGGAATTGACATGAAGAACGTATCAAATTGGATCGCCGTCTCGTTGGCAACACTGATCACAGGAGCAGCAGCCGATGCTCTGGCAACGCCCCGTGTCGAACGCGTCGAATCCGAGGTGATGCAGCAGGAACGAGCTACGAAAGCCGATGGCAGCGGAACGTCCACCGCGACGCGCCAGCGGCTCCGTGACGGTTCGGAGGCCGGCCAAGCCAAGGCCCAGCAGCGTCAAGGCGCGGCGTCGGAATCGGGAGGTGACGCAACTCGACAACGCCTTCGTGACGGTTCGGAGGCCGGCCAAGCCAAGGCCCAGCAGCGTCAGGGTACCGCCGGCGAGAAATCCGGAAGTCAAAAGGGTCAGGCTAGCGCCCAGCAACGCCGCAGTGGAGCCGGCTCGTCGGAACTTGCCAGCTCGGGTGGCGGGCAGCGTGATGGGTTGCGCAAGGCAGCCATGCGCCGCGAACAGTCTCACGACCTCACGATGCGTCGCGACGGCAGTGGCGCAGGTCGCGGCACGGCCGCGCGCGATTCGAATCGTGGTCGTCGAACCGAGATGGGCGAACATCGGCAGAAGCGCGGGGGACAGTCGGGTGGCGGTAGCGGGGCTGCAGCATCCAGTGGCTCCGGCGCTCGTCGCGGACAGTCCTGAGCTCCAGCACACAGCGTCGTCAAAGACCGGAGCTTGGCTGCGCCGGGCCCGCCAAAGCAAGGCAGGTCCGGCGTGGCGTTCTTTGCGACACCCACCTCGGATTTTGATGAGCCGACCGATGACGCCACCCGACGGCCGTGGTGGACGGCCGGAGTCATCACGGGTCAGCTCGAATCCTGACTGACGTTCGCCACCAAGCCGTGGTCACGCCGACCCGACCAACCCATCCGGCATCTCCAATCGGTCGCCAGTGCTCGACTCAATGACCACCGATCACGGCTGAGAAACGGGGGCCAGACGGTTCGTGGCTTGGATTCGTGGTAGCTTTCCCACTCGAGGAACGCTGACCATGAATCGCAAGACTGTCGTACTGGCCGCGTTTCTGGCGGGCAGTTTCCTGGCGTGCGGCACTGAGGATTCTCCCGACACGGGACATGGGGGCACCGCCGATGCGGGCGCGCAGACCAACAACGGTGGCAGCCCCGTGGGCTCCGGTGGAGCGCCGCTCGGTCTTGGGGGAACTTTGCCGCAAGGTGGCAACATTTCCACGGCGGGGGGCGCTCCAACCCACTTGGGCGGTACCTCGGGAACAGGAGCGTCTGCCGGAGGCCCAGTGGGTGGCGCATCGATCGGTGGGGCTTCGGTCGGTGGGGTGCCTATCACATCGGGAGGCGGAGACGGCTGGGGCGGCACCTCGACGGGCGGCCATAACCAGGGTGGAACGGGACCAGCAGCGGGCTCCCCTGCCGAGGCGGGAGCGATGGCAATCCCTCTGGGTGGCTCGGGGAATGGTGGCGTACCCAACGTTGGAGGGGAAATGACCGCGGGTCGCGCCGAGGGAGGCAGCGCGGGCGGCGGCGGTGATGGTGGGCTGGAGCAGGGCGGAAATGGCACAGGTGGCCTGGACACGGGCGGACGGCCCCAGGTCATCGCCGCTCCCGGCACCACACTCGTGACCATCGATCCCAGTCTCGTGCATCAGACGTTCGAGGGCTGGGGAACCAGCCTTTGCTGGTGGGCAAACCGAATCGGGGGATGGTCGAGTGAGAACCGGGACCGGTTCCTCGACATGATCGTCAACCCCACGACCGGTCTCGGTTACAATATCTTCCGTTACAACATCGGAGGAGGCGAGAACCCCGCTCACGACCACATGGGTGACTTCCGGGACATGCCTGGACTGCAACCCACCGAGGGCACCTGGGATTGGGACGCCGATGCCCGCCAGACCGCGGTACTGAGTCGACTGGTTGATGTCGGGCAGGACGTGATCCTGGAGGCCTTCTCGAATTCCCCTCCCTACTGGATGACCAAGAGCGGCTGCGCGTCGGGCAGCAGCGACGGCTCCAACAACCTCGAAGACGACGCCTACGACCGGTTTGCCGGGTTTCTGACCGATGTAGTCCAGCATTATCGCGACGAACTGGGGATCACGTTCCGGACTCTGGAGCCCATGAACGAGCCGAACGCCAACTGGTGGAAGGCGGAGGGGAGCCAGGAGGGATGCCATTTCGACCGCTCCGCTCAGGAACGGATCATCCAGGCCGTGGGGGCTCACCTGGCCACCAAGGGCTTGACTGAAACCCAACTGAGCGCGTCCGACGAGAACAGCATGGATGACGCCTACAGCATCATGGGGCAATACAGTGCGACGACGCTGGATTTCATGGCGCAGATGAACGTGCACTCCTACGCGGGCTCGCGTCGAGCGGAGCTCCGTGAGCTCGCCGAGAGTCGGGGCAAGCGACTCTGGCAATCGGAATCCGGACCGCTGGGGGTGACCCTGGACAGCAACACGGATGCTGCTCTGTTCATGGCAGAGAGAATCATCACCGATCTCCGCCAGCTCCAGCCCAACGCCTGGCTTGACTGGCAGACCGTCGACCCCGCCAATTCCTGGACCAGTTTCACCATCGACGATAACGCCCAAACCGGAACACCGGAGAAGCGCTTCTACATGCACGCCGGGTTCAGCCGCTACATCCGTCCCGGTGCGACCTTCGTCGACATCGACGATGACAACATGGTGGCCGCAGTAGCCAACGATGGTTCGACACTGACCGTGGTGGTGAGGAACGGAGACGAGTCGAATCCCGCCAGCTACACGTTCGACCTGACCCGGCTGGCCAACGTGGGGTCGAGTGTCGAAGTCTACCGAACCTCGGCGAGCGAGGATCTGGTGGAGCTATCTCCCCTGGAAATCCAGGACTGGAGCTTCACCGCTGATTGCCCTTCCTACTCCGTAACGACGTACGTCATCCGGCTTCGGGACTGAGCCTTCTGGCCGATCCCCCGGTGCTGGATCTCACTTTGGGCTGTGGCCCACGATCCGTCCGCCCGCGGCCTTGCGCTCTGCTGGTCGGTCCCTATGTTGGGGTCAGAGAGTAAAGTCCGTGCGCGAATTGCTCCTCATCAAGAACACGACCCGCGAACAACGGGAGTCGATCGTCAAGACCGCCCTATCCTGCGGGGGCGGGGGCTGCGAAAACTGTTCGTCTTGCGGGGTCTATGGCTCAGGTGATCCGCTGGACATGTATCAGCCGTACATCGATGGGGAAAAGGAGCTCCAGGAGATCCACCAGGAGTTCACAGCTAGGTATCTACGCTAGGCGAGGCTCGGCCTCTGCCCTGGGGCTTACCGGCCCGTCCGAAGCGGTGTGTCCCAACGGGCAGGCCTACACGCGGCTCGCCGTCCGAGCCGCGCGCGCACGGCGACGGCCGAACACAGCGGTCAAACCCACAAGCGCCAGCGCTGCCAGTCCACCGCGGGAACGACTGCCTGGAACAGTGCAGGAGCAGCCGCTGTCGTCGGACTCGGTCTTGTTCAAGGCATCGGTTGCCGCGGGATCGCCGCCAACACCGGCGGTACCAACACCGCCAGCTCCAGCGCTGGGGGCTGGCATGCCCGCTCCACCACCGTTACCAACCGGCGCCCCGCCGCGGCTCACGGTTCCCCCGCTGCCGACCGGCGCGCCACCGTTGCCGACCGGGGCGCCACCAGGACCCACGGCTCCACCGTTCCCAACGGGACCGCCGCCGTTACCGAGCGGACCGCCGCCGTTACCGAGCGGACCCCCGCCGTTGCCGAGGGGACCCCCACCGTTGCCGAGCGGACCCCCGCCGTTGCCGAGGGGCCCCCCGCCGTTGCCGAGGGGACCGCCACCGTTGCCGAGGGGCCCCCCGCCGTTGCCGAGGGGACCTCCACCGTCACCGACCGGACCGCCGCCGTCACCGACCGGACCCCCGCCGTCACCGACCGGACCCCCGCCGTCACCGACCGGACCCCCGCCGTCACCGA
>CAZYKT010000074.1:0-25891 GCA_964648165.1 uncultured Polyangiaceae bacterium | reverse complement strand
CCCTTCGTGACCGTCAACTGCTCGGCCATCCCCGAGCATCTGATCTCCAGCGAGCTCTTTGGCCACAAGAAGGGCGCCTTCACCGGCGCGGAAACCGATCGCGGGGGAGCCTTCGCAGCCGCGGACCGCGGCACACTCCTTCTGGATGAGATCGGCGACGCTCCCCTGCCCGTCCAGGTCGCCCTGCTCCGCGCCCTGGAATCACGCCGGATCCGTCCCGTTGGCTCGGACACGGAACGCCCGGTCGACGTCCGCGTACTGGCCGCTACCAGCCGGGATCTGCGGGAGCTCATCGCCCAGGGCAGGTTCCGCGAAGATCTCTACTTCCGACTCGCCGAACTCACGGTCGAGCTGCCACCCCTGCGCCAACGGCCGGAAGACATCCCCAACCTGGTCCGGGAGCTCCTGGCCCATGTCGAGCCCCCGGTGAGCCTCTCCATCGAGGCCATGAACCTCCTGGTCAGACAGCCTTGGCCCGGCAACGTTCGCGAGCTGAACAACACGCTGAAGCGCGTGGTGGTGCAAAGCCATGGCGCATCAGTCCTCCGCCTTTCCCATTTCGCCGTCGCCATCGACATCGCCAGCGCCCTGCCGCTAGCCCCAGACGCCCTGCACTTCGTCCCGGAGCTGATATCTGCCGCCGACCAGCTGTGGGAAAAAGGCAAACTGCCCAACGGGAACGGCTCTCGCCACACGGAGCGCGCCTGGCACCGGGCCGCCCTCCTCTACCTATCCACCCGCACACCGCTCCCCGACTGGCCTCAGCAGCTCTGGAATCAATGGAACCGGCTGTTCGGACCCAAATGGTCGACCAGCGAGGAGGGCCGTAACCTGCGCGCGGTCCTCCGCGCCCTGGAGCTCCCCTCTGAAGACGAACGGTTGGCGTACGAGATTGAGCGTCGGGTCGCGGAGGTAAGTTCAACTAGCCCAATGGGTACCCCATACCCTCGGGGCTAGTTCAACTAGACGGATCGGGTACCCCATACCCTCTGTGGTTAGTTCGACTAGATGGATCGGGTACCTCATACCCTCTTTGATTAGTTGAACTAGAAAATCAGAGGCCCCCCTACCCTGTTTGGAAAGTTCAACTAGACCTCGGCGAGCCCGGCCCCTCGCCCCGAGCTAGCTAAACTATCGAAACCTGGTCGGGCCCCCTCGCCAGCTTCTAGTTGAACCAGAAAATCCGGGTCTGACCCGCCGAAATTTTCTAGTTGAACTAACCGAAACGGGTACCCCCCCTTGGTCTGGGTTAGTTCAACTAGGCTCGAGGGTACCCCATACCGATTTGGTTAGTTGAACTAGCTGAACGGGGGGCGTGGGGTTGGGGAGGGGTGGAAGGCGACCGCTCCTGCAAGCGCCTGCTGGCCACGATGTCGGACAGGAACAGCACATCCCGGTTCTGGTGGGCTGCCCGGCGCAGGAAACGGGACACCGGGTACGGGTTGGTCCGGCGGGGGATGTGCAAGCACGGAACCCCCAGCCCAAACAGGACTCGGCGCTCCTCCAAATCAGACGGATAGACTTTGCGACCTGCGATTCTCGGTGCCTGTAAGGGCCACGGTACGCCCGGCCAGGCTGGGTCTTATGTGATCGTCGGCTCATACCGTTTCCCCGTTGGGCACATGCGCCTTGCGCCACCCACGGTCGACTTGCACATGAATCCTGCCGCTTCGGCTGAGAATCCGGACGCTCTACCGGTATTCGTGGTTCTGACGTCTCCCGACGGACAGCTGCAGTATGCAAATGATGCGCTGTGCAGCGTGCTCGGAATCGACCCCGAAGTAGGGCCCGGTGGGGAGAGGCGCGTTCCCTCGCTCCTTGCCACACTGGTCGGTCCGGCCTTCACCCGTCTCGCCGGGGAGCCCTTGGTCCGGCTCCACACCAGCACCTTCGAGACCGGGCGAGGCGCGGAGCTGAGCGTCGCCTGGCACAGTCGCCCGATTCGTAACGCCGATGGATTGGTCACGCACATCGAAAGTGTCGGCGTGGAAACGCCCACCCAAACCCGGTGCGACCCGCCCTTTTCCGCATCGCGCCTTCGAGTCGGACCGAGTCCTGTGGCCCTGGCTGAGGCCATGGAACATGCCGCAGACCACGTGGCGATCATGGATCCCGATGGGCGTCTCGAATACGTGAACGCGGCGTTCGAGACGCTCACGGGACGTTCGCGCGAGTGCTTGGTGGGTTTCCACATCGAAGAGGTGTGGGGTGGCACTCTGGATCGCAAGGAAACCCAGGAGGCGCTCGCCACACTGGGACGAGGCGACGTTCACCGGGGTGAACGCGTCAATCGCAACGCGGCTGGCGAACTGTTCTTTGACGAATTCGTGATTTCTCCACTGCAGGATGGTTCGGGACGGACGACCCATTTGGTCGCAGTGGGCCGTGATGCGACCAGTCGTCACCTCACTGATCCGCTGACCGGGCTGCACAGCCGCCGGATGATGGTGGAACGGATTCGACTGGCTACCAAGCGGCCCGCACGACGTCCCATGGCGCAGTCAGCCCTTCTCTTTTTGGACGTGGACCGATTCAAGTCGGTGAACGACACGCACGGCAAGCAGATCGGTGACGAGGTGATTCTGGAGCTGGCCAACCGGATCCAGCTGGCGGTGCGCGAGGTCGATGCGGTGGGTCACGTTGGGCATCTGAACCGGGACGAGTTCGTGATCCTATTGGAGGAGCTCCATGCTCCGGCAGAGGCAGCACGTGTCGCTGAGATAATCAATGACCATGTTCGGCAGCCGATCCAAACGGCGAATGGCGAGGTCGTCGTCACGGCGAGTATCGGAATCGCGTACGGGTGGTCGGACACGGCTTCGGCCGAAGAGGTAATTCGCAACGCCGAAACGGCCATGATGCGCGCCAAGCGTGTGGAGGTGGGGAGCCAGCGGTTCTTCGAGCCGATGCTCCACGAGCGCGTCGTGCAGATGCACCGGCTGGGGGCCGAGTTAAGGAGAGCCCTTCAGAACAACGAGCTCATCCTCCATTACCAACCCATTGTCGATCTCCGCACTGGGTCGATTGCGAGCGCGGAGGCCCTGGTGCGGTGGAACCATCCGGAACGGGGCATGGTCCCACCGATGGATTTCATCCAGGCCGCCGAAGAGAACGGTCTCATCGTACCCCTCGGACTCGAAGTGATGCGCAAGGCCTGTCGACAGATCCGAGCCTGGCGGGATTCCGGGATGTCCCCCCTGTCGATCTCGGTCAACGTGTCCGCTCGCCAATTCCGCGATGCGCACTTCGTGGATCTGGTTCACGCATCGCTTGTCGAGTCATCGCTCGAGCCGAGGGCACTCAAGCTGGAGCTGACAGAGAGCACGGCCGCGGACGACCCAGAAAGTGTGATCCGCACGCTGGGGCTCCTCAAGGACATGGGGGTACAACTCCTGCTGGACGATTTCGGGACGGGTTACTCGTCCTTGAGCTACCTGACGCGACTTCCGATCGACAAGTTGAAAATCGACCGCTCCTTCGTATGCAATGTGCCGGGAAGTACCCACGACGCCTCGGTGACGACGACAATCGTCGCCATGGCGAAGAGCCTTGATTACGGCGTGGTTGCCGAGGGCGTGGAGACAGCGGAGCAACTCAGCTTCCTCGTGGCGCTCGGCTGCGACGAGATGCAGGGGTACTTGTTTAGCAAGCCGGTGCCGGCAGAGGAGTTCGAGCGGATGGTGCGGTCCGGGACGAAGTTCGACGTCACTCCTGACGTGTCGTAGTCAAATACCGAGAGGCTGCTGGGCCAAGGAACGCTCAGGGCGGCGTACGAACGACGCCTGGTGCGCGCGGGTGGTCCCTATCGTGTCCCCATGCGCCAAACCACTAACGACCTGGTAGGCGCGGCTGTCCTTGACTACGACCGTCCCCGATCGTGTCTTTCGAACCCAATACCGCCGAGCTGGTCCGGCGCGCCCAGCGTGGTGAGGAGGCAGCTTTCTCAGCCTTGGCGCGAGCATACCTGCGGGCCGCCTACTCGGTCGCCCTTGCTACGGTCGGGCGGCCGGCGGATGCGGAGGATGTAGCTCAGGATGCCATGATGCTTGCCCTGCAACGAATCGACACCTGTCGGGAGCCAGAGCGTTTTGGTGGTTGGCTCCTGCAGATCGTTCGTAACCAAGCTCTGAACTGGCTGGACAGGAGGAGATTGAGAGACGTTCCGGCGCACGATCCGCTCATCGAAACACAGGGAGATGCTGGCTCGATCGAGTCGGCGTCGTTGCGTGGACCGTTGTTGCGTGCTCTCTCGGGGCTGCCTCCCCAGCGGCGCGAGATCGTGCTGCTCCATGATCTGGAGGGTTGGACGCACGCAGAGATCTCTCTATCCCTACAGATCTCCGAGGTAAATTCCCGCCAGTGCCTCTTTCTGGCTCGTCGCGAGTTGCGCGCCGCGCTTGGTGATTCAATGAGTATGGAGGATGGGTGTGACTGACCGGAAGATCGATTTCTCGTCTCTCGAGCCCTTCACTGATCGAGGGCGCTTGGAGGACATCGCGCGGACCATGGCGGCCAGGGTCGTGGCCGTGCGTCGGCGGCGACCCGACCTTCTCTTGCAGCTCTTGGCCTGGTCTCGTCCGGCTCTGGCCATTGCGGCCTGTGTGGCGTTGGTGAGCTGGGTGGGGCCCTATCTGCGAGAACGCAGCACCCAGGCACAGGTGACGTCACGAGCCGAACCGGCCTTCGTTCTGGCGGGGTGGTCGATTGTCGATCACAGGCCGAGCACCAAAGAGATCCTGCAGGTCCTGGGAGACAACCATGGGAACCCCTGAATCCTCTCCGAAAACCGTGCGATTGCTGACGGCCCTGCTACTCGTGGGAACCTTCGCTACCGGAACCGTGACGGGCGCCGGCCTGGTTCGTTGGTTCGAGCCTCAGCGCCGGGAGATGCTGCCCCCTCCGCTCGGACTGCCCATGCCCTTTCGCGAGTTGGGACTGTCAGGCGAGCAAAACAAGCAGGTCGAGCAGATCCTCGCCCGCTATCGGCCAGAGTTGGACAAGGTGCTGGATGAGACCTTCCCCAAGATGCGACGCATCAGAGACCAGATGGAACGAGACATCGCGGTCGTCTTGACTCCCGCACAGAAGAAGCAGCTCAAGCAGATGCAGGCGCAACGGCCGCCGCGGGGCGCCGGTCCTGGTCCCATGGGTCGTCCCGGAGGCCCCATGGGGCCGCTCCATCCGCCACCCGGCGGATGGGAGCCCCCTGTGTTTCCATCTCAGCCCGAGCCGAGCGGGAAGGTCCCGTAAGGACGACCAGGGGCTCGCTGCGGCGGGCAGGCACGATGGCAGGACGGCCTGAGACGGACCAGCCCATCATCGCAAGTGCGGCGGAAGTCGGTCCGCACCCGCATCGTCATGACTCGGACGATGCGGGTGCAAACCGGAGACGAGGTTCTGCACCGGGAAGGATGTATGAACCTGGTCACTGGCACCGGCGAACGGATGCGAGGAGATTGGGTGGGTTTGGAAACACGCAACCGTCGCGGCCCGGTGGCCCGGAATGAACAGCTTCTGCCTTCGGTTTGGGCACGGCGAGAATCTGCTCATTCTTGGTCTCGCGTCCAATGGACAGCCCGACACCGAACATCGTTAGGGTCTCCCTTCCCCGGTATGTAATGCGGAACAGATTCGGGGGCCTGCTCCCGCGCCCGGCAATCTGATTCTGGTGGGTGATGCGCCCGGCGGCAAGACTGAATGCGCCGCTCGCTCGCCGATTCGGTGGTCGTTTCGGTCACAATGGACGTCGTCCAACTCGTTCATCGCGACACGCCGAAGCGCGCGGACGGTCTCCGGGGGAGTTCGTGCCTAACGTTCTCTCTCACCTGCCGGTCTTTGCTGCAAACACAGAAAAGTCATCTGTTTCACCCAGAAGGGATCGTCCCTTTCTCCAAGGGGAGGATTCCGAGGAGTTATGTTTCGTGACGTCAACCCTCTCGCACAGATCTGTTGCCTCGCTTGGAACGTTGTTGATGCTGTTGGCCTGCGCGACGCAGAAGACGGAAGGCGAACCGGCCTCGACAGCAACCGTAGAGCTTGAGGAGCGGGGCAAGCCGCCTCCCGGAGCCGAAGGGAGGGACCACGGCCCGCCACCAGAGGCGATTGAGGCGTGCAAGGGCAAGTCCGAGGGCGATGGCTGCCAGGTGAAACACGGGGATCGGGAAGAGGATGGGACCTGTGCCAAGCCGCCACCCGGGGCTCCCGACCAATCACTCTCCTGCCGACCTGTCCATCCGCCTGGGCCGGGCCGCGAGCCACCGCCTCGCACCTGATCGAGAGACTGGCCTCGGCAAGATTTGCGTCGTGGGGTGAGCCAGGGCGGTGATGCGTCGATCTCGTTCATTCCCCCGAACTCAGAAACGGTCGCCGATCAGGAGCGGGGCGTCGCGGGCATGCCGAGCCGCCCCGCTTGAGTCGTTCCGAGATCGCTCACACACCACGGGTGTTAGTGAGGAATGTGGATAACTCGTCAACCGTCAATAGCCCGTCACCATCTGCATCCGTTGAAGCGAAGAGGTCTTCCGGGGAGGGTGGAGCTATGCCTCTCGTCTGCTCTTCGCTGTCCGTGGCGTGCTCTGCCCGCATCTTCTCGCCGAACTGAACGAACTCATCCTTCGAAATCTTGCCGTCCTGGTCCGCATCCATGTCCTTGAACAACTGGGCGGCCATATCGGCAGCGCTCTGGTCCAGCCCGGCTTCGGTGGCCTTGCCACGGTTCTCCGCTTCCGCCAGCATGTTCGAAAGCTCGTCAAGGCTCAGAGAGCCGCTGGAATCCCCATCAGCGGAGGCGAACAGCCCGTCGGGCGAGGGGGGGCGTGGAGGCGCCCCAGCTCCTGCGGCGTCGGGCGGCGGAGGGGGGCCCTTGGGTTCCTGTGCCTTCATCGTCTCGCCAAACTGCACGAATTCATCCTTGGACACTTGGCCGTCGCCATCAACGTCCATGTCCTTCAGCATTTGGGCCGCTGTTGTCTCGGGACGCGACACGGTACCGAGAGAGGTGAAGCTCGATCCCACGCTGCCAACCGATGAAATCATCATAGGGTGCCTGCCTTTTTGGATTCCAAGCGTGGGAACGGCAGTCTCGGTGTCGTCTGAATCCCTCGAAACACGTTGTAATGAACCGGACGGATACCGCTGCACCGTCGCGGCGCAACTTGGAGCCGGACCTGGCCCTCGACCTGGGAAAGGGGTGAGTGGGGAGGAGTCGTGCTGCGCCGAGGTCCGGCGACGATTCGCGAAGGGCTGTGCCTACGCGGCCTCAGGTGGCGCGTCGCTTGCCAACGGTCTGCGACCCGCCGCCGCATTGAATCCAGCTGACATCCTACTGTTCGATGCTCTAGCTTCCGCTCGGATTCGTTGCCAGTCGGCCAGAGTCAGGGGTATCGGAGCGGCTCCCCGAACCGACGGGGGGAACCAGGACGTAACCTGCCCCACGAACGGTTCGCAGCAACCCCGGTCGACGCGGATCGTCGCCAAGCTTGGCGCGGATCCGAGAGATCTGTACGTCGATGGATCGATCGAACGCATCATCGGCCGAGTTGTGTGACAGCTCCAGCAGGCGCTCCCGACTCAGAACCTCGCCAGCATGTTCGGCCAGTGCAGAGAGGATGGCCAGCTCGTAGGCGGTAAGCGGGATCCGTTGCCCGTCGCGTGTGGCACTTTGGGTGTTCGCGTCGATTGTAAGGTTTCCAAAGTGGAAGGAGCGCATCAAGAGTGGGGTCACCCTACGGCTGCGACGCAGGGCGGTTCGGATCCGGTCGGCCAGATCGAGAGGACCGCCCCGAACGCTGATGCTGTCCGAGGGGGTGAGCTCCAGTATCCGGACCCCATTGATGGTGTCCTCGGCGGGTAGGACCACCAGGACGCACCCCTCCACCACGTCCCGCAAGGCGACGAAGGCCCCATCCTTCTCACTTTTGACTATGCGGGCCGCCGTCTTGACCGCTTCGAAAGGCGCGGGGCTCTCCGGGCTCTTGAGGTCGATTCCCCTGCAGGGTTGAAGGACTGGCATCTCGGCCTGTTGTCTCACCAAGGACAGTCCGAGACCCTGTACCGTTAGGTCAAACGCCGGGTACAGGGAGGCAACGGTGAGGGAGCTGACAGATCGGGGGCCACTCCCGTACCTGGCAGAAGGCTTGGGGTCAGCACCGATCCCCGTATCAAGACAGAAGACAGTACGTGCCTCGTCGACGTGGTCCGACAGGGGCTTTCGGTCCGGACGCAACACGACGGGCCGTTTGATGGACATTGTGGTGGAAACGCGCCCGGGGCATTTCCTGCTCCTACAAGCACATCCACAACCTGACCGGTACTGACACCGCGTTCGCATGTGCTCTCGGCAATGAAGGGTTGCTTTTCGTACCCAGATCTGGATAATGATGCCACCATCAGGTCATCTGACGTGGGGGCAGAGTGGCTACCCAGGCAACATCCGGAATCGTGAGAGTCGACATCGACGGTGTCGAGCATTCAGCCGAGTACGAGCTGATCCGTGGCGTCCTCACGCTCTCGATTCCCGATGGTGGCTGTGCCGCCGTGCGATTCCGGTGCGGGGATGTGAAGGTGAGTGCGAGAGAGCTTCTGATCGACGTGGTACGGAACTCCAAGCGGCGAGATTCCCCCGAGAGCTAGACGATCGTATTGGGGCGCGCTGACACCGGCGGGTTCGGCAGGAACAAATGGCCTTCAAGGTGCAGAACGAGCCGGCCACGATGATGGTGAGTGGCCCATCCGCCAGGCTGTCCCGTATCTGTCAACGTGATGCCCCCAAGAGTCACTGCAGGCCCACTCCCTGGGCCGCAACAAGCAGAAACAATCGGGGCGGCTCAACACGGTTTGGCGGTCGCCACTTTGGTGAACGAGCCCATAGCGGCATGTTGCGATCCGTATCGGCGGCTGCCGGACGGTGAACTAGAGCGCTTTTCGATGAGATGGAACGGCCGAAGTGGCCCCACCGGCCGGAATATCCCGGACCGGACCGTTCTGTTCCAATGCAAACCGCTCTAAGACGATGCCAGGAGGGAAGAGCGGCGGGCTGGAGTCGCGCCGTGGTCCTCCGCGTTTGCCTGCCGCCCGGAGCGGAGCGCCAGGTGGTTCACGATGGGGCGCGATCCTTCAACCGTGGCCGTATTCCGAAGCGATGAGCTGCGGCTGCTCGGTTTCTCGGCCCTGTGCGGCACTTGAGAGGCATCACCGCTCCCGAGGGGTGCGCCGGCGATTCTGCCACGGCGCCTAACGTTCGGTTCGCCTCACATGTCCCAATGACAGGCGATCCATTCCCAAGGAAGGTCATTCGATGATACGCAGCTCCGCCCGAGGGAGACAACGGTGGTGCTCTCGCCTGCAGACCCTCGGGCCCCCCAGGGCCTCCCGGACAGAGTCCTCGAAGACCGGTGTCATGGGGTCATGCTGACTCCAAAACGGAACGCTTGGTGCGGCCTGTTCGGTGTGGTGCCACTGTTCGCAGTGGGCTGTGTGGTGGTCGATTCCGGTACCCTTACGGTTGGTTGGAGCCTCGATGGCAATGCCACGGAGGCTCGTTGTGACGCCTACGGGGCCGAAAAGGTCGTCATCTCGGTGTCTGACACCAATGGCACGACCTACGCAACGGATGAGTTCGACTGCGCGGACTTCACCGGTACATTCGACGAGCTCGCTGTGGGCAGCTACCAGGTCACCGCTCAGCTCTATGACGCCGACGATGAGACCATGGGGGACGAGGCCGGGCCGACCGATTGCACGATCGAGGCGAACACGACCACGCGGATCGTCCTCAATTTCGACGAAGACAGCCTGGCTGGAGCCGGGCTTGGAACGCTCCGTGTCGCCTGGACCATCGACGAACGAACGGATGCGGATCTTTGCGAGGACCATGGGGCAGCGGAGCTGGAACTCGCCCTCTACGATGAGGATGGCATCCTCTACGATGACGTTTTCACCGTGGAGTGTTCGGAGTTCACGACCGATCTCGAGGAGCTCCCGAGCGGCAGCTATTTCGTGACGGCCCAACTGGTCAAGGGCAACGGCAACGGACTGGGCCTGGTCCTCGGGCCCGAGCTGGTCACGGTCGTCGTGGACACCACTACAGTTCTCGACCTCGACTTCGATGGTGACGACCTCTGAGATTCGCCAATCAACGTTGGTGCGCCGGGCCAAACCCATGGCAACTGTCCTATTCGTCGCGCCGAGCCCGAACCGACGTCGTTTCACGGCCACGTTGGCTAATTCCGGTTACGGGGGGAAGCACCGGTGGGAACTGACAATGCCCCGTCCGCGAACCAATGCGCTAACGTGACGCCACGGGATCGATCATCTTGAGAGGCAAAAGACGCTTGGTCCCATCGCCTCGGACAAATGCCGGCAAGTCTGTGCCACAGTGGTTTTCGCTGCATCGGAGCTGACCAGAACTGGCTCTCGACCGTGGTTGTGATGCCAATGCGACTCTGCCTCTGAGACACCAAGGTGGGTGCCACCGGAGGGAGTTGTCGTCGAGGCCCAGATCAGCCCACGGAACGCACACGGTAGCCGCGGATTTGGCCGCTACCGCAGGAGACGGCACCGCGCGGACCCGACATGGGTGGCGCGGACTTCGCGAGCACCTCATAGGTCCCGCTACTTGCCTGGTCACAGACTATCGGGATTGACACCCGGAACTCAGCTCCGGAACCCTCCACGTTCCACGCCTCCACCGATCCGCCGAGCCGTCTGACCGTCTCCGCGACGCTCGACAAGCCCAGCCCCGTGCCCTTGCCGGGCGGCTTGGTGGTCACGAATGGTTCGAATAGATGGTCTTCAATCTCCCGGGCAATTCCTGGTCCGGTATCTGACACCCGCACGACGGCACAGGGTCGTGGCTCCGCGTCCCCGGCGGCGGGTTTGGGTGGCACGAGGGTGCCACACTCGGTAGCGATGACCAACCGTCCCCTGCCTTCCATGGCATCGCGGGCGTTCAGGGCTAGGTTCAACAGGATGCGGTCGAGCTGGCCCGGGTTCACTTCGACGGGAAGAGTCCCCGCGGACAGATCGACGGCCAACTCGACGCCGGCACCGACGAGTCGGGACAGCATGTTCGACGCGCTCCCAACGATCTGGTTCAAGTCCGCAACCTTCGGGGAGCCGCCCGTCGTTTCGCCTAGCGTGGTAGCGAGCAGCCCACTGGTCAGATCATGGCCATGGCTGACGGCGCGTAGCACCATGTTCCAGTCCTCGTGGGTCAACGAAATGTCGCTGTCGAGATCGATCAGGCTTGCGTAGGTCTGAAGCACGGTGAACACGTTGTTCAAGTCGTGTACGAACCCCGTCACCGACTGCACGGTGTGTGCTAACCGTTCCACGTCTCGCAGGCGGCCGGAGAGCGTGTCGGGCTCCGTACTCAGTCGGAGAAAGACCAGCACACCTCGATGTTGCCCCTTGCCCCCAACCCAGGGGGAGAAGCCCAGATGGCACAGGGTACCAGATGGTCCGACACCGACATCTTCTGGGAAGTCGGCACAGTCCCCGCCGGAGGCCAGAGCCCAGGCGGCCAGCAAGCGATCGGTGGGACGGAGCGACAGCACCTCCCACAGCGAGTGCCCCTTGGCTCGTGCCCCGTCGATGCCAAGCAACTGCGCCAGGTTGCCCGACCAGAACTGAACCACCCCGGAGTGGTTCGTTCCGATCAGTCCCTGGCTGAGGTTACCTGGATTCATGGGATCTTGTCGGGTAGGTACGGAGCTGCTGACCACCCACGCCCTGCGAGCATCTGGGACAATCCTGACAGCGAGTGGTGATGCAACAGCGTGTCTTCTATCCTGGTGACGCTGCGCACCACACCAAGAATGACTCTCACCAAATGCCGTTGGTTCGTCAAGTCCCGTCGAAGTCGCTCACGAGACCGCATTCCACCTGCTGCGAAAGGAGGGGGGCGGGACGCGACAACAGGACGGAGCTCTGACGCGGGATGCATCGTCCAGGATGGGGGCAACCGGCTAGCGGGTCTGCCCGCGGCTCGAATTGACGGTGGGTTGCTCTGGCCAGTCGTTTCCGATCAGGCCTTGTACGATCTTGCTCGGACCGCTCGGCCTATGCGCAATTGGTGCGCTTTGTAGATCTTGCGACGTTTTTCAACGTTGGCGGGATTGCAGCGCAGCTGTGGCTGCCGCGGCGAGTGTGTGACCATCGAAGGGCTTCACGAGGCACCCAGAGACGCCCATCTCGGAAGCCCGCGCCTCGGGGAACAGGTCCGGTCGACTCGTCATCACGATGATGGCGAGGTTCGGGTGGCGCTGCCGCATGAGGCAAACCAGCTCCTCCCCGTTCACCTCGCGTAGCCCGACTTCGACCACGACAACCGCGATATCGCTCTGTTCACCCAGGATCTGCAGGGCGGTACGATCATCGCCAGCCGTCCATACCTGCCATCCGAGTGCAGAAAGGAAACGCGCCAGGGCTCGGGCGACTCCAGGATCATCGTCGACAATGAGTATGTTCACCTGAGAGATCTGTGTTGAAGAGAGGTTGACGGTTGTTGTCGAACCCCTCGTGGTCCGGTCTGTTCCAGACCGGTATTGGGGAGGACGCAAGCCACACCCAGGACGCCGACTCTCTTGGAGTCACCCGGAAGCACGACTCCGTACCCGCCTTGGTCGACCCCTGGCAAGAGAGTACACGGGGCATGGTCATTGACAAGCAAATCAGCAGCTGGGGCGACATGAGATCTCACGTGTGACGCGGGCCCTGTCCTGGACACCATGAGGGTTCGCTATGTGCTTCTCGGAAGCCTCGGAGAAGCCCACTGTAGGAATTGGAGTCTTGCCGCGGACGATAGCCTGTGCAGTCAAGGCGAGCCGCGGTCTTCAGCGGCGCCATGTGGTGCCGGAACGTGCTTTTGCACGAAGTTGCGATCCGTCGCTGGACTGGTCAACCCAGGGGTCACACACGCGCAGGGTTACCCCTTCGGGCCACCCCAATCGCGCCCCACTGGCATCCCCGTAGCGCGGTGGCGCGATTTTCCGGCAAGCAACCCCCACAGCAGTGGAGCGCTGGGTTGGTTCGTCGATGCGCCGACTGCTGCCGACAGCCCATCCTTGGCATCAAGCGTGCCTACTCCCTCTCCTCCGGAGGCGCACAATGGGCTGCCGAACGAACAGTGAGCGCGCCACCTGGACGTTCCCGTGTTCGTCAGGGATACTCGTCCCGGACCACAACGCTTGATCGTCACGTGCACAGCAACCGACGGTGTTGGAGGTGGGGATGTCTGATTCGGGCGACTGGGAAGGTTGACGATCCTCCACCGCGATCCGAGCATTGCGGCCAATCATACCTCGTAACCGGACGACGGGGCGGCCGCCCGGTGGGGCGCCGATCCCGCGAGCGCTGGTAGCGGAGAGCCTCGGGTCACCGTCGATCGAGAGTTCGTCCGACTCGAGGCACGAACCCGCCTATCGAACCGCCGGTTTCGCGCCGTAGTTCACCATACAGGGCCGATGTGAACACCGACGGAACACCGATTACGATTGCGGGAACGACGGTTCCCTTTTGGCTGCTAACGGAGAGGCGACCCAGCTGCGCCGAGGCTCTTGCTCCAGGGGCAGGCCACACAGGACTCTTGGGGTGTCCCACCCTTGGTGATTCACCACTGGCCACACGCGGACATGTTGCCGAGCACAACGACGTGGCGGAGGTCGCTGGCTCCTGTCCTGCCGGAGCGACCGTATGACTTGGCCGTCCACCATCGCCAGTGTCATGGCCGTCTTCTGCCTTTTCTTGGCAGCGATGAGCCTGCGCCTGTCGCGGGCCTCGGGTTGGTCGGCGCAGCGATGGATCGCCTTCACCAGCCTCTCCTCTGCCCTCTACATCGGGCTCGACATCCCAATCACGCTGAATGTCGGCCTCGGTTGGATGCTCGTCCTCAACTACGTGCAGAACCTGGCAGCCGGGGCACTCACGGCATCCTGGATCGTTCACACCGATTTGCTCGTGCATGGGCCACCGGTCAGCCGCCTCTCCAAGGGGCTGGCCGTCAGCGTCGCAGTACTCTCCGCATTGATCGGCATTCCTGGTCTCGCGCTCACGGGGCGTGTGGCTTCCTTCTATCTGCCGATTGTCGATGCCACATATCGCACGCTCGAACCGACGACCTTCGCAAGCCTCGCACTGGCCGTCTTTCCCATCGTCTTTCTGGGTCTGGCCCTCCGCCTCGCCGCTGCATGGCGGCAAGGCGTTGTCGGTGTGGCTCCTCATTGCGTTACAATGGGCATCGTCTTCGTGGCCGCGGCGAACGACGCCCTGGTGTGGAGTGGCGTAACCCGTATGCCCCTGGTGGTCGATGTGTTCTACGCAGCGCCGGTTACGGTGGCGGTACTGTGTTTAACCAATCGGGTTGTCCGTGAGGCGGGGGCCCTCGCCGACCTATCACGACAGCTCGAGCGCAGAGTCGAGGAGCGGACCGCCCAGCTCCGAGCGGCGGTGGCCCGATACCATACGACCCTGGCAAGCATCGGCGACGGATTGATCTCGGTCGACCCTGAAGGCCGCATTGATTTCATGAACAGGGTCGCAGAGAGGCTCACTGGCTGGAGCCTCGCAGACGTGAGGGGCCGGTCTGTCGGCGAGGTATTCAGCATCGTCAGCAGGAGCACCCAAGCCACCGGTGATGACCTTGTCCAGCGCGTGCTGAAGGACGGCCTGGCTATCGGCCTCTTGAACGACACGACCTTGGTGGCCCGAGACGGGACCAAGCGCAAGATTGCGGACAGCTGTGCCCCCATTCGTGACAGCGAGGGTCACGTCTTGGGGGCGGTCCTGGTGTTCCGGGACGTGACTGAAGAGTACGCAAGGCGCGACGAACTGCGCAGGAGCGAGCAGCGGTACCGCGAGCTCTTTTCGAACATGCAGGACGCTGTCGCGGTTTACGATGCGGTCGACGATGGTCAAGACTTCGTTATCAGAGAGTTCAATGCTGCCGCATGCCGTGCGGAAGGCATAACTCGCGACCAGGTCATCGGACGCCGGGTCACCGAGAGGTTCCCCGGGGTCGAAGAGATGGGCCTCTTGGCCGTGTTGCAGCGCGTCGCGGCTACGGCCACCCCCGCCCACCTGCCCGTGTGCCAGTACCAGGATGGGCGCATCTGCGGCTGGCGGGAGAATTCGGTCTACCGTTTGCCGACCGGAGAGGTCGTCGCGATCTATCGTGATCTGACCGAACAGAAAAAGGCCGAGGAGGACCAACGGCAGCTGGAGACGCAGCTGCGTCAGGCGCAGAAGCTCGAGGCCGTGGGCCAATTGGCCGCGGGTATTGCGCACGAGATCAACACTCCTACCCAGTTCATCGGCGATAGTCTCGATTTCCTTTCGGACAGCTTCCGCGCCGAACAGGAGCTACTGGCCAAATACCAGGAGGCTGTCGGGACGATGGCCGGCACGCCAGGATTCGAGTCAGCCCTGCAGACGCTGAAGGGAGCAGAAGACGCGGCTGACCACGAGTACATCAAGGAGAACGCGCCGGCCGCCTTCGAGCGGGCACTGGACGGAATTGCCCGCATTGCAGCCATCGTCAGGGCTATGAAGGAATTCGCCCACCCTGACCAACGTGAGAAGAGCCCAGCCGACCTGAACCATGCGCTTGAGACCACGCTTACGATCGCGAGGAATGAGTACAAGTACGTGGCTGACATCGAGACAGACTTCGGAGAGCTGCCACCGGTGGCGTGTCACCTTGGTGACCTCAATCAGGCGTTTCTCAACCTGCTCGTCAACGCGGCACATGCCATAGCGGATGTGGTGGGAGCCAGTGGTGGAAGGGGGCGCATCCGTGTCTCTACGAGGCATGAAGGCAGCACCGTGCGCATCCAAATTGCGGACACCGGGCGCGGGATCCCAGAGAATATCCGAGACCGCATATTCGAGCCCTTCTTCACTACCAAGGAGGTGGGTCGGGGCAGTGGGCAGGGGTTGCCGATCGCACGCTCGGTCGTGGTCGAGAGGCACGGCGGTGCCCTGACCTTCGAGAGCGAGATCGGGAAGGGAACGACGTTTACGATCACCCTACCCATCATCGACGGCTCCAAGAACACATGACGGCGGGCTTCGCAGGTGGCCTTCCCCCGGGGGCTTGCCTGGTGCCGTTGCGGATCTGTAGCTAGTTCCGGGCCCCCGCAATACGCTTATCCGGGGCTGGCCCCGGCCGTTTCCAGCCATGAGCCCCCGCGCGAGCGAGCCGGGTCCTACCGGGTTTCCACTGACGCTTGAACATGCGCTCGACCAATCCTCCAAGCTGTCCCGACGGTAGTGCGGCCTCGCGCGGGGGTTGTCAGTAATCTGACGCCGGACATTCGAATCGTGACCGAGGTTCTGGGAGCCAGCTGCGGGAAATCTCGGTCGCTCACTGGTGTGCGGGCGTGACCAGTCTGAAGTCGGAGCGGAAGGTTTCTTCCCAGTCCTCTTATCACTCCGGTGCGCTGGCCGTTCCAAACTCGGAAGGGGTTTGAGGAAGCCGGAACCATTGAAGCGGAGCGAACGCACGCATGTCTCGTCACTCTGAAGCATTCCATGTTGACCGTGTGTTGTTGGTCACTGATGACCCATCCCTGGAGCGGATTGTGACCCGGGGATTTGTTGACGCGGGCCTGGGCATACGGGCGGTCCAAACAGCGAAGCAAGCTGTTCAGCTCCTGTCTCAGGATGCCTTCGAATTCATCGTCGCCGATGAACCTTTGTTGGGAATGAGCGGACGGGAGCTTCTCGAGCAGGTAACGGTTCGCTTCCCGCGGGTCAAGCGGGTTCTCCTGGTCGGGACGAAGGTGGGCCTCGCGGCCCCGGCAGACAATCCCCGGGACACGGACATCCTGAACCGTCGCTGCAACCCAAACCATCTGGTCGGCGCGGTCCGGCGCAAGATGGAGCGTCGGTCGGGCTTGCTTCGTCCGCGCCGCTCCCACGGACCAGCCAGCCGCGGACGCGAGTCGCTGTCTCCGTAGGGTTAGTGCGACCAGAACGCGAAACATCTGCCGTCATTCGGCTCTTGCGGCGCGGCTGGATCGAGCTTCGGCACGACGAATTCGGCCACGGGACGGCCCAAGAAGTACCCTTGGAGCAGCGTCGCACCCAGGCCGGAAAGCGTATCTCTTTCACGTTCCGTCTCGACACCTTCGCAGACCACCGCGATGCCAAGCTCACCTTCGCACACCGCCAACCTGGAGCCCACCAAGCGCTGCTGCCGGGGTGAGTCACCGATACCGCGAATCAGCGACATGTCGACCTCGCGGAGCTCCGCCGCCTCGCAGGGCTTGGTCAGGTATCGGAAGCCTCCGTATTCCATGGCCTTGATGGCAGTCCCAAGGCTGGGATTGCCGAGAGAACCTGGGCGAAACGTTCCCTGCGACCACCGATCGGTTGGTCCGGTTCACACCACGATGACGGTCGTACCGTACGCAACGTCCTGCCGTGGCGCAAGGATGCAAGCGCTCGGACTCTCATGCCACGACACGGAGTCCCGTCCGTCACCGCGCGCCAGGGTGCCAGGACTCCGTCCGGAACGTCATTCCTGGCGGGGAACAGATCTCGGCGATACATGGCCCACAGCAAGATCGGACGAATAACCGCCCTTGTCCAAGCAACGTGCAGGCCACAGTCCCGAAGAATTTGGAGAATTGAGATCGAATTGAGATCTCCAATTCCTCTGGTTTCGATGCTCTGGGCAGCTCTGCGCGCTGCCACAGTGCTCCCCGAGCGTTACCGTGACAGACCAGAACGCTAGAGCGTGAACGCTCGTGTGGCATGTCGTGGCATACGCAACGCACGCGTGACACCTGGTGTCGCATTGGTGAATTATCGCTAATGGTTTTTGAGTGCGTGCCGTTCATAGTCGTATGAGGCGGTTCTCGTCCTTCGGCCTTTGCCTGCTAGCGCTGGGCGGATTCCTGCCAAGCGGCGTTGCCTGGGCAAACGGGACGGCCGAGAGCGACAGCGATGCCGAGCCAGCTGAAAGACATTGGGATCAGACCGCGGTAATCCTGGTAGTCGGTCCTCGCGTCACGGCGTTGACGGGTGGGTCACCAGCGCTCGGACAGGCTCTTGCCGCATGGGCGACGTTGGAACCGGATCTTCCCATCGTGTCGGTACAGCTCGGAGCCGGTCCCACATTTGCCCAAGAAAGAACCAAGACCAACACGGTTGCGTTCGGGATGGATCGAGATCCGAGGCTCCGAGGAAGGCTCGCTGTCACAGCCGTCTCGGTCGATGAATCAGGAGCAATCGTAGGAGCCGACATCCTCTTGAACCCAAGCTACCGGTTTGCCGACATCGGTCATCTGGGGGCTCAACATCGGTGCGACAAGTACCCCGTCTACGACCTGCAGAACGTCCTCACCCATGAGCTTGGCCACTGGTTTGGTCTGAAGGACGACGATGGCGCAGAAGACAGCACGATGTACCCCTTCATCGCACCCGGTGAGACGAGCAAGCGTACGCCGACCGAACGTGACCGGTTGGCGATGGAATTGCTCTACCGCGACAGCGAAGCTTCGGACGAGGCCGAGGTGGGATGCGGGGCAAGTATTGCGGGACATGCCGATTCCCCGAAGGTTCCGTGGTTCTCTGTGCTGGGGGTAGCTGCGATGACTGTGGCCCTCAGGTGGCGACGGAGGACCACATGGGGCGTCCGTCGGTCTTGTTTGATGCCATTCGGAGCCCACATGACGCTGCACAGATGGCCAGAGGCGGGACCTCTTTCCCGTCCAACAAAGGAGGAAGTCCAATGAGCACGACACACACGAGCGGAGCCCTGAGGTTGTCATTCGGTCCGATGTCTGAGATGCGCCTGCGCGTTCCAATCGAGGCGGACACGTGGCGACCACGGAGCATGGAACCGAGAAGTAACCGACGTGCGGCCGAAAGGTACGCGGTGGACTTCGACGTGACCCTGCAGAGTCAGAGCAACTTCTACACCGGCTCTGCCGAGAACCTTTCGGTTGGCGGCGTCTTTGTCGTGACGGACCTCGTCCGTCCCATCGGAGACCTTGTCGATCTTGTCATCCATCTTCCCAACCGGCCGGAGGCCGTTCATGCAGTGGGGCAGGTACGATGGGCACGCAAGCCTCAGCAGGAGGAGGGCAAACCCCCGGGCCTGGGGGTGCAGTTCTTCGGCCTGAATGAACGAGGGGCCAACACCATCCGGGACTTTTTGTCCAGCCGAGCACCGCTGGTTCACGACGAATAACCCGGGACCCCCTTCCTGCCGGATCCACGCGGACCTGGCGTCAACATTTCAAATCATGTCACGATCTTGCTATCCGACACGCTCGAGGCTGCTCCGTCCCGATCCCCGGCACAGCCTCCTTGCTGCGCAAGAATCGACAAATGCGCTCGGCCAGTCGTTCCTGGATGCTCGGCAGAATCTCCTCACGGCAGTTGGGCAGGTGTACAGGCTGCTGACCGCAGCGGCCGACAGCAGGGACTCCCCACTTGGCCTGCACCGGGCGCTGAACCCGGTACCGGTCAAATTCTCCTCCCCCGCCGCGCCCGCACTGCCACCGACGAGATGGAGGCCGAGGTCAACTGCTAGATTCCTGAGTGGGTCACGTTGACGGCGTTGTCCCGTCACGCGTCAGCGCCCGTGGGCGAGAAAACTCCAATTCCTGCGGTCTGGCTTGTCTAGCGTCTCATGGGTACGAGAAGGAAAGATGGGCATGACCGCCTCGAGAAATGCGGAGTCGGGTGTCTCTGCATGTATCATTGGGTCATGGGTCTGGTCGCGCCTGTGGTCAGGGCGCCCAGTTGCGGGCACCGCTGTTGGCTGACCCGACGACGCGCAATCCAGCCTTCTGGTTCAACCTCAGACTGACGGTGATTCGGTGAGCATTCTGGTCGTCGACGAAGACAGATCCTTTCTGGAAGAGACAGCCCGCGTGCTTGTCGCTGAGTCCTGGCAAGTCGAGACAACCTGTGACGGGAAGTCCGCGTTGGAAGTGTTCGCGCAACATCGCGAGTTGGAGGTCGTCCTGGTGGCCTTGCGAATGACCCAGATGGACGGGCTGGCGGTTACTTCTGCGATCCGGGAAAGGGATCTGGACATCCCGGTGATTCTGGTGACTGCTGCCCCGGATGTCAGCTCGGCGGCAAAGGCCTTCGAGCTCGGTGTCTTCCGCTATCTCACCAAGCCGCTCGACAAGGGCCTGCTCATCGACGCCGTGACCAAGGCCAGCCAGACATGCCGTCTGGCGAGACTGAAGCACGATGCCCGACCATTCGTTGTGAGCTTGCCGTACCTGGCGATCGAGCAGATCAACCTGGAGGCCCGATTCGGCTCTGCCCTTGCCTCGTTGCGCCTGCTCTATCAGCCGGTTGTCCAACCATACTCCTGGGCACTGGTCGGCTACGAGGCATTTGTCAGCCATGATGAACCAACGCTCGCCCACCCGGCGCATCTGCTCGACGCTGCCCACGCTTTGGGCCGAACCAACGAGGTGGGGCGGACGGTCCGCCGTTTGGTAGCCGAGGCGGTCAGTGCGACCCCTAAGGACCTCCTCTTTTCCGTCAATCTGCACGCTTCCGACCTGGTCGATTTCGACCTCTTCAGTCCACAGGCCCCGCTCTCCGACGTGGCGCATCGGATCATCCTCGACATCACCGAGCGGCAGTCACTGGCCGACGTGGACAACCTACCGAGTCGGATCCAGAAGCTGCGCAGCTTGGGCTATCGTATTGCCGTGGACGAACTGGGACGTGGGCACGCAGGACTGTCCTCGCTTGGGTTGCTGGCACCTGACCTCGTCAAGCTATCGGCATCCCTGACCCACAACATCCACCGGTCGGCCCAGCAGCAATCGATCGTGAGAGCGATGGTCCGTCTCTGCTCAAGGGAGCTCTCCATGGGTGTCGTCTGCGAAGGGGTCGACACCGAGCAGGAACGTGACGTCTTGGTGGAGTTCGGGTTCGACTGCATGCAGGGAGAGCTATTCGGCAGACCAGAACCGCTCCCTCCCAGCCTTCCGGTAGGAACATAGGCTAGCGGGACGCTTCTGTGGGTGGACTCGAATGCACGATGCGGACGCAGTAGGAACTGGAACGGAACCATGCCGAGCCAACCGCACCACTGCAGTCGGCGGAGGCAAGGAACTTGAAAGAACGAACGTCCAATGTCGGCGGACTCCATAATCAACACCCGTTGCTGGTCGTATATGAAGGGTGATGAGGCGTTCTCTTGAGAAGCTGGTCGATGGTCCAGGAACAGCCGTTCTCGGTTGGGTAGATCAGACCGTCTTCTTCCTGCAATACGAGGGCCCCGTTTCCGCCGATCTGGGAGCAAGGAGCGCAACGCGATTGGCAGAGCTGCTATCGGACAGGACCGATGTGAGGACCTTCGTGAACCTCTGGTCTGTCGAAGTGGTCGACTTCACCGCGCGAAGTGCTTGGGTGCGGGCCGTCCTGTCGGTTCAGCGACAGCTCCGATCGATGGTCCTTCTGGCGAGGCTCGAAGCCATCCAATCCACGGCCAACGTCGTTGTCGGCATGACGGACATCGACTTCCGAATGGTGCGGAGCCCCGAAGAATTCTACAGCCAGATCGTACGGGACGACCCTTTCGCCTGGGCCAAGCTCGATCCCGCCACGTGGGTCGTCTCTCCCAGCAATCGATGGCTGAAGGCGACGCCTCAGGCAGCCACGTGATGTAGTTTTCGGGTGCCTGTTCGCGGCGGTACGACGGATTCCTGGGACATTTCCGCTACAACGCCGTTGACCGGCGGATCCATACCTGTTGCGCGAAACCGTGGGCGGTAGCATCGCGCAGTCGATCCCGTGGAAACGGGGTATCATTGGTGATCCATGGCCACTCCCTCCCCGGACGCTCCGTTCGCCGAGACACAGGGCTACGACGCGCCTCCGGAGAGCCTCGTCCGCCCGTGTCGCGCGGAGGCGGCCGCGGCCGACCTGGAGCACGACCGTTTTCCTGCCCAGCAACGCTACCATGACGAGCTGATCGCTCAGCTGGCTGTCGAGCTACTTCGGGGGTTCACCAGCGCGAGCGTATACGTGAACCCGGGCAAGTCGAGGATGTTCGAAATTGCGGGGCTCTGCCCTGATCTGGTCCTGGACTTCGGCGCAAACGCCAACACCAGGTTCCATCTCTACGAGGTGGAGACCTGGGATTCGGTGTGTCCCAGCCACGCGCCGGAATGGAAGGCTCAGGCCGGGCTCGGGTATCCGTTGACGGTGGTCGTCCCAGAAGACTCAAGGGACGAGGCCATCGAGCTGTTGGTCAATTTGGGACTGGCAGACGTTGACGTGCTCACATACCGCATGAGGGTCTCGGGCAAGGCGCGTTTTCAGTAGCGGGACGGCAACGGGGCGATGGTGATCAATCCCGTGCCCGCCCTACACTGACGCTGCGAGCAATGTGGCACGCGCCGGCGACACTCCCCATGGACGTCGAATCATTCACCCGATATCGACTGCTGCTGACCGTGCCTCCAAGAACACGCCAGGCTGCTCCACCTGCGAGCGATCCCGGCCGAACGAGGCAACGAACGAGCGGCACCAAGTGCCTTGTACGATCTTGCGATCCTGAACCTTGTCCGATCTTGCGAACCGGGCGTTCGGTGAGTGGTGAGAGCGCTTCAGGAGATCCCGCCTCTCTCCGCAGGAGGGTTGAAATGTCCCGAGCGAAACGCCTGAAATCGACAGACGGCGGTCAGCGCAATACCGTGACACGTTGGCCCGCGCAGGAGCGCGGACGCCACATCACTGGTGAGGTGAGCCATCGTGTCTGATGAGAATCTGGACGCGCCGGTAGCTGGGTCTTCGCGGGACGGAACCGCGGGCCGTGCCGCACGCAACATCACGACAACGTCGGGTCGAGATCTGAAAAGCCTCGATCCTCCACTTGCGCCCGGTCTTGCCCGTGGCGCTGGCGCCGAAACCGTGAAGGTCTTCAGTCGGGCGGACATGCCGGGGGTCATGGTCCGGAGCCTCGAGAACTGCGTACGACTCTGGACCACGGTTCACTCGTCGTATGACGTCTGCTGCATGCGGGGTGGCTCCGCGCCCGTCGGTTGGACGCGTGGCAGACAGGTCCTCGAGTTGGCTCCATCCGCGATGGGCTGCGTTGAGCCGGGTGACCTGCACCGGACGGTACGCCTCAACAGGCCCACGACCTTCGTCATCCTGTTCGTGCGGCCGGAACTCGTTCTCGAGGCGTTGCAGGGCCGAAGCCAGGAGCTCCCCCATTTGTCCGTCCCTCAGGTTGACGGCGGGCATGTGGTTCGGCGTCTGCTGCGGGTGGTCGACACGTTTGTGAGCGGAGCCCCACTTCTGCAGCTGGAAACCGAGGTCCTGGGTTTCGTCGAGGACGAGTTGGTCTCGAGGTTCGAGCAGCGGGCTCATCCTCTCACCCGGTGCCAGATCGCTACCAAGCTCGTGCGGGAGTACCTTTGCGACAACCACAGCCGCAACGTCAGCTTGGCCGAATGCGCGCGGCTTTCGGGCCTGTCGAGATTCCACTTGGTCCACTGTTTCAGGGAACAGTACGGCATATCGCCCCACCGCTATCTGACCCATGTGCGTCTCAGGCGGGCCCGTGATCTCCTGCAGACCGGAAAGCGTCCAGCCGATGTCGCCCTGGCCACCGGTTTTGGCACCCAGTCCCACATGACCCAGAACTTCCGGGGTTACGTTGGAATCACACCGAGCCGGTATGCGGCGACGGTCGAGAGGGTGGAGAGGGGGTGACGGGAAGGACGGCCCCGGTGTCGTGCTCACGGCGCGGCCGTGAAGGTTGTTGCGAAGTTGCGGTGTGACACGATTCTCGTGCGCTGCTTCCGTGCCAGACCGGTGGCCAGGAATGGAAGATTTGAACCATGTTGTGACTAGCTTGCACATGACGCTGTTTGCGCCGAGGACGGCACAATCTGGATGAATCGTCGTGAGACAAGACGCCCCATCACTGAGGCGTCTCACAGAGTCCGCGGGCATCCACAGACAAGCGAAGAAGTAAAGAGGAGGGTCTATCTGGCGAGGGGCGAGCCCATCGCACCCACGCGCGGCGTCAACGTCATGCCCTGTCATAGGTCCATGGGCCGCGCGTCGCCCGCTCGAGAGTGAGCCGCGCCAGCTCCGACGTCTCATGGCCGGCTCGCGCAGCTCACTCTCTCCCGTGCCTTGGCTGATCCAGACCAGGTCCGGAGCGAACGACCGATCCGCGAGCCGTCGTCTTGCGATGGATCTGCGAACACAACCATCGTCCCCCCACCGGCAATACGCATCCGGCTGTGATTGCGCTGGACCGAAAAAAGTAAAGGTACCCCTCGCCCGGGACCTGCGGAAGGCACTGGAGGGCACTCCCTGGGGCGAGTTCGCTCTTCGTAAGGGGTTCCGGGCGGGGATTCCAGCCCGAACGAGCCAGCAGTTGGCCGGCCACGCAAGCCTGGCGACAACCCAGCGCTACGCCCACGTCGTTGCCTTTGATTTGGAGGATGCGGTCCGCCGGCTTGGGCAACAGTTGGGCGGCAGCCCCGATTAGGCGGTTGACGGCGCCCCGCCAATGGGCAGAATTCCCGCGTCCAAACCCGTGTTTGGAGGAGTGGCCGAGGGGTTGAAGGCAGCGGTTCTGGACGACTCCTCAAGGCGCGCCAACGAGGCCCAACTTTCTCGTCGCAGCGCAACCGGAAACGGGTTGAATGCATTCCATCGGTATGTCGCGACACACGCGCTCATCGCTCATCACGAATGTTGAGGGCAAAGCTTCGAGCGTCTCGGTACCCATCGCGACGTCTTCGGCCTCGACCTCGCCGAGATGACGCCCGCCACGTACAAGAAGACCCTCGCTTGCTCGGAAACCCCGCTACCTGGTCTCCTCACCCATCATCCTGGGAGCCACAAGGCCCCAGCATATCTCTCACTTCGTCGCATCCCGACGTCGTGGATCGGTCACACCGGCAGCATGCGGTGACCAGCTCGAGCTGAGCTTGGATCTCTGCCCAGCCTGGCGGGTTCCACGCCGCCTCTGACCCAGCGGTCTACAGGCCTCCGGCCCGGTCTTCGCAGCTCATTCTTCCTATTCGCCGATGGGGCGGCCGCATCAGCCATTTGCGCAGCACGGGAATCTTCGATTCGTGCGCCAACTGATCGGCGAACCCGGTACTGTCCCCACCGGACCCTTCTGGACTGTGGCATAAGGGAGAGCCGGTCCGCGTAACGTTGATGGATCTGTACCAAGGGCACGGGAAAGGCCGTGGAGCGCCGCGAGCTGCCTTCTCACGAACGAGCCCGAGTGGCTCCCAGATGGTCGGTGTTCGGGTCTACGTCTGCTAGCGCCAAGCCGCACTCTGTTGGATGATGGCATCGTGGAGCTTGTCACTGCCGGTGATGGCTCGCACTCCTGTGGAGGACAAGAAGTGAAGAACCCTGCGATAAGGCCAGTTCTGTTTGCTCCACTCTTGGCATGGGCAATCTTTGCCTGTTCCACAGACGACGAGGCAGCCAAGGTATCGGATGCTGCCGGGACCCCAGGGCAATCGGGGGGGGCCGCCAACACCGGCGCGATTGGCGCTGAGTCCTCGTCGGGAGGCACATCGAACCAAGGGGCAACGGGCGGAGCGTTGAGCACTGCCGGTAACGCCACGGGGGGCACGCTGGCCGCGGGAGGTAGCAGCACGCCTGGCACGGGGGGCACGCCGGCCATGGGCGGTAGCAGCACGCCTGGCACGGGGGGCACGCCCGGCACGGGGGGCACGCCGGCCATGGGCGGCACGAGCACCGGGGGTAGCGCCACACCCGACACGGGAGGCACGCCGGCCATGGGTGGCACGAGCACCGGGGGTAGCGCCACACCCGACACGGGAGGCACGCCAGACGCGGGCGGCGCGAGCACCGGGGGTAGCGCCACACCCGACACGGGAGGCACGCCAGACGCGGGCGG
>CAZYKT010000073.1:0-25926 GCA_964648165.1 uncultured Polyangiaceae bacterium | reverse complement strand
GCAAGCTGCGAAGCATCGTCTTGATGCTGCTCTAGCACCGTCAGCCTGCAGGCGGGCGTCCCCGCAAGCGGCCCAATCGGAGCCTACCCTTTTGCCTCAGCGCCGCCAGCAACACAAGGACCAGAACACCGTTCGGAGCGGAGCGAGATCTCGTCGCGACGGTCAGGCTACACCCCGGTGAGTCGTGACTGCCTCTGGGAGCCGTGGATCCCCCAGTTGCAGATGCGCTCGGCCGAGGAACCACCGCAGGAGCTTTGGTGGTCCTGGGTTCCGCAGACGTGATCGTTTGGGCCGACGCCAGCGCGCTCGGCTGCTCCGGCGGAAGGTCTGGCAACTTGAGGGCCTTGAGGACCTGCGCTCGCTTGTCGACCCCGTCCATGCCCAGAAGCTCTAGGTAGAGGTCACCGTCCGGGCCTTCTGGTAGCATCTGACTCGAAACATAGGCGAACAGCCTGGAACCGGGTTTGACCTCCGCCCACCCCGGAGTGTCGGTGTAGTATTCCTTGAGCAGGATCCAACGACAGGGAACGAACGCACCCTGCTTGACCACCCAGACTCGCCGACCCTTCAGCGTTTTTTCCCCGGTCAGCACCTCTTTGACCCGAGCCTCGGCCCTGAAGGAGCGCACGAACGGTACGGCGGAGGGGGCGCATTGAGGCGTGTTGTAGACGTGATCCAGGCGGACAATCTCAATTGCCAGGATCTGGCGCACCCGCTTGACCACCTCCTCGAGAGTCAAGTGATGCTCGATTCGCACGCCGCTCGCGCCGAGCGCTGGGCTCAGGAGCAGTGAAGCCAACGCGAGCAAAGCGATTCGTCGCCATGTCTTCATTCGGGTTCGAGACGTTACTCCTTGGTGGGGCCCACGTCATCCAGCCACGGGGATGGGCCCGTCCGCAACCCCGAACGGGTCTCGTTCACTGGCGCCGGTGATGCCGGATCGGGTGACGGACCATTCGCCCTCACGAAATCCCGCAGCTTCCACAGACGCGGTGCCCTTCCTGCCCCATTTGGCAGGAACCCAGGCCGTTGTTGCAGTCGGCGTCCACGGTGCATTCGTCTTCGTTGCTCTGGCAGGCGTAGCCTTCGATGACTCCACACTGGAACCCACCGTAGCTGGCACAGTGAAACCCGCCCTCGCAGTCGGCATCGCTCTGGCACTCTGCCTTCATGCAGTGGCCGACACCCACGTCACGCCGGCACGCGCAGAGCTGTCCCTCGCCGCAATCCGCGTCGGTCAAACAGCCCGCATAACAGGTGCACGAGCCCATGGATAGCGGATCGGTCGCGCAGTGTCCGAGAGTGAGTTCCGAACAGTCTGCATCAGTATGACAGGCGCCGCCACTTGAGCATTCGTAGCTCGGTCTGGGTAGAAGCGATTCACAGGACACCGCTTGGGGTCGGTAGGTATAGCCTTCCTCACATTCGACGAAACCCTGGTATTCTTCGCCCGCCGTGCAGGCAACCACTCCCGTCCCACCCAGGTTGTCCAAGGGCGAGCCGCCGCTACTCGTCCCGCCCGCATCGTCGCGACCCCCGAAGTTCTGGGTCCCCGCCTCGCCGCCTGGGTCAGCTCCCCCTTGGGACATGCCACCGGGCTGTGCGCCGCCTTCGGAACTGCCCCCCTGCTCCAAATACGCGCCACCCAACGAGCCACCACGGCCCAACTCCCCACCTGACGAAACTCCGCCGTTGCCCGACCCGCCATTCCCTATTGAACCACCCTGAGCAGGGTTGCCACCTCGCCCCTGTCCTCCGGCTCCCCCCGCTCCCGCTCTTTCGGAGCCGCCAATTCCTTCCCCCGCTGAACCCGAACCGCCAGGAGCGCTCTCTTTGCCGCCCGTGCCGCCGCCGGCGCCATTCTGGTTCCCGCCAGCCGTCTCAGCGCCCGCGGTCGTCGAGCCCGCGAGTCCCGAGGCACCGGAACGCGCGTCATTTCCGCTGCTGCCTTTGGTCTCGTCTCCGCCACACGACACGCCGAGCAGCAAGGAAACGGCAAGCCCAATCGTTGTGCCACGGATCATCGAAAAGCCTCCAAGCGCCTCCGCTTAGCAAACATCGTGCCCGTCAGTGCCAGCGAGAAATGCCGAGCATTGCGGAGTCGCGGGATCGCAGGATGGCACAGTGTCTCCCGCTGGCACAAGGGACATGCTGGCGAGTCCTTCGCGGGCAAGCCTGTTGGATCCACTCAGGGAGAGCTTGTGGCCAAGCATCGTGTGATGAGTGGCGTCCATAACGGGACCGGAGCGATTGGGGTACAAGAACCGATCTTAGGGATCGCTCATGTCCATCCCGTACTTCTCACCGCCACCCCCGAGCCCTGTCTCACCAGCGCGGTTGTCCTGTCCCGCCTTGCCGGCCGTCTCGCCCTGTTCGCCGCCGCCACCCGAGGACCCACCCATCCAGATCCCGTACTCCGGTGCTCCCATCCCCGACCAGCCGCCGTCGGCTGGAACGCCACCGGCCGCGCCTCCCGCTCCGCCATCGCCAGCCGCACCGCCCATCCACACGCCGTAGGGTACGACCGTGCATTCGGGGCTCGGGGAACAGTCCAGATCGTCACAGTCGACGAATCCGTCTCGGTCGTCGTCCAGGCGGTTGCTGCAATCCGACTCCGGGTCGTCGCCCATGCCGGCAATTCCGTAGTCGGGTGCGTCCCCACCGAAGGAATAGCCTCCCTGGCCCGGACCACCTCCGAGTTCCGGTGCGTCCCCACCGACGGAATAACCGCCCTGGCCCGGGCTGCCTCCGAATTCCGGTGCGCCACCTTGTCCGGTAGTGCCACCCAACGGGGCACCGTAGTCCAGCATGCACGAGATGGATCGGATGCAGTCACTGTCGTCACAGTCGCGGGAGCCGTCCCGGTCATTGTCCAGACCGTCGCGACATTCGGTTTCGGTGGTCGGCGTATTTCCGCCTTGGCCTGCACCGCCCCGGTCCCAATCGCCACCGAGTTCGATGCCGTAAAGTCCCCCGCTCGCGCCGAGGCCTTCCCAACCGCCGATCGCCTCGCCACTGCCTCCCATTGCCTGGTTCTGCCCGCCCTGGCCCTGCTCCGCCCCGGCTCGACCACCCCCGTCACCGTCACTTTCGCTGGCTCCGCCGCAGGCCCCGAGAACCAGCGATGTTCCGACGGCCACGGGCGCCGCGAACCGGTGAGCGAACCATTCCCGATAACCGAGAGCCCGACGCCCAACCGGTGTTTCAACCAGGTGGTTCAGGTACTCGCTCAGGAGCTCGGAGTGGGTCGCGCTCGATCGAGTTGGGTGGGTGGACATGGCAACCTCCTGGGCCTCGGACCCCGAATGTTCACCCATATCTTGACCGATTGGCTTCAGAAAGGCGACCACCTCGCGCAAGGCGCCGGAAATACGGCCTTGGGGAGGGTCAAGCTGGGGCCGAGGCTACGGATTGTGCCTACATCGCGCAACAGCCGACATCGAAGTTGTCTCCTGCGGTCACGACAACGCAGTCGTTCTCGTCCGGCATGCGCAGGCTCCTTTCGCAGAAGTAGGCGGCGGGCCTGGCCGAATCCAGACACGACGAGTCAGAGCTGGGCTCCCGCCGGCAATGAAGGTCGGGGAAGGTCGGGTCGACGACGACCACCGAGTTCGCGGGATACTCGAAGGGTACCTCCATGCAGGTCGGCTCGGCGGTGATGCCGCAGGGACTCACACAGAGGTTGGCCACGTAGTCTCCCGGTGCTGCACATCGACCGTGCCGACAAGCGATCCCCGCGCCAGCGGAGCCGTCACAGGTCGAATCTCCATAGAAGCGCCCATCCCATTGGCGCTGTTCCGGCAAGGGCTCCGCAAGACACTCGACGTCCGTGCAGTTGATCGGTTCGCAGGTTTGGCACTCATTGCCCGCGTAGCAGTTGGGCAGTCCGAACGCTCCCACGTAGTAGCTTTGGGCTTCAGCGGGACGGATTTGGACTCCACCGTTGCAGGAGTCGATGCAGTAGCTGACCGCGCCGAAGTTCTGAAGCACGAAGGTGACCGTACCTTCGGTGCATATCTCGTCCAGGGGTCCCGAGGCTCCACCCGCGACGCCTCCCGTTGACACCAAACCTCCGGCGGCACCGCTCAATGTGCCACCGTTGGGGCTGGTACCTCCAGTCGAACCACCGCCACTCGAGCGCCCTCCGCTGGTGCCCCCACCGTCACTGGCCCCTGCGCCCGAAGCACCACCGTCGGAGGCCCCGCCGCTCTGCGCCCCTCCACTCGAAGCACCGCCCCGGGTCGACGCTCCGCCGCTGGCGGTGCCACCTTGGCCGCTGCCCCCGCCGTATCCACCGGTGCCATTGCCGCCAACCGTACCGCCATGGCCGCCCGTCTCGGTCGCACCAGCGTCCCCGCCGGTCTCGGCACGACCCGCCTGGGATTGGGACCCACCCTCCGATTCGTCGCCGGAACTCCCGGCAGAGGCTGCATCGCCAGCCGTGTCGTTTCTGACGACACCTGCCGTGTCATTGCCGCCACAGGCAACGACCAGTAGCAGAAGGGCGAGCGCCAGCGAGAGGAAACCTCCGAAGGGGGTGTGCGAGGTCATCTGGGTCACCTACTATAGCAGGGCCGATCAGAACGATCTCGACGACACCGAGCTCTTCCACCTCGAAGAAGTCCGACCTGGACTGGCCGAAGGTCCGTCGCTATTTCCCGGCGGGTTCCCTGGGCGCGACGGTGTTTCGGTGACTCCGAGCTTCGGCGGAGTATGCGATGGGGGCGGAGTCGCACCGCAGCACGACGTGACTCCGCCCCGGGACAATCACTCATTGTTGGACGCCGACTTCGCGCTATCGGCAGGCCCACACGGTCGTGCCGCCATCTGGCCCTGGTCGGGATTCGCAGGTGCAGGTCGCCGCTTCATACACGCACGCCTGCTCCGCCTCTTCGCACGGCGCGTCATTCCTCGGTGCGTTGGCGGGGCACTGTGCCGCCTCCCCGTCGCAACTCCAGTGCAGCCCGGCCTTCGGACCCTCGCTGCGCTCGCAGGTGCAGGTCGCCGTTACATACACACACGCTTGCTCCTCCTCCGCGCACCGCGCGTCGTTCCTCGGTGCCTTGGCGGGACACTCGGCATGGCCTGATTCGCCCGCACTTCCGCCTTGGTCTCCGCCACCGTTCGACGCGCCACCGTTCGACGTGCCGCCGTTCGATGCGCCTGCGTTCGACGTGCCCGCCTGATTGGAGCCCCCGTTGGCGTTGCCCCCACTGCTGGGCCAACCGCCGGTCCCTTGGCCACCGGTCGTTTGGCCGCCAGCGGTATCGTTGTCGTCATTGCCGGCGCACGCGGCTAAAAACCCAAACACGAGAGAGCTAACCGAAAGGAAATTGAGGAACGTTTTCACGGGTTCACCTGGCTTGTGGCGATTCACATTGGGATGGACGGCATCGGTCCAGGGTGGGACTGACGCCTTGGACGCATTGCGGCAGGTCAAGGAGCCAACCCTAGGCGTTCGGCCGATGTTCGCCCTCGGGACTGCCCAAACTCGGGGCTTCGCGTTCCGAAGACGACGAACCGTCAGTACCGCCAGACCTCCGAATGGCTCACCTCGCCGCAAGCCTCCCGGTCACGGTCCTCCGGCAGCGGCATGAACCCGGGATATGCGGACCCGCTCGCCCGGGCTGCTCGCCAAGAACGACGCTGTGTGGAACCCGGTGGGGGTGGCGCGACACCGAGTCTGTGGTTCGGATGGAGCCTGGCATGGCTCATGACCTGTGCGGGAAAGAGGAAGTCCGGTCGGGTGGAGATGACTCGCCGCGAACCTCGCGAAACGTTACTGCGACGACAACACCACCAAGCATGCCAACGACCTTTCTCAGGGTTGGTCGCAGCGAAGTCGAGACTAGCCCCGCGAAGTGGCTTTGGGTTGGTCGAACCGCTCGTTGGCGTTATGCTTCGGGCAAGATTTGGCGGTTGGCATCCACGCCCCTTGGCTCGGCTCGATGGAGGGGATATTGGCCCATGTCGCTTGAGTATCGCCATGCTCGAAAGAGCTGCTCGCTCGTTTGCTTGGGTGCTCTGTCCTTGCTCGTGGTGCCCATGGCCCGCGGGAGTTCCAAGTCTTCCGGCAGGGGGGACTCCCAAGCGGGCAGCGCGGGCACGGACAGGGGCGGCGAGTCTGGTGAGTCAGGGGTTGCTGGCCGAGCAGAGGGCGGGGCCGGCGACAGGGGTGGAGCGACTCGCGTGACTGCGGTTCCGCCCTGGTCTGCAGCGAACAGGGCCAGTGCGTGGAGTGTGTCCAAGACGCCGAATGCGACCCCGGATCGGCCTGCATCGGAAACCTGTGCCGGCCGGCGTGCATCTCGGATCGGGACTGTCTCGACCAGATGCTGCTCTGCGACCGCGCCAATGGACGATGCGTCGAGTGTCTGGTTGCACCAGACTGTCCAACGAGGCGCGTGTTCAGCGATGGGACCTGCGTCACCGAGGCACTGGGGGAGGGCGGAACCGGCAACGCCGGCGGAACCGGTAATGGCGGTCGCGAGGAGAGCGGAGGCGCTCCGGGTCAGGGAGGGGAAGGTGACCCAACGGGCGGCGGCACAGCGGGGTCGACAACCGGTGAAGGGGGTCAGGGCGTCGCAGGTATGGCGGTGGGTGAGGGCGGCGTCGAGCCAGGGGATGGGGGTACCGCAGGTACGAGCCCGGGCTCGGGAGGGGATGCTCCACAGGCTGGGACCGCGTTCGGTGGCGCGGCGGGCAATGCGGAGGTTGGAGGCATGGGTGTCGCGGGGCAGTCGAGCCAAGGTGGAGGCCCTGGGGTTGGTGGCTCCGGCGAGGTGGGGGGCGCCATCGTCGACTTTGGTTGTGGAAACGGGATGCTCGACTATGGCGAGACCTGCGATGACGGGAACACCGCGAACAACGACTGCTGCTCCTTGGACTGCCAGGTGGAATCGGGCTGTTCCTGTTCCCCTCAGCCGCTCAATGCAAGCTCGATCGCCCTGCCTGCGACCTATCGGGATTTCCGTATGGGGGGGACTTCGAGCCCGCGATCTCCGGTTCGGTCGACGTCACGCTGGGGTTGGTCAATCCCTTGCTCGATGCCGAACAGAAGCCCGTATTTGCTGGCATGTCGGGGGACGGCCACATCACCAGCAGGGAGACCTTCAGCACCTGGTACCGCGATGTGCCAGGAACGAACTCCACCTTGGACGGGGCCTTTTTGCTGTTTGCGAGTGAACAAGACACCTATGTCAATCGCTACAAAGACACCGGCGAGTCTTGGATGGCCACCGACGAGTACGCGGCACCTTTCTGCGGGAGCGTGGGTCAAGAGGCCCTCGACGAGCAGGGCGATATCATCCCCTGCACCTTCTGTGTCATCATGGTGCAGGGAGATACGGAGTGCACGAGGCAGCTTACCGATTGCGACGCCGATCCTACGCTTCGGTGCACCAAACAACGGAACGACCTACTCTGGCGTGAAGGACACCTTTTACGATGGGAATCCGGCGTTCTTCCCGGTCGACGAGGTCAGCTTCACGTCTGCGGACGAGCGGATGACTGCCAAGATCCCATCGGCCTATGGGGGGGTGTGGGATGAAGAGCCGGGCGCTCTCCAACACAACTTCCACTTCACCAGCGAAATCCGCTTCGCGTTCATGTTCACCGGTGGCGAAACCATCGAGCTGGCCGGAGATGACGACGTGTGGATGTTCATCGATGGCCAGTTGGCCGTGGATCTGGGTGGGATCCACACTCCCGTGGCGAGCCGAACGACCTTCGACACCAGCGGGTTGGCCTCCGTATCCGTCTGGACTACTGATCCAGAACCATCGGAGCCGACGAATCGCGACGTCGAACTGGGGCTCATTCCCGGGCATGTCTACAATGCCATCGTCTTCCAAGCCGAACGACAGACGAGCTCCTCCACCATCAAGCTTAGCCTGAACCAAGTCGCCATCGGGCCGACCGCCTGCTATCCGCAATGACGTCCCGACGTCGTTGGTAGTGAAAGATGCCCCCCACCCTATTTGGGGTTTTCCAGTAATCGGGGGTAGGGTTCACCTTCAGTCCCGGATTCGACGAGCACGGAGGCCACTGTGGGGGTGATATCTCCCTCCACGATCACGGTTCATTTGACTGCCCAGGAATTGGGTCGAATCTCGCGCCAAGACGGGGATGCCAGAAACGATGGGTACTTCTGGATGCAGGCCGGGTTCATGCATGCAAGCACTCCCTGCTCGATCTCGTCGGTAGCCGGATCCACGATACCGCTGACCAGCCCCACTGTGTGCATCTCCCGGCCTTGCTCGGTACGACGGCGGGCACTGCGGGCAGATCAGGGGCAGGGTTTCGGCCAGGTTGGCACGCATCTACCTAGTTACCCCGCTTCAGTCTCGCCAAGATGGCCAAAGGCCCCTTCGGCCCCGCCTGAGCGTCCAGTTTGCATCGACGCGGCGCCCCTAACCCGTAAGAACGTTCGGTGACCCCTCTATCATCTTGCCGACCCCACCACAATGCTGGTCCGCGTCTTCCTTGCGGTGCGCCGGCTTGCCGTTGATGAAGACGGTATTCGAACCCGTCGACGCGGTCCAGGTGTTTGATCCACAACAAGCTGCGTGAACCCCCGTGTCACCCACGCGCACGGCTGGCTTGCTGTTCACCAGGACGTTCGGTGAGCCAACGGTCGCTGGACCAACCGCCGTGTGTGGACAGGCTGGGCACCCATGGACATCGTGATCGACCTTCGATTTGTCGCCGACGCGCGCTTGTGGTTGCATGGTGGTTTCCTGAATGTCGATGTGGCTTCTGGCCCAGCCCGTCAAACGGGAAAGGCCCGAGGTTGGGCTCAGTTGAGGTGAATCATGGCTCCCATGACCTTGACGTTGCCGCTGGCGAGAACGTTCGTCGTCGCGCCCGACTTCAGCTCCAGGTTGGTCGCGGCAGAGACCGAGACGTTGCCCGGTGCACTCAGGGTCAGGTTGCCACGGGCATCCTTGGTGAACCCAACCTGCTTCGTCAGCTGCTCCTCGAGCGCGGCAACCCTTCGCGTCAGGTCGTCGAGTTGCTTCTGCATCGAGGACATCGTTTGGCCGGGAAGCTGAGCCGGACGATCCGGCTGCCTTCCCCCGGTGTCAGCCTGGGCACGCCGGGTTACCCAAGGGACCAGACCAGCAACGAGGACGAGGAGAGCCTGCTTCCGGGTAATGAACATTGTTGTGCGATCATACCATGGGAAATGGCTCAGGACCGTGAGCCGGACCGCTGGCTCGAGCGTCCGAGGCGGCAGATCGGGCAAATGGGCCTTCGGACTGCGGCCGCCCGAGCAAAGAGCTCTATGCTTCCCAAGCCAACCGCGCCCCGCCATCCGAACCAGCGCCGAAGTTCGAGGATGTACCCGTCCCTAGCCTGCTAGGCTCGTTACTGATGATTCTTACTCACTCGACGTTGCGGCTGGGCACAGCCCTGTGGCTCTCGGGCTCGGTGGCTCTGGCACAAGCTCCTGCAGCCGTAGAGCCGTCAGCGCCAGCCGAAGCCGATTCGACCCCCGCGCCACCTGAGCCCACACCAGCAACCGCGCCACCCGCACCGGCACCCGACGCTCCTGCACAAGCGCCACCTCCCACCGCGGCTCCAACTCCTGCCGCGCAACCGGTTGCTGCACAGCCCAGCGCGGCTTTGGCGCCTGCTGTTGGTCCTGCACCCGCAACCACGCCAGCCGACGCACCCGTTGCACCGGAGATGGAACGGGCGAGTTTGCCTGGTTTTGCGGTGGTCCCGCGCGTGGGGTTGGTCGTCGTGGGCGGCGGCACGGATCGGGTGCGCTGCAGCGGAGACGATTGCACGGCCGCTCTGGACAACGATCTCGGCTATTCTCAGCTACCGGGGTTTGCCCTGGGCGTCGATCTCTTCGGTCAGCTGTCACCTCTGTGGCGTCTGGGTGGGGGACTCTTGGTATCGCCCGTATCCAAGGCCGATCCAGACGAGAGCGCCGCTGACCTGGAGCTCGGGACGCTGGCTTCGGCGCTGTTCATTGCCGAGCTCACGCCCCAGGTTGGCAAGCGCAGCTGGTTGACACCGCGGGTGCAGCTGGGTCCGACTCTGCTCTTCACGTCGGGGGAGCTGGATGATGCCCTGGAGGACGCCAAGTCCGAGTGCGAGGCAGCTCAGACAGTCGATGGCTGCGACAGCATCGACGGGACGCATGTGGGGTTCACGCTGGGCGTCGGTTTCGGTGGGATGTTCGGGGTCTCGGAGCATGTCCGACTGCGCGTGGAAGGGTTGGTCGACTTCCACGCGATCCCCATCATGCGACTGAATTCCAACGTGGGGGACGCTGAGGTCAGTGAAACCCTCATGCAGAATCGCTTCCTCTTGCTGGCGGGAGTCGAGCTATGAAAATCCGGTTGGGATATCGGGGTTGGGTGGTCGTTCTGGCGGCATGGGCGGCAACGGCCTGTGGCGGAGACACTGACGACGAAGAGACCTGTGGCCTCTTCGACCCCAATGGCATCACCTGCGCCACCATGTTGAGTGGTGGGGGCTCCCACCCCTGCGACGCCACGGTGGAGAGCGCCTGTGGTCCGGTGGGGGCCAACCCGACCTGCGAAGCCCCAGCGATGCAGGACTGCGCCACCAACTACTACCTGCGCGGTTACAGCCCCGACACGCTGCGTGCCTGTGATCCGAGCTACCCGATCCTACCCATCGACAAGGATCTGGAGCTTTCCCTGTTCCGCGGGGAAGGCATGACCGACCAGGACACGGTGGGAGAAGTCCAGGGACTGCAGCGCTACTACGAGCCCCATCAGCTCCGCATGTTCACGCGTGACGTGGCGAAGAGCGATCCGATTCGCTACGCCATGCAGGCCACGATGGCCGAGCTCAACCAGGCCCTGATCGACGCCGGGATCTCGCCCTCTGCCCCCTCCTTGACCGAGGAAGAAGAGGCCTTGGCCGTCCAGGCCATTGGTCGGGCGCTCTTCGCCCCCACTCGCGAGTTCCTGTCTCGGTACGCGGAACCGGCGGAGCCCAAGGTCAACGTGGCGGTCATCCATCAGATCCTGTCCCCCGACGTGGTTGAATTGATGGAGATGGAAGGAACGGTGGTGGGCCTGGGGTTGTCACCCACCGTGATCGAGCGAGCCAGCCTGGAGGATCCGGATGCCCAGTCCCTGTACACGTTCCTGGAGGTGGACCAGGAGTTCACACCCACCCTGTTCGTGGGACACACCGACATCCAGCGCCTGGCCGGCGACTTCGACGTCATCATCGCGCACGAGATGGGGCACTGCCTGGGCCTGGTCCATGTGGAGCTGGATGGAAACCTGATGGAGCCCACCACCGACGAGATCTGCCGTCCTTGGCTCAGTCAGGAGCAGATCGACGTGATGGGTCCGTTCGCCGCCCAGCTGAGCCGACCGGAAGAGACGCTGCTCAAGCTGCTTCGAGGACAACGCACGCTGCTTCGTCGGGTGCTGCAAATGCGCGGCGGTTCTTCGAACTGACGAGAAGCGACCCGTCATGCGCGAATCAGTTGACACCCAGTGGCCCCACGGGTTCTTTTGGCTCTCCCTGCTGCTCGGAGTTCCGTCCTGCGCAGGCCGCTCGGGGCTTCTTGCCGATGAGCAACAAGAGATCCCGACGCTGGGTGGCCGCACGCAAGCGGGTGGGGCGGACCAGGGCGGATCAGCCGCCGGAGAATTCAATGCCGACGGCGGGGTGAGTGAAGGCGGCGCAGCCTTGGGAGGTGTGCCGGGTCGGGGCGGTACGGGCTCGGGTGGTCGGGGCGGCGCAGCCACGGGTGGTTTCGCATTCGGTGGGACCGGCGTGGGGGGAGTGCTTTTCGGGGGAGCGGGCCCGGGCGGCGCCCCACAGGGCGGTGATGCGCCGGGCGGTGCCGAACCGGGTGGCGCGCCAAGCGGTGGGGCTGCTCAGGGTGGAGTCTCGGGCTCGGCAGGTTCCGTGATTGCGGGTGAAGGACAAGGCGGAAGCGCCGCTGGTGCGGCGGGTGAAGGACAAGGCGGAAACGTCTCGGGCGCATCGGGCGATGCTGGGACGTCCGGAGCTGCCTCGGGGGCAACGGGTGAAGGTGGGACGGCTGGAGCCGCCGCGGGGAGCGCGGGTGCAGCGGGTGGTCCCAATGTCTGCGAACCCGATCCTTGTGAAAACGGCAACAAGTGTCTGCCGCATCGGGGCCGGGGGATCTGCGACTGTGGTCCGGGGTTCTTCGGGGATCGCTGCGAATTGAGCACCCAGGCGCTCGCCTTGGGCGCCGCTCACACCTGTGCCCTATTGGAGGATGGCACCATCACCTGCTGGGGCTCCAACGAGTATGGGCAATGCTCGTCGCCCGAGGGGACGTTCGTTCGCATTGCAGCGGGTGGTTCCGCATCTTGCGCAATCCGCTCGGATGGCACACTGGCTTGCTGGGGATTGGATTCCAACGGTGAAGGGACACCACCGGACGGAGCGTTCCTGGACATCGCGACGGGCCCCGGCCACAGCTGTGGCATCCTGTCGGATGGTAGCGTCACCTGCTGGGGTTGGAACGCTCAGGGCCAATGCTCACCGCCAGAGGGCTCGTTCGTCGCGATCGCGGTGGGCTACATCCACAGCTGCGGCATCTTGTTGGATGGCAGCGTGACCTGCTGGGGGGACAACGAGACAGGTCAGTCCTCACCGCCCGAAGGAGTATTCACGGGGATCGCAGCAGGGTACTATCACACCTGTGGCATTCTCTCCGATGAGAGCGTGGTCTGCTGGGGGGATGACCGGGAAGGCCAGTCCTCGGCACCTTCGGGTTCGTTCGCACGGCTCATTGCTGGCCAGCGTCACACCTGCGGCCTGCTCCCGGACGGCACTGTGGTTTGTTGGGGACACGATGCCTCGAACCAGTCCTCTCCGCCGGAAGGAACCTTCACCACCATCACCGCGGGCAGGGAGCACAACTGCGGGCTCCGCAGCGATGGCGCCGTGGTCTGCTGGGGTGACGACGAGGTGGGCGAGTCCTCCCCTCCCCACGGTGTCTTCACGAAGATCGCGGCGGGCGCCTATCGGGAATGTGGCATCCGGTGGGACGGTAGCTTGAGCTGCTGGGGCTACAACCAGAGTGGCCCGAGCCCAGTCCCCGAAGGGAGCTTCACCGACGTCGCAGTGGGAACCGGCCATAGCTGCGCCCTCGACGAGCAAGGCGCGGTCACCTGCTGGGGTCAAAACGACGTGGGACAGGCGTCGCCTCCCGATGGACCTTTCACCAAGCTGGCGGCAGGTGCCAACCACAGCTGTGGTTTGAAGTCCGACGGCACGGTGACCTGCTGGGGCGAGAACGACGATGGCGAAGCTTCACCTCCCGAGGGCCAGTTCACGACCCTGGTGGCAAGCGGCGACCATAGCTGCGGCCTTTTGCCCGACGGGGCCATCGACTGTTGGGGTGATGTTTACTTGCAGGCGCACCCGGAGGGGAGCTTCGACACGATCTCGGTCAGTGACGCGCTCGCCTGCGGCATCCGTACCGGCGGGAAGGCAACCTGTTGGGGTTCCTGGAATTCTGACCTGACCGGGACCTTCGCAGCGATTGCGGCAGGCTGGCATCACGCCTGCGCCCTCGACGAGAATGGGAGTGCCATCTGTTGGGGGAGCATCGAATACGGCAGCTTGGTGACGCCCGAAGAGCGCTTCACCCAGATAACGGCGGGCATCCTCCATGTCTGTGCGCTGCGCTACGACGATCTCCGCGTGCGCTGCTGGGGCGAGATGGCACGATAGCTGCACGGGCAGGACGACCTGCGGCGGATGGCCTCTCGGCCGCCCCCGTACCCCTCTTGAAACCGGGACCCGTGGCTGGCAGGCTGCCGGCTCGGCCCGTTCTGCCTTCTTCTGTCCCACGTCGCAGCCATGAAACTCCACGCCATCGACGTCATCATCATCCTTCTCTACTTCGCCGTCACGGTCGGTCTCGGGTTCTGGGTGTCCAAGCGGGGAACCAAGGATCTGAGCTCCTACTTTCTCGGGAGCAAGTCGATGCCCTGGTACATCCTGGGGATCTCTGATGCTTCCGGGATGTTCGACATCACCGGAACGATGTGGCTGGTCTACATCCTGTTCGTATACGGGATGAAGAGTCTGTGGCTGCCCTGGTTGTGGCCCACCTTCAACCAGATCTTCTTGATGATGTTCCTGAGTGCGTGGATCCGTCGCTCCAACGTGATGACCGGGGCCGAATGGATCGAGACGCGCTTTGGTCGCAACACCGGGGCCAACCTGGCCCACCTGAGCGTGGTCATCTTCGCCCTGGTCAACGTCATCGGCATGCTCGCCTATGCCTTCATCGGCATCGGCAAGTTCGCGGTGGTGATGCTCCCCTGGCAGTGGGTCGACCACCCCTCGGGTCTGCTCACCAACGAGAACATCTATGCCTCGGTGATCCTGCTGTTGACGTCCATCTACGCCATCAAGGGCGGCATGTTCAGCGTGGTCAGTACGGAGATCATGCAGTTTACCATCCTGACCGTCACCGCCCTGACCATCGGGGCCGTGGCCATCTACAAGGTCTCACCGGAGATGATCCAGGCCTCGCTCCCCGCCGGCTGGTCCAACCCCTTCTTCGGCGTGCGGCTGGATCTCGACTGGTCGAAGATCCTGCCCAGTGTGACCGATTCCATCAAGAAGGACGGCAACGAGCTGTTCTCGGTGATCTTCGGGCTGATGTTCTTCAAGGGGGTCCTGGCCAGCTTGGCCGGGCCGGCGCCCACCTATGACCTTCAGCGGGTCTTGGCCACCCGCAATCCCCGCGAGGCTTGCCAGATGAACGGCATGGTCAACGTGGTGCTCTACTTTCCGCGCTATCTGATGGTGGCCGGGCTCACGGTGATGGCGTTTGCCTTCTGCATGCCCGAGCTGCGCGCCATGCCCAAGCCGGACTTCGAGAAGCTCCTGCCCATCGTGTTGACCCAGCACGTCCCGGCGGGCGTGGTGGGACTATTGGTGGCCGGGCTCCTGGCGGCCTTCATGTCCAACTTCGCCGCTACCATCAACGCCGCCCCGGCCTACATCGTCAACGACATCTACAAGCGATTCATCAATCCGACCTCTTCGGCGCAAAAACAGGTGCGGCTGAGCCGGCTTTCCTCCACGGTGGTGCTGCTGGTGGGGATCTCCCTCGGTTTGCTGACCACCCGGATTACTGATATCATGTTGTGGATCGTGGGGGCATTGTACGGAGGCTACGTCCTTTCCAACGTGCTCAAATGGTACTGGTGGCGCTTCAATGGAACCGGCTATTTCTGGGGGATGGCAGCCGGGATCCTGGGTGCCATCAGCGCTCCCCCCTTGCTCAACAGGCTGGTGGGGCATGACGTCAATCCCCTCTACACCTTCCCCATCATCCTGTTGCTCTCGCTGCTCGGCTGCCTGCTCGGCACGCTGCTGACTCCCCCTGAAGACGAGAACGTGCTCAAGAGCTTCTATCGAACCGTCCGCCCCTGGGGATTCTGGGGTCCGGTACTGGAGAAGGTCCAAAGGGACGACCCGTCGTTCACTCCCAATCCCAACTGTGCCCGTGACCTGTTCAACGTGGGCGTCGGAATCATCTGGCAGGTGAGCCTGGCTGCTCTCCCCATCTATCTGGTGCTGCGCGACTGGCCCTGGGCGGGAGCCATCCTCGCGGTGGTGGTGGTCACCACGCTCATCATCAAGTTCAACTGGTACGACAAGCTGGAGAAGATCCCGGCCGAACCTCAGAAGTAGCCCTTAGCGACCACCGCCTCGTACGTCGCATCCGCCATCTTCTGGGCACCCGCGACATTGGGGTGGCAACCGTCGCCGGTGTCCGTGGCGGGTTCGAAACCCGTGTAATGGTCGATGATGTACACGGGGGAGGTGCTGGTGGTCTGCTCGCTCGCCCAGGATTCGGTGATGAGCGCATCCAGCGTGCTCACCTGGTTCATACAGGTGCCGCAACCATTGGGGTTGAGCGGGATGATCTTGGAAACGAAGAAGATGGCGTTCGGGTTCTCGCTGCGGAACTGGGCCATGATCGTCTCATAGGCGGCGATGATGCTGGGGGCGTCGATGCTCCCTCCCCAACAATCATTGGTCCCCATGTGCAACAAGACGATATCCGGCGCAGCCGTGGACCAGCTTCGCATCTCAGTCAGCGTCCCTTTGCCTGATTGCGGCGGACTATCGGTGGTCAGATAGGTGACGAAATAGCCACCGTGACCTTCGGTTTGGAGGGAAGGCGCGCCGTTGCAGCTCTGGTTGTTCAGGTTGGTCCCGACGAACTCGAAATTGGTGTGGCCCTCGTCGATGAACTTCTGGGAAAGGAGCTGCGGGTAGCAGGTGGTCCCCGTGATGGAGTCCCCGAGCGGCATCACCTTCCACACCCCGGTGTGGCCGTTGCCGCCGCTGCCGTCTCCACCCATCTCGGCACCACCCTGGCCCGTGCCGCCCTCCGGCTCCCCTCCCAGCTCTTGTGGTTCGCCCCCTTCGCCGGTTCCGCCCTCACCGGTGCCCCCCAAAGCAAGAGGAGCGCCGCCCTCACCCGAACCGCCCTGGCCCGTACCGCCCTGGCCGGTTCCAGCGCTTGGGGTACCACCCGTGCCGCTGCCTCCGCTCGCCGGGGGGGAACCACCCGGTCCACTGCCACCCAACGTCGGGGCGCCCCCGGGCCCACTGCCACCCAGAGGCGGCGTACCACCGAAACCCGAGCCACCGACGGCTGGCGCACCGCCGGGTCCGGATCCGCCATCGCCACGTCCGCCTTGGGCTGCTCCACCCTGACCTGAGCCGCCGGATTGGGTACCGCGGTTGGCAAGGCCACCCGCTGATGTCGACGAACCACCGACGCCGGCGATGCCGCCCGTCGTCGAGGTTTGGTCTCCCTCTGAGCTTTCTTCGCTGCAGCCGAGAGCAACGAGACTCGAAAGGAGGATAACGCGGACGGCCAACATGGCTTTCATCTGAGCACCTCGCCAAACCCGACCCTGTTGCATTCTGTCACCGTCATGGCAGCTTTGTCGGTGCTCGACGGCATTCTAGACCGTCCCGACGCCCTTGAAGAAGGTGTAGCAAAACACACCGTCTTTCTCGGCGGCGCGACGAAGGCCGGCTAGGCCGCGTGTCCAGGTCTCTGGGTCCACAAGGCCCGAGGCGAGGGCCTGTTCGGTTACGCCTTCCACCATGGCGGTGAACGTGTTGAGCGTGAAACCCGAGACCAGTTCCGGCCGGCTGGAATCAACGTACACCAGGCGGGGCGTCACCTGAACCTGCTTGACGCCCGCAGCAACGAGCAGGGGATACAGGCGGCGCCCAATCAAGGCATCTCCTCCAGCGCGCGCCTGAAGCTTCACCAGACAGTCGACAGCCAGGTGAGCCTCGGGCGACTCCGGGTGACAGGCCATCGAGCCATGGTCCCCTTCGATGACCGTCACGGTAGCCCCCGGCTTGAGATAGCCCAAGAGATGAGCAAGCATCGCCTCGGGATTGGGCAGGTGCTCGAGCACGAAGCAGATGAACAGGTGATCGAAGCTTTTTGGTTCGAAGGGCAGGTTCGTCAAATCGGCCTTTAGCAGTTCCACGTTCCCGAGCCCTTCTTGGGAGAGCCGCCGCTGGGCCATGTCCAGAGACGGTCGCGAGCGGTCGACCGCGATGATCTGCGCGCCAGGACTGCGTCGAGCCAGCGTCACGGTCTGGGCTCCCACGCCGCAACCCGCCTCCAGCACCCGGCTCCCGTCGGGATATTGGGTGTCGTGGTGCAAGAGCTCCGTCAGGGCATCGGCTTGGTCGCGAAGCCGTTCCGCCTCGCGGGACGAGTATCCATGCACGTAGGGCTCGGCATCAGTCGTCATGGGTTTCGATCCGTGGGCCGCTAGCCACAACGCGTCCTGGGACGTCGAAAGAACCCGGTGCTCGGTTCCCGCAGGCAGCGACAACATACTGCCTGCCTGCAACGGGATTGGTTGCCCTTCGACTTCCATCTGGGCCTGCCCGCGCACCAGCATCACCCACTCGTCCTCGGTCTGTCGGTAGCTCGCAGCGGGTTGGCTGCCCGAACTCACGATGCGCTCGATCCGCATCGTGCCACGCCTGAACAGGACATCGAAGCGTTCGGTACCAGGTCGAGCGGGCTCGCAATCGAAGAAGGAAGGGGGAAGCGGTGTCTTGGACATGGGGTCGAAGGGGAATATCTGGCCGGTTGGGGCCGGGCGCAAGCCCGAACCCCGAGGATTCCCCCATGACTTCACAGCGCCCAAGAGATGTGGGAGCTTTCGCCCCGTGTCCCTGACCAACCTGCGCCTCCTGCTGGCGGTCGTTGCAGCAAGCTACGGTGCTTACGAGCTATCCTTGAAGCACAGCATCGGTCTGTTGGGCTTGTTGGCAGCGGGGTTCCTCCTCATCGGGGGCTTCTCGGAGAACCCCGAGCGAATAGCCTTCCGCAAGGTCAATGACGGCGATTTAAAAAGCGCCTCCGATCTTCTGTTGCGCGTCAAGAAGCCCGAGCGGCTGCCTTCCGAGCGACGAGCCTACTTCGAACTCGCTTCGGCAATGCTGGCGGTGCATCGTGGCAACAACGCGCTGGCGGAGGACCATCTTCACGTCGCATTGAAGAACCGGTTGCGTTCACCCAATGACCGCGCCGTCGCGCTGGCCACCCTGGCCCAGCTGCTCATCGCCCGCGATGCACCGATCGAAGCGCGCCCGCTGCTGAAAGAGGCGCGGGGGCTGGCCGGAACGGCGAAGGCCCGTCAAGTAGTGGACCAGGTCGCGGCGAGCATCGAGACGCCAGAGGCCTAGGTCCACGAACTCCTGGAAAAGCCGCATGGCCTCGCGCAACGCCGCCTCCTCTTGTTCCTCCCTTGGCTGCTCTCGAGCCCGTTCCTCCTCCACCGGATCGAAGGACAGCTTCGATGTCGGGGGCGGCTGGAATCGTGCCTTGGTCGGCGCAGCCTGAAAGAACCGAACCGGAGGGGGTGCGGTTTCCGCGGTGGGTAATGCGGTGCCAGCGCACGCGGTCAACAGTCCCAGGGAAAGGATGGCGGGAATGCGGGGCATGGGTTCCTCCGTAGCCGCAAAGTTGGACTCCACTGGAGCGCAATGGCTTGAGTATCGGAGGCGCGAGCAGAAGGGAGCTCCGGTCATCGGGTTGAAATGGGGACGAAATGTCGGCTCGCCTTGGTCGATTTCCCGCAACTACGGAGCGATGCGCTCCGAGGGGTGCGAGGAGCAAACTCGAAGAGACGGTGATGAGATTTTCGTAGTTGACATGGGGGGGGGGGCCTCGGGTACCTTGCCCCCAATCGTCGAAGGCTGGATAGCGGGCGGCTCGACATGCGGTGAGCCGTTGGAGGTTTTTTTGCCCGGTGCGCTCCCGCGTGTGCCGGAAGGGAAGGCAGACATGAAACGATGTGCCTTGTGGCAGGGGTTTATGCGGCATCTGGGCTGGCTCACGCCTGTCTTGGGCGTGCTTCTGGCCTGCGGCGGGTCGGTAGACGATGAGGAAAAGGCGGTTGCCTCCTCGAACCAGGCCTTGAGCTCGACGAACCTGTTTCTGACGGCTCGAAACCTCACCCTCAACGTGCCCGCGCTAGCTTCCGCTGATCCGTTGAGGGTCGCCATGGCGTCCTCCTCCAAGATGACCCTGGGTGGCAGCGCCAAGGTCCAGCTGCCCTCGGGGCCGAGCTTCATCCCGGCGCCGGTTGCAAACGCCGGGACCGGCAAGGTCTGGGCCGAGCCCGGCGCTCTCCTCGGGACCATCACCAGCCGCGGCGCCGTGGAGCTAAGAGATCGCGTCCATGTTGCCGGTGACGTCGCTGCTCCGGGGCTGGTCCGGGGCAACAACGTAACCATCGATGGGGCACTGCACGTACCTTCGACCCCACAGCTCGGCACGGCCTATTCGTGGTCGCTCCAGCTCCCGTCAGGGACGTTCCCCCGCCTGACCCTGTCCACGGACGAGAGAGCCTCCGTGGCTCCCAACAAGCTCTGGGGGGAAGCCACGAGCTCGGCACCGGCCCGCTACGCAGGGGTGATTGCCAACCCGCGCTCCAAGCTCACGCTGAGTTCTGGAACGTATTACCTGGAGGATTTCGATCTCGAGCCCGAGGCGACCCTTCTCGTGGACAGCCAAGCGGGACCGGTCGTCGTCTACGTCCACAAGACGTTCATCTACCGTGGCTCCGTCCAGGCGGTCCAGGGGGAGCCCGATCTCCTGTTCGTGTACACCGGGACGTCAGAGGTGGTCGTCGAGAGGCCGCTCTTCGCGGGAATCGTCGCCCCACTCGCCAAGGTGACTCTGCGCAGCACCCAGACCGCTCACCAGGGGCAGATCCTGGCCAAGGAGGTGTTCCTGGATGCCAACGCCACGCTGCGACTTCGAACAGCGGGTGGCCTCTTGCCAGTCGGCGGGACGGACCGGGACACCTGCATCGACAAGATCCGGAGCCTGGGCTGGCCCGATACCAGGGAGGGCTTGATTGCGCAGCAACAGGCCCTTCGCAAATACTGCTACGCCGTGGGAGAGGATGGCGACGTCGGCTGCGTGCGTGCCAAGTCCCGGGTCGATCGCTACTTGGTGGCACGCAGCCTCATCAAGGACACCATCGATCCCAGAGCGTTCCTGTGCGTCATGCGGGACCTCACAGCCAAGAGTCGAGAGGCAAGCCTGACGCCAACCCTTGCGCATGCCCTCTGCTCCGAGCCGGACTCTGACGGGGACTGGGTACCGGACAACCAGGATGTCTGTCCTGGCAGCGAGCCTTTCGCGTGTGTGGATGAACAGGGATGTGTCAAGGAGCTACCGGAGGGACCCTCGCGCGAGGACGTACAGGCAGAGCTTGACGACTACCACCTAATCGTCAACCCGTACTGCAGCGGCCATCACCCCCGAGCAGTGTCCATCGCCCTGGCCATCTACTGGACCAATCCCGATGTTGTTGCGTTCGTCGTCTCTCGACTGGATCGGTACGAACCGCAGTGCCCGCTCTACTACCAGATCGAGTGGAAGACCCGCGGCTGGCCCACCCCAGGTGAGTCCAAGACAATCGAGGTCATCGTCCCGGATACGCAAGCCACTCACACGGGCCATTGGGGCCCGCTGCCCGAGCCCTGGGTGGAGGTTACCGCCAACGAGACGGACAACCCCGAGATCTCGGAGATGCTCGACATCTACCTGAACCACACGGGCAACGGTGAATTCCGAGTTCGCGCCTTCAACGACATCGGAGTCCATGGCCCCTGGTCGGACTGGCGAGAATTCCGCCTCGAGGACTGCCACACCATCGGTTTTTTCTGTGGAGCATGAACCATGACCAAGAGAACTCTCTGCTCTATCTCTTCTCTGATGCTGATGGCCGGAACGCTCCTTGCGGCCCCTTCGGCGGCAGCCTGGGGTGGCAGGTCCCACAGGTTTGCCACGCGCGCCGTCATCACCACGATGCACGATGTCAAGGTTGCGCTCGCGCAAGGTCAGAATATCCCTCCCCCCTCGGGCGTGGACCAAAGCAGCTGGCATGACTATTTGGCCACTGTCAGCCAAGCCTACGACAAGCTGATGAAGCTTCAGACCCACGTCGCGGCAAGGGTCAAGGAGAACAGCCTGTTTGGGGATGGCGAGGAGTGCCCGGCCGCCAGCAACCCGTCCTACTGCAAACAGGTCGATCCAAGGGATGTGATGTCGAAGATGGGCGTCATGACCATGGAGGAGTTCCAGTACGTCCTCGAGACTGGGCCATCGTTCTGCACCTGCACCGAGTTCTCTCGACGGGACACGGGTAAGGAATACCGGACTCTGGCGTCGATCCTGGGCGTGCATGTCCAGGATGTGGATTACCGCGATGACGACACCGCCACCATGATTTCCCCGGTGAACATCGACATCTACGGCAGCATGTACGTCTACAAGCAGGCCGAGACCGCGCTCTACGAGTACTTCGGGGGTGCCGTACTGCTCCCTGTGCTCTGCATTGGTTCACTGTTCGGCCTGAGTGACTGCGACTTCGACGACGCCAGGGAGCTTGGCAAGAAGGCGAAGCCTACCGAGATTGCCAGACGTGTCCTACCCACCATTCCTTGCGACTTCGATGAGGCCACAACGCTTTGGCACTTCATGGACATGGTGGGTGGCGAGGGCGAGTACAACGACATTGCGGGGATGTACTACCCGTCGGCGGGTCCGTCCGGTGTGCCAGGCGCGCTGGACGTCGCCATATTCGCTGCCACTGAGTTAGCCGGAATCACTGTCGATTACGACCAGTCTTTCGGAACCCACTACTTCGCCAAGTATGACGACAAGAAGCGCGACCGCGACGAATGGGAAGAGGTGACGGTCGCTTTGACGGAGTTCTCGCCCATGAGCAGCATGGCCGAGTATGGCTTCCGGTACTTCCGGGAAACCTCCAGAATCGAGGACCTCGCGATTCCGTTGCACAATCTGGGTGATGCCGCCGAGCCGCACCACCTGGCCTCCACGACTGGATGGGGACACGTGGCCTTCGAGGATGAGATCAATTACGCCTTCGATGTCATCACGGGCTACGTTGCGTCCTCGGACCAATGGAACGATCGCCGCCCCAATCTCTACACCGCCGTGCTTTACCGCAGCTACGTCCATCGGGATTTCCAGTCCGTCTCCGAGCTCGTGACGGATGTCTCCGAGTTTAGCTGGAATGACTGGTCGGCCAACGACGTACTGGACTACTGTTTCTCCTACTTCGACAGCTACGACGTAACCGAAAATGACCTGCGCCTGGGGCTTGGAGCGTCCTTTGCGAATACCATGGGCGCCATGCTCGCCGTGCTGGTCCAAGAGGCTGACTACGTGCGCCCGCCCTCCAACGACCGAGGGGTGTTGCAGTGCAACCAAGGAGATCACTATGTTCCCAGTCTCGACGATACGGCGTACCCTTGCCTGAGCGATCCTGGCCCGCCCAGTCAGGAGCAGACTCCCCCTGATTCCGGGCGCATTCCTGGGTCGAACCGGTCAGATGTCCCTCCCGGCGGGTTCTGCCTGGACGACCAGGAGTGCCTCTGTGGGTCGTGCTCCGACAGCGTCTGTGACCTGTGTGATAACGGCGATCCCTGCCTGCACGACAACTATTGCGTGTCGCGGCATTGCATCCGCGGCACCTGCACACACCTTGGCGAACCCGGCGACAGTTGCCAAGCCAATCTGGAGTGCCGATGCAACTCATGCACCAACGGCACCTGTAGTCCGTGCGGGCCCTTGTTGGAATGCGACGAGAATGAGGACTGCGCCAATGGCTTCTGTTCGACAAGCCCTGACTTCGACACGCCGGTATGTGGGCCATTCCCCAACGGAACCCACTGCTACTCGAATAACCAGTGCGCGTCATTGATCTGCAGGGACGGGGTCTGTTCGGAGCCAGCGTGGCCTGGCGGTTCATGCAACAATGACCTGGAGTGCCGGTGCGGTGTCTGTGCTGGTCAGCAGTGTGATCTGTGCGAAGAGGGACAGATGTGTCTCCTCGATGACCATTGCGCGCCAGGTCTCGAGTGCTCTGGAGGAGTCTGCACCGCCAAACCTGCCAAAGAACCGCGCGAACCCTGCGCCCCGAACGACATCTGTCGTTGCGATCCCTGTCAGGATGGGTTCTGTGGACTGTGTGATTCCGAGATGCCCTGCACCACTGGTGAGGACTGCAAGAGCAGGGTCTGTCTCGATGTTGAGCCTTATCCCACCCCGGTCTGTGGACCGCTGCCAAACGGCGTGGCTTGCAGTGGAAATGAACACTGCCAGTCTGGCTACTGTCGTGACGGGGTATGCGCCGACGTCGCCTGGCCCGGGGAGTACTGCGTCGAAGATGCGGGATGCCACTGTGGCAACTGCGTGGACCTGGTGTGCTCGCCTTGCAGCGTCGGTGATCCCTGCCGAACAAGCAGCGACTGCGCCGCGACCTCGCATTGTGAAGGTCAGACGTGCGTTGAGGGGCCAATCGAGTAAACTGCTCGCGGACCATGGAGCGTACGCTAACGGTGTCCTGCCCGGGGCTTGCGATTGTGCTCGGAGCGGTGGTGTTGTTGGCCTGCGGAGGTGGCAGCGACTACTGCAGACAGCGCGACAACATATTGGCCGGCCAGATCTGCTACCAACCAGACCCTCGGAAGTGCTCTTCGGTGCCGGGATGTACGCAGACCGCTGCGTGCATCCCGAGGAACTGCTCTCCGATGAATCCACAGCAATGTGGAGAAGACGGTCTATGCATCTGGGTTGAGCCAGTGGGATGTCGACCGAGCGATGCGGAAGGTTTGGATTTCTGCTTTGCCTTCAAGGATCCCGAGAGCTGCGCGACCAGCGAGTATTGCGTGTGGGACGTGGCCTGCGATGGCGACCCGGTAAGGGTCAACTGCGGCGATCTCGAGAAGGAGGCGTGCGACCAGGAAAGCCTGGAGTGTGTCTGGCAAGACAGCGACGACAGCAACGAGATGTCGCCGTGGGGCATTATTGGGCTCTAGATGGCGAGCTTTGGCTGTTCCGGCCGTCACGTGCTCGCGATGCTTGCGTCTCGACAATGGCGGGCACGCCTCGGGTTTCGCTGAACCACTTGAACTGGGAGGCAGAGACGTCCATGGAGCCAGCGTGGCCTGGCGGTTCATGCAACAATGACCTGGAGTGCCGGTGCGGTGTCTGTGCTGGTCAGCAGTGTGATCTGTGCGAAGAGGGACAGATGTGTCTCCTCGATGACCATTGCGCGCCAGGTCTCGAGTGCTCTGGAGGAGTCTGCACCGCCAAACCTGCCAAAGAACCGCGCGAACCCTGCGCCCCGAACGACATCTGTCGTTGCGATCCCTGTCAGGATGGGTTCTGTGGACTGTGTGATTCCGAGATGCCCTGCACCACTGGTGAGGACTGCAAGAGCAGGGTCTGTCTCGATGTTGAGCCTTATCCCACCCCGGTCTGTGGACCGCTGCCAAACGGCGTGGCTTGCAGTGGAAATGAACACTGCCAGTCTGGCTACTGTCGTGACGGGGTATGCGCCGACGTCGCCTGGCCCGGGGAGTACTGCGTCGAAGATGCGGGATGCCACTGTGGCAACTGCGTGGACCTGGTGTGCTCGCCTTGCAGCGTCGGTGATCCCTGCCGAACAAGCAGCGACTGCGCCGCGACCTCGCATTGTGAAGGTCAGACGTGCGTTGAGGGGCCAATCGAGTAAACTGCTCGCGGACCATGGAGCGTACGCTAACGGTGTCCTGCCCGGGGCTTGCGATTGTGCTCGGAGCGGTGGTGTTGTTGGCCTGCGGAGGTGGCAGCGACTACTGCAGACAGGATGACCACGTATATGGTGCTGAGATCTGCTATCGACCAGATCCGCGGGATTGCCGGGCAATACCAGGGTGCGTTGAGGGACCTGCCTGCATTGGCCGTAACTGCGCGGATCTGACCCGAGAGCAATGCGCCGAGAAGGAACTCTTTTGCACTTGGGTTGAATCACTTGGGTGCCGACCCGTGTCGGTGAGAGACTTCCAGGGCTGCCTTTCCTTCAAGGATCCCGAGAGCTGCGCGACCCGCCCGTATTGCGTGTGGGACGTGGGTTGCGATGGCGACCCGGAAAGGCTCAACTGCGCCGATCTCGACAAGGAGGAGTGCGACCGGGAATGGCTAGAGTGTGACTGGCATGACAGCGACGACAGCAACGAGATGTCGCCGTGGGGAATTATTGGGCTCTAGATGGCGAGCTTTGGCTGTTCCGGCCGTCATGTGACCGCGATGCTTGCGTCGCGACAATGGCGGGCACGCCTCGGGTTTCGCTGAACCACTTGAACTGGGAGGCAGAGACGTGATGACGACACAGCGACTGATCAGGGGCACGGTGCCGCTTACTTTCGCGTTCATGCGCATTCGGTTAGCGGCGTCGGCTAGCGGATTGTTGGATCATTTCGATCACTTGCGCGTGTAGGCCACTGCAGGGCTCGGGGGCAGCGTTGCAGTTGTGGGGCATGTGTGCGACCACGCGGTTGTCG
>CAZYKT010000072.1:0-26152 GCA_964648165.1 uncultured Polyangiaceae bacterium | reverse complement strand
AGCATACGGCGATTGGCCCAACGAATCCCACCGCCCCCAGAGCCTGTCGTCTCGGTGTCACCGAAGCCCTCGTCCCTCATGTCAGTCCCTGCACCCTTGCATACGTCGTCGACGATGGCACGACTCGGAGCGTCACGATGCGCCCTGGCGGATGGAGACCGCCTCGGAGCGGTTCGCCCTCTGTCGGCAGTTTCCTATCGCGTAACCTTCACCGCTAGCGAAGCCTTTCGTCAGAAGCTGGAAAGAGCCCGAGAGCTCTGCAGCCACACCATATCGCCGTCCGACTTGCCCGCTCTATTCGAAAGCGCCATCGATGCCCTGTTGGAGCGCGAGGAAAGGCACCGCCGCGCGGCCGCTCCTCACCGCCACTGTTCGCATCGCTCGGGACGAACTGCCACAGTGTCGCAACGGCCGTCACCTGACGCAAACCACCGCCCGATTCAGGACTCGCGGCCAATCCCTGCCACTCAACTGCCGCCCGATGGGCGATCGACCTGCGCGCCGCAGCTCACCTCGGACCAGCACTCGGGCCCCACCATGGCGCTCGCCTCGGACCAGCTCTCGGCCCCCACCGCGCGACCAACCCCACGCCATGGGGCTCTCCAACAGGATCCGGATCCTGTTGACACGCGACAATGGAGCGAACTTCTGAAGGCGCCGGTGACGCATCGCGACGCATTGCGAGAGCATGAGCTATTCAGCGACTCGCCCCGATGTCTCGAACACCAGCTGCAGCATGACCCGTCCAGCGAGGCGGCCGCATGCATTGGAGGACCAGAACGGCGTGACCCAAGCGATGAGCCGACCGACGTACCCAAGGACTCGAGAAACATGCGCCCGACTCCGAGCGACCTCACTGCGAGAGCGAATCGGACGAACTCGCGCCACGTACCGGCAAAGATCCGACGACTGGTGTGGGAACGAGATGGGGGGCAGTGCACGGTTACGGACACGAAGGGGAATCGCTGCAGCGAGCGCAGGTTCCTGGAGCTGGACCACCGAACCCCCTTCGCCCTCGGGGGCGACTCAACGCTCGATAACCTCCGGCTGGTTTGTCGGCAGCACAACCTCGACCGGGCCAGACGGCTTTTCGGTGCGTCAGGCCCTCCAAAGTCTCGCACCGGCGTGCTCGTCCCTGCCGGTCCCGATATCGACTGACGCGGGCGCCCCAGCGCGCTGTCCTTCAGGCGACCTTGATATCGACTGACGCGGGCGCCCCGGCGCGCGGCGCGTTTCACTCGGGGCCAAACGATGCGGCTCTTTCCTGCGTGTCCACGTCGTTGGCTGCCACTCCACGCCCCCGCACCACCACCGGGTCTCCCTCGACACCGCGCCGCGCACCCACGCCTCCGCGCCGCGCACCCGCGCCGCGCACCCGCGCCGCGCACCCGCGCCACGCACCCGCGCCGCGCACCCACGCCCCCGCGCCGCGCACCCACGCCCCCGCACCGCGCACCCACGCCCCCGCACCCACGCCCCCGCGCCGGAAACCCTCTCCCCGTTGTTGCCCTCGGCCTTCGTGTGTGATCTACCGCCTCCCTTCAAGGTCGAGTGGTACGCGCTGCGTGATCCGGGCGCCGACCGGCCCGGAAACCCGACGGGGCTGCATGAGCTGCCAACATCCGGTATGTTCGGGCCGTCCTTGATGGTGGCCTCGGTTTCCACTGACCCTCCGACTCCGGTTTCGTCCTCGCTCACCGAGCGCGTGGGGCTTCGGCTCATGTTGCGCCACCCGCGTCTGCCCGCGGTAGCTCCTGCCGATGATCCGGTTCACCTGCTCAATCCACAGGAGCGTAGGGCATTGCGGCGGATCGAGGTCCGAACGATTCTGGCTGCGGCCACGGCCGGCGGGATCTCAGCGTTGGCTAGCTCCTTGACGGCGATCATTGCCCATCGCCACTTCCCGATCGGTGATCCCAGTTCCACCACTCGGGATCTGGTTGCTTACTGGTCGTGGGTTGGTGGGGTTACGTTGGTGGCCTCCATCTTCGAGATCACCTTTTTGTATTGGGATGCCCTGCGTGCAGTGCATCACATGGCCTGTGCCGCTGGGTACCCTGTTGACGCCAGAGTTGCGAAGGAACGTGATGCAGAAGTGGTGTCATCCTTGGCACGCGCCGCGCTGGAGCTGCCCAATCCACTCATTACCCGCTTCGGCATCAATCCCCGTCGCGAGGCCAGTGTCTGGTTCGTTACCGTGGCCTCACTCCTGTACAAGGCCAAGATCGCACTCACCACGTTCCTGGCGAAGGCTCTGCTGCGTGGAGCCCTGGGGCGAGCCACCGCCAGGGCGCTGCTCGAACTGGTGGCCATCCCGGTCACCGCCATCTGGAACGCCATCGTTTGCTTCGTCGTGCTGCGTGAGGCTCGCTTGCGGATACTGGGCCCCTCGGCGGTGAGCGAATTGCTGGACGTGGGCCTCCAGCTTGGCGAGGTGACTCGCCGAGGTTGGCAGGTGGCCTTGCGCGCGACCGCCAGCGCGGTGGTTCGCACCCGTGACTTCCATCCCAACCACGTGGCTCTCTTGCGGGCGCTCACCGACCAGTTCACTGTTGCGGAGATTGCGGAACCCGACGACCCATCTCGATTCCTGGAGGAATTGTCCACGCTGTCACGCGCGGATCAGTCGTTCGTCCTGCACGTGCTGGTGACTGCTGCGATTCTGGACGGCCGCACCACTCGCGCCGAACGCCGATTGCTGGAGCAGGCATTTGCGATCTGCCGACGAGTATTCGACCCGCAAGCGGTTCACGCTGCGATGATCGCATTTCGGAATGGTCAGCCCGTCGTCGATGCCATTCGGGTTGCGGTGCAATAGACCAGGTCAGACCACCTTAGGATCGGATTGGCTCGGGTTGCCGCGCGGTGGAGCGGGTCAGTGTCCGCAGATTTGGGCCGGCATGGAGCCGTCGCGCCGAACAGGACCCGTCGCGCCGAACAGGACCCGTCGCGCCGAACAGGACCCGCCGCGCCGAACAGGACCTGTCGCGGGCGCACGGCGACGGCGCACGACCAGCTGGGCCAGGGGTGGAAGGTTCAGGACCCGTCGCGGGCGCACGGCGGCGGCGCACGACCAGCTGGGCCAGGGGTGGAAGGTTCAGGGGGCGCCGCGCGCGCACAACGGCTGCATCCTTCGACTTCGGGGAAGGGTCGACCCTCAGGCCCGAGGGTTTTGGCCCGAGTTCTTTCGATTCGCTGACGTTCAGCCGCCCAAGACCGCGCCGGACGCGAACTGCTGGAGGTGGGATTGCGTGGGGCGTCATTGCGGTGCGACAAAACAATACCAGCCATTGAAGTATTGGTAGCAGTTCCGCCTCCGTCTGGCGCAGGGAGCTGGTCTCAGCGGGGCGGCAGCGGCTTGCAGGTCTTGGGCGGCGTCGTTCCCCGCCAGGCATTCGTGGGATCTGGGCGCCCTCTCTCGGCGTCGGCGCTGTCCTGGCGTCGGTCCCATGCGAAACGCAGCGCCGTCATCCCGGTGCAGATCCCCGCACTGTCTGGGTGCCCTCTTGGAGCAGCTTGGCGAGTTCAATTCCGCGTGTGAAGGGCGGGCTGTCCCAACCCGTGTCCCGGAGCAGCTTCGAGAGGATCTGGCGCCGCCTTTCTTCGAGCGGGTGGAGCGATTCAGATGGGAGCTGCTGCATACCGGACGGATCTGGCACCGGCTTTCTTCAATAAGCGAGGATCTCCTTCGACCACCGGGGCGGGTTGGGGCTGGACAGAGAGCCCTCCCCGGCCTGCGTCAACGATCCTGGCCAGCCCGGAGCGGCCGCGAAGCTCGGCAGGCCGTCGGCAGTGCGCGGGAAGCACGTTGAAGCGGGGGAGGTCTGCATTGAAGCTCGGCAAGCCGTCGGCCGCGCCGGAGGAGCCAGTTGGGAGGCGGGACTGGGGGCCACCCGGGTCGGACCGCGTCCCCGAACGCCCGGTCGCGCTCCAGGCAGAATGCAAATCAACACACTCAGCTGTTCCATGACCACGATGGTCGTCTGGCTGGCGCGCCCCGCGGATTGGATTCCCGAGTCAGGCGCCGTTACACCTACATCTCCGCAACCCGGTTCCCCTTCCGTGGTTCTGTTGCCACGCGAAACCACGGCCATTGTCTACCGGCTTGCCCCAAAAGTCCGTGATATCCTGAGCAGTGGATCCCGCACCCGGAGCATCCCATGACGCGCATGACTTCAAGATTAGGCTTTTTTGGTTGTCTCGTCGCAGTAACGGCACTCGTCAATTGCTCGGCCTCTGGCGGGGGTGGGAAGATCGGTGGCGACGCCACGGGCAAGGGCGGCTCGACGGTGGAGCCCACCGCTGGTGCAGGTCCCGCCGCCGGTGGCGCCAATGGGCAGGCTGGCTTTGACATCGTGCTGGACGGTGGGAACGGCAATCAAAATCCCTGCCTGGTGGATGATCCTCCGCCGGAGTGCTTCGACAATCCTCCGGCGTGTGGCGACGGTTTGCTCAACCTCGCAACCGACGTCTGTGACGACGGCAACACCAAGCCGGGTGACGGCTGCAACGGCGTGTGCAAGGTCGAGCCCAACTGGACCTGTGATCCCCCCTCAGAGCCCAGCGTCTGCAAGTCCGTCTTCGCCTGCGGCAACGGCATCAAGGAGCCCGGCGAGGTCTGTGATGACGGCAACGTCGATGGTGGCCTGGAGGGGTCGGACGGCTGCAGTTCGGACTGCACCGTTCAGAACGCCAGCTTCACCTGTACCACGCCGGGCCAGCCCTGCACGGAGCTTTATCCCTGCGGGGATGGCCGGGTCAATGGCTCGGACGAGTGCGACGAGGGTACGGCGCCGCCCAGCGGTGGTTGCATCGATTGCCGCATCCAGCCCGGGTGGACGTGCAGGATCCCCAACCAGCCCTGTGAGCCGGCGGAGTACTGCGGCGACGGTAAGTTGAGAGGTGGCACCGACGAGACCCGCGAAGCCTGCGACGATCTGAACACCGATGACGGTGACGGTTGCTCCGCCGACTGTCGCTTCATCGAGGCCGGTTTCATGTGCCCCATGCCCGGTCAGCCCTGCGAGAGTACGAACACCTGTGGCGACGGCGCGATCGGTGGGGACGAGCAGTGTGATGACGGCGATTACAACTACCCGAATGACGGTTGTGAGAACTGCATGAAGCAGACCGGGTTCGACTGCCCCTATCCCGACGCGCCCTGCGTTCCGCTCTGCGGCGACAGTATCCTCTTGATGAACGAAGCCTGCGATGACGGCAATGTCCTACCGGACGATGGCTGCTCACCCACCTGTGCCTGGGAGCCGGGTTGGGCTTGCGACGGGGAGCCGGGCAACTACACCTGCCACCCAACCACCTGTGGCGATGGCGTAGCGGAGGGTGCGGAGGCCTGTGACGACGGCAACGGCAACCTGGGTGACGGCTGCACCCCGCTGTGCCGGCGGGAGCCCACCTGTGATGCGGGGGCCTGCACCTCGTCCTGTGGCGACGCGCTGATCGTGGGCGAGGCCTGCGACGATGGCAACGCGGCGAGCGGTGACGGTTGCTCGGCGGACTGCCAGCTGGAGGCCGGCTATGTGTGCGACCAGGCCGCCCTGGGCGAGACGATGGTCGTGCCCGTCGTGTACCGCGACTTCGACGAAGGCGGGGATTTCGAGCCCGGCAGCGCCACGGGCCAGTTCGACGCGGTCGTGGGACTGGTGGAGAACGAACTGGATGCCGAGGGTAAGCCGGTCTACAGGGGCTCCGGCGGTGGCAGCGCCGATTCTGGCTTCATTACCAGCGCCAACAGCTTCTCCAATTGGTACCGCGATGTTCCGGGGACCAACGCTACCGTTGCCACGACCCTGACCCTGTACAACAACGGCGCGGGCTTATTCGTGAACCGTTGGGGCGCCAACGGCGAGCAGTGGGAGCAGTACTCGGATCCGTCGTACTGCTGGTGCGGCAGCGCCGACCAGCCGGATCACGACGCGGATGGCAACGCCATCCCCTGCACCTTCTGCCCCTACGACGAGGATCCCGAGACGCCGGAGTGCGAGGATCCACAGGAGACGGAGTGTCAGGGCTCCAGCGCCGACAAGCCCGAGTGCGCCAACTTCGAGCAGTGCGTGGAGGTCGAGGGCGTCTACCACGGGATCACCCTGCTGGCGGCGCTCGACGGTAACCCCGTGTTCTTCCCCATGGACGGCCAGGGCATGTCGCCCACCTCCGAGTACGGGGTGGCCAAGATCCCGCCCGCCTATCTTGGTAACTGGGAAGACGAGATTGGGGCGACGCCGCACAACTTCCACTTCACCAGTGAGGTGCGCTTCTACTTCACGTATAGCGGCGGCGAGACCCTGCAATTCACCGGTGACGACGACGTTTGGGTGTTCATCAACAACCGGCTGGCCGTCGACCTGGGCGGCATCCACACCCCGGTGACCGGCGACATCACCCTGGGTGGAGACGGCGGAACCGTGGTCATCACCCCGACCGAGGGTGACACCGCCCCGCTGACGCAGCAGGTGAGCCTGGGTCTGACCGCGGGACAGGTTTACGAGATCGTCGTGTTCCAAGCGGAGCGCAAGAAGGAATGCTCCACGTACAAGCTGACCTTGGGTGGCTTCAACGCCCAGCCCAGCAACTGCCATCCCATCTGCGGCGACGCGGTGCTCACACCGGGCGAGCAATGTGACAACGGCGCCAATCCGGGCGGTTACAACGAGTGCAATCCGGATTGCACCCGGGGCGCTTACTGCGGTGACGCGGTCGTCCAGTCGGAGTTCGGCGAGGTCTGTGACAACGGCCTGAACAACAGCAGCTACGGCACGATCGCGGATCCCGGCACCTGCGCCCCCAACTGCCAGCCTCCGGCTCGCTGCGGCGATGGTCTCGTCGACACCGTGTTCGGCGAGCGTTGCGACGACGGTGACGGCACCAACGGCACTGGGGACGACGGCATCATCAATGATGGGCACTACGGCGGTTGCACCACGGATTGCCAGCGGGCGCCCTGGTGCGGCGACGGCCAGGTCCAGGAGGGTATGGGTACGCCACCCGAGACCTGCGACGATGGCGTCAACGACGGTACGTACAACCACTGCGCTCCGGGTTGCCAGATGGGTCCGCGTTGCGGCGATACTGTAGTCGACGATCTCTTCGGTGAGACCTGTGATGACGGCAACACGGTACCCGGCGATGGATGCAGCGCTGTTTGCGGCGACGAAGGCATCTGCGGCGATGGTTTGGTCGTGCCTCCGGAGGAGTGCGATGACGGCACGAACGACGGTGGCTACGGAGAGTGCGCGCCGGGTTGCATCGATGGTCCGAGCTGTGGCGACGGCGTGGTTTACGATGGCCTGAAGGAGGACGGAATCACGCCCTATGAGACCTGCGACGATGGCATCAACGACGGGACGTACGGTGGCTGCGCGCCGGACTGCACCATCGGTCCGTATTGCGGGGATGGCATCAAGCAGATCAACGAGGCGTGTGATCCAGAAGATCCGGAGACCCAACGGCACTGTACTCCGCAGTGCCAGGAGCAGATCTACGTTCCGTAGTTAGGTCGCTAGGAAAACCGGGGCGACCCGATATGCCAAGGGTCGCTCCGCGGTCGTGGCCTGCCGGTGAAACCGGAGTAAGCTGCGTGCCGACGTGGAGCGCAGGGTTGCCCAACCCCGGCGTTCGGCGCTGCAGCGTGTGACGAGCGTTCTGGTGTCGCCCACTGCATCGAGCGGTGCTCGACTGCGCCAAAGTGGGAGAAGGTGCGCGGAGCTGTGACTTGAGGGTCCTTTTCGGGTCAACGTCCGGCGCAGTGTCGAGGGGCGGCTGCGGTCCGAGGTCGTGACGGCGGCCCGCATGCGGCCAGGGCCTTTTAGCGTGCATCGGAGTCGGGGAAGGGCCGTCCAAGCATAGTTCCTTCGTTATTGCGTCGGACCGACCTGAGGCCGCAAATCTCATCCCCCAACCTTTGCCGAGCAGCCCCCAACGCCCGGGAGACCGGATTTCACTGCTCGGAAATTGAAGTGGAATGCCGACCGCGGGTGTCGTTATGATTCGAGCATCGCCGACCGTTCGGTGGTGCTGGAGGACACCATGAGCCCCAATCGACTCTTACCCTGGGCATTGCTACTGGCAACCGCCTGTGGCATCGACGAGTCCGAAAGATGTCCGGAAGGGTACGTCTGGCATAGCCAATATCAGGGGTGCCTCGGCCCCGAGCCGGCGGGCGGTGCCGCAGGGATTGCGGGAGCTGCCGGCGACGCGGCTGGCGCGGAGGCCAACCCTGGCGAACTCGGCGCGAGCTGCAGGGAAGACGGGGACTGCGCTACCGGTCCGGCCACCACCTGCCTTCTGGATCCGACGGCGCCGAGTGATCCGGGGATGTGCACCATCGCGGATTGCACCGCTGAGGACTGCGGTGGGACGGATTACCAATGCTGCGACTGTACCACGTCGGTCGCCCTTCGGGGCACGTGGCTTTTGCCCGTGTGTGCGCCCAGCTCCAGAACGCGCACGCTCAGCGGCGTCGGCTGCTCTTGCGAGTGAGGGAACACACCATGAGAAGCCAACTGTCATCCAAGTGGTTTCCGGCATGTTACGTCCCTTTTTTCTCGATGGGGACGGGTTTGATGTTCTTGGGTTCGACGGCTTTCGCGCAGGCCGTCGACGCTTCCTCGGGTGTTTCCGGGGATGCAGCCGCACCGGTGCCGGCTGGCGACGCGTCGGCAACCGCCACCCCCTCGGCGGAGCCGGCACCCCCTTCGCCACCCTCGGTTACCGGCGCTCCGAGCGGTGATGCGCGGGGTGAAGCTCGAGTGAAGGCACTCGAAGACAAGCTGGCAGCGCAGGCAGCCCGATTGGAGGCACTGGAACAACAGCTCGCCGAGCAGAACGATCAAATGGCAGCGGAGGTCGAGGAATCCCAGGCTGACAAACGCCTGAGTGCCTGGGGCTTTTTCGATGTCAGCTTCGGCAAGGTCTTCATGGAGGAACAGAACGGCCTATACGGAGCTCGGTTGCCGGTGGATTCCAGTTTCATGATGAACGGGATCAACCTGTACGTTCGGGGCGACATGTCCGAGACCCTATCGGCCCTGGTCGAAACGCGCCTGACCTTCACTCCCGTCGGGTACGAATTCGACTACCCAGCGGATGTCTACATGAATGGGGAGCTGGTGCAGACCGAGGACAGTTACATTCGTGGCAATGGTGAGGGGCGGGCTCCCCTGACCCAGCAACCCTATCGGCACAATGGCATCTTGATCGAACGAGCCCACCTGGACTGGCAGCCCTGGGATTTCCTGGGGATTCGTTTGGGGCGGTACCTGACCCCCTACGGGATCTGGAACGAAGACCACGGTAGCCCGGTCCTGCTCGGTGTCGATGCGCCCAATCTGATCAACTGGGAACTGGTGCCGACGCGACAGACGGGCCTTTCGCTGTACGGTATGCGGCAGCTGAGCGACTCTTTGGCTCTGGACTACGCGGCCACGCTCTCCAACGGCCGAGGCCCCGTCGATGAGTACCAGGATCTGGACGAGAACAAGGGGGTTGGGCTTCGTCTCAAGCTGACCTATTCGACCGAGAATCTCACGCTCCGAGCGGGCAGCTACGGCTACGTGGGGCGCTACACCGACCGGCAGGAACGTGCCTACGTCATGCTGAACCCAGATCTGTCACTCGACACCAGTCAGTCACAGCCCTTTGGTATCAACTACGTTACCACCGAAGGCTACGACGAGCGCGTCATTGCTCTGGATGCCATGGTCAAGTTCCACGGGCTCAGCGTGTCCGGCGAGTATGCGCGGCGCCGCGTCGTCTACTCCACGCCGCCGCCCATCGACGACGACGACAAGCTGCTCAACGAGATCCCCTTCGACGTCCCGGCATACTATGCGTCCTATATCGGCAAGGCCTACTACGTGCTGGCCGGTTACGAGTTCGACCTGGGCCAGGCCTTGGGCGGAACCAAGCTGACCCCGTATTTGGGCTACGACACCATCAAGCCCATCAGCACCATTCCGGTGCAAAACATGCACCAGTACCGGGCTGGCCTGAACGTCAAGCCATCCCCCTGGGTGACCACCAAGCTGGAGACCGTTCGGGTCGTCCCGGTCGCAGAGGCAGTGGCCAGCAAGGCGTGGGTGATTATCGGCCAGGTGGCGGTATCCTTCTAGGAGGGCGCGATGCGACACAAGCTCTGGATTGCGTTTCTCGCTGGGTTGCTGGTCCTTGGTACGGTCGTGAGCCCGAAGCTCATGGCTGCGGACAACGAGCTGGTGGTGGTGGTCAACCCGGGCAACACCATCGGTAGTCTCAACAAGGCACAGCTGGGTGCGGTCTACCGGTCGCGCACCAAAGAGATCCCAGGCAAAGGCAAGGTCATTGCCGTCAATCTCCCGCCCGGCAGTGCGCATCGGAAGACCTTCGATCGAGCGGTTTTGGGGATGTCGCCCGACGAGTGCAAACGCTTCTGGATTGACGCCATGATCCGTTCCGGTTCCACCCCACCGCGCAAGCTGGCCTCACCCGCCGCGGTGGCCCGTTTCGTCGGCTCCGAGCCAGAAGGACTCGGCTACCTGCCGGCGTCCGATGCCAAGGGGCTCAAGATCGTGGCCCGGATTCGGGATGGAAACGTCACTGGGCCGTAACCTGCCCATAACGGACCAGCAGAAGGGTCCAGTCGTCCTCTCGGCGGGTGGAGAACTGCTCTACCTTGCGATACACCTCGTCGGCTGCGTCCTTCAAAGGGATCGGTTGCCCAAGCGCCGATTCCAGGGCTTGGGAAAGCCTCCCCACGTCGAATAGCTCACCCGATTGATTCTGCGTTTCGGGTAGACCGTCGGAGTAGAGACACAGGATGTCCCCCGGCTCCAGGGTTAGCTGGCTGGTTGGCACCAGTGCCTGATCGGGATCCAGTCCCAGCCAAGGCCCCTCGGCATCGACCAACTCGCAACGGCCAGTACGGTGCCGATACAGAATCGGTGACTGATGCGCCCCGACGCAAGAGAATCTCCCGTTGCCCTGATGCACCAGCAACTGGGCCGTGACGTAGCGATTGTCGTTGAGGCGGCCCGAGATGTTCTCGCACAAGAGTCGATTGACCCGTTTCCACACCGCCGCAGGCGGTGACTTCGGGTCGTGTAGGAAATTCGTGGCGAAGGCCACCTGGGTCATCACCATCACCAGGCCCGAGCCGATGCCGTGCCCGCACACGTCCCCGATGGTTAGCCAGAGATCGGTTCCATTGGTCAGGATGTCGTAGAAATCGCCCCCGACCTCGTCGGCGGGGATCATCTTACCCGCGAACTCGAATTCGGGATGGGTGGGGGTGCGTGGCATCATGGCACGCTGAATCTCGGTGGCGATCTCCAGATCGCGCTGCATGCGCGCCTTTTCTCCCAGCAGGATTCGGGATTGGCTAATCTCACCAATCATGCTGTTGAACGCCTCACCCAGCCGGCCGAGCTCATCGCGGTGGGTCGTGTCGACCCGCGTATCCAGATCGCCTTCACCAACGCGAGCCACCGCTTGGCGCATTGCTTCCAGGCGACGAGTGATCCCCCGGGCCAGCGCTGTCGCAAGCAAGAGACTGAATAGCACGATGGTCGTTGCCAGAACCGTGCTGAACACGACGCCCCGCTTGGTGGCCAGCACCTTTTCGCTGGCCAATCGGCGGCTCAACTCGTGCAAGTCGAGCTCCACGCTCTGCAGCGCATTGACGCGGGGCTGGGTGGTTTGGAGCCATGTTGAGGCAGACAGGGTCAGCTCTTCGTCGATGGCCTCCAGGACGGTGCGGCGCAATGCCAACCCCGGCTCGACCGTGGCCGCGGTCAGCTTGCTTTTGACGAGCCGCTGCACCTCCAGGCTGGCCATGGCTTCCACCACGTCCGTGTAGGTGTCCTGCTCCGAGATGGTGGTCACCAGCTTGCGATACGTGCCGGGGGGGAACTCCCCGGCGGCCAGTACATGAGCCACCAGTGCACGTTCCGCGCTGGCACGAGCTTCGAGTTGGAGCAGAGCGACCAGTGAATGCAGAAGGCGTAACAGCTCCCCGTCATTGGTTAGCTCGGTGAGACCGGCGACGACCGTGGTTAGGGAGCGGATGAGCCCCTCGTAGTAGTTGCTCAGCTCTTCCCAGGTGGCCCGACTGGCCGCCAGTGACTGGCGTGTCTGTTGCAGATCTCGGAGCAGGACTTTCGACTCACTGAGGGCCGCGCCGAATCTCTTGGGTAGGACCCCCTCGTTGCGGGTAGAAAGGAACCGGGTAAGCTCAGCGTTGGCCTGATCGGTGGCGGCCAGGGCGGCACGCCGGTCCGTGAGCGGCGCGTTGGCGGATGGGCTGTGCTGTCGAGCCCGATGTTGCTCACCGCTGACCAGAAGGGCGATCGTGCGCTCTTGCTCCAGGCGATGGACCAGCTGGGTGGTCTTGCCCGATGCCTCCACCAGGCTCTCCAGGGAGCCCAGGGATTCGGCGAGTTTGGCTTGTTCCCGCGCTGCCGCCACAATCTGGGCCGAAAGAACCGCGGCACCGATCACGGGCACACCAGCGAGCAGGGCCAGCTTGTGGCGGATGGTGAGATTCACGGCGAAGTCCGATAGAACGATGGGGCCCCGTGACCGGGATTACCAATTGCGGAAGGGAAACATCTAGAGTACCCTGATAACGGATCTACCTCTAAGGTAAACAGCCTCTTTGATCGTCCGTAGGATCAGGAGAACACCGCATTGCTTCGGAACCCCAATTGATTCGTTGGAGGTCCCTTGTCCGGACAATCGACTGACTCCCTGCACCCTGAACACCCGCTCGTCGTGATGAGGTTTCGACCTGCTTGGACCTACATCGACGGGGTTCGCGAGTTTGGAGAGTTCTTCTGCAGGACGACCTTCGAGGATCCGGAGATAGCGGCGCGGGCCTCGGTGGTCATTCAGGAGACCCTGGAGAACGCGGTCAAGTACTCGTCTTCCAACCCATCCGATGAGTTGGAGCTGGTCATCGCCGCATCCAGGACCAGCATCGAGTTCTCGGTGACCAGTCCTCCGGACCGAGCCCATCTCGGTACGCTCAGGGCGGAGCTCGAGGCACTGAACAAGGCTGATCCCGAGCAGGCGTTCGTGGCCGCTCTGATGCGCGCCCAGCGCGAGCCCGAGGCTTCGGCTCGCCTTGGTTTAGCCCGCATGCGTTACGAAGGAGGTGTCGAGTTGACGCTTCAGGATGTTCCTGATGGTAGAATCCGACTCACCGCAAGAGGCAAACTATGAGCCAGTGGGACACGCTTTCGCCCCCCAAGGTCGACTCGCTGGTCATTGACGTCCTGCCGCCCAGAGGCGTTCGTTTCGCGGGAACCATCACCCTTCAGGAGCCGTCCCGCATCTTGGGCGGCTTCTTGAAGGCCGTTCATGAAGCTGCCATCGCTGACCATTTGTCGTCGGTGGAGTTGGACGTAACGGCGCTGAAATTCGTGAATTCCTCGGCGATCCGCCTGTTCTTGGACTGGGTGGGGTGGCTCAAGGCGGATCGAGCACCGGCGTATGAGCTCATCATCAGGACCACGCGCAAATTCACCTGGCAGAAGACCAGCTTCGTGGCCATCACGGCCCTGGCTCCCGAATGTGTCAAGCTGGTGCCGTCCGACTAGGTCCCCATGGCTCGTGGTCCCATCGTACCGGAGATGTCCAGCACAACCACCAAGCCGATGCCGGGTACGGCCGCGACGAGAAAGCCAGTTTTTCGTCCGGAGGACAAGGTTGAAGTTCTGATCCGAGTCGAGTGCAACTCTGGATCGGACATGCTGACCTGTACCCACACCTTCTTCACTGCCTATTGCGAGGCCAACTTCCGACCCCACATAGCGCAGCGGTTGACGGTGGCTGCCTTCGAGCTGCTGGAGAATGGCCTTCGCTATGGTGGCATTCGGCACAAAGTGGTGATCGAACTGTTGCAGAGTACGGATTGGCTTGCCGTTCGAGTCTCCAACGAGGCCATCCCGGCCAGGGTCGCGATGCTGCGCGAGCATCTGGCACGAATCGAGACCAATCCAGAAGCCGTCTTCGTCGAAGAGATGAAACGTTCCATGGGCGGAGCCAATCAGCGTGCCATGCTGGGTTTGGCCCGCCTCGCCCACGAGGCACGACTCTCTCTGACGGCCGATCTCCACGGGCAGATGGTGTCGGTGATGGCCTATTGCTCCGGATGAGCCAGAACTGGCGCTCTCCAGTCGCGGGGGTGAATTCCAGGCCCATGAACGGGCGATGCGCCAGTTGGCCTGAAAACCATTCCACATGGCTGCAATCGGTCGAATCGTTCGTTCCGGCCAGAGCGCAACCGGCCTGGCTCCCGCGTGGCTTCGGTTGGAGGGCCCGCCGTGCTCCGCTGGGCGGCGCCGAGCGCGCCCGAGCGGCGTCCTTGACACCAGGAGTGGTCGACTGGCCGAGATGTCAGTGCGACCTCGACCCAAAATTCCCACAGGAAGTCGCCGAGCCTTGTGTCTGACACCACCAAGACTTGCGTCCGACACGCCGCCGGGTAAAAAGAAGGTTTACGGTTCCTTCGGTTATTGCCCCGAGCGGGCCCTTGGCATGAGTGCAGTTCCTCCCCAGTTGGTACAGCCGACGGGTAACGACACACAGGATCCCCAACGGAGCTCGGAAGATCTCTCGCTCCGCGTGCTTTTGGACCGGGTGCGTCAGTCTGGCCAATTCGTTCCTGTCTGGCTGGCGATCCACGTCGGCATCAGTCTGTGCAGTGCTCTTCGGCTTCGGCGCACCGAGGGAGCTGGGCAGGAACGAACCGAACCGGGTGGCCCGGGCCTATCGCTGGACGACGTGACGGTGACCGCGGAGGGAGCTATCTGCCTGCCGCCCAGCTGGACTGGTCAAACCACTGCGACCCTCGAGCCGACGCAGGTGGCCAGAATCCTGTACGAGCTCTTGACCCTGACCCGGCTCGACGTGCCGATGGCCAGCACGCCGCCCCCGCGTTGCGGGACTGCTCGCGGATTCACGCCGGCCAGTGAAATCGCTCCCTGGGTGCCGCGCCGGGTGGACGAAATCCTCGACCGTGCCCTGTTGCGGAAGTCCATCAAGTCCTTCACTCGCGTCGAGCAGATGGGGGAGGCGCTTTCGGGCTTCCTTGAGTCGGAACGACAGGCCATCCAGCCTGAGCAGGTCAGCGCTTTCGTCAAGCTGTTGCCTTGGCTCGACGAAACGAAGGGTCCACGGCCCGTGAGTGGTTTCTACTCACAGCCGGCGCAGCTGGCCCTGATACGGCACCGCTCCGCGTCGGAATCACCGATACTGGCGAGCTCGGAAGATTCTGAGCCTGCTCCGACGACCCGCACCATGTGGGAGGTCCCCAGGCTGACACCCGAGGTCGAGGTTTCGGTTCGCGACGAGGCGGGCAGTGGCCCCGAACCGGTCCGGGTGCAGGAGACGGCAATACTCGCCTTCGAGAAAGGGCTCGCTTGCGTCGGGCGAGGGGACTGGCAGGGCGCCATGCAAGCCTGGCAAGAGGCGGTGCGGCTGGATCCAGGGCATCGCGCGGCTCGTACCAACATCCGACTGCTGAGAAAGCGGCTGGAACAGGAACAGCCGGTGCCCTGCTTCGGTCGAACCCTTCCCCCACCCAAAAGCGAGGACAGCGATTGAGGTTCGATCCCGACACTCTGGATGAAGGGCGAGTCCACCACCTGATGGCGGACTCGATTGTTCCGCGCCCCATTGCCTGGATCACGACTCGGAACGAGGACGGCAGCACCAATCTGGCGCCCTTCTCGTTCTTCGCCGGGGTCTGCCCCGATCCCCCGTTGTGTATCGTCGCCATCTCCAAGCGCGAGCGCGGGGATTTGATCGAGCTCAAGGACACGCGACGCAACATCGAACGGACCAGGGAACTGGTGATCCATACCGTTGTTGCCGCGGAGCTTGAGGCCATGAATCAGTCTTCGGCCGACTACGAGTACGGTATCGACGAACTCGCGTTGTCGCACCTCACCTCGCGTCCTTGTGACCGAGTCGACGTGATGCGGATTGAAGAAGCCAAGGTTGCGATGGAGTGTCGTCTGGAACGGCTGATCGAGGTCGGAGACTCGGGGACCGCCCTGGTGGTGGCCAGAATCCTGCTGTGGCACGTCGCCGACGCGATACTGACCGATGGCCGCATCGACTTCGACAAACTCGACGCGGTGGGTCGCATCGGCACCAGTGGCTATGCCTTCACGCGCCAACGCACCAGGCTCGGTCGTCCCCGTCCGTGAAGGCAACCAATCGGTTCCAGTGCGGCTCCTCTCTTCAGAGGCTTCCGACGCGGCCGTACTATCGAGGTGACCGTACGAACCCCCCACAACCCCACCCACTTTGCATGAAAGCTACTCTTACCCACATCGTTTCCACCATCCTTGTGCTGATTCTCGCCGGCGGAGGCTGCCGCTCGCATCGGAACAACCAATTCCAGCGGTCCGCAACCGGCCAATGTCCGGTGTCTGCCGCCAGCAACGACCAGGTGACCTGCGCCGGCGTCGATGAATACGAGTCGTGCCTACAGCGGAGCTGTGCCCCCCACTACACCGCCTGCATGGGCAAGGGTTATCACGGTGGCTCCTACTCGGGGGCCTGCAAGGCCGAGCTCGAGTGTGTCATGGACTGCGCCTGCAACGACGCCGAGTGTGAGCTCTCCTGCTACCGGGAGTCCTCGGCACTCTGCATCGACTGCGCCAATCAGCTGGAGCTCTGCGAGCAGAACAGCGGTTGCCCGCAGCCAGTCTGCCACGAAAAGGCGGTGGTTCGCGGAGCCCCCGCCGGCAGGGTACGTCGGACGGATCAGGTGATGGCGGACTGCACCGAGGATCACTGTCCGTCCTGAATCTGGCTCGCTCCCCCAACCCTCCCGTCCCGACGCAGAATCCTGGTGGCCCTCCCGCCGGGGGCGGCTCGGTGCTGCTGGAGATGACCCACCGCGGTCAGAAGGCGATTCAGGCTGTGCTCTGAGCGAAGGTTAGCGTGCCGTTCTCTCCCACACCACGAAGCCTTGTTGCCGTCGCGGATCGGCCCTCCCGAAGTTGCGCAGCGGAATCTCGGGGCGGGAACGTTCACGCCAATATCCCGGCAACGTCTCCGTGAGCCGGTAGCTCCCTTTGCCATAAAGTCTTTCGATGCGCTGCTGAAGGTACCGCGGGCCTGCGTCATGACCCGCCAGGATGATGTCCGGCCTGACCTTGCCATCGAACACGTAAGCGGGCAGCTGGCTCTTTAGCTCGGGGCGCAAACGGTGGTCCGGGGCGAGCTGACAGCAGTAGTGGTGTTGGGGCACGTAGAACTGGGGTGAATAGGCCATGTAGTCCGGGAAGAACTGCACCACCTTGCCCGGAGCGAGACTCGCCAAGTAGGCGATATTGGTGTCCGTTGGGGTGGCGTAGTCCCGGAAATTCTCGTCGAGGTAGCGATACAGGGTGGACCCGAGCCGCTGATTGGCCAAGTAGCCCAGGTGCAGGGAATTGGTCGTGGTGGCCAATAGTGCGACCACGACCGCCAAGGGCTTTGCGACGGTTGGGCAACATGCCCATAGGAGCCAGAGCGCCAGTGCACTCACTGCGGCGCCGATCGGGATCAATGGCACCACGTGGCGCATGTCCGCGACGCGGGTTAGCCCCACCGGCTGGGGCGAGAAGACCGTGATGACAAGGGAGTAGGCCAGCAGCACCAGCACCAGGAGCCAACCGGACTTGGCCAGGGGTCGGCCGGACTTCATCCCGTCGAAAAGCCACGGCAGTACGAGTGGCATCAGCAGCAGTAGCGGAAAGAACTCGAATTCTCCGAGGCCGAAGAGATGCCAACGGAGCAGAGTCGTGCAGTGGGCAAGGCCGGTCACGGGGTCGGCCTTTGCGACCGAGGCCGCGAAGGGATTGGCGGTCAGCAGAACGTACGACCCAGACAGCAGGAAGAGGCTGTAGACGATCCCCAGAAAGAGCAGATGTGGCTTCTTGCGGTAGGCTGGCTCCAGCAAGAAAATGGGAAGTGTGGCGGCCAAGGCGGCCGCCCCCATGGTGTGGGTGAACATCAAGAGTACGGCCGACGCACCGCCCACCGCCCACGCCCACAGGGTGGCTCGACGGGTCGTTTTGGGATGCGCGTAGGCTGCCAGTAGTGCCAATGACGCGAAGATGAGAACCGAGTAGTAACGGCACTGGCGGATGTACAAAAGGTACGCCGGGCTTATCGCCAGAAGGCAGGCTGGTAGCCAGCCTGGCAGCTGCTTGGGCAGGTGCCAACGTACCCACATCACCAGGACTCCAACCGAAGCCAATCCCAGCAGAAGAAAAGGAACACGGCCACCCCACGTGGTCGGACCGAACGCCCACAGGCCCAAAGCCGCCAGCCAGTACTGCGCGGGCGGCATGTAGACGTTGCGGAGATTCTCGTCCAGCTCCGCCCCCAGGCGGTACCCAATCAGGTTGTTGCCGTCCCACGCGTCGAGATGACCGGTTTGAAGGAGGTTTCGGGCGAACAGGGCGGTATTCGCCTCGTCGTCCCAGAAGTGATGATTCGACAGACCGAAGAACCCAAGGAGCGCGGCCACCGCCAATGCCACCAAGCACAGGCGGAAATCGAGCCTTCCCGGATCAGGAGCGATCGGCGGGCTCGCGGCTGCCGGAGCGGTGGGGCTGCCCAGAGCCGTCTGCGACCCGGAGCTCGCCCCCGTGGAGCCAGGTCCTTTCTTCCTTCGACGTGAAGCTGGCCGCCGGCGTGACATTCCGAATGGACTCGAACAGGCTGCATGGTAGCCCAAGGTGTGCGTGCCCGGAACCGGTCCTTTGCCACCTTGGAACGCGGGCCGACTCGGCACTATTGTGGTTTCCTCGGCGGGATCCCCAACGACCGGGGCGCTGCCGGGTCCAAGGATCCAATCGGGAAGGCACTCCGTTGCCTCCCGTAGAAACCCACCGATGTGGCGCACGCTGACATTGCTGCTGCTCCTGACCAGTCCGGCCCTGGCCCAGACCGACCGCCTCGCCGAGGTGAAGCGAGATCTGGGCGAGAAGGCCGCCGTGACCAGCGTGGAGGGCTTCCTGATTGCGGCTCCCTTTCCGGGGGACCGCACCGGGGCCTCCGCCGTAGCCCGGCAAGCCATTCTCGCCTTTTACAACGGTCGCTTCCAGGCCCGCCCCAAGGAGCCGGTGCTGGTCTACCTTTTCCCCTCCAGCCGCCCCTACCAGGCTTTCTGCCAAGCGCGATGGAAGGAGCCCTGCGTATCCATCTACGGCTTCTTTCTCTCGGCAGAGAATCTCATCGTTCTCGACGTGGGGCCTGGGGTTGGAACCCTCACTCACGAAATCGTCCACCCCATCGTCCGCGCGGATTTTCCCGACGCTCCAACCTGGTTGGATGAAGGGCTGGCCTCTCTCTACGAGGGGTTCGCGCTGGGGAAGAACCGCCAGATCCACGGCACTCGCAACTGGCGGCTGCCGCGCTTGAAGCAGGCCCTGCACAAGGAACGGCAGGCGATAAGCCTCCCGGCGCTCTTCGCCCTTTCCGACCAGGAATTCCGCAACCAAGACGAAAGCCTGCACTACGCCACCGCCCGTTATTTCTGCCTGTTCTTGGAGCAGAAGGGATGGCTGTGGTCCTTCTACCAGGGGTACCGTGACCATTACTCCGAAGACCCAACCGGAACCAGTGCCCTCGTTGCGGCTACCGGCAAGACCCAGCAAGAGCTGGATCCGGAATGGATCCGATGGGTCCGGAGCCTGTGAACCAGGCTCAGACGCTGTGCGGGCTTTCCCTCAGGCGGCGCACCCGCTCCACGGCTGGCGGGTGAGAATGGTGAACGGCCGCGTACCAGGGATGGGGAAAGAGATTGGTCAAGTTGTCTTCTGCCAGTCGAGTCAAAGCCGAGGCCAGATCCTGTGGCTGCCCGGTGAGCTGAGTGGCGAAGGCATCTGCCTGCCATTCGTGATGACGTGACCACAGCATCGAGAGGGGAGAGAGGAGCTCTCCCAACAGTGACCCCAGAAAACCCAGCATGGTCAGTCGCGCGAAAAGGCTCGCCTGGGACAGGCCCAGCAGGGCTGCACCCTCGGGCCATGCCAACCAACGCGAGGCCAGAAACAGCCCCAGCAGGGCCAGAGCGGCCATGCCAAAAAGGCGCTTCTTGACGTGCCCCAATTTCCAGTGGCCAAGCTCATGACCGAGAACGCCCAGGATCTCGGCATCCGCCAGCCGCTGGAGCAGGGTGTCGAACAGGACGACCCGCTTGACCCGTCCAATCCCCGTGAAATACGCGTTGGAGTGGGAGCTGCGTCGCGACGCGTCCACCTCGAGAACCGAGGTAACCTTCACGCCGGCCCGTTCGGCGAGCTGCTGAACCGCTCGCGCCAAGTCCTCTCGGGACAGGGGTTTGGTCTTGATGAAGAGGGGTTCGATGACGTAGGGCGAGACGAACATCAGTAGCGTGAAGAAGGCGACGCCCAGGACCCAGAACCAAAGCCAGTACCAGTTGGGTGTCACCCGAAGCAGCCCGAGCCCCAGCGCCGCGAGTACCGAGAGCAGCACCGTGCTCAGCAGAGTACCCTTCAGCCAGTCCGCAAAGAAAAGCCCCACCGTCGTCCGGTTGAATCCATGTCGCTGTTCGATGCGGAAGGTGACATGGGCGTCGAAGGGCAGATCCAAGAGCGACGACAGGATCAGCAGCCCCGCGAAGAAGACAACCCCCCGCAGCCCCTCGGAACCGATCCAGTTCGCCATGAGCCGGTCGTAGGCCAGAAGGCCACCGGCAAAGAGGAAGTAGACGACGACTCCGGCCATGACCAGCATGTGAAGCACGGCCACCTTTTCCCGATCGGCGTGGTAAAGGGAGCTCTTGTGCAACGCCGCGGGGTCGAGCCGCCCTTCGAACTCGGGCGGAACCTTGCCCCCGTGGCGTCGGCGATGCTGCAGATTGAGCACCATCAGCCAGACGCGCAGGGCCAGTAACGCAAGATAGACAACCAGGATGAAAACGGTCACTGCCGGCAATCTAGCGCGTCTGGCACGAAGCGCCCAAGATCGCCAAAGGCCGAACAGCTCACGTCAGCGCCACGGGCGAAGAGCGCCAAATGGCAACCGCTTCGCAGGGGTTGGTTGAAGCGCACGTTTTCCATCTGTCCTTTGTGCAAGGTCACTGGCCCGAAACGCTCCGTGGTCCCTTCATCGGCCACGAAGAAGTAGAGCCGTGCCATGGCAGTGACCACGCTGCCGAGCAGGCCCCGACTGAACAGGCTGATTTCGCCCCGACGCAGGATCAGATCCTTGATCGAACAGGAAGTCATCCGGGTAAGCCTTGAGGCTCTGCCAGATGGCCTCCCGCCCCGGCGTTGTCACGTGCTCGGGGGCGCCGAAGCCTATCGAGCGCGGTTGGTAATCCGGGTCGGCCGTCCGGCATCGGAAGCGCCTTGATAATCCGTTCTCTCGACAGGCAATGACGCTCCAAGGCCAAGGACGAGACGCCAGACCGGGCAGCTCGTGCCTTCGACCAAAGCTATAGGATCGCCATGAGACGATGGATGGTTGACGGATTGGGACTCGACGCACCAAGGCAGCTTCTGGGGCTGGTATTCTCGCTACTTCTCCTTTCGCTCTCGGCCTGCAGCGAGGACGAAGAAGACGTTTCTGGTGAGGGCGGCGCAGCCGACGACGGGGGTCGAGCGGACAATGGCGGTGAAGAGAACCCGGGTGGGCAGGACGCCGGCCTCGGGGGAAAGACGGGCCGTGGTGGCTCGGCAGGCTTGGGCGGAATCGCCGCTGGTGGAGCGAGTGTTGGCGGACGTGCGGGTTCTGGCGGTACAGGCACCGGTGGCACCGGTAGCGGCGGGCGCGTGGGGACTGGCGGCAGTGGAACCGGGGGCAATATCGCGGAGGGTGGCAGCCCCGCAGCCGGGAATGGCTCGGGTGGTATGTCCGGTGCCCTCGAGATGGGGGGTAGCGGCGCCGGCACCGCGGGCACTGCTGGCAGCGACACGGCTGGCACGACCAATGGCGGGACTGCCGAGGGCGGTTCCGGAAACGGCGGACAAGCCACGGGCGGAACTGGCCAAGCCGGGGATGGTGCGGCGGGGGCTGGCACCGGAGCTGCCGGTGGTGCCGAGTCGGGTGGTGAGGGAGCGGGTGGCAGCAGCGGCAGCGGCACAGCGGGTGTCGCGGGTGAGATCGGGGGCAGTACCGGCCAGGACTGTCCGGACAGCTCGGCTTATGTGGGCGATGCCACCTGGCAACTGGAATTCGTGGTGACTGAGAGCGGCAGCGAGCTCTGCGCGATGTCCCAGGAAGGGCGCAGCCTAGAGGAGGACTACGCCGCCAAAACCAAGCTGTTCATCCCGGCTGGCACCTATCGCCTGCCCGAGAGCTCGGGGACTCATCCCTTCGCGCTGCCCGTCTGTTTCGAGCGCGGGCCGGGGGTTCCGGGTCCGGTCTTCGCGGGTGCAGGCACCGACCAGGCCCAGACAACTTCCCTGTACGGTACGGACTTCTACACCCATCGCATCGCGCAGCCGCTGAGCGCCGAAGCCGGAGGTCCTTGGAGTTTCGAGATGCGCATCGAGTACGTCGTCGATGAGGGAAACGAGCCCGTACCCGTCATGCTGGATGGCGCCGGTACCAGTAGCATCGCTACCTGGACCATGGGGCTGACGGGGGACGAGCTAGAATGCGGGTTCGACGCTTGCGTTCCGAGTTCCTACGACGAGGAGATCCTCACCGTTACCTTCGATGGGGGGCAGCTGGTGCTGACCTCGCGGATCGGAATGAACCGGGTCCCGGGGATGTTCGTGGGCGCCAGTGGTACGCTGGATGGTACCGACTTCTCCCAGGAGGATTTCTGGAAGCTGGTCTATGCGCCCGGGCACCACCACATGGTCAATGACTATGCCGTCCTATTCCCCACGCCCATCAACGGGGCCTGTGGTTTGAAGGCCCTGCAAGTGGGTGATCCAGCCGGGACGCTTTCCACCATCGACTGCGAGCTGACCGACCTCGAGGAGCGCACGGTTACGGACGTGACCGGAGGATAGGCATGGGTGGTTGGAACGGTGCCGCTACCGGGAGCACTGGCTGGGGCCCATATTGAAGTTCTGCAGCCGCAGCCGGAATGTGGATGACTCGATCTTTCGCTCTGCCTGGAAGACGGCGATCTCGTAGATCTGCCCCGCCACCAGTCCCAGCGCGGTGTCCTGCGTTGTGGTCAGGCCATCGCCCTCGGGCTCCGAGGATTGAACGACCGCAGAGCCGTCTCCCGAGCTAGTGAACGTCAACGTCCCGCTGACCGGGGTGTGGATCCCGCCCACGTCCACGGCCAGCTTCCCATCGATGAATACCCACACGTCGTCGTCGCCGCTGACCTCGAGAGTCTCGGAACCGGTGAACTGGAAGGAGAAGCGGAACTCACTGGTGAAATGGAAATTGTGCAACGGGGCGTTCGGCTCTTCCGCCCAGCGGCCCCCGTAGAACGGGGGAATGACCGCATAGCTGCGCTCGTCCTCGGGCGTGAAGGTCATGCTGTCCGCGGGGAAGAAGGCGGGGCTGCCCTCGTAGAGTGTCCGAAAGATGCCATAGTACGTGCCCGAGCCTTCCACGGTGCAATCGTCCGGAGCACGTCCCATGTCATCACAGCTCGTTTCGGCGTGTCCCTGGCATCCCTCGAGCTCCGGGTCTTCGTCCGTTATGCAGTAGGTGCATGGGATGGGGTTCCCCTCCGCGTCGATCTCCGCCATGTCCGAATAGCCGCACCATACCTCTTCGGAAGTGCTCCACTGCTCTCCGTTCGCACCGTAGCGATTGGCGTAGCTGCCGCTACCGTTGCTGTACAGGGTCAGCGATGAATTTAAGGTCTGGTTGGTGCCGGGAACGTCGCGGTACCATTGGGCATAGCTCGCGGCGTCGACGACGAAGCCTCCCTCCTTGGTTCCGCCGCCCGGGCCGAGATACGCCGGCTTACCTTCCGCGTCGAGGGTCGACTCGACAAAACCGATGGTCGGGTCGTTTAGGTCCGTCGCCTCGTAGGGTTCGAAGTCGCCACCCGCCAAGAAATCTCGATATGTGGCCGGGATGACGATGGTCTCGGCGCCAGCGGGTGTCTGTGTGCACTGACAGCCGGACTCGATCTCGCAACTCGCCGAGCAGCAGTCGTCGCTCTCTGTGTTCCCGTCGTCGCAACCCTCACCGGCCTGCAGAACCCCGTTCCCACAGATGACGACCGGGGCGCCACCTATTCCCGGTGCTCCAGCGATTTGCGCGACACCAGCGCTGCCCGCGCTCGAACCGCCCACGCCAACCTGACCGGCGATCTCGGCTGTTCCGCCGTTGCCGGGGCTGCCAGCGGTGCCGACGCCCGCCGTTCCACCGCTGTCGAGGCCGCCACCATTGCCGCTGCCACCCGCCGTCTCGGGGCTGCCTCCTTCACTGGGGCCCTCACCCCCCGAGCCGGGATTGCCACCATTCTCCGCGCCGCCCAGCCCTACGTCACCACCGCTCCCCCCCGTGCCCAGGGATGTCGTCACGCAGGTGCCACTCCGACATTCACGGTCGCTGGGACAGTCCGCGTTGACGATGCACTCCACGCAGCGTCCGGGACCGCGGTCGCACAGCATATTGAGCGCTCGGCAGTCGCGATCGGAGGCGCAGGCAGGACGGCAGGCATTACCCACACAGAGCAGATCCGTGCCGCACTCGATGTCGCTGACACATTCCACACAGCGCCCGCTGTCGCTACAGACCAGCTGGCTCGAGCAGTCTCGCGAGTTTCGGCAGGTCGATTCATCGACGCAGACGCTCGAGACGCATTGCTGCCCTGCTCCGCAGTCAGCCGCGATGCCACAACCGCTGGGAGATGCGCCCGCGACGTTGCTGCCCCCTGCGGAATCGGTTCCGCCCTCGCCCGCGGGTTGGCCTGCGCTGCCACTGGCCGAACCAGCCTCCGCCCCGGCTCCACTCGCACCCGCGTCCGACTGATGCGACCCCTTCGAGTCGTCCGAGCCGCCGCAGGCCAAAGGGGCAAGCACGAGGCTCAGACCCGCCAGGTAGAAAAACCGAGTAATTCCGAGAGCTTGCAAAGAGGAATGGACCATACGAAGACTCTCCGGACAAGGATGTACGCCAACCGCTCCTGGTGGCTTCCTAACGACATGACGTTAATCCAACTTTGCTGGTTGGTCCATCGTGCCGCTGACTTGTTGGGCATATCCCGTGGCTGAGCCTCGCAACGCCCTCGACTTGCGGCCGCTGTGCTGCGCCGCCTGCGGTGCACCGGTCGTTCTGGAGAACGCTTCGTCAGTAACGTGCCCCTATTGCGCCGCCAGTGTGCCCGTTCCTGAGCCGTATCGCACCCTGTGGGCTGCCGCGGAATGTGCTCGCGAAGCCCGCCGACGAGCCGAGGCACAGTACAAGAGAATGCTTGCTTCGGCGCTACCAGAATGGGTCTGGCAGATCCACGCGAAGGTTCTCTCGCCGGCAATGGCCCTCGGCATTCCCATCACCTTCGCGGTCACGCAATCGACCTACCACTGGGGGCCCCGTCACTGGGTCATGCTGGCTGGAGTCATTCCCAACACAGTCAATATCCTGGTGGCGGTGATGCTTTGGGCGCGATCGATCCCCTGTGCGCTCGGCGACAAGGCCAGCTCACGGCTCCATCCTGCTCCGAGACGCGACGGCCATATCGGGTTCGAATGTGGTCTGTGCGATGCGCCCCTGCGGCTCGAACCGGATGCCCTGGCCGCAACTTGTGACTACTGCGCCGCGGACAACTGGCTGAGCGGCGACCATGCCGTTGCCCAGCGGAGGGCCAACGAGAAACGCGAGATGCGCGCGCTGCAGGAGTTAATCGAATCCGACGAGCGCCAACGCGCCGACATTCGTCTGCTGATCATCGTCTCCGCCATCGTGTGCACACTGGCCTTCGCCGGTCTGTGGTTCGCGCTGCCGGTGTCGGTGTGAGTGGCCGCTTTCCCTCTCCGGTTCGTGAACCGCATCTGCATCCCCACCTCCTCAATCAGCGGCTTATCAGGGCCAAGGATAGCAGGTATTGAGATGAGATCGGAGCGTGGTAGGCTCCTCCGATGTTTCGCGCCACCATCTGTCTGGCCCTCTTGCTCGCGGCTTGTTCGTCTCCCAAGCGGTACCGAATGTGGGTTCCGGAAATTCTGCGGTTGCTTTTCCGGAAACTCTGCGGCTGGGTAGG
>CAZYKT010000071.1:12448-26428 GCA_964648165.1 uncultured Polyangiaceae bacterium | reverse complement strand
GACGAGGACGACGAGGACGACGAGGACGACGAGGACGACGAGGACGACGAGGACGACCCGAAACCGAAGCGATCACGGGCCCGGTAGCTGCCGTCACTGCGCCGAACCGACCAAGCGGTCAGTCCTTCCCGGCTGTTCAGGATCCCGCCTGGATTGCCTCGCAGTGGAAGCCACGTGCGGCGCCGATCAAGTTGGTGCAGGTTCTACTTGGCCCCAAAAGGCGAGGGTCCTGGACGACTTGGCAGGGGGCGGTAGTGACCGCAGCAGCGCCCTCAGCAGGTGGCTGATCGTGATCACTCTTCCAGCATCGCCAGGACCTGCTGCAGAGCAGCCCGATAGCGCCTGGAGGTTGGCTCGAGCTGCACGCAGTGAGCAAAATGGACGAGGGCTCCCGTTACGTCGTTGGCCTTCAAGCACTTCTGCCCCTCCTCGAAGCTTGGCAGAGTCACGCCGGGGGGCTCACGCGCGACGACCGGCGCGCAGGGCGGGGCTTTTTGCCCCAGCTTGGCCCGCAGCACCGCCTGGTCCCAGGAATGGCTCGAGGAGGGAGGCTCGTCATCCCATGCGTTGGCTATCGTCGGCGCTGTCGCGGCACCGAAACCCAGCAGCCGCTCCGGAGTGTTGACGGCAGGCGGCGCCTTGGGAATGACAGGCTGGCGATGGGCTTCTTGAACCAGCTGATTCCAGATGCTGGCCGGACTGCGGGGACGCATCGAGCGGGGGGCACGGGACGGTCTGCGCGAGCGGGCCGGGGCGGCGGGTGATGGAGCCGTCGAGTGACGTCTCTGCTGCTGCACAGGCTCCGGAGGTGGTGCCGCCCCATCCCCTGCGGTGATGGCCGTCTCGGCCTCGGTCGAGGGGCGCAAGACCAGCATCTCCTCCAGGCGATCCAGCTCGTTGGCCACGAGCTTTCGGGTCACGGCTCGGTGGTGGGCACGCACGACCTTGGGAAGCGCCTTGGTGAGGCTGGGATTGCCCAGATGCTTGGAGTAGTCGAGGCGGGCCACCTTGACGACCCTCCCCCCCTCCGCGAAGACATGGGTGACGATCTGCGGCACCCGGGGGCCGAGATCCTCGGTCTGGATATGGTACGGAATCCCGCCCACTTCGATGTTGTGGTTCAGCCCAATCCGGGAGGGGCTGGGGATTGAGCGAATTTTGACCTTGACCGAGTCTTTCATGATGGCTTCGGATGGGGGTATGACCCGGCGGTGCAGGGGGACTCTTCCCCCACGATGCTACATCCCAGGATATTGGACAAGATCGCTCGACGGGCTTGATTTCAGCCTGGTCGAATCCGAAGGTTGGTCGGCACTTAGCCGAAGGGGGCTTTGGCCCGTCTTGCTGGTGGATTAGCTCATGCCCAACCTACCCCCCCTGGTCTTGGCCATCGCAGGAGGCATCGTTCTGCTTGGCCTCATCCTCGGCTGCTGGCTGGGCTACGAGCTAGGTGTCCGTCGCAGCGACCGCCGCCATCAGCTCCTGACCCGGCAGCAGCTGCTACAGCAAGTGGCAGACCGGGAGCGCGTGCGGCTCAGCCTGGAAAAGGCGCAGAGGGATCTCGTTCTGGCCTCGGTGGAGCTGGACCGGGCGAACGACGAGCGCCGCCATGCCCTGGCTGATTGCCTGCGCCTGGAACGCGAGTCCGCCGAGACCCAAGAGCTCCTCAAGGAGGCGGCCCAGGTTCGCTCGAACTTGGAAGCCGATCTGCGCCGGCAGCGGGAAACCAACAAGCAAGCCCAGAATCTCGAAAGCACTCTCAAAGCCGAAAAGCGCCTGCGCCTGGAGACCGACAAGGCGCTCTCCGCGGCGGGGACCGCAGCGGCCAAGGCTCAGCGAGAACTGGTAGAGGCGCTGGCCAAGCTGGAGTTGTCGCAGCAACGGAACGCCGCGTTGGCCCGCGAGAGCGAGGAACAGAAGACTGCACTGTCACGCCAGACCCAGGAGCTGACCGAGGCACTTGCCATGCATCAGGTCGCCGAGCGCCGCCTGAACGAGGTGGCGGGGTTGAGGGAACAGCTGGCCGCGGCGGAGCAACGGGCAGTCTCCCTGGAACGCGACCTGGCCCAGGTGACCGAGCTGGCCAGCACGGTGAGTGCCGTCGAGCTGGACCGCGAGGAGCTGGAGGTCCGCCTGGAAACCGCGGCGGCGGGGGTTCGGATTGCCCGCAAGGAGGCGGATCGGTATCGGGCCGAATCCATTCAGAAGGGCAAAGAGCTCGTCGAAGCCCAGGAGCAGCTGAACCGTGTGCTGGACGCTATGGGCCGGCAGCAAAGGGAGCTTGCCGAGGGGCAAGCGGCGCGACAACGCCTGTCGACCCTGGAGGAAGACACCCGCCTGCTTCGAACCCGATGCGAGGAGCTGACTCTGGAGTCAAAACACCTGGCCACCCGGGCCAACGGAGCCGAGCAGTCGCGGCAGAAGGAACAGCGACAAAGAGATAGCCTGGAGACAGAACTGCGGGGGTTTCGCGCCCGCGAAGCGGTGTATGCCGAACAGTCGCAACAGCTGGCCTCCCTCGGCGCCGAGCTGGCTGCCGCGAAGCTCGAGGTTCGCGACAAGACCGAGCTGCAGGCGGCCAAGGACCGACTCCAGAGGGAGCTTCTGGCCGCACACAACGAACTGGCTTCCCACGCGGGTCAGACGGAGGAGCTGGGTCGACTCCGGGAGATCGTACACAAGGCGCGCCATGAGCAGGGGGCCGCCTTGGAGGCGGAAAGCCGTGGGATTGCGCTGCAAGCGGAGCTTGATTCGGCCAGGTCCGAGCTCGCCGCGCTACGCCAACGAACCCAGGATGCCGGCCGATCCAGCGGTGGGACTCTGGACCAAGACCGTGAGTCCGCACAATTGCGAACCGACCTCGACGAGGAACGCGGCGCGGCCCGAGAGCTTCGCCGACGACTTCAGGTGGCCGAGGCCCAGCTTTCCAGCCTGGAGCAGATTCGGGCCGACAACCAGGCCCTGCGCGACGAGGCCTTCGATCTGCGCCAGAACCAACAGGCCCGCGGTCAGTTGGAAGACCTCCAGCGTGAACATAGAAAGCTCCGCCTGGAATGGGAGCTGTCGACACGACGGGTCGAAGAGCTGACCGCCGAGCGCGAGGAGCTGGGCAATCGCCTTCACCAGTCCGCACAACAGCAGCAGCTGGAGCAGGAAAACCAGGAGCTGCGTCGTCGAGAGCGCGTTCTGGAGGCGCAGATCTACGCCTTGGGTCAAACCCCCGAGGACCGCGCCGCAACCACCGCCGCCCCGTCGACAGCCATCACGGGGGCGCGCGCCACGGAGATCGAGAAGGGAATCGCCCCGCTGGTGGCCGCTGGCCACCGCACCGTGGTTCTGGCCGATCGTCAGGGCTTCGTCGTAGCCAGCAGCGGGGAAGCTCCGTTTCAGGATGGCTTGGCGGCCTTTGCGGCCTTGGTGGGGGACGTGGCGCGCCGAGTCGAGACGCTTTTGCCCCTTTCGACGGTGCAATGGATAGGCCTCGTCGACCGAAACCGAACCCGGGTTCACTGTCGGCTATTCGACTGCAACGCCGAGCCCTTCACCCTGAGCACGCTGGGCCAAGCCGCACTGGAGCCGGACTCCGCGGACGGGGTCCTGGCGACTGTCACGGCGCAGCTGACAGACCCAACCGGGAAGCCTACAGCAACCGAGGACTAGCAGCCTTTGGAGATGAATTTCCAGGCTGGTCGCGCGCCCTTCTTGCTCATGGGCGGCTCCACCGCCAGGATGTAGTCGACGCGGCGGTTCTCCTGGCAGTCCACGTTGTCGGCGGTCACCTTCTTCAGGGCGTTCTCGCCGAAGCCTTCGAAGGCAACGGGGATGCATAGACCGCGCTTCATGAACCAGCTGGCGATGGCCTGCGCCCGACGCCGCGAGAGATCCAGATTGTGTGTCTCGCTGCCCTGGGTGTCGGTGTGACCGGCGATGAACAGGGTGATGACACCGAGCCCCTTGTCCTTGACCTCGTCGACGGCACGATTGATCTTCGACAGACTCTCTTCGAGAGAGGCGTTCTCGGAGGGTCGGATGATGGCCTGGTCGGTGTCGAACTCCACCTCCTTGTGCGGGATGGTGATGGACCAGGGCACGACCTTCACGCCCGAATAGCCGTTGTTCTCGGCATAGGCGCGGATTTCCATCTTCTCGGTCTCGTCGCGAGGGATGGGGTTCCAGAGCAGCTCACGCTGCGGTCCGCTGTAGCGAAAGACCTTCTTGATGAGCGGCCCTCCGGCTTTGGGGGTGATGGTCAGCTCCAGCCGGCAAACCGGACCGTCCATCATCACTTGCGCACGCCCCTTGTCCAAGTCCAGCGTCTCGCGGTCGACGGTGAGCGAGAGCTTCGCGCTGCTCTCGCTGCACTTGCCGGTGCTCAGATCTTCGTCGTCCTGCGGCACGGCGCCGGGGGTCTCGCTCGCAGCCTCGGTCTCGGCATCGGCGGTCTCACTCGCAACATTTTCGGCGGGGGCTTCTGGCTCCGCCTGGTTGGCTTCTGGCTCGGCGGCGACCGGCTCTGACTCGGCCGGCATTGTGGGAGCCTCTGCAGGTGCCTTGCTACCGCCGCAACCGAGCAGCGTGCATCCGGTCACGAGAAGAACGGGGAATACCAGGTGTCGGTTCATGGGCAGATCCTTTGGGCACCAGGCTGAACCTGGGCGACGGGCGAGCATACTACGTCACAAGTGGACCGATTAGGAGGGTCGGCCGCGGGGCCGCGCCCCACGGGGATCGGGCGAAGGGCTTCCCCTCATGCCTCGGTCGCAGTGAACTCGCCCGCCACGACGACCCGCTCGCCGTCCTCGGTCTCCAACACCAGGTAGACGCCCCCCGTGTACACCATCGAGGTGCTTGGGTAGACGGTCAGGTACCCATCCACGACCGTCAAGGGGAACGCCTGGGCAGACACGTAGGAAGCCCGGGAGCCAGCGACCTCCACCAGGGGATCGGAGGATGGCAGGTGAACCGTCTGCACTGCGTCCATCGACAACAGCACGTTTTCCTGCATCCAGAGCTGTGTACGGACGAAATGCTCCTCGTCCTCGAGGGCTGGGTCGTCGAACAGCCACTCGAAGACAAACCCGACCGTGCCCGAGCTGGGTGCCCAAGAAAACCCCGTGGTCATCGTGACGTTGGCCGGCTCTCGCTCTGCATCGTCGGTTTCCATGATGAGCGGGGGCACCTCACACACGCAGATGTCGCAACCCTGGGCATCCTTCAGGTACCCGAGCGGGCATTCCTCGCAGTCGAGGTCGGGACACTCGACGCCACCCGCCCCAGCCATGTTGGTCCCCGCCGAGCCCGACGTACCGGTGCCCGCCCCAGCCATGTTGGTCCCCGCCGAGCCCGACGTACCTCCGCCCGCCCCAGCTTCATCCGCTGAGCCAGCGCTCTCTTGCTGGTTCGAGCTCGATTCTCCACCACAGGCGCCGCACAGAGCGGCCACCGCAACCAAGAAGCTAGTTTTCCGAGACATCCCGCGAGCAAGCATACCAGGTTGGGCGACCAAGGCATGCCCCCACGTTCTTCACGGCGGGACGCGATTTCGGACTGACCTACGGGCGGCATGCCCTTTGCAGCGGCGGGCTCTGCGCGCGGACAGGGTGTCCGCGTCTCTGCAGGAGACGAGCCTCATGCTGACCCTTCACTCGCGACACGCGAACCGAAAGCCGTTGACCTTCCTTGTTCACGCCTGGGCGTCACCTCTTTTTGGAATCGTTCTGGCCGGCACCCTTGGAATGCTCGCCTGTGAAGGCAAGGATGTGGACAAAGCAGAACGGGATGACGCCGGCACGCCGGACGCAGGCTCCTGTACCGGCGGAGAAGAGCGCAATGGGCCGTACACCCGCGTGAACGTGATTGGCGACACCAGCGCCATGGGCCTCATCGATCCATCCGTCGAATACCCCGAGGCCGCCGAGACCGGCTACATGACCTACACGGCCGTGCCCTCCCCAGCACAGGCACACATCGCCATCGCCTCCTCGGACGACCAGGGAGCAAGCTGGCACTACGTGGGAGACGTCACCCCTCCCGCGCCCGCGATCACGCTCACCACGAGCGACGACACCCTGTGCGGCTCCTTTTCCTGCGACGGCACCTTCACGCAGGAGAGCTCTTCGCTCGTGCTCGATCCTTTCGATCCCGATCCCGATCGACGCTTCAAGGTATTTGCTCACACCTACTTCTACAACCCGGACCCCGCTCCAGGTGACGAAGAGACGAGGTTCGAGCTCGGGTATTTGGCTCTGTACACCGCGCCCGACGCACAGGGACCCTGGACTGAAACGCCATTGTTCGGCTGGCCTTCGTCATCCCCCATCTCGACAGAAAACGTCGCCTACGACATTTCCACCGCGCCAGCACCATCCGAGCTGCGCGACTGCATGATCGTCGGTGAACCGGGCGCGCTGGTGCGGCCCTCCGGCAACCTCGATCTCGCGCTATCCTGCGTTGTGCCGGGCAATGATGACGCGACGATCGACATCCGACTTCTTCGTTCCACGGATCACGGCCAGACCTGGACCTTCGTCAGCACCCTGCTCACGCCCGAAGACGCCCACATGCTGGGAGCGGTCTCGCCCCAGATCAACGGTGGGGATCTGTTCTACGCCAACGGCACCTACCACCTGGTCGCCACACCCATCGGCATAGTTGATTTCGAGGGCGGTTCGGACCAAGGCTACCGTGGATGCGTGGTGGTTTCGATCGATGACCTGGACGCGGGACGGGTTGCCCGCTGTGACGGAGCGCCCGTCGTCGAAGCGAGCTACCTCGGTGAACCGGGCCAATTCGTAGGCGCCTGTTCCACAGATGCCGGCTCCACGGCCAGCGGCATGCTCATCCCCGTTCCGGACCTGACCTTCAGCTCACCGCAGATCTGGCAGCTCTTCGCGTCCGAGCTGTCGATTCCGTAGCCAAGTTGGGTTGGTGCATCGAAGGCCGAGCACCCGAAACGGACACCCGTCCGTCCCCTTCCGGTCGACTGTCCGCGGTCGTCGGGCTCCCCACCTCGAACGACCCCCACGCTCAGACCCGCGTGATTGGCCCCCAAGAACCGGTCGTGGCCCAACGAACGCGGGATGACCCATCGTCCAAGGTGGCTATCATGCGTTGATGATTTCGGCCCGCCTGGCCACGCTGGGAACACCCCGGCGGGTGGGTGACCAAGCACTCGGGAGCATGACATGAAAGCCGTTATTGGATTGCTGCTGGCTCTGCTGGCGACGGGCTGCGCGACGACAACCACCGAGCGGCTGCGCTTGCCCCCGCTCCGAACTGTCGACCACGTCAATTTGCAGCGCTACTTGGGTACCTGGTACGAGATCGCGGCTTTCCCGCAGAGCTTCCAGAAGGGATGCACGGGCTCGACGGCGAGGTACACCCTTCGCAGCGACGGGGAGATCGACGTCTTGAACCGCTGCCGCAAGGATCGGCTCGATGGGGAGGAGAAGGTGGCGGAGGGTCGAGCACGCGTCGTCGACCGCGTGACGAACGCTAAACTCGAGGTCAGCTTCTTCCGACCCTTCTGGGGTGACTACTGGATCGTCGACCTTGGCGCAGACTACGAATATGCCGTGGTCGGCCACCCAAGCCGTGATTACCTGTGGATCCTGAGTCGCACCTCGAGGATGGACGCCGCTGTATACGACGGCATCCTCAAGCGTCTGCGAGCACAGGGCTACGAGACCGAGCGGCTGAACCGAACCCTGCAGCCGACGCGACCGCTGCCTTGAGATTCGTCGAGTTGGCAGGGATGGAAGCTATCGCTGGAGCGATTGTCCACCCAGCACCTGCAGGTCACCACGAGCGAGCCAAGACCCCCGCGGCTACGTCCCGTTGCGGGTGGCCCGGTACTCGGTCGGGAGCATGCCGTGCCAGCGCTTGAAGGCACGATCGAAGGCTCCCAGACTGGAAAACCCCAAACGGAAGGCAATCTCTCCGATGTTGCGCTTTCCAGAGAGCTCGCGCTCGGCCAGCTCACGGCGAACGACCTCGACAATGGCGCTGAACGTGACGTTCTCCTCTTGCAGGTGACGACGGAGCGTGGGGGGGCTCACGCCCAGGCTGCGGCCGGCCCAGGCCATCGATACTTGGCCGGAGCTCAGGTGTTGGGCCACGAGCTTGCGAACCCGATCGGCCAGCGTTTCTCCCTGTTCCAGGCGCGATAGAAGGCCGTCGGCTCGTTCCCAGGAGGCACGAGCGAGAGCGGAACAATGGGACCGCATCGGAGAGTCCAGGTGGGGGTGCCTGAACACCAGCGCGGTTTGACCGTTGCCGAAGCTCACCGGGCAGCGGAAGAGCCTACCGTACTCGTCAACGTAATCTGGAACGGCGTGTTGGAACTCGAGCGCAATCTCGGCTTCATCGACGGTGGCGCAGCGGCGCAAGAACTGGACCATGTCCGTCATGGCGAAGTCGGATGCGACCCGAAGAGCTATCCCAGTGGCCCTGGAATGGCGCACCAAGAGCGCCCGAGCCCCCTCGTCTTGGAGCGTGAAGGTTGCCTCGTCACTGAGCAGCCGAATGTAGCGGATCGTACATTCCAGGGCGGCACGGAGTGTCGTGCAGTTGCGAGCGGCTTCCTCCATGGGATCCCGATCCTTGGCCTCGAAGAAGGTCGCAGCATGCAAACCGATGGCCTGATCCCCAGTCGCCCGGATGGCAGCATCGAGCATTTGGGCCGCATCGGACAGAGGGATCCGTGCGTCTGGATCGGCCAGCGAGGCATCGGTCGGTGCGGCGTTGACGAGTGCGAGCCCCTGCGGCTGCGTCGCCAGATACCGCAGAAAAGCCCATACCACCCGGATTGACTGGGTAGGCGTTGCGGTCAACGGATTTGGCACTCTAACCAGAATACACGAGCGGATCAGGCGCATCAATGTGGTTCTGGGACGTTCTGAGCTAGGCGGCGATATCTTTGAGCTTTTCGGGGAGAGGTAAGAACGGCCGCCCTATGGGACGATGGTGCCGTCTCGTTGGGAACGCCGATGTGCCACATGAGCCCATCTCCATCGACCCAGCGGGACGAGCCAGGCCCTTTCCCAGGACGATCGCGAAGGAGAGAATCCCGTATGACCAATTGGGGACATTGGATGACGCTCAGTCTCTTGGCAACAGCGGTTTGGTCGGGTTGCGGTGGCTCCGACGACAGCGCCATCGGAACGACAGGCAAGCCCTCCGATGCAACCGGCGGCGACATCGAGGTGGGTGGAGAGCTGACCGGCGATGCGACAACTGACGGAAAGGATGTCGCCAGCGCGGGCACGGCTGGTACCGGCGCGGGAGAATCGGCAACGAGTGGCAGTGGAACCGGTGGCAGTGGAACCGGTGGCAGTGGAACCGGTGGCAGTGGGACCGGTGGCAGCGGGACCGGCGGCAGCGGAACCGGCGGCAGCGGGACCGGCGGCAGCGGGACCGGCGGCAGCGGGACCGGCGGCAGCGGGACCGGCGGCAGCGGAACCGGCGGCAGCGGAACCGGCGGCAGCGGAACCGGTGGCAGCGGGACCGGCGGCAGCGGGATCGGTGGCAGCGGGATCGGTGGCAGCGGGACCGGTGGCAGCGGGATCGCTGGGGAGCATACTGCTGGTGGAGGCACCGGCGGCGAGGCGGCTGCCAGCGGTGCGGATTCGGCGGGGAGCACGGGAATCGGCGGTACCGCGGGAACGCCCGCATCCAGTTGTCTGGATGGGATCACCGACTACTCGAGCAACGGTCCATTCCGCTACAGCTCCGAAAGCTCGGGGAACGTGAAGATGCTGATCCCTGATGTTCCGGCGGGCTGCAAGGTTCCCATGGTCCACTACTCGAACGGAACCTTCGGCACCTGTACCTTCTACTCGGCGTTGCTGGTTCGTCTGGCCAGCCACGGCTTCTTGGCTCTGTGCTACGAAGACATGAACACCGGGGCGGGTCGGTACGGCATCGAGGCGTTCGAAGCTGCACTCTCGCAATACCCGGAGCTGGCTGACCACAAGTTCGGCTCTACGGGGCACTCCCAGGGTGGCATGGCGTCCTTGGTCACTCTCCAATACGCGGAAGCCCAATGGGGCAAGGACGCGATCTACGCTGGGCTAGCCATGGAGCCAGCCAGCGGCTTTGGCGACACCCCATCCGAAAGCTGGCAGACGTTGTACGCCCAGATCCAGTCACCCGTGTTCATGTTCAGTGGCTTGGTTACGGACACCCTGGTGATCCAGGCGTGGGTCCAGCAGGCCTTCGATGCGCTGGACGATTCGACGGAGGCCTACTTCTGGGCAAAGAGCGGGGCCAACCACATCACGACCATCAACCAGGACGGCAACGAGGTGCTGATTCCGTGGTTCCGCTGGAAGCTATTGGGCGATCGGAACGCCTGCCAGTATTTGAAGGACATACCGGCCAACGACGCGTCCTGGACCACGGTCGACGCACAGAACGAGGTGACGTGCGAATGACCATGCCGGGGGTATGGCCGCCGTCGAACGCACACCACTCGACGGGATGCCCAGCCCCACAACCCTGGTAGGAGGTGCAGGTATGGGTCGGACCACCTGCCGACGGCTCGGGCAGGTTCTGGTCGGTGCATCCGTCGTTGTGGACGAACGTGTCGCGCAGGGAACGCCCGCGATCAATGGAGCAGGTTGTGTCTCCGATGCCATGGATCCCGAGATAGGCGATGGGCTCCGTTCCACCGGCACACCCGCCAAGCATGGCGCCAGCGTAGATGGCGACCGCACGAAAGACCGTCGTCGGCTCTCCAAAACGCAGGCGCGCTACTCGGCGATCATTCCGCTCATCATTAGGCTCAGGTTGCGATGGAAATTGGGCATGTCGGCGAGCAGCGCGTCGACCGAGCCCTGCCACTGAGCCGCGTCCAACAGCGGGTCCTCTTGCATCGCGTCGACGATCTGGGTTCGCCAAGCCTGGACCTTGGCCCCTACGCTGGCCTCGGAGAACGCACCGGCGATGAACGCGTCGGCCATGGCCTTCTGGCGATCGTAGATCTGAGCGCGCAGCAATTTGAGGAATGGATCGCAATCGATCTCCTTGACCCCATAGGGCGCGGGGTAGGTCACGCCGTTGCTGACGACGACGGAATCGAACTCGCACCGCTCGCCATCGCAGTCCTGGGTGGTGACGACGTTCCAGTTGGGCACCGGTCCGTCGTCGTGGGGTGCATTGTCGGACCAGAAGTTCGGCTCCGGGTACCAGAAGGACTTGTCGAGATCCCAGGGGATGAGCGTGAACCGCCCCCCCCCAACGTTGTACCAGTAATAGTTCTGATTCTCCGGCCCCCAGCCGGTGCCGAAGTAAAAGGACATGATGCCATCGGTGCTCGTGATCGCGCGGTCGACGACGATGTAGCGCGCCAGATAGTCGAAATCGAGATAGGGTTCCATCCGCGTCGCGAAGTCAGCCTCGGTGGAGGCAACGATTGCGTCGTTGAAGGCCACAAAATCCGACACATCCATGACCTCGGGCTCCTCGTTGGTCTTCAGGGCGACTTCCGCGTCATAACGGGTAGTGCCCGCCGACGGCCAGAGGTCTCGAAATAGGTTGCCATCGCCCGCGTCGCCGAATCGGTTGGCTGTGAACCGGCCATCCACGTTTTCGACCGCGGCGAACACACCCTGGTACTCCCCGTTGATGTACAGGCGCGCGTGCACCGCCCGCGGCGCTACGATATCCATGTCACGAAACAGCGAGTAGCCGAGCCGTTCGCGCATCTTGCTCGGATCCGCCGCCATCGCGTGGAGGTTCAGCTTCTTGAGTCCATCCAGGCGCGCCTCAGTGTCGTAGCGATCGAAGTCCAGCTTGAGCGAGAAGCGCTGGCAGACATCGACGTTGCCGTAGAACGGCTCCACGCGCACCACTCGCTGTTTGGTTTCGAAGTCGACACACCCCCAGATCGAGTAGTTGCCCTTGTAGCGCACCGCGATCGAGGCAAACTCCGTATCGCCCACGCGCAGGGCGGCCTGGACGTAGCGCTCCTTGTTGACGGTGTACGGATCCAATAGGAGCGTCGACATATCCGTCAGCTTCGCGTATTCTTCGGCCGAAAAGGTCAGATAATACGATTTGACCTCCTGCTCGTCGAACACGTCGTCACCGATCTGGGTGATGGGGGCCTTGCCCGCGACCCCCGCCGCGCCCGCGTCGCCGCCCGTCCCTCCACTGACCTGTCCCCCCGTGCCGCTGGCACTGCCACCGGTGCCCCCGAGGTTTCCGGTCGCGCCGTTGCTTTGGCCGTCCGAATTGCCGCAGGCGAAAAGGAACAGCCAACACACACCGAGCAGTCCAAGACTTCTGCGAATGGGAGCCGTTGTATAGATGTTGATGGTACCGGGATCATGTTGGAGCATTCTTCTCTCACTCGGTCTCGAAGGTGGTCGGATCGAGCAGCGTCTCCCGTAGCCGTTCCGTGGCAGCATCGCTGACCACGCCCGAGACGACTTGGGCCGGGCCGTTCGGGTTGCTCACCAGCAGCGGAATCCCCTCTTCGTCTTCAGCGCTCTGCTCCACCTGAACCACGGTCGTGATGGCAGAGGGTATGGCAGCGACCAGCACTGCAACCTGGTCGGTGGCGTTCTCGATGGCGGACTGCTTGGATGCGATCCACGACATGAACGCGTTGGTCGGGAGGTCAGACAGGTCACCCGACAGGATGTCGGCGCTCGTGTCATAGGAGTAGGCGGTGACCTGGACGTAACGGAAGTTCCGCGCAACGATGACGTTTGCCCAGGTGTCCAGTTGGCCATTCGGGAGCCCCATCGCGGCCCCATCGGGCTTGGTGGTCCCCAGCGCCGAGATCACGACGATCCGTTCGGGCAGGGTATGGTCCATCAGGTAGGCGTCCGCGACGTCCGTCAGTGTCCCTCCCGTCACCACCGTCACGGGTCGATAGGACCGGGACAGCTCCCGCGATTTCTCGATGATGAACCGAGCGCCTTGGGAACGGTTGGGCTCGGTCGAGTCGATGTCCTCGTCCTCGGGACGGGTGAGGGCGGGACTGTTGCTGGTGACCGGATCTGGAATGCCGGTCAGACCGCTGTCGCGGGCGGCATCTATCATCTCTTGCCATCCCGCCATGTTTTCGTCGATATCCGTCCACGGCCAAGCGGCATTGATCACGATGCCAGCCAGGGATGGTCCACCACTGTTCGCGAACAGCATGGCGTGCTCGCCCTGCCAGTTGTCGTAGGCCCCGTCGTTGCACAGGATGATCGGATTGCGCTCGTCAACCGGGAGTGGTCCCCTCGGTTCGTCCCAGCCCGCGTCCAAGGTACCGCCACAGGCAGCCGCCGTGAGCAGGAGCAGGACAATGGGGTTCGAGGTGCGCTCCACGGTGCCTCGAAAGAGAGTGCGCGGGGCAAGAGCGGTTCGGAGAGTCGCCATCAGTCCTTCAACGGCCAAAACCAGCATGGTTTTGCCCTACGGAGGTCGGCATTATGGTCGTCTTTGGCTATTGTCAGCACCGGCTGGGACTTGCCATCAAAACCGGTTCGGGGATCGATTCCCGCTGCCCGGGCCCGGTTCGGTCCGTCCCGGCTCGATGGTCTGGCCGGGCGGTACGGGTCCTTTGGTTGGTCCGGCGCAGTCACGTCGAGGCGCGGGCGAACAGCGAGGGGCCGCGACGACCTGTCTACGGCTCATCCGCGGCCGCAGCGAGTCTCGATCGGAGCCGCTCGGCCCAGGCCAGGATGTCCTTCTCGCTCTGCGGCGGCAAGGGGTCGCAGCCGGTCAGGGATATCACGTAGTCGTCGATCTCGATGAATCGGAAGGCAGCACCGTCGCTCTCCAGTGCAGCCACACCGCGGTGGTCCGGCGAAGGTCGATGAGGTTCACGCAGGGGGGTGAAATGAAGCGTTGCATCGGTAACGCAGTCCGGTGCGCCCTGGCCAAGGAATCGGTACGCGGAGATGGTTCGCGCGTCATTCTCGCCACAGGTGGGCACCCGGGCCAGGGTGTAGAACATACAGAAGTACCCGGAGGGACTGCCGT
>CAZYKT010000071.1:5573-12348 GCA_964648165.1 uncultured Polyangiaceae bacterium | reverse complement strand
GGCTCGGGTAGCCTGGGATCGTCCGTCCGCGGTCCGCACGCCGTGACGAAGACGAGCAGAAGCATCGCCGGGCATGACGTTCGCCTCATCCTCGAAAGCCTAACCCAACCAACCACCCACGGCTGCACGCCGTGTTCACCTCGCCTGGTTCGACGCCAAGGACGAATCGCTTGGCTGCGCCGAACCAACCAGAACATCCGGCACCAACCGCCGGTAACCATGACTCGGCCCAACGACCGTCGATCACGGCTGCGCTGTGGCTTCCCTGGTTTGGCGTAGCTCCGGACGGCTGGTACACTTTGGTGTGCAGTGATTCTCGGACCGGGTCGGCACGGCAGCGGTTCTTCGGAGCAAGGTGGCGGTTTCCCAACAAGCACAGTCCAACCCCGAACACCCCAGAACGTCCCTGGCGGTGGAGCTGGGCTATGGCTGTAACCAGGCTTGCGCCTACTGCTACAACCCGTATCGCGCGTCAAAAAGCGACGATGAAGCCCCCGCGCCCGAGCTCTTGCTAGCGCAGGTGTCTCGGCTGCTTTCCGCATGGACCGTCTCCCAGGTCACCGTCACCGGCGGTGAGCCGCTGCTGCATCCATCCCTGTTTCCCTTGCTGCACTACCTGAAGGAGCAGGGCGTACCCCGGCAGCTGATCAGCAACGGCACGCTCGTCACCAAGGAGCTAGCAGGGCAGTTGGCGATGTGTGGCGTTGCCTCGGTACAGGTGACGCTCAATGGTCCGACCCCCGCCTTGCATCGGATCCATGTGGGGCGAGACTCCTACGCCGATGTGTTGCGGGGGGTTTCGATCCTGTTGGAAACCGGGCTCAACGTCACCGGCTGCGTGGTCCTGACCCGGAAGAACGCCCACCAGGTGGGGGAGTTGTGTCGACTCTGGCAAGAGCTTGGGGTCCGGACCATCGCTCTGAGTCGCTTCAGCCCGGCCGGTCTCTCCCTTGCTCGGGTCTCTGAGTTCCTCCCGCGTCGTCAGGATCTACAGACGGCCTTTTCCGAGGCTCAGCCCTTCGCCAAGGACGGTGTGGCCATCCATTGCACGGTGCCCATTCCCGCCTGTCTGATGGACGTACGCGACTTCTCCCCCATCTGCTTCGGGCAGTGTGCGATTGGCAGTCCTGGTCAGGAGCTGGCGCTGGGCCCGGATGGCAGGCTTCGGTTGTGCACGCTGCATCAGGGGCGTCTGGGTCAGGGACGTGACGTCCTGGATCCGGATTGGGACGTTGCTTGCGTCCCCACCTCCCCAGAGGTTGTCGGCTATCGCACCGAGTTGCCCGCCTTCTGTGCCGGATGCGGCGCAGCAGCGAGCTGCCTGGGCGGATGCGGTGCGACCAGCAGCACCGGGGGCCACTCGGCGAGGCGGGCCCTCGATCCCTTGGTGCAGCGATACTTTGGCGATGAATCCCCAGCGTCTACACCCAAGATCCGGTTGGAGATTGTCCATGAAAACACCCCGTGACTCGAGCCCACCCAACGACACCCAATCGGAAGAGGCCCTGGAGGCCGCCGAGGCGCGCCGAGTCATTCTGGCACGTCGGGCTCGATACGTAGCTCTGGCAATGGCCGCGACCGGCGTCGCCGTGCACGCCTGCGGTGGCGACATGGATTCGGAGAGGGACAACCAGGGGGGAGGCGAGGCCGGTGTGGCCGGGATGGGGATGTGCCTGCAGCCGCCGTCCGGAGGCTACGACAGCGGCGGATTGGGGCCGTGCCTCAGTATCGCGCCGGGGGGCTCGGCGGGGATGGTCCCCTGCCTGCAGCCACCGATGGGTGGCATGCGCGTGTGTCTGGGCGCGGGGGGCTCGGTGGGATGGGGCGGGATGCGTGTGTGCCTGCAGGCACCGATGGGTGGCGCGATGGGTGGAATGATGCCCTATCCGGGAGGCAGCGGCGGGATGACGCCATGTCTCGACATCGCCATCGCTGGAGAGCTCGACCAGGGCGGCATGACCATGTGCCTGCAACCGCCGCTGGCCGGTGAGGCCGGCTCGGCAGGATCCCAACAGGCTAGCGCGGCGGGCAGCGCGGGGATGAACATCTGCTTGTCAATCCCCTTCCGGCAGGAGCCACCAGGGGAAAGCAGCGCCGGTGAATGCAGCTCAGAGTCCGGTCAATCCCCGAGGACTCCGGGCCAACCGTCGTGACCCGACGCCCGCGGGTGGCGTTGATCTGGCCCGGCGGAGTCTTCGGCTCCGAAGGCAACTTCGGTACGCCGCAGTTGTTGAGCCTGGCCTCGGTCGTACAGGCCTCGGACTTGGCCGAGGTCACGATCTACGATCTGGATGCGGAGCGCGCCCAGGGGGGCTTCTCGCCGCAGGCATTCCAGCAGCAAGCCTACGACGTGGTGGGGATCTCCTGTTACTCGTCCTACGACTATCTGAAGGTGATGGCCTTGGCGGCGTGGCTACGTCCCTTGGCCAAGGACGCCTGGTTCGTCACCGGGGGATATCACCCGAGTGCACGTCCCGCTGATCTACTGCGGCCAGATAGCCCATTTCAGTACGTGGTGGTGGGTGAAGCAGAAAAGGCCCTGGTGGAGCTCGTGCGCCTGCGGCAGACCGGTCAAGGGCCCAAAAAGCCCATTGTGTGGGGCTGTGCCACCGAACCGAGTTCCACTCTACCGACCCCATTCTGGTTGCTGGAGCGTTACCGCGACGTCTTCCAACGCACCATGAGCCGCGTGGAGCTCTATCTATCTCGAGGTTGTCCCTATGGCTGCTCCTTCTGCATGGAGCAGAGCAAGCGCCAGGTTTCCTGGCGCGCCCTGTCGGTTGACGAAGCCATCGAACAGCTCGAGCGGTTGGCTTCGTTCTTGGATCTGCATGATAAGACGCTGCGCATCGTGGATGCCGTGTTCGGCTTGGATCGAGGCTGGCGTAGGGACTTGTTGGGGCGTCTGGCGCAGCGCCCCTTGGCGGTGGACAAGATCTGGCTGTTGACCCGAGCCGATCAACTGGAGCGTGAGGACTTCGAACTGATGTCCAGAGCCAATGTGGCGCCCGGATTCGGCGTCGAATCGGGGGATCCGGCCCTGTTGGGCTCGACCGGCAAGCTCCGAGGAGCTCCGGAGCGCTTCCTCGACCGGCTCTTCGAGCTTGCGGATTGGGCCCGCGAGTTCCACGTCCCCTTCGGAGCCAACCTGATCGTCGGCCTCCCGGGAGAGACGGAGGGGAGCCTCAGGCGGACCGCGCGTTACCTGGACCGGCTCTTTCTGGGAGCGGCGCCGTCGGTCGGTTTTTTCGGCGTCGATCGGTTTCGGCTCTATCCGGGCTCGGGGATCGCGGAAAACCTCTCCGCGTGGCAGGCACGAACCGGTTTCGTTCCGCGTCGACCCGAGTGGTGGCACGATGGCGATCAGGACTTCCTTTCCGAGTGGAACGACCCGAGCGGCGAGCTCGGATACGAGCGCACTATGGACATCGGGTTCGAGTTGTTCGCTCCGCGCCTGCAGGCTCTGTCGGAGCGTTTCGCCTACCAGGGTCCGGCGCGCAAAAAGTTCCTGGCCACCATCAAGGAAAACCGGGACAGCTGGTCGGCGGCGGCCCGGGCCCGGCAGCGGGAGCTATCCGCGCTCTGGTCACCCCTGATCCGAACCGTCCCCGAAGCACGCCAGCAGGGTCCGCTCGGCGTCGGTTAGCGCTGCCGCGTCCGCCCAAGCTCGGGCCCCGGGCTGCATGGCCGACAGCCAAGCGCCGTGCCCCTCGGTCATCCCCTGGGCGCGCGCGCGGCGCTCCATCAGGACCACCGCCAAATGCTCCACCTGACGTTCGCCGAGCTGCCATCGTTCGGTGCGCGCACGAACCGACACCTCTAGAACCGTGGCCTCGTGCGCCGCCTGCCATGTGACATGATTGACTGAGGGCCCCTCGGGTTCGTCGGGGATCCCCACCCAGATGCCGTCGGGGAAGGCTCGTCCGCGCCGTCCCAGCACGCGTAGACCGTACACGGACAGGCACCGTAGTTGCGGCGCCACTGACCAAAGGCCCGAAAGCGGCGCCTGTAGCGCTCTACGGAAGGCGTCCTGGTCGGGCAAGGGCCAGCGCTCGAAGATCTCGGCCTCCAACAACGCTGAGCAGCGCAACAGCTCGGCTTGGATCGGAACGGTGGCAAGCAGCGTGTCACGAATTTCTAGGTTCGTGTTACTGGCGTCGCCCAGCGAACAGAGCTCCCGATGGGCGTTGTTCCGCGCATCGGCCAGCGTCGGGTGCAGACGGGTCAATAGCTGGACCTGGGCGAGCTCGGCGTGGCGATTGAGTTGCGCCACGAGCAAAGCAAGATCCCGACCCAGCTCCCGCTCCGAAACGGGGCCGAGCCGTTGCCGAGCAGCGCGCACGTAACATTCACTGTACACGCTGCTCGGCAGTTCAGCCGTCGCCTCCAGATGGGCCAGGACGTGCAGAACCAGCTCGGGCCAGGTCAGCTCGACCCGCCGACTCACTCCTTCCAGGCCTGGATCTGGTCGACGTAGCCCTCACCGGTGGCCGAGGCCGAACCGAGGCCGAAGGTAATTTCGTTGGCGGTCTCCGGGCAGGGCTGCACGCCGGTGGCGATCTCGGTGCCATCCAGGCTGATGCTAATGTCGTCGTCGCCAGCCGAGGTGGGGCTGAGCGTGATTCGGATGACGTGCATGGCGTCGTCCAGCGTCGCGTCGATGGTCTGCGAATCGCAGCCGGTCTCACCGTTGATCATCAGTCCGTCGGGCATGACGGTCAGATCGACGGCGTTGGTGGAGGTCCCGAATCCGAGGAGGAACCCGGCGTAGTCGGAGGCCTCCACGGCGCGGACGGTGTACTCGACGATGTACGTCGTGCCGACCTCGAAGGTGTCGAAGCAGTCACGTCCCCACATCAGGCGGGTCCCGCTGACGGAGGAGGCGTCGGTCAGGTGCAGAACACCGTCCTCGATGGCGACCGTTTCGTCACTCTCGTACGTGGAACTCGCCAGCTTGTCCCAGTTCGAGTCGGTGGGGGACGCCTCGCCAGTGTATTCACAGGCCAACGTCGGACCGATCGGACCCGCTCCACCCGAGCCGCCCTCGGCGGGAGGAGCACCACCCTCGGCGGGAGGAGCACCACCCTCGGCGGGAGGAGCGCCACCCTCGGCGGGAGGAGCGCCACCCTCGGCGGGAGCTGCACCACCCTCGGCGGGAGGAGCGCCAGCGCCGCCATCCTCGGCACCACCCTGGGCGGGCGGAGCGCCGCCCTCACCGGGTTCGCCGGCCACGCCGCCCTCGGAGGGAGAGCCCCCCTCGGCCTGCTCGCCGCCTTCACCAGGAGCTCCGGCCACTTCACTGCCGCCCTCGCCGCACGGTTCGCACTCGTCGTTGCAGCAGTTGCAGTCGTCCTCGCTGTCTTTCACCGTGCACGCCACGACCAGACACGACGAGAGCAGCAACCCTTCCAAAATATGCAGAGTCTTCGACAAAGCCACGTTCTCCTCCTGATTCTTGGGCGGCAACTGCCGCAGCAATCTGGTTTACCTTCGCTGAGCGAGCGGCCGACTTGGTTCGCTCGTTGATGCACCCTCTCGGAGCTGACGCGCTCGCAGATTGGCGCGTAATATCCTGAGATCGCGCTCCAGGGCGTCCTTCTCTTTGCCCTGTAGGGTTTCCGCCTTTGCCTCCAGTTGTTCGATGCGGCGCTCCAGTCGAGCCTCGAGGGCTCTGGCAGTGCCGGCGCGGTCCCTGGCCTGGCGCGCAGCGGGACTCTGATCGAACTCGGAGAGCTGGCCTCGGACCAAGGAGGTCCGCTTGGGCTTGCCGGCCTCGGCTCGCGGCGTCGCGCGCTCCCCTCCCGCATAGATCCTTGGCGCATCCAAGGCCTGCGAGGTGCGCTCCACCTCTTCACCGGAGGCGGCACGATTCCGAACTGGCCGATGGCCGTTACCACCCATCGTCAGGATGGATGCTCCCAGCACGGCCAGCGCCAGGATCGAACCGGCAATCGCCCAAGCCCGGAACGTCATTCCTTGGTGATCTCCTTGGCCTCCAAGTAACCCGCTGCACCTTCGCCGCGCACCACGCCCTTCACCCGAACCTTGAGGCCAGGCGGCGGGGAATTGGGCGCCACACCGGGCACCATGGGGCCGTCCACGTAAAGACAGGGTGCTCCGACCTGGGCGGCATCCGCGATCTGCCAGGCAGAACGGGTGGGCGGCTCTCCCTTACACGGACCACTCCAGCCGAGATACAGGCCCACGACCTCGATGGCCGTCCCCGCCGGGACCTTCTGCGTCGCGGCCACATCGAGGGCCACGGGCTTGGGCTGGGCCGGCGTCTGCTCCGGCATGGGGGCGGGAATGGAGGAAGCGGGCGCGGGACTGGGCGCCGTGGCAGCCGTCGCGGGAGGTTCACCCCCCTCACTGGTGGCCGAGCTCTTGCAGCCAATCAGGAGCAGACCCAGCACGGCCAGAGACGAAAACCGTGACATCACTCGACCTCCACCGTGGCGGCGTACCAGATGTTGGAGAACTCGAGGTTCGTCACCTGTTGGAAGTTGGTGTCGTCGATCACGGCGGTCAGCGGCGTGATGTTGTCCATGGGGACTTCGACCATTTGGCGATTCTCGACTCGACCCCGCACGTAGGTCCGACTTCCCCCCGGCAGATCGGGTCGGAATATCTGGAGCCGCGGGAAGGCCTGCTCACCCTCGGGTCCGTCGTAGAAATGGACCAGGATGATATACGTCCCCGACTCGTGCTCGGGCATCAGCTCGTAGGATTCCCGAGGTGTACCGGTGTCGTAGGAGTCACCCGAGAGCCAGCCATT
>CAZYKT010000071.1:0-5473 GCA_964648165.1 uncultured Polyangiaceae bacterium | reverse complement strand
TCGTTGACCGATTCGATCTTGGACAGATCGATGACGGCCTGGGTCACGGAACGCGCCTTGAGCCCCTCGCTGAACCAGTCGGCGTACTCGTCAACGATGGCGGTAGCCAGCTCGGTCGGAGTCGAGGTGGGGGTCTCGTCCAGATGCGCCAGGATGGCGTCGTAGGGATAGCCGTTGCCCGGTTCGATCTCTTCGGAGGCCACCAGCAGATCCGCCACGCCACGCGCGGCCATGGCCACCTCGTGCATGCCCATCAGGCAAGCATCGAAGGCCAGGATATCCGGATGCACCCCGGAGTCACGGACTCCGGCCACGATCTCGTCCAAGCTCATCAGCGCGTCGGTCGTGCCCGAGTCGACGAAGCCACCTAGATAGCCGACGCCGTGGTTCCACATCACCAGGGCGAAGTGCTTGGCCGGATAGGTCTCGGCGGCCCAGCGAGTGAAAGCGGCCAGCGTGGCCGGAGCACTCATGTCCAGATTGCCCAGATTCTCCGCCTCGCTCAGGCTACCGACCGTGGTCGTGTCGGAATCCTGTGTCACGACCATGCGATAGGTGCCGGTACGGTACTCTTCGGCGGGCAGTGCCGAGAACTGGGTCGAGAACTCCAGCTCGGTCACCACCTGGACGTCATCGGAGGAACCGACCGTCTCCATCTCGTTCAGATCACCGAAGGCGGCATCGGCCAGGTTGTTGTCGCCCACGATGTACACCGCCACCGTCCACTCACGGTCCGGCGCGGTCGTCGGTGCGCACCGCCCCGCGGTACAGGAATAGCCGGTGGGGCAGGTGGTGGGGCAATCCTGTGCTCTGCAGCGCGCCAGGCCGTCGGCCGTTGTGCAGGACAGCCCGATGGCGGCGCAGTCCTCACGGGTGATGGTATTGCCCAGGCAACGCACCGCCTCGTCATCATCGCAGCGCCCCTCGGGCGTCTCTTCGTCGCATCCCGAGGGGATGGCGGCCATGAAACAGTCGGCAATCTCACCGACCACGCGACACTCGTCCAACCCACAGTCGAACGTGAAAAGATCCCCGTTTTCGCAGAAGCGCAGGGTGTTTCCGTCGCAGTTGCCGTTCTCGTCATTGCCGGACGGGCAGGTGCCGTACGAGATGCACAGGGCGCCGCCATCGTCGGCCGCATCCGGGTCACACAGGCGCCCGTAGGCGGCGCAGTTGATCTCCCGGATGACGCCGGTTGGGTTGGCCAAATCCTCCGCTGTCGCGTCGGGGTCATCGCTGGCGAAATAGCAGTAGCGGATCCGGTTCTCGTCGCAGATGCCAAGATGGGTGATATCCCCGCAGGCCTCGGCCCGTTCCAGCTCCCGGCAGTCCGCACGCCCACCATCCACCGTGCAGTTCGCACCCACCGCCGCGCAGTCCAGGCGCTTGAGCTCTTCGTCCTCACAGTAGATAAGATCGGTACCGTCACAGGAACCGTCCGCGGTGACCTCCCCGCAGGGCATGGCTCCCGCCTGGCCGGCACTGCCGGCTTCGGCAACGCCACCCTGAGCGGGAGCTCCCGCTTCGGCGCCACCTTGCCCAGCCTCGCCGGAGGCGCCCGGTCGTCCCGCGGTCCCAGCCTCGGCTCCGCCTTCTCCGGTGGCACCGGCCTGGGCACCCCCTTCACCAGCGTTGCCCGCCTCACCGGCGTTGCCCGCGGCCCCGCCTCCGCCAGCTTGTTCGCCCTGACCCGCTTCACCGGCGGAGCCAGCCACGTCCGAGTTGTCGTCGTCATCCACGTTCTCGACGGTGCAGGCGAGCGCCAGCAGCGCCGACAGCAACCAACCAAGGGCGCTTGCGCGGGAATTCTGGATCATACGGGGCTCCTTCTACTGCCGGGTCGGTGCGGTGGTGGAGCGTCGCCCGCTCTGCGTGTCCGTCGTTGCCGCTCGACCGCTTCCAGTCAGGTTCGGGCTCAAGAGCCCCGGGCGCTTGGGGGGCCTGGTCGTCGTGCTGGCCGCTGGAGCTGCGCTGGCAGCTGGTGGCCGCGTCGTGGTGGCGGCTGGTGGCCGCGTCGTGGTGGCAGCCGTGGGCGGCCGCGTCGTAGTAGCGGCCGTGGGTGGGCGCGTCGTAGTAGCGGCCGTGGGTGGGCGCGTCGTGGTCGCGGCGGTGGGCGGCCGCGTCGTGGTGGCAGCGGCCGAAGCCGGGGGTCTCGTCGCGCTGGCGGCGGCGGAAGCGGGTGGACGCGTGCTACTCACTGCCGCGGCCGAGGCCGGTGGGCGCGTGCTGCTCACTGCTGCGGCCGAGGCCGCCGCCCCCTGTGCGAGAGCGGCGGAACCAGCCGGTGCGTTGGAAGCGGTGCCGGGCTTGCCGGTCGCAGCTTCTGATCCTGGTTGCACCTCGGAGGCTGCTGGCGGCGCGACCCCCGCGTCCGCTGACGCCGCCAGCTTGTCGAAGTTGGGAATGGCAACGGTGATGGCCGTCACCGGTACCGCCGCGCTGGCCGCCGTGTCGGGCTTGTCTTCGTCGGAGGTCCCGGGGAGCTTACACGCGGCAAGCGTGCCCACCAGGAGCGCCAGGCCAAGCCCAGCCTGCACCAATCCACCAGAAACGCAGCTTCGCTTCGACATATCGATACTCCAATCAACCGAGGATCACATCAGGGCAGCGTGACAGCCTGGACGCCGGCATCACCCAGAGAGATGAGCGCGGTGTTGCCGGAGATGGCCAGATGCATCCCGGTATCGGCATCCAGGGCGGCCAAGCGAACGTAATGCGGCTCGGTCACGTTGGTGGCGTCCACCACGCCCAGCGCCGGACCATTGATGAGGTACAGCTTGTCGCCCACCGCGGTCGAGGAGACCGGGGTCCTGGCTAGAGCCACGACGCGCTGCTGCAGGTTGCCGTCACCGTCCACACCAGCCACCACGACCCGCTCCCGGGTCTGGGAACTCTCGTAGGCGACGGCCGGAAGGAAGTAGCGAGTTTCGCTGCTGTGGACGGCTGCCAGGCGCAGGGAGGTGTCGATCTCGCCGGTGCTGGACAGGACCGTGGCCGGCGTGACGCTGGTATCGACCAGGTTCAGACGGCGGTGAGCGACCCAGCAGGAACTTTCCACGTCCTCGCCGTCGCCCCAGGTGAACTCGCCGCCACGCTGCTCACACTCATAGCTGTCGTCCGCGTCGACATTCTCCCAGGCGAAATCGACGACAACGTGCCGGTCACCCAACGCACCCAGGAGCAACCCCGGGAGCTCGAGTGCCTCCATGGGCGTCGCGGTTCCGTCGCTGGCCCAGCTCACCTGGTCCAGGAAGTAGCGCACCCCCACCTCGTCATCGGAGAGGAAGTAGCCGCTGCTGGTCGAGGTTCCACTGGCGGAGAGCCCGGTCACGCCCCAGGCTTCGGGCCGGTCCAGGCTGTCGAGCAGCTCGGGATTGGCCGGATCGGTGAAATCGACCGCCATCAGGCTGGGCTCGGCCGTGGTCGTATCCCAGGAGGTGGAGGCGTTGGCCTGGATGATCAACAGGTTGCCAAGCTTCACGGCAGACTCGCCCAGATCCGAGGTCGCGGGCACGGCAGGTAGCCGAACCGTGGCGGTCACCGTGGGGGTATCCCCGGCGGTGTCGATCACCAGGACGTCACCCACCTGCCCGGAGGGGCCATAGTGGGGGATGACGAGCGCCACCTGGGTCCCGAACACGAAGGCGGGAGAGTTCCGATAGGGCGAGTCGTCGTAGTAGTAGCAGTCGCTATTGGTCGTGTCCGGCAACAGGGCCTTGACCAGATCCAGGGACTCACCCTGGCTCGGTTGCTCCGCAGAGGCCAGCGGGACCAAGTCGGCGCTCGCCACGCGGGTCTCGCGCTCCGAACGGATCCGCAGGACCTTGTCTCCCACCGGAACCGTGCGGTGCACGCGCATGGCCAAGCCCAACGAGGCGGTCTGGGTCGGGTTGTCCAGATCATCCATGTTGAAGGTCTGAACGTAATCGGTGGACACGCTGAAGAGCCGCTCGTCGTAGATGAAGGCTCGTCGCGCCGTGCCATTGGCCTTGGCGATGCCGTTCAGGGTCAGATCATCGGTGTCGTAGCTCATGATCTGGATCCCGTTGCCGTAGCTACCGCAGCCGTCACTTTCCCCGGTCCACCCGCTGTAGGGGACCAACACCATGTGCAGATCCTCGAGCACGTTGAACAGCTTGTGGATGCGGTCCTGATCCTCGGCCACCGAGGCGCTCCATTCGCCACCGAACTCGACCCGTTCCACGAGCGTGGGGGCGGCGATGTCCTCGGTGTTGATGAGCGAGACGTTCAAAGCACCGACCTCGGAGGTATTGTCGAACCCAAGCGCCAGCATGCGGCCCGCTATGTTCTCCAGGGGCTCCATGTAGAAGAGCCAACCGGGCATCTCCAGGGCGCCGGGCTGGGTAGGATTGGCCGGATCGCTCAAGTCGATGGTGTACATCGGATCCGTGTTCAAGAAGGTCACCGCGTAGGCCGTCGGTCCGTCGAACCGAACGCTACGCAGCTCCTCCCGTTCCGGTACCGCGGTCAGCTCCAGCTCACCCAGCTTGGTGATGTCGCTGGAGCTATTGATCTCGAACGTTTCGACCATCGGTTTGATCGAGGTATCCCAGCTCGGGGGCTGACTGATGACCCGCAAGATCCCCATGTACTCGTCCATCTGCCAACGGCTGAAGATGGCTCCCTGGACGTCGACCGTGGCCCCTTGCACCAGATCGCCAGCCGGATCGGAGATGTCGATGACCTGGATAGTCGAGACCTCTCGCTGTTCCTGGACACTGGAGACGAACATCCGCTGATCATTGGCCGTGATGGTCAGCCGCTCCGCCGACATGTCACCGGAGGTCTCCTCGTAATTGAGCCGGTCCACCTCGGTCACATTCTCCGGATCGGAGATGTTCATGCTCAGGATGGTGGTGACGGGAACCTCTGATGTCTCACAGTAGTAACAACCAACGCTCTTGTAGGAGCCCACGTACAGGATGTCCCCAACGATGCGGGAATCGCTGATTTGCCCAGGCAGATTGAAGCTGCTGATCTCGGTCACGCTGGCGGGATCGGCCACGTTGAGCACGATCACCCGCGAGGTGGTCCCCACCGGTAGCTCGTTCTCGTCCCAGGCCACCGCGTCGTTGAACAGGGCAAAGACCGTCTCGCCGCGGATGAACATCTCGAAGGGCTTGGCATCGGTGCGGTAGCGACCCAGCATGGAGAGCTGGTCCTGCGTCCCGACGTCGATGATGGACAGGCCGCCCACCTCGGACAGGGCATACAACCGATCATTTCTGACCTGGATGATGTCCGCCTCCTGGATGGCGCGAGCTGCCGCGCGCGAACCGGCGTCCAGATCGGGACCTTCCGGGATGGCATCGCCGCCCGCGACACCCGCCGCGCCCGCGTCGGCGCGTCCAATCCCCACCGGGCGATTGGTACCGGCCTCGACCGTTCCTGCGACGCCACCACCACCAGCTATGGAGGTGTTGCCAGCCGTCGGCTCCCCACCGGCCTCGCC
>CAZYKT010000070.1:0-27483 GCA_964648165.1 uncultured Polyangiaceae bacterium | reverse complement strand
GCCCATTCGCGGAAGGCGAAATGGTGCCACAGTCGGAGGAACTCGCCGAGGTAGATGTCCGCCACCCGGGTGTTTCCCCGGATGACCAGCATGTTCTCGTCGTTGGCAGTGCTGGAGGCGACACTGAAGTTGGCGGAGCCAGTCACCACGGTTGGGTTTAGGCTCAGCGGATCGATGAGCATGTACTTGGTGTGCACGTAATTCACGTTGCGGCTCAGCCCGGTCAGCTCCTCCTGGAGCCAGCCGCTCAAGGCGTCGTCCGCGATGTGGGCCCCGACGGCGAACCGGTTCCCGACCTTGTAGCGGAGCCGTTTCATCTCCTGGTAGGCAGCCTTCTTGTTCTCGGCCTTCACCCCGGGGCCCAGGAGCTTCTCGAACAGCGCGTAGCGCAGCCGGGCCTTCCCTTGGTCGAAGACGGGCTTGAAGGCGTCGTTCATTCCGAAGGCGAACGTCATAAACAGGGCGTCCTTGGCCTTGCCGGCCAGCTCGGCGTAGTAGTCGAGGGCGTCGGCCTGGGGTCGGGGGCTGAAGATCACGCTCGTCCCCTTGGGTGGAGGCAACCTGGGCAGCGTCACCTGGTCGAGATCCGCCTTGAGCTCTTTGGGCTTGGGGTTACCGGACAGGAGCTCCCAGTACTCGAGGTATTCCGCCGCGACACGGGGATCCTCCACCACGTGGACCACGTTGGAATGACCGAAGATGCCGCTTTTCGAGAAGCTCGTGGAACCACCCAGGACCGCGACCGGTGCGTTCCTGTGGAGCAAGATGATCATCTTGTTGTGGGAAATGGCGCTGGTCTTTCGAGCCGTGATGACGTTCTGGGGGATGCGAGCCTTCTTCAGAGCCTTTTCGTTCTGCGGCCCAGGGCTCTTCGCATCGGCGTCGTACAGGATCCGGACGTCAGCGCCGCGGTCGATCGCCTCCTTGAGCGCCGCCAGAACCCCCGGGGCGTGCAGTTCGTAGGCGCCCACGCGCAAGCCGAAGTTGCGGTTCTTCGCCCGGCCAATGAAATCCCGGATGGCCTCGAAATTGCCACGCGAGAGCCACTCCCAGGCCGGATCGTCATCTCCACCCTCGGCGCCTGGTTTGCGGTTTCCGAATCGGCGCGCGTATTCCTGGGAGGCACCCACACCGCGATTGAAATGGACGTCGTGGTCCCCACCCTCGGGTGATTCCGTGGTCACGTCCAGGACGACCTCGCCCCAGGTTTCGAGCCTCTGCACAGGACCGCCCCGCGCCAGGATCCGATAGGTGTATTCATGGCCCGGCTTCGCGGAATAGTCCGCCCAGCTGAAATCCTGAATCGGGTGATAAAAGGTGGACACCTTGGCCCCGCGAGCCAGGTGGGGATTCGCCGAAGGGAAGACCTTCATCCCTTGGAGCCAGTAGGCCTCGTTCTCCGTGTGATCGGTACGGTGGACTGCAAACCCGCGCAGACTCTTGCAGCGGTCTTGCGGCATGTTCATTCCGAGCAGGACCGCGTACGTGCCAGCGATGCCTCGCGCAGAAAGACCACAGGGTGACCTCTTGGTCGGTGTTCGCATGATATCGCTCCTCCCTCATCCATCGAACCAACGGCGCACGGTCTTTACGTTGACGAACTCACGCAGGCCGTACTCCCCGAGCTCGCGACCGTATCCCGACGCCTTCACCCCACCGAAGGGGAACCTCGGGTCGGAGATGACCATCGAGTTGACGAACACGCTCCCGGCACGGAGCTCTCTTTCGAATCGCTCCGCCTCCTGCCGATCCGACGTCCACACGCTCGCGCCCAGGCCAAACTCGGTGTCGTTGGCGAGTTGGAGGGCGTGCGCCGGAGCCCTGGCGCGCAATACCAGCGCCACCGGCCCAAAGATCTCCTCGCCGGCAACGGGGAGAGCGGGATCGAAGCCGTCGAGCACGGTGGCGGGATAGAAGTTGCCCGGTCCCTGTGGCACCACGCCCCCCAACACCAGTCGCGCTCCCCCCTCGACCAGCCGCCGCACCTGCCCGGCCACTTCGGCGCGAATGGCTGGCGTCGCCAGCGGCCCAAGCTCGGTGGTCTCGAGCTTGGGATCACCCATGCGCAGCCCTTGCATTCCAGCCACGAAGCCTTCGAGGAAAGCATCGTAGACCGGCTCGGTGACGATGAAGCGCTTGGCGGCGATGCACGACTGACCGTTGTTGATGGTGCGAGCACGCACCGCCGCCGCGATGGCACGGTCCAGATTGGCGCTCGGCAACACGATGAAGGGATCGCTCCCACCCAGCTCCAGGACGCAGGGCTTGATGCTCGCCCCCGCGGCGGCCGCCACCGAGCGGCCCGCTCCATCGCTACCCGTCAACGTCACCGCCGCCACTCGCCGGTCCGCGATGAGCGCCTGGATTCGGTGAGACTCGACCAGCAACGTCCGAAAGACCCCCCGAATCGCCCCAGCGCGACACCAGAGCTCTTCGAGATAACGGGCACAACCGGGGACGTTGGAGGCGTGTTTCAGGAGGCCGACGTTGCCGGCCACCAGGGCAGGCGCCGCGAAGCGAATGACCTGCCAGAGCGGGAAGTTCCAGGGCATCACCGCCAGGATCGGTCCAAGCGGCTCGAACTCGACGCGGTGGTCAGCCCCATCCACCCCCTCACCTGCCAGCATTTCTTGGGCATGCTCGGCGTAATAACGACAAGCCGTCGCGCACTTGCTGACCTCCTCCCGAGCCGAGCGGATGGGCTTGCCCATCTCACGCGTCATCAAGAGTGCAGCCGTCTCCACCTCAGCGTCCAGTATTTCGGCAGCGCCCCTGAGCACCGTCGCGCGGTCGGAGCTCGATTTGCGGCTCCAGCTCTCGAAGGCCTCGGTGGCCGCCTGCAGGGCACCCTCGATCTCCGCGGGGGAGTCCGCCTAGTACTCGCGGATGAGCTGGTTGGTGGTCGCATCGATGCTCGCGATGGGCATGGACAGAATCTAGTTCAACTCGGGCCCAGCTGGACGCCTCAGGACGACCCTCCCGACTCAGACGGCTCGCCCGACACGCCGCACGTCCCGAGGCGCAGGGCATCGGTTCGTCGTGGTGGCGACGCGTACGTTTCCCTCCAGGGCGGAAAAGTACTGGTGAGGGGGAGAAGGAGCTTCCCTTCTCCAGACACCCCCATCCTGCCACGCTAAACCGTTGCGCGGGGCTGCGACAGCCCCGATTGTGGCGGCTACCAGAGGTGACGGCAGATGGCCCAGCTACGACGTTTCGAGCACTCGTTGGTTCTCACGGCGTTCCTTTTGGCAGCTTGCTCCGACGGAGAAGACATCAAGCAGACTGACGTCGCGGGGGCTGGTGGCGGCGTCGCAATCGGAGGCGCGTCTTTCTCCGGCGGGACGGGAGCGGGCGGTGCGACCGCCACAGGGGGTGGAACGACGCTCGGGGGTAGCTCCACGGGTGGACAGGGCGTGGGCGGCTCGGGCAATGGCGGTGGCCCTGTTGGTGCTGGTGGAAGCGGCGAAAGCACTTGCGTCAGCGGCGTCGACACGGACGACGCCTGCAATCCCGCCGTGGACACCACGACCTGTGTGCGCAGCAACCGTACCTGTGAATGCAACGCGGGCACCTCACGCTGGGTATGCACCCCAACCACGGGACAAGGGGGTGCTCCCGGGACTGGTGGAGCGCCGAGCGTTGGGGGGGCCAGTGCGGGCGGGAGTGGCACCGGGGGCGCCAACGGTGGGCAACCCAACGGGGGAACCTCGACCGACGGCGAACCGGGCAACTACCCGATCGGCAATGCTCCAGTTCCGAGCGATGCCTGCGGTACGCCGACGACCCTGTCGACCGGCGAGAGCCGGATCAACAGCACGAACCAGGACCGGGTCTACTACCTCGACATCCCGGCCAACTACGACGAGAACAAGCCGTACCGCTTGTTCTACATCTCCCACTGGATCGGCTCCCGCTACCAGGACATGGTGAACAACAATTTCTACGGCCTGAAGACGATCGCACAGGCCGAGGGTGAGCCCGCCATCTTCATCGCGCCCAGCTCTGACGGGCAAACCTGGCAGGAAAAGGACCACGCCCTGTTCGATGACCTGTTGGCCTTCGCGAAAGAGAATCTGTGTTTCGACACATCCCGCGTCTTTGCCACCGGTTTCAGTTTTGGTGGGATGATCACCTACTCGCTATCGACCAATCATCAGAAGGACATCCGCGCCGCCGTGGGGATCGCGCCCGCCAACTACAACATCTGGCTACCCCAGAAGACCCGCGAACCAATCGCCTGGATGCAGACGACGGGGATGGGTGACACCACCTGTCCCTGGATCCGTCAGGGTAGCAGCACGGACGGCGCCAAGTTCCTCGCCGAAGAGAAGGCGGAGGACAACAACTGCACCGCCGCCGAGATCCCGACTTGGCAGAATGGTGACCACCTCTGCTACGACTACGAAGGGTGTGACGTGAACCACCCGACCAAGATCTGCACCTTCAACGGCGGACATCAGGCCGAAAGCAACGATTCTACTTCCAGCAACTGGATCCCCGATGTGTCCTGGGAGTTCTTCACCCAGTTCTAGTCACGCTGCCTCTCCCTGAGGGAAAGCATCAGTCAACGTTTCGCCCAATCTGCCAGACGGGACGGGCCAAGGAACATCCTACACCCAGAACGGAAAGGATCGGCTATACTGGAAGCCTCGGGGAGATCTCATGTCCAATCTGGCACGAACCACGAACTGTAACCTCTGGGCCCTGGCGGCGACGTTAGGCGCCTTGTTCAACTGCGGTGGCGACGACAACGGCAAGGGCGGCAACAATGGAGCCGGTGGCCTCGATGAGTCGATCGACCTCGGTGCCGACAACGACGCCGTGTCCTGCACCGAGTCCGAGGATTGCCCTGACGCTCAGGTGTGCCATCCGATCGCGCTGATCTGTATCGATGCTGGTGATGATTGTGAGGACAACGGCGACTGCGCGCTGGGTCGTTATTGCGACGAGTCGCTGGGCCAGTGCCTGCCTGGAACCACCGGGAGCCCCTGCGACAGCGAGGACAACTGCACGGATGGTGCTTCTTGTACGGGCGGGATCTGCGCGTGTAGCGGTCTCTCCCAGGAGCAAGAGCCGCTGAGCGGAGCGTTGGACATCTACTTCATCTTCGATCGCACCGCGAGCATGGGGGAAGACTGCGACTACCAGCCCGGCGGCTCGCCTCCGGTGTCCTCCAAGGCCTGTTTCGCGACCTATGCCCTCCCCGACTACCTCATCAACGTGCCGCAGAACGTCGACACTCGACTGGCGTTTCAGTTCATGTCGCTGGCCGACGACGACTGCGGCGGGGGGCCCTATTCGACTCCGAGGGTGCCCTTGACCGAGCTGCCCTTGTCGGCCGATCACGAGATCATCCAAGCCATCAGCGACGAGGGGTTCCAGGGTGGCTACGGAACGCACATCGAGGGCGCTCTGCGGGGAATGGCGGAGTACACGTCGGCCAACGTGACCCAGGGGCGAGAGATGATCGGCGTGCTCATGACGGACGGTGATCCGAACGGCTGTGAGGAGGACATCAGTAGCCTGAGCAGCCTCATCGCCAACCACCTGGCATCCACCGGGATCCGCACGTTCATCATCGGGATGCAGGGGGCCACCGATTCGAACCTCGAGCAACTGGCGCTAGCCGGGGGCGCTCAGGCTCACGACGATTATTGTGCCAGCCAGGGTTCGGGCTGCCATTTCTGGAACGTGGGCGACGGCTCCGGTGACGCCATCGCCAGCGCCCTGTCCGCCATCATCGAGCAGTCCGCACCACTGCCCTGCGAGTACGACGTCTCGCGGTTGGAACCCCCGCCCGGCGAGAGCCTGGACTACGGCAAGGTCAACGTGACCCTGACGGAGAACGGTGAACAGACATTGATCGGACAGGTTCCAGGCTCAAGCCGCTGCCCGGACGATCGCGCCGCCTGGTACTACGACAATCCATCCGATCCGAGGACCCTTTGCCTCTGCCCGGATGCCTGCGCGCGGGTTTCCGGCGCCGAGCAGGGGGCACGAATCAACCTGGTGGTGGGCTGCTCGTCGACGGTCGTGATCCCGATGGAGTAGAGCCTCGGGGCCTGACCAACCAGTAAAGCCCAAAACCCACCATGATGGTCCCCACGCCGAGCAGCGACTCCACTGGACGCTCGACGACCGAATACACGGCCGTCCAGGCGGTGAACAGGATGAAGACCGCGGGGACAACGAGGTTCCCGAGGCGTGTGCCCTTGACAGCCTGTTCAGAAGCTCGCCTTCGCTGCACGAAGACCCCGACAACGGTCAACATGGTCATCAGAGACAGCGTGAACCCGATGTAGATGAGCAGTGCGTCGAAGGCCGCCGCCAGCAGCATGGCCACTGCGATCACCGACTGAAGGGCAATGGCCACCACTGGTCCGCCCTGACGGCTCCGGCGGCCCAGGAAATGGAGAGCGGGATAGTCATGCCCCATCGCCTCGTACACCCGGGGCCCCGCCATCAGCATGGCGCTGACCGATGACACCAGGCACAGGGCGATGATCGCGGAGACGAACACCCCCGAGCCGCGGCCAAAGAGATATTCGGCCGCGATGTGCGCCACCTCGATCTTGCCCGCGATGGCCTGGGTCGGCGCACCCAGAAGGAAGGCCGCGTTGACACCGACGTAGAGAGCCACGACCAGCAGCGTGCCCCAGACCAACGAACGCGGGACGTTGCGCGCCGGATCGCGGATCTCCCCCGAGAGATACACGGCGCCGTTCCACCCGCTGTAGGCAAAGGAAACGAACACCAAGGCCACCGCCAGGCTCGGACCGTCCAGCGGCGGGCTACTCGACGGGCCGTTTGCTTCGAAAGCGCCCCGGTGTGACCACGCCGCCCCGACCACAAACACCAGCATCACCGCGAGCTTGGCCAGCGTGAACAGATTGTGCAGGTGCATCGTAACCACGACCCGAAACGCGTGCAACGTCGCGAACGCCACGATCAAGACCACGCCGGAACCCACCGGAGAGACCGCGGGCACCACCCTGGAAAGATAGGTCCCGAAGGCGAGCCCCGAGGCCGCGATGGGCGCCGAGAAGCCGACAATCAGCGAGAGCCAGCCGCCAACGAAACCGACCGCCGGATGAAAGAGGTCGGAGAGGAACCGGTACTCACCCCCGTTCTCGGTGATGGCCGACGCGAGTTTCCCGTAGCTGAACGCCCCGGCCAGAGCCAACAGGCCCCCCAGGATCCAGGCCAGCAGCGCGACGTATGGACTGCCCAATTGGGAGAGCAGAAGCCCCCCGGTGGTGAAGACCCCGGTGCCAATCATGCTGGCGGTGACCAGCAGCGTGGCCGTGAAGAGGCCAAACCGCCTCTTCGGATCCTCGTCAGACCAGCGGTTGTTCGCAACGTCAACTGCGTTTCGGCCGGGCAACTTCACCACGCCGCCAATGTACTTCGGGGATCGAGCCCCCGCACGCCAGCGGGCAAAGACCGAAAACACGCGGGGGTCCTGGCCGAACCACCCCAGAATGCCAGCATGGCACAGTCGACGGGGCAAGGATAGACTGGCGCTCGATGAACACCGCCGAGGTCAGGACGTACGCCGTCGAGCTCGCCAACCGGCTCGTGGCCGGTGAGAGCCTGAAGGCGGACGACTTCGGCCCCATCGTCACGCTCCCTGCCCAGCAAGCGGGCGAGCTCTTCGACGGGATCGAGGTGCTGCGGCAACGCACCATGCCCCAGGGGGTTCACGTTTGCACGATCTGTAACGCCAAATCGGGGCATTGCACGGAGGATTGTCGCTTCTGCGCCCAGGCGCGAACCTCCCGCGCCAACATCGAAGTGTACCCCCTTCGCGACCGAGCGGCTCTCTGCGAGTTCCTGGAGCAGAATGCTCGGCCACCCATCGATCGCTGCGCCCTGGTGACCTCCGGGCGGCGTGTCTCGACGCGTGAGCTGGCGGTGATCGCCGATGCCCTGGCCAGCTTTCCGGAGCGAACGCACCACCTCTGCGCTTCCCTGGGGCTGTTGGACGACGACGAACTGCGACTGCTCAAGGCCTCGGGATTGACCCGTTATCACTGCAATCTGGAGACCGCCCGCAGCCATTTCGGCAATATCGCCACCTCCCATGGCTACGACGACAAGCTTCGAACCATCCAGAGCGCAAAGCGTCAAGGGCTGTCGCTGTGCGTCGGGGGGCTGTTCGGGATCGGAGAAACCGACGAGCAGATCTTGGAGTTCGCCCTCGAGCTCAGGGAGATTCAACCCCAGGCTGTCCCGGTCAACTTCCTCGCGCCGATCCCCGGGACGCCTCTCTGCGACACGGCCAGGATGGACCCCTGGCGCTGTCTGAAGATCATCGCCCTGCTGCGGTTCGTGCTACCCAGGCAGGACATTCTCTTGTGCGGGGGGCGGGCCTTGAACCTCGGGGAACACCAACGCCTTGCGTTCGATGCGGGCGCGACCGGCTTGATGACGGGCAACTACCTGACGACCAGCGGGTGCTCGTTGTCCGAGGATCTCGAGCTTTTGGCCCGTCTGAGTCTTGTGCCGAGAACTGCCGTCTGAACCCTGTGCATCGCATCAGGGGTCTACGGTCTCGATTCGACGCGGGGGTACGGGCAGGGTGGGCCGTCTCCAATCTCCCCAATATCGTTCAGCAGTCGGCTAGGCCGGCGGAGGCAACTACGCCTGGCCATCTCCAACGCCCAATAATCGTTCTGCATACAAAGGGAATGAGCCAATCCGTGACACCCCATCCGATTGCCCCCTTCGACGAAACCACTTCAGTCCGTCGTGAAGCTCACCCCACAAATTGAACGTCCCCTGCGATGCATGGGGACCCGACACTGGACCGGAACCGTTTGCACTCCTTGGCCTTGCCCAAGGACGGGAATGGCGCGTTCGTACACACGGCAATCTTCCGTTGCCTCGAGGTGCGATAATTCTCGCCGGTTGGGCAGAGGACTTGCGTCGCAGCGGACGGGCGCATTTTGAGCCTTGGCCGAGAGGCTGCGTTCATGGGATGATTCGGCAAATCCTGTCGTCGTTTTCGCTGGGGTGAGCTCGCACGAAAGGGCCATCCCAGGTTCCAAGGAGATGTTCCATGCTCCGTTCGCCAATCCGATTCTCCGGCGCAGCAACGCTCTTCGTTCTGCTCCACAGCGCCAACGCCATGGCCCAGGATGGCACCTGCTACGTCGACAGCCGCGAAGGCAGCGACGGCAATACCGGCGACAGCGAGCTGAGCGCCTGGGCAAGCCCGGCTGCCATCGACTCCTCGTGCACGACGGTCAAATTCAAGCGTGGCAGCGAGTTCGCGGTGGCCAAGGGCGAATACGCCGTGGATCTGATGAACCTGCGCAACCTCACGACCCTGACGAACTACGGGGACGCCAGCCTGCCGTTGCCCAAGTTCATCAAGCAGCGCGAGAAGAGCAGCGGCGGCATGCTCGCCTCCTACATGGGTGGCGTCACCATTGACGGACTTTTCCTGTCTGGATCACAGAGCGATGCTGGAATGGGCAGCCTGGGCGAAGGGATCTGCGTCATGTTAGGCGCGGATAGTGCGCTCATCAACAGCGAAGTCACCCTGTGCGATATTGGGATCATGACCATGGGTGACAACATCGTGGTCCGGAACAACTACGTTCATGATCTATTCATCAGCGTGGATGGGGATCCAGGAATCGATCCGAACGCGGTGGGAGGCGCGGAGGGCATCTTCGTCAACAGCTCGCACGTCGAGGTCGCCTACAACCGGTTCATCAACTGCACGATCCCCGCTCGCTGGGTCAGTGAGAGCTCCACTCGCTGCGATGGCGGCGCCACCGAGGTGACGGTCGGCTACGCGGGTGAGGTCACGGACGTCCGGATCCACCACAACCTGTCCTACAACAGCTGCGGCTTCTTCGAAGTATCCAGCATGTTCCAGCCCCAGGAGGACATCGACGCGGGCCTGCCCTACGAGAAGGGCATCTTCTCCAACTCGATCTTCTACGACAACGTGATGGTGGACAGCGGCTGGATCTCGCTATTGCAGATCAACAACACCCGACTGCAAAACGTCACCTGGGCCAACAATACCATCGTCCACCATGATCTCGGCACCGACGAGAATGGCGTCGATCTGAACGACTTTGGCAGCTCGCGCATCATCGCCCTTCCCTTCAACGCTACGTCCTCCGGGGTTACCGGGGGCGGAGTCATCGAGCCCGGCGACATCTACTGGACGAACAACCTGTGGTACTTCGACCCGGCGGTCGCGCCCTTCTCCGTGGATGACGACGAGTTCTTGATGAACGTCGTCAAGACCAACAACCTCATCCTGACCGCAGATCCGGGATTCGTGAACGTGGCAGCCACGACCGATCCGGCTGCGTTCGATTTGGTCGAGGGCAGTCAGGCCATCGACGCGGGCGTCGAGGTCGCCGAGGTCACCTCCGACTATCTGGATCGTCCCTCCCCCGTTGGGGCGAAGGACGTCGGGGCCTTCGAATATCAGGGACCGGTAGGTGGCGCGCCCGCCGCCGGCGGTGCACCGGCAGCCGGGGGGGTGGCAGAAGAGGGTGGTGCGCCCGCCGCGGGCGGTGCCGAGCAGGACCTCGGCGGTGCACCGGGAGCTATTGGTGCCGATGAGGGTTCCGGGGGGACACCGGGGGCTGGAGGCGCCCAGGAAGGTCCTGGCGGCGCACCGGGGATCGGTGGGAATGACCAAGGGCCCGGCGGTGCCCTGGGCGACGGAGGGTCCGGCGTGGGGGGAGCCCTGGCCGAGGGCGGAGCCGAACCCGAGGGCAACGGCGGTGCGACACCGAGCGCCGCCGGGGCCGACGCGGCCGCTGGCACGGCCTCGCCGTCCGCTGGGGAGTCCAGCGTCGCGGGCGGGACGATCGCCGAGAGGGACGTCGCCAAGGATGACGCGGGTTGCGGGTGCCGCGTGGCAACGCCGCAAAGCCGTCCCACGGCCCTCGCGCTGTTGGCCCTGGGTCTTCTGCTGCGCCGCCGCAAGGAACGCTAGATCCTCCCAGCCCGGTCAACGTGAGCGCTTCCGGTCCTGGTGGTTCAGGCATCCGAGCTGCATGATCCGGACCGCGTTGGGCTGGTAGTCGTCACAGGCTTCGGAGAAGACGACGCGAGACTCGCGGTCGTTGATGACCAGGGACGGATCGTGGAAATACTCCCCCATCCCGCCCTCGCTGGTCCACTCGTCGACGAGGTTTCCCTGGTCGTCGAGGCGGCGAGCAAAGCGGTTCGAGGAATCACCGTAACCAAACGAACCGACCAACAGATGACCCCCAGCGGGGATGGGAGCCAGATCGATGGCGTTCATATAGCCGCCGAGCTCGACGAACCTCATGGTGTCCTCAAGCTCGCCCTCACGAGAGACGCGCCCCACGTAGTAGCCAAGGGTACGGCCATCGACGACAACGACCAACCACCCGTCTCGAGTCGGTGAGACGTTGGCATCCCTTAGATCAAGATCCTCGGGACCGAACAGCGTCGGCCCGCTCAGGACTCGCCCCTCTGGATCCAGGACCAGGTATTGGCCACCCCGCGACGAGGACCGCAGAGCCACCGCCAGCACCCGATCGCCGGACACACCGAATCGGGGCGGCAACGTTGCCGAGCCGCCGTCGACGAGAACCCCTTGGCTCGTCTCCACACCCTCACGGTCGCGCACCGAGAGCATCAGGGGACCATTCTCGTACCACGCGAAAAGGAACCTCTCACCCGTGAAGACCGCACCGGGTGGGGCCTGGTTGCACCATACCGACCGATCCGCGGTCAGCGGCTCCGGCTCCCCCAACGGACTGCCTGCGGTATCAAGCCAGAAGACGGAAGGACGGTCCTGAACGCCGTATCGCGCGCAGGCCGCCACACCGACTCGCTCGACACCGACTGCGATCTGGAACCCTTGGGTGACGTTGGACTGGAACAGGGTCCGTGGAGGTATGGCATCGAGCTCGGGCGTCAGCCCGCCCAGGACGATGTTGGGCTGTGGCTCCTGGCCATTGAATCCGAGCCGGAAGAGGGCGTGGATCCCGTCCTCGGCCTGCCAGGTCGCATTTCCGAAGGCCCAGTTGCAGACGCTGCAGGCGCCGGTAGAAAGCTCGGTGGTGCGAAGGTCGTAGACTGCCTGCGGCGCGAGGCCCAGACCCTGATCCGCGACGCCGTCACAATCGTCGTCCAAACCGTTGCAGCTCTCCGGTGAAGATTGGAGTGGCTTGCAGCGCTCGTTGCCCGTGCACAGCGTCACACGGGTCCGGCACTCCCCCACCCCGCATTCCAGGACTTCATATCCTTCGTCGGTCTGACCGTCGCCATCGTCATCCAGTCCGTCGCAGCGTTGCTCCCGAGGCTCTTGCTGGCTCGCGCCGGTCTGTGAGTCCTGAATGGCGAGCTCGCTTCGCCCCCCACATCCGAAAAGAATCAGAAGAACCGACGAGTAACAGCTGGAACCGCTTCGCACCCGCGCAGTATGACCCAGCCCCGGTCGCTGGGCATTTTCCCCGGGGGAACTCAGTGCTAGAACCCGCTTCCCCCCTCATGCTGGTTGCAATCCTACGGGTCATCTCCTGGGCCCTCTTGTCGTTGCGATATCGCATCGACGTTGTCGGCTTCCGAGAGCTTTTGCCCCAGGACGAACGCGGGATCCTGTTTCTGCCCAACCATCCGGCGCTCATCGATCCGTTCATCCTGTTCTGCGTCTTGACCGCCAAGTATGATGTGCGGCCCTTGGCAGGGCGCGGACAGCTCGAAAAGCCCGTCGTCGGCTGGCTTGCCAATCGGGTCCGTGTGCGCAAGATCCCGGATGCCAGCGAGAAGGGCGAAGGCAAACAGCATCGCATCGCGGCGATCCTGCGCGACACCGTGCGTTCCCTGAACACTGGAGAAGCCCTGGTGCTCTATCCCGCCGGGCAGATCTATCGGCACGGGCACGAGGAACTCACCACCCAGGGCAGCGTCGCGGTAATGACCCGGAGATGCCCTTCGGTGCGCATCGTGCTGGTTCGCACCACGGGCCTGTGGGGCAGCAGCTTCGGCCGCGCCGGGGGACGTGTCCCGACCGTCGGCAGCGCGCTCAGGATGGGTTTTTGCGGGCTACTCAAGAGTGGGCTCCTCTTCATGCCGCGCCGCCAACTCCGCATCGAGTTCACGGAGTGCACGGATTTCCCCCGCGGGGCACCGCGGGACGAGGTCAATCGCTTCCTTCTGCGTTTCTACAATGCGGTGCCGGAACGGCACCTGTACGTACCCTACTCACCCTGGGAGCGCGGCGGGACCCGGGTGGTGCCAGAGCCGGGGGATCCGTAGTCCGAAGTTACTGCTCCGTGATCTCCGCGAGCTGGATTTCGACGTAAGCTTCGCGGTTGGCGTCACCGTGGTGATGGACTTGACCGGTGACAATCACCGAGCTGCCGGTTTCTCCGCTGAAGTTCCAGTTGCTCTGCCAGTCGTAACCCTCGCTCTCGCTCACGAGGCGATCCATGACGGACAGGTAGTAAATCTGGGCTGGGTCACCCGGAACGGTGATGACGGCAACCGGGCTGGTACCACAGGGATCGACGTCGGGGAAACAGGGTTCGGGCTGGTACTCGAAGGTCCCGACAATCTGCGGCGCCTGGTTGGGCCAACACAAGCCATCCCGCATGCACGTCTCTTCTGCCGTGCACACGTTCCCCGACGCGCAATGCTCGGTCGTGCAGGGGTTCACGCCGTTCTCGCAGATGGCCCCCACGTTGCAGCCCAATGAGTCGAAGATAGCATCGCCGTCGCACCAGTTCTCACACGGATGGACTATCGGGCAGAGGTTCCCGCCTTCGCCGCCCGAGCCCCCGCCCGCGATCGCGCCACCTGCTCCCGGTGAACCGGCTTGTGCCCCCGCGGAGCCACCGTTACTGACCGCGCCCCCGGCGCCCGGTGAGCCCGCCTCAGCACCGGCCGAGCCACCGTTTGCGACCGCGCCGCCCATGCCCGCTGAGCCAGCCTCAGCGCCGGCCGAGCCACCGTTTGCGACCGTGCCGCCCACGCCCGGTGAACCCGCAGACGCACCGGCTGCTCCACCAACGCCGACCGCGCCGCCCACACCCGGTGAGCCAGCCTCAGCGCCGGCCGAACCACCGCCGTTGATTGCGCCGCCATTGCCCAAGGCCCCACCGACCGAGGCTCCAGCAGAGCCGCCTCTTGCCAGCGAGCCCCCGTTGCCCAGCGCCCCGCCATTCCCGGTCGAGCCGCCGCGACCGACGGCACCCCCAGGACCGGACCCTCCTTCATCGCCTCCGCCAGTCCCACTGCCGGCGCTCTCCGTGCTGCCACCACTCGGCTCCTCCGCGTGCTCACCACCCGTGGAGGAGTCCTCCGAACCCACGTCGTTGCTGTTGTCGCCACAGCCGGAAACACCGAATAGCCCGAAAAGAATCATCGCTGCCGAAACTCGCCTGGTCATAACCTCTCCAGTATCGAGCTCTGCCAGGATAGGTCACGACCTGCTCTCACCACTGGGCCATGACCCCCAAGGAAGGGACTAGAAGTTCCGAACGTCCGACCTCTCGGCGCGAGTCTGCCGCCACGACGTAGTAGCGGGTATGCGTGAGCGAGACCATGCACTGCGCCGTTACGATGAGCCGGGGTGCGGACTCACGGAACACGCCGTTCATTCCGACCAGCAAGCTGGGTCGTGCCTCGGTCTCACCCTGCTCGGCATTGACCCCCGGCTCGAGACTGCGAATCGGCTCGTAGTGAACGATCTCCACACCGGGACCGGCATGGCCCTCCACCGCAATGCCGCTTGCAGGGCGATAACGGTAGCTTCCCAAGAGCCCCAGCGAGGCACCGTAAAATCTCAGCTCCAAGTCTTTCACCTCGGAACTGCTGGGCAGCGCACCCTGCCCCACCAGCTGCACACCCCAGGTGTCGACGATGCGCACCCCCACACCGAGCCAGGGCCCGTGCCAAAGCCCCTCGTCACCACGCCAACTCGCCCCGTAGCCAACGCTCAACTCCGCCTCGACGCTCGGTTGGTCCCGCTTCGCCGGGGGCGCTGTCTGGATTGGTGTCGGTGGCGGCGCAGTGGACACCGCCTGTTCGGTCACGTCGCGTTCCTCCCTCAGGACGCGGTTCACCTCGTCCTTGCCCGTAGTGGCCTGACCGTCAAGTAGCGCGACGGTCGAGAGGTACAGGACCTGGGCAAGATGTTCGGCTCCAACCTCGCCCAAACCTCGTTCCAGATCCAGATCCCGAACCAGATAGGTTGGCTGCTGGTCGGCACCCGAAGCGCTGGCAAAGTAGAATCGAGCGTGTTTTGGGTCCCTCAACACGACCCAGGCCGACACGCCGCGCTCCGGCTTTGGAGAGAGTACGCTCGCCGGATCCAATCGCTGGACCCTACGCACCGTCACCGCGAACTGGCTCGAGTCGAACCAGCTGGTCACGCGGTTAGAAATCGCCGGCACGTCACCGACCGAACCAACCAGGACGACATCCACGGCATCCGTGGTGGGCTGCGCCAGACAGGGCAAACTGACGCAGGATGCCGCGAACAGGAGCCAACCCAGCGCAGGAATGCCTCGTCTACCGTGGTTCACCGAGTCTGGCCCTGGCGGCATTGGCGTAGGTCGACCGAGGATACTGGTCGAGCAGTGACTTATACACCTCCCGAGCCTTCTCGGCTCGGCCCAGATCGGACAACGCCTGAGCCTGACCCCACAGCGCTTCGGGCGCCAAGGGACCACCCTGGCCCAGGTACCGGGAGAAATGGGTCAAGGCCTGGTTGGGCGACTGTTTCGCGTAAAGCATCCCGAGGACGATGTCCGCAGCGTGTGACTCCGGTGCCGAGGAGTGGAGTCGTTGCAGCGTGTGATATGCCTCGATTGCCTCCGCGATCCGACCTTGACGGCGAGCCCGATTCGCCTCTGCGAAGAGAGCCGCCGGGGTTTCGGCCACGCTGCGCGGCCTCCCGCCTGTAGCCACCACAGCCCGAGGAGGATCCTCCTCGGGCGCCTCGCTCGAGGCAGCCACAGGGGCCGCTACCTGGGGCAACGGATCCGCACGAGGCGGCCCCCCATGGCGCGCCATCCCGGGGTCGGGCACCGGACAGGAAACCTGGGCCACCGGCGCCTTCTGGTAGCCCCAAAGCGCCCCTCCCTTCAGGCGTTCGACCAGTTGCGGTCCTGCCGCCGCCGCCGCCACGCCCAATACCCCCGCCAGGGCCAGCTTCCATCCCAACCCACGACGGGACCGACGCGCAGGCGCCGCCCGTTCCGACAGCAAACGCCGTGTCAACCTCTGGACCAGCGCATCATCGCCTGAACGTTTGATGTCCTCAACATCGAACTCGCAGCCCGCTCGATACGCCAGCGCCGCATCGAGCGAGCTATCCAGCAGCACCTTCAGCCGGCGCTGTTCGAAATCGTCGAGCCGACCCCGGCGCGCTCTGATGCTCAGCTCCTCGAAGTCACCCTTCATGATTCGACCTCCAGGGCTTCCAGCAGCTCCGGATCACCGAGGATCCGCCGGCGCAGGGCCTGCCGGGCCAGACGAAGGCGACTGCGCACCGTCTCCACCGGAACATTGCACATCTCGGCGATCTCCTGCACCGAGTGGCCCAGGATCACCTGCAACGTCAGGGCCTCGGCCGTCGGTCGCGGCAGCGTGGCCACCAGCTCGCGAACGATGGGAACGAGCGAAGCGTTGAGGATCTGCTGTTCGGGATCCGGCTCCTCGGCGGCACAGATCTCCAGGTCGATGCTCTCCTGTTCGTGGTTGCGCTTCAAAGTCAGGTTCTGGCGCCGAGCGTTGGTCGCCGTGAACGCCGCAACGCGACACGCGTAGTGCAGAAATGTCCCTTCACCCCGATAGCGCGGCAGCCCGTCCAGTACCGCGTGAGCGGCGTCGTAGACGACGTCTTCCAGGTCCGGATACGTCGGACCCAGGATCCGTCGGACCACCCTTAGCAGGTACGGCAGAAGCTTGCTCAACAGCGTGCGAATCGCGGCCGGGTCACCGTCCTTGGCGGCTGCGGCAAGCCGCGCCATGTCTTCGTGCCGGATGGACCACAGACTGTCCTCGGGAGGGCCAGAGGTCTGTTCCGCGGATAGCGCGACCGATGAGTGAGACGACACTTGTGGAGTTCCGGTGGGACCTGCCTCTTGGCCAGGCAAGGTCCCATTCGTCCAGTATCGGTCCTGGTCGGAATGGGTCATGAGAGGCGGGATCCGCAAATCATGCGCGAAGGCTCAGCAAATGACATGCCACTCGGATTCTCTTGGATCCACGCGGTTCACGCCGATCTTGGCACAGGCGCTGGCACAGGAGCAACCCTCGGTTGCGCAGTCGGTCCGGTCTCGTCATGACCCAACTGGAGCTTGCGCGATACTGGTAGAGACATGAACAGAATTGCTTTGGTCGGGGTCCTGCTGGTTGGGGTGTTTGGCGTCGCAGCTTGCGGCGACAACAGCAACGACGTGGGCTCGGAAGACTCCTCGTCGGGCGGGAACCGCGCTGGCGACGCCGGCAGCGAGAACTCGGCCGGAGAGACCGTCGGAACGGGCGGCACGCAGATCGCCGGCAACGGCGCAGCAGGTGACGAGGTCGCGGGCACCGCTGGACGCGGTCTCGGTGGGAGCGGCATCGGCGGCGGCAGGGCTGCCGGCGGAAGCGGCTCTGGAGGCAGAGCAGCTGGTGGAACCGGTACTGGCGGCGGCGCCACAGGTGGGAGCGGCACCGGCGGTGGAGCCACTGGTGGGAGCGGTGTCGGCGGCGGCGCCACCGGTGGAACGGGTACCGGCGGCAGTGGCGTGGGCGGAGACGGAACGGGGGGCAGCGCAGAAGGGGGCCAATCCGCTGGCGGAACCGGAACGGGTGGTAGCGGGACCGGCGGAACGGGCACCGGCGGTAGCGGTGTGGGCGGAGACGAGACAGGTGGCCGCGCCGAAGGCGGCTCGGCTGGTGTTGCCGGCGCAGCGGAAGGCGGCTCGGCAGGCACGCCGGGCGGAACTGGCGGGATCGCCGGAGAACCGGGGGAATGCTCCTCGAACGACCAATGCCCGGGTGGGACCTGCCAACGGGTACCGGACGAGCCCGGTGGCTATTGGACCTGTGTCACCCCGCCGACACCCGTCGACGAACCCAGCGAAAACCCCACGATGGACGAATGCACGACCTCTGCTGATTGCGATGCGGGCTGCGGCTGCTTCTGGGTCGAGGAGGTGTATTCGGGCTACATCGATCCGCACAACGAGTGCGCCTGCGGGGAGTGTCAGTCAGATGGTGATTGCGATAGCGATCAGATCTGCCTCCCGGGTGGCACCGGGACTCTGCCCGCGAGCCGGTGCGTCCGAACCCACTGTCGAACCGATGCCGACTGCACGCGAGAGTCGGGAGGAGCCTGCGTTTTCGTGTACGATGGCTGCAGCGTCAGCCCGAACACCTTCTACGACAAAGCTTGCCACTACCCAAGCAGCCCCTGTCGGGTAGACGCGGACTGCCAGAGCTACGAGGTCTGCATCGCGGACGACCTGAATCCCGAGTTGGGATTGGTCTGCGCGGCTCCCCTGTGTCCGGGTTAACGGACGGACCCGTCAAGCCCCCCACGGGACTGGTTACTTGGGGCCATTTCTCGGCTCGCCGCTCAACAGGCGTGCATCGAGGGCCCAAACCGCGCTATTCGATCGTGCATGAAGGCATTGATCGTGGGAGCCGGACCAGGCGGACTGTGCGCAGCAGTCAATCTGGCCGGCTTGGGCGCCGAGGTCACGGTGGTGGAGAAGGAGGCCATCCCCGGGGGCCGAATGCGGGGAGTGACCCTGGGCGAGCAGGGCGAGTACCAGGTCGACACCGGTCCTTCCATCATGCAGCTGCCCCAGCTACTGGAGCGGATCTTTCGTCGCAGTGGGCTGCGCGTCGAAGAGTATGTCTCCCTGCAACGACTGGACGTGAACACGCGTATCCATTTCTGGGACGGCACACGGCTGGATACAACCTGGGACCAGGCCCGTATGGAGGCCGAGGTCGAGCGTCTGAGCCCCGGCCGAGCCGGAGCCTACCGCCGCTGGTTTCAAGAAAGCCGCGAAAAGTACGGGGTCGCCTACGGAACGTTCATGGCACACCCCGCCGACTCACTCGGCTATTATTCCCCACTTCGGCTCCTGCCCACGCTGAAGTTCAAGCCCTGGCAGACGCTCTATGCGCATCTCGACGAGAACTTCCACGATGATCGTCTAAGCTACGCCTTCAGCTACCCGTCCAAGTACCTGGGACTTCACCCGACCACCTGCTCCAGTGTCTTTTCCGTCATTCCCTATCTCGAGCTCGAATTCGGCGTATGGCACGTCCTGGGCGGGTTTCGTGCCCTGGCACGAGGGATGACCAAGGCGGCGCAGGATCTGGGCAGCCAGTTTCGCATGTCGACTCCGGTCAGGAGGGTGCTGGTGGAGAACGGACGTGCCCGAGGCGTCGAGCTGGTGTCCGGTGAGGAACTGCTCTCCGACATCGTGGTGGTGAACGCAGATCTCCCCTATGCAGCCACCACGCTCATCGACGAGCAGTGGCTGGCGGGCACCCGACTGTCGCGCAGCGCCCTGGGACGCGCCAAATTCAGCTGCAGCACCTTCATGCTGTACCTGGGGCTCGACACGGTCTATTCGGACCTGCCTCATCACCTGATCTACCTGTCCGAGGCAGCACGACGAACCGATCGGGATGCGCTCGAGGATCGGTACCCGAACCTGGACGATCCGCCCTTTTACGTGGTGAACCCGAGCGTGACCGATCCGGCGGGCGCTCCCCCGGGGCACTCGGTCATCTACGTGTTGATTCCCACACCGAACACCGCCAACGGCCACGACTTTCGGCACATCCAGGCCGAGCTCGAGAAGAAGGTGCCCGGCTGGCTCGAGAAGGTGGGCCTCAAGGAGGTATCCAAGCACATCCGAGCCCAGGCATCCTTTACCGCCGAGACCTGGCGGGACGACTTCAATGTGCACCGGGGAGCCGTGTTCAACCTGTCCCACACCTGGCTCCAGCTCGGACCCTTGCGACCGAAGGTGCAGTCACCGGACATCGATGGTCTGTATTGGGTGGGCGGAGGCACCCACCCGGGTTCGGGGCTTCTGACCATCATGGAGAGCGCCAACATCGCGGCCGACTACCTGTCCAGGCGGATGGGGCGCGGAGCCCTCACGGAGTGGCCCCACACGCCGCCCCCCGGAAGCTTGCCGATGTCGGAGAATCCCACTGGGTAAATTCTCAGCCCATGCGCCGCCGAGCCACTCCCCACCCTGACCCTAAACCGAGGAACCTTTCACTCGCAGGACTGGGTCTGCTGGTTCTCGGCTGTTCGGCGCCGCCACCCGCCAGGGCTGCCCCGGGTCCATCTCCGGCCGCTTCAGCCGCCCTTCTGGTTCCCGAGACGGAACTTATCACCCAGCTGGATCGGGCCTGCGGCGAAGGACATCTGGACGACGCCGAAAAGCTCATGCGGGACTCTCTCCAGGCTCGTCCCCAACTCGACGAGTTGCGCCGTCAGGGCGCAATTGCTCTGTGGAAGCTGGGACGGCATCGCTCCGCGGTGGGCTTCTTGGATAGCCGACCCACATCATCCGCTCCGGATCCCGAGATGCTCCGTCTGTCGGCGCGCATGCACCTGCAGCTGGCCCAGGATGGTCCCAATATCGAGTACACGCGCGACATGATCAGTGCGTCTCCCTCCACCGATCCCCAGGCGGACCGAGCCTTCATTGCCGAGCATTTTCGCCTGGCCGAACGAAGCAGCGCATTGCTGTTGCAGCTGAAGCCCAGCGAAAACGCCGTGCAGGTTCGGGCCGACGTCCTGTCCGCCCAGGAGAAATGGAGCGAGCTTTTGGCTCTGCTCGAGGGCCATCCCGAGCTTGCCGCCAACAATCCCCAGCTGCTGTGGCGTCAAGGCGACGCGCTGCTCAAGACCGGGGCCCCGCAGAGAGCCCGAGAGCTTGCGCAGTCGGGCCTCCAACTGGAGCCCGACAATCTGGATCTTCTGGATCTTCTGGCCGCCGCCGCGGATGCCCTGGGGGATCCGACCGGGGCCGCGGAGGCTCGAGCCCGCCGAGGCTTCTACCGTTTCTTGGTCCCGAGCACCAAGCTCGCGTACGGGCCCGAAACGGCGAAGATCGTCGAGCTATTGGATCGACACCTGGACCGGCAGGCCATCGACGAGAAGACCGTCGATCAGGCGCTTGACCAGTTGGCTCAGCGCAAGGACGAGGCAGCGGCTGAGATCCTCGGCTCCTTCGTGTGGCACCACAGTCACGATGATCGGGAGGTGCGCTTGCTCACAAACCTGGAGCAGATGGGCCCGATTGCCCACCCGATCCTGCTCAGAATGGTGAGTCACGCGCAGAGCGTATGCACCATCAAATCCTGCCTCCAGATCCTGGCCCAGCATCGGGCACCAGAAGCCCTGCCTCTGCTCTTGGAGTTCCTCCCCCGGGATCAGCGCTTCGGGTTTCCCATGTACATCCCCCGTTCGCTGGCGCTGTTGGGGGATCCCGTTGCCATCCCGGAGCTTGCCCTATTTATGCTACGGCCCGCGCCTCGCGACATCGACAGCATGACGGTCGTGGGCCTGACCTTCGCTCGCGAGCAGGCCGCATTGGCCTTGGGTGTTCTGGGGGGGCCGCAGGCCGAGGCTGCGCTCCACCAGGCAGCTCGGATCCCCGAGCTGGCCAAGGCCGCCCAAGGTGGTCTATGCATCCTGCGCCTGCGGCAGGCTCCCGAAGCCTCCATCTTGCCCGCAGAGTGCACGAAGTTCGAATCCCAGCTGTCCCAAGACGATCTGAGCCTCATCGGTGTGGGGGGCCAGGCCATCGAAGCGCTCGAGATCCGCCCCACCGCCGCAACCCAGGCCTGCGGAAAGAGGCTGGGGGCTCTCTCCCCGCCAACCAAGGCGGAGTGACATCGCCGCTGCGCTGACCCAGATCGAGGACATGCCCTGGGCGCGGATCCTCCTTCTCGCGATTGTCCTTTCGATGGCCTGCGAGGAGACGAGGCCCCCCGAACCTCCCCTGCCGATTGCATCGACGACCCGCGCGACCCCGGTGCTCTCCTCGGTTCCCGCACCCGTGGGCTCCAGTCTCATCGAGCTACGCCTGGACGGCTTCGGGCCGTCAGTGCTTGCGGTACCAAGCCCAGCCCCCGAACCACGGCCCTTGGTCGTGGCCCTGCACGCCCACGCCATCCGTCCGGAGCACGCCTGCACGCGCTGGTTCCGCGCGGCCCGGGAAGAAGCGTTCGTCCTGTGCCCCTTGGGGCTCCCCGCGGATGCCAAGCCGGAGCAGGCCGTCACGCTGGGCAGTCCCGAGTACACGGCAAGGGAGGTCGCGGCGGGCGTATCTGCCCTGCGAGCGCGATTCGGCGAACGGGTGTCACCCGATCCGCCGATTCTGGCAGCTTGGTCTCATGGCTCGAAGATCGGCGCCCGGATGGTGTCCCGCGACCCCAGCGCCTTCGGTAGCATCGCGCTGGGCGAAGGGGCCTACGAGCTCCTCGACGACCCTACACTGGCCCGTTGGGCCAAGAAGGCCGACCGTCGCCTGCTTCTGCTCTGTTCGACCAAGCACTGTGAGACGACCTTCAACGCCACCGCCAAGCGCTGTGAACGCCATGGCCTCGCCTGTCGCGTCATTGGCTCTGGGGGCCATAGCCACCCCTTCGACGGTGAGGTCGTCGACGTGGTGCGCGCGGCGTGGCCCTGGTTGCTGCGAGAGTCTCAGGGCGGCGACCCCCACTAGGTTGCGATCGATGACTCGGGCCCTATGCGTGACGGATGAACCGCCGGGATTTCCTGACCGCCGGACTCACCCTGACTACCGCCGCCGCCCTGCTCCACCCCGACGACGCAGCCGCCGCCGACATCCCGGAACAGCTCATCGCTCACCCGCCGCCTGGATTCGTTCCCCTGAAGCGCGAGGGTGTCGTCAGCATCGTCACTGCGCCGGGAGAACCCAAAGAGCTGATGCAGGACAACCGCCTCTGGCCCAAACCCGGGCCCGCCAAGGCCATGCTGGAGGCCGCCCTGTGCCAGCTCACCGGTGAAAAGGCTCTGACCTTTGCCCTACGCCGCTTCATCCACCCAACTGACGTGGTCGCCATCAAGGTCAACGGCATCGCAGGGCCGAACATGGCCACCAACTTCGAGCTCATCCTGCCCCTGGTGGAGGCGGTGCTGGCCGTGGGAGTACCTCCCGACAAGCTAACCGTCTACGAGCAGTATCCGAGCTTCCTCTCCGGAACCCGGGTGAACGTCCGCTCCTTCAAGCTCCCCCAAGGCGTCAAGGCGCGCTTTCACAGTAACAAGCTCGCGACCATGAAGCCGCTGACCGTGTACGAGAAGATCCCCACGCGGTACGTGCGGTTCCTCACCGAGGCGACGGCCGTCATCAACGTGAGCCTCATCAAGGACCACACCATCTGCGGCTATACCGGGGCACTGAAGAACATCACCCACGGGAGCATCGTCAACCCCGAGTATCACCATCGTCACCAGGCCGATCCGCAGATCGCCGTACTCTTCGCCCACCCCATCGTCCAGAGTCGCGTCCGCCTGCACATCACCGACGGCTTCAAGAAGATCTACGACGGGGGCCCGCTGGACAAGCAGCCCTACCGCCGGATCCTGCACGGTAGCGTGCACGCCGCGACCGATCCGGTAGCCCTTGACGTCATCGGCGCGGAGATCATCGACGAGACCCGCGTCGCCCACCGCCTGCCCACCCTCGCCAAAGTCGGGCGCCACCCCAAGTACATCGCCTCGGCGGGTCGGCTGGGGCTCGGTGTGGCGGAGCGAGAGAGGATCACGGTGGAGAGGGTCGTGGTCTGAGACGCGCGGCTGGCGGCGTGTACCGGGCGGGTTTCCCTGCACCGAAGGGCACCGTCTCGGCTCGACCAAAGGGTCGTGGGCGGAACCGGCCATCCCCAATCCAAACATATCGCTTCGCATGCAAAGTATTCGCGCCGGTCTGTGACACGCCTTCTGACTGCCACCTTCGAGTGCGCCCCGTCCGACCGCCACGACTCTCACCCCGCCGTTTCAACATCCCCGATCTTCGATTGGCCCGCCCTCGCCCATCAGCGCCTGCACCGGCACCAGAGTGCCGGTGCGCCAGCCGTTTCTCGAAGCAGGACCGGCCCAATCACTGGTGCCCGACCGAGCCTGGCGTGCTATGCTTGGCTCGTTCGAGTTGGGCAAGGAGCGGGCGATGACAGTACAAACCAAGGCAGTGTGGCAGCTTCGAACCATTGGTATTGGTCTTTGCCTCACCGGGTGTCTCTCCGGGGGCCGTTTCGCCGCCACGGACGACACGTCCGCGGGGCTCGGTCCCGAACAATCCGAGAATCCGCCGACGCTCTGCGACGGCAGTGCGGACGTGCGTCTGGTGGTGAAATCGGGCGGTGGAATGGTCGACCCGGGCGACGACTTTCTTCACCCGCTGGGGTCGACGTTCCTGTCCATCGATGGGACCTGCCGGTATCTCGTCTACGACGGCTCCGGGCCTCTCCGCACGGGGACCCTGTCCCAGGCCCAATCCCAACAGATTGCGGCCGATCTGGCCTATGGTCGCTTGAGCGAGCTTGCGGCTGATCACGATACCTGCCCCGATGCCGGGGGAACCTCGATACGGACACCCTGGGAAGGGATCGGATGCAGTTGTGGCTGCAGCGATCCAACCACCGATCAGGTCGTGCTCCGCGCCTGGGACCTCGTGACAGAGTTATGGGATGCCGGAGTCGAAAAGGACTGGGCGCTCAGCGCCGCAACCGATGGCCCCTCGTCCCCGGGCCCGAACACCCTGGCATGGCCCCTCGATTGGCCCGTCACCGAGCTTGCCCTCTATTCGTTGCCCGAACACCAACACGATCTGGTGGGAACCGCCATCGAGAAGAGCGAGGATCGAGCCGCCCTTCGCCAGCTCCGCAGCGAGTGGCTGGCGGGCAAGCTCCACCCCAACATCATCTACGTAGTAGAGGACGGTATGGAGTACGACCTGTTGCTCCGGGAAGAGCTTCCCCAGGACGCAGCAGAGGCGCTGGAGCGGTTCAGGGCCTTGGAGACGCCGTACTACTGATACAGTGCTCGCATGCCGCAGATTCGATCCGTCATATTGCAGGCCGGGTTCTGGTGGTTGGCTCTGGCCTCATGCCACCCACACAGAAAACCGACGCCCCCTGCGCCGGCAGTCGTCCCAGCCGCCAAACCAGCGCCCGTGGCGCCCACAGCCAGCTCCGCGCCACCTCCTGCCCCGCCCGATGATCCGCAGAGCTGTCTGGCGGCTCGATTCGAGCCTCCCGACGCCACCCATCAGCCGCTGGGTCGTTGGCTCGCTACCCAGCTTGCCGAATTGCAGAGCTGCTACGATGGACGCGCAGCGGCCAACGGGAGCCGGATCTCGCTGGAGCTCCGTCAGTTTCCCGACGCTCCAGTCGGCGTGAGGGTCGCCGAGAGCGACGAGGTTACCTGTCCGGTCGCACCCTGCCTCAAGGAACGACTGACCAGGCTTCTGGCTTCTGCCCCGTCAGACGTGTTCGGCAGGTGTCCGACCGGTTGCATCACGCGGATTACGCTCGGCTCATCCCCGCTGCCCGTCAGTCGACTGGCACTCGTGGATGGCTCGACCCGTTCCTTTGACACCAGCGCCTCTTGTGTCGAGCCCCGCGAGGCCATCTCGACACCCGATGGTCTGGAGCGCGAGGCAGCCAAAAACGTCTTCGCGTCGCAACGCGGACGCCTGCGACACTGCTACGAGCAAGCCTTGTTGCGCAACCCGAAGGCAAGCGGCCAAGTCCGCATGCGTCTCGTGATTGACAGCAACGGCTACGTCGCCGAGGTCCGAACGGTGCACAACGAACTGCCCGATTGCGCAGCGGTGGCCTGCGCCAGGGAAGTCCTCTCCGGCCTGGTCTTCCCCAAGCCCGGCGGCAAAGAGACCGTGATCGTGGTTCCGTTCGTGTTCGTTCCGGACGACCAGTGACAGGAGAACGGTTGGGCTGATTCGGGCACCCGCCCCCCTCTCTCACCACCCGTTCTTCGGCCGGCACAGCCCTTCGGTGCAACCCCAAACGCCGAGCTCACCGCAATCCGCTTCGGCCGAGCAGGCCTTGGCGCAGATCCGCTGGGTCGAATCGCCATTGTCGGTACAGGTCAATTCGCCTTCGCAACCGGGCTCGGTCGTGGCATCGGCGCCGGGACAGTTGTTTTCACTCACACAGGGCATGCCCAGCGTGCCGCACTCGCCGAGCGACATGGCCTGCCACCCCAGAGCCCCGTGGTTGGCGTAGTTGCACAGGATCCCGCTTTGCTGGGTGTCGACGGGGAGCGTCGCTTCGAGCCGTTCGACCTCCTGCTCACCCGGGCAAGTATCGATGCCGACCGAAACCGGGAGAGGTTGACTCGTGTCGAAGTCCGCGACCTCGAAGGACCAGTCGTAGATGCACGAGCCGCAGCTCGCGATCAAGCAATCCGGGTTGACCAGCGACAAGGCGAGAGCCCCCAAGTCTTGAAGGCTTGCCTCACCGGTCCATTCGGCACCGCAGGGCCCTTCGAAGTTGTAGAGATCGATCTTGAGCCCACCGGCTGCAACCGACTCCCAGGCGAAGCATTTCAGGCCCATGGTTTCCGTCGAGTAGTCGGCAGAGACGAGAGCCTGGGTAATGCTTGCCGTGTCCGAAGCAGACTCCAGGCCCCGCTCCTTCTTGCAGCCGCTGTCCCGGAATTCCCGCAAGACCGAGGAACCTTGGTTGTCGCTGCCGGTACAGGAAACGAAGAGCAGGCTACCCAGGACCAAGGAGATGGTGGCTCGATTCATTTCATCCCTTCCTTTTCGCCGGCAAGAAACCAGCGTGCCGCAACGCACCAGTTTGGGATAGCATGAACGTCCAGCAAGAACTCGTGTCCTGACTCGACCCCGGCGCTGTGGGCACTGCGGCGCCAGCTACCCGCTCGAGACATCAGACAAACGGATCGATGGCGGTCTCCATCGCTGTCGCTACTGCACCGATCGACGAGCCACCCGGCTCGGCGTCGATGCCTGCCCCGACGTTCGCATCAGCACCAACAGCGTCGGTCACGCCATGCTCGATGCACTCGCAGATCACGGGTGCGCGGTTCTCCGCTGGGTGAAGACTTGCAGGACCAGGGAGTGGCATTTCTCGCCCCTCCCTCCTGTTCTGGCAGCCACTTCTGACGCACGACTCGCCTGGACGGCGACCTTGGGGGGGACTAGCTTTGACCTGCTGGTTCGCCGGTTCGACGAACTGACAGAGACCGGCATCAAGCGTCGTTGGTGGACACGTCCAGTCTGGAGGTCGTGGTGCATACAAACCGAACCGGAATGCTCATCTTTGGCGTCGGCTTCATCGTCTGTGGCTGCGGGACGGACAGCATGGGCGATGGCGAGAACGATCTCTCGGCTGGCAACAGCGGCATGGGTGGTGGCGTCACCGGCGGCAGTTTCGCGACGGGAGGCAGTTTCGCGACGGGAGGCAGTTTCGCGACGGGAG
>CAZYKT010000069.1:0-28351 GCA_964648165.1 uncultured Polyangiaceae bacterium | reverse complement strand
TTCCGAGGTCGGCGCCCCGAAGCGCGCGTCGAGGAGCCGACCGAGGGTGTCGTGGTCAACGACCTTCCCTGCCTCCGCTTGCTCCAGTCCTTCGCGAACCGCCGCAACGAACCGAGCCTGGTACGTCAGGCGATCGAACTCCTCGGGCGAAAGCATCACCGCCGCGGCCTTGCCGTTCTGGGTGACCACCAGTGGTCGCCGGCACGAGCGCAGCTCGCGGATCCGCTCCGACAGGTGCGCCTTCAACTCGGCGACGGGCACGATGTCCTCCGCCACCTGGAGAGCACCAGACCCGTTAGATGACCTGTTCACAGGTCGGAATATGGACCTATCTGCCGCGGCCTGCAACGGTGGAGGGCGCCGGCCCCCGGGGCCCGCTCGCGGCACCGACGGCCGCTTTCCAGCAAAAGCGGCCATTGCGGGACGATGCAGGCAGGTGTCGCGCCCTGCCCGATCGGCGTGGCCCAAGCGGGCTTGCTCGGTCCCCCGATCCGGCACTCGCCGACCGGCGGCGCGACTTCGGCAGCGGCGGCTGCGGACCCCGCGACCAGACTCGCTACAAGAGCTCGCGTCCCGCCCTTCGATTCACCAGCTCGGCGTCGAGGATTGCGCCCTGACGCCAGCCCAGCTTCGCAATCGCGTCGCTGTCGAAGGGCTGATTCATGTTCTACCGCTCGGGCCAGTCCTTGAGAGCCACATTCCGCGCGAGTCGTTCTCGACGCTCGTCGTTCGTCGGGTCCTCGAACCCCAGCGCACGCAGCCGATCTTCCCGCCGTGTTCTCCTGCTTGTTACCGTCTCGCCGAGAGCCCGAGCCTGCTGAAGAGCCTGAACGATGCGGTCCTCATCCAGGTCGTCTGTCGCAAGGAGCTCGATGATGGACGGAGCATCCAGCTCCATGGGCTTGCGCACGAAGCGAGCGTTGAGCGGCTTGGCGCCAGAAATGGACGCTCGCGTGAGAATGCGAAGAAGCGCGTGAAGCCGATCGGCGTTGGCGGCGTTGGGCTCCTTGCCCTGGAACCAGTCGTACATGGTCGGCCGCGCCACCCTCAAGATGTCGGCGAGCTGGGACTTGTTGATGGATAGCGCAGCGAGGAGCTCCTGCATCTGCTCGACGATCGGAAGTGCGATCACGGTGCGAAAGTCGTCCGAGACCTCAGGTTGCACGAGATGCACTGAGCGGACGCGAGCAGGTCTGCGATCTACAACGAACGAGCTGGAGCCGATGTGCGGCAGGATCGGAGCGTAGCCCGAGCTTCCGGAACCCACGGGCTTCAGGACGGCGCGCCACGCTTCTTCATTGCTACTCGGGGCGTAGCTGGATTGCCCAGCGAGCAGCGCGCTTGCCTGCCTTGCGGCCTCATACTCTGCGTAGGTGATGGTCGATGTCACTTCCAGCCCTCGATCGCTTCCGGGGTTACGACATGATCGTGAAGCGTCTCCACGAGATGGTCGTGCATCTCATACGCCCTGGCCACGATCCAGTCGGCGTTGGGATCAAAGGTTCCCTCGATGTAGTGGTCCATGTCGACCAGAGTGATGAGCTCACCTGACTTCGCTCGCGGCGTGTGCTTCGGTGCTGCCCCAAGCAGGTCCGGAGGTAGAGAGAGGCCCTGATCGTTCTGAACCACGCGGACGACCATTGTGCCGTCGACGTCCCCGATCGTGGTCTTGCCGGTGCTCTCGACGTGCAGACGGTGAGTGCCGCTCTTGAAGACCTCGTCCGCGACACCGTGGAAGCCTGGCCGGAGATAGAAACGGAAGTCCTCGCCGTCGCGGGGTTGGACCACATCCACGTAGCGAAGCCCGACCCGCTGGACGACACCCAGTTGGTCATGCTCCGTCTTCGCCAGGACCGTCCGGACGGCGTGCAGGAGCTTCTCCGCGAAGCCCTCGAACCGCTCGTAGGCGGTGCTCTGCAGGACGACACTGTCTTGCATCACGAGCACGCTCCACGTCTCGTCCTTGGTCCGGTACTCCCAGCGCTGCTGCTCGACCACCTGTACGGGCACCCCGCCCCCGGGGACGAAGATGAGCTGCTGGATCTTGCCGGCGCGCTCCAGCGGGAACCCATGGCGCCGAAATTCCTCTTGAATTGCAGGGATATAGTCCGCCATCTGGCGGACCGGGCTGAATCGGATCTGGCCCAGAACCAGCACCAGCGGCTGCTTGGATAAGGGCACGTACCGGCACTTGCGCTCCATGGGCAACTTATTACACTGAATCTTACACCTGAGACAACACCTCAGGCTACAATATTGCTCCCCGGAATTGCCGCCAGGTCCCCGGTTCACGGCCGCCTACTTCTCGTGGTCGAGACCGCGGATGAGGCGGACGAGCTCGCGGAGGCTCCGGACATCGAGGGTGTCGAGGTCGATCTGGTAGCGGCGGCCGGTGGCCCGGGCGGTCTCAGCCCGGAGCCACTCGAGGAGTCGCCGCTTGTCGTAGTCGCCGGTCATGCTTGCTCGGTGAAGAGCTGGGCGACCTCGTGCTCGCCGGCGGCGGTGAGGTAGTCGGCCAGCGACTTGCGGAAGAGGTCCATGCGGGTCTTGAGACCCAGGCGCTCCCGGGCTTCGTCGAGGCGCGTGACGATCTCGGCCTCCACGCGCAGGGGCAGCACCTTCATGTCGCCAGCGTCCGGTGTCGTGGGCTCAACAAGTCGCCGCACCCAGGCAGCCTGCTCGCCGTCGAGATGAGCGGCGGCCACCCCGACTGGCGGCTCCTCGGGGAGTGGCCTCCGGCGCGTGCCACGAGCGCAAAGGCGGCGAAGTCCCCGAAGCCCGGGAAGCCGAAACGCAGGCCACAACGGAGCGCCACAAACACTGAGGTCGAGCCCGACGATGACCTCGACGCCCGCGTCGCCGGGCTCGCCGAGCGAATCCTCCCGCTCGCCCGTCAGCTCAAGGCGCTGCAGGATCAGGCGCGCACCCTTGGCTTCTTCCCGAACGACCGCGAGTTGCTCACTTGCCCACACTGCGGACTCGCCGAAGACGTGCCTGCGGACGGACGGCTCATCACCAACTACGAGATTGGTGAAGCCGACACGGGCCTGCGCTTCATCGAACCCGAGTCCGGCGTGCGGCGGCAAGGTCCATCCGGACGAGGCGTAGCGCCAGACACCAGCTCGCCTAGCCGTCTCGTCGGTGACGCCGTGCGGCAGCGCGTAGCCGTTCGCAAGGAGGGCTTGGCTCATTGACCAACTGGGCGATCTTGGCCAGGGCAGCTTCGTCCCACTCGCGGTCGTAGCCGCCGAAGTCCTCCGTCAGCCGCATCAGCTCCCGAAGTCCCTCGCGTCGCAGCTCACTCACTCGCGGGAGTCTACTCAGGCCGCAGCAAGCTCGTACCGGACGGGCTTGACGTCTGGCTCGTCGATCAGACGGGCGGATGCGTCAGCCTCGCGGTCGAGTTCTCGAAGCTCCGTCGCAACATCGTCGTGCACACCGACGAGGAATTCCTCAACCAGTCTGGACGCCCGCAGCCAGTCTCCGGCGCGGAGGGCTGCTGACACCGCGCCGACCCGCGCCACGGCGCCGTCCACGTCGGTTGGTGTGGTCAACCGAGCGATCTGCTCCTCGAGGGCAGAGACTCGGCGGTATGCATCCTGAGCTTCCTGGCTGCCAGGAGCAGCGCGCCCGGCGAAGAATATTGCCTCGCTCACGCGCGTGTTCAGGTCCTGGATCTCAGCGTTCATCGACTGCGGTTCCTTCCTCGAGCATAGCGCGAGGTTCCAAGAAGCGTACCACGGAAACCGCCGGGAGCCCGCGGGCCGACGCGAGAGCGGCCTGACCCCGCTTCTGCCGAACGCGCGGATTGAACGGCCCGTCATCGGTGCCGCTGATTTCCAGCACTATTCGCTCCCCCGCGTCGTTCTCCAGCAGCCAGTCTGCTGACTCACCCGGCTGGAGCCGGCGCACGATCCTCCACTGCCGAAAGCGGCCCACGAGAGCCAGGGCGATGCACTCCGCTCCCTCTTCCGTTGCCCGTCTGGCATCGACCATCACGGCATCTGACTCAGTCGCGGGGCGCCATGTGAGCACCTCTCGAATCGACTCGCCGTTGACGGAAATCGCGAGCTCTACACCTGGCCGGTGGCGCCGCTGCAACGCGATCGCAGCATGGTGCGACATGGCTTCTGCAATCGCATCCGCCAGACCTGGGTGGTGGGACCTGAGATCGCCGAGGTCGATCATCGAACGAGCGCCCCGAGCTGCAGGTAGAGCGACGCGCCGAATCCACTCGTGATTCGCTCGAAGACGTCGCGCGGAAACCGTGCGCTCGTTGGGTAGATCGCAAGCGCTTCGTGGGCGCCGAAGCTCAGCTCGAGCTGCGACGAACCGGATGAAGAGCGAACCCGATCGCGGGTGGCGACGAGCTCGAACAGGGGCTCGACGAAGAAGTGGTTGAAGACCTGTCCTCCAGGGCTGGGAGCGATCTCCACCCCCTGCTGCGAACGGTAGGCGGCCACGTGCGCCAACAGCCGATCATCGCGCCCGACGCCGAGAACCACGTGAAGTGGACGCTGCTCCACCAGGTTCCCGTAGCCAGCCAGCTCGAGGTTGAGCCACCTGACCCTCACGTCGTCCGCAGCTTCCGTGAACAGCTGCCGCGCGGTCTCTGCCGCGGCCACCAGGTCGATCGTACCGGCACTGGCCGAAGCGTTCAGAACCTCGCGGAGCTCCTGTGCGCGACGGCCCACGAGGGCTCGAAGTTCAGGCGTCACTTTGCTTCCTCGGGACGCTCGATCGGACGGGCAAGAACCAGCATAGCGACGGACGCATAGTACCGCTCCCCAGCCAGGCCGATCCAGGTCTGGCGTGTCGCGAAAGCCGGCCCCGCGGCTGAGTCGAGCTGCTCAACTTCACGAACGGGTCTCTACGACGCCGACCGAACCGTGAGGCTGAGCGCCCGCACCGTTTCGCTCGAACGAAGGCTGCTCCAGGTCCCCACGAGAGCAGAACGCTCATCGGAAGGCGGAAGGTCCTTCAGACGGACCATGGCGTCGTCGAGCTTCTGCCTCCACGCCACGACCGGCGAAGCAGCCCACCAGAACCGAAGCACATCTGCTGCTCGTGGGATCGCCTGCCAGAGGTCCGCCTGTGCCGAGATCACATCGTCAGCCCACTCGGGCTCGGCCATGTTCGAACCGTGGAACGCATCGAGCCGCTCCCAGCGTTCGCCGAGCAGCATCGGGGCCACGTAGCGGTTCGCGGCGAAGCCGGTGAGGAGTGCCTCGCCGACCTCTGCCGATGGGCCGCCAACGCGGAGCTTGGCAAGCGCGAGTCCGAACGCACAGCCCACCTCCTCTGCCATGACCTTCTTGAACGCTGCGACCGCTCCATCGTCGTCGCCGACTCGTAGGCACTCCACGCCCACCAGCCACCTGACCCCCTGATTGTCGTTGGGGTTCAACTTCAGCATCTGCCTGTGGATCGCGAGCGCCTCAGCCCACTTCTTCTGCTGCACGAGCACCAAGGCGAGGTTCGCGAGGCCACGCAGGTACGGACGATTCTCGATGAACCCCCAGTGGACCTCGGCACCATCGCGTTCGAGGTGTCGCTCACCACCGTCGATGGCCGCACGGAAGTGCTCCTCGGCCGCTTTCAGCTTCCTCGTCTCGAGGCTGACGAGGCCGAGGTGGTTGTGGGCGTCGGCGTGCTGGGGATCGAGCTTGATCGCGCGACGGAACAACCGGACAGCGCCCCGTCGGTCTCCGGCCCACCAGTGCTCCATGCCTTCGTCGAAAACACCATCGGCGGCAGGATCTGTGGCGGAGTTGGAGCTGGACATGGGTTTCTCCTTGCTGTGCGGGTTCGGTGAGGGTGCCTGCTCGGCTGGAATCAGTCGGGCAATCGAATCTCGAATGGCAACAAGAGCGGGCCGGAGGCGCTCGACCACCGCTGCGTCGGACACCTTGGCGAGCGATAGGGGTGCCAGCTCGATGACGAGCTCCGCAGCCAGGCGCTCGATCTTCCGGTCGCGACGATGCTTCGCGCCGCTCGGCTCCGCGTTCCATGCGTCAAGCTCCGCAACGAGGCGCTCGCGAATTGCCACCCAGTCGAACTCGATCTCGCGCTCTCGCCAGCCGAGCGACCGGGTCCATCGATCCCACCCTGCTGGCTTGAGCACGTCCGCAAGCTCCGACGGAGCGGTGAAACGATGGAGTTCACGCTGCTGCACGCGTGCGGTCCCTGGGACCCTCTGGTTGTGCACCAGGACTACCTGGCCACGCTTTCGCCGAACGAAGCTCATGACGTAGTGCTCATCTCGCACACAGAGCACTACGCCGTCAAGGTCCATAGCCGAGTCACCGCGGATAGCCGCTCCTACGCGCAGTGACCATTGCCGGACGATGTGGGTTCGCCTCGTACCTCTCCCAGAAGTACGTCGAGCCCGGTCGGGGGCCTCTGTCAAGCAACGGGTCGGTCCCGTTTGCATCAAGCTACTTTTGGCTCCGCATTCGGAGCCGCCTGCGCCACTGTCAGCACCATAGTTCAAGCGGCCAGCCGGCTCTGATGCCAAGTGGCCAGGATGCCGGCAAATCCCCTCGGCGGAGACCACTCCGGTTGCATTTCTCAGATTTCGTTACCCATTTGGTAACGAATCATGGATCCTGGAATACGGTTGCGCTATCTGCTAATCATTACTGAAAAAGAAGCGCATCGCTGACACGGCAACCAGAAGCAGCATGGAACGTACCCTGTCCACCAACGAGGCGAAGGTGGTCCTCGACCTCGAGTGGCGGAAGCAGAAGACCGTCACCCTGGCCGAGCTGCGCCAAGCACTCGATGCATCGGAGGGCTACGCCCGGAAGCTCGCCCACGGCCTCGTGAAGAAGGGCTGGCTCGAGCGCCTGCGCCCGGGCCTCTTCCAGCTCGTTCCCGCGGATCGCGGCCGCGAAGGCGTGGCCGACACGAACCCCCTCACCGCCGGCGCCGTGCTCATCTCGCCGTACTTCTACTCGTTCGGGACGGCCTGCACGCACCACGGGTTCACCGAGCAGGTCTTCTCCGAGGTGTACCTGGCCTGCCAGCGGGACCGCCGGCCCGAGACCATCAGAGGCAAGCGATATGTCTTCGTCCAGCTGGCGCAGCGGCGCTTCTTCGGGTTCGAAGAGATCGCCGTCCTCGGGCACGCAGTGCAGATGGCGACGCCTGAACGAGCACTACTCGATGCGATTGAACGACCCCAATACGCCGGTGGGATCGGCGAGGTTTCGAGGATCGCCCAGCGGGCTGCTCGCAAGGTCTCGTGGGAGGTGCTCATCGAGCTCTCGCGCAAGTGGGGTTCGTCCGCCCTAGTGCAGCGGCTCGGATACTTCATGGACCTCCATCAGACCGAGATATCCGACGACGCGCGGGCCGGCCTCCTCGAACTCATTCGCCCGCAGAGCAAGATTCAGCTCGGGCCACGTGCCAAATGGGGCACGAGCGGCAAGCTCGTGCGGCCGTGGAACGTGGTGGAGAATATCCCTCGCGACGTGCTCGTTTCGAAGCAGGAGAAGCCTGGACGCAGGGTGGTCTTCGCCAGGAAGGAACGGGCCAAGTGATCGAAGACAAGTTCGTCGACCTCTACGCTCGCAACAGCAGCCTGCGGGACAAGCTTGTCGCCGAGCGGGATGTCGTGCTGACCTACGCCCTGCACGCGCTGCTGGATGCAGGTGTGATGGATCACTTGGCGTTCAAGGGTGGCACATGCCTGCGCAAGCTGCTCTTCGGCGCCGCGGGCCGGTTCTCGGAGGACCTCGATTTCACACTCGACAGCGATAGGTCGATGCCCAGCCGAGCGCGGAGGTGCTCCCGAGGCTCTTCTACCTGCGGAACGGACAGGTCCAGGAGCTGCGCATTGGGAACGACGTCCTCCGCGTCGGCGGCATCGGCGGGTGCTTCGGACCCTCGGATTTCGAGCATCGCTCAGCGTCCCTCCAGGGGTACGCGAAGCGGCACTACACGCCCGACGAGATCGACGCACTCGCAGCCAGTGGCCCCCTCGACATCGTGCTGACCCACGACGCGCCGGTCGGGGTACCCTTCGAGCGACACCGCCGCGGCGCGGGCTACGTCAGCGAGGCAGCAGGGCTCGACGAGCTACTCGCCCGAGTGCAGCCGCGGATCTGCTTCTTCGTTCACCACCACACCCGGCTCGAAGCCGTGGTCGCCGGCGTGCCGTTTCGTGGGCTCAACAAGTCGCCGCACCCCGGCAGCCTGCTCGCGGTCGAGATGACCGGGGGCCAGCTCGACTGGCGCATCCTCGGGGAGTGGCCTGCCGCGCCGACCACGAGCGCTAAGGCCGCAAGGCCCGGGAAGGCTAAGCGCAAGCCGCAACGGAGCGCCGCGAACCCTGCGATCGAGCCCGACGATGACCTCGACCCCCGCGTCGCCGGGCTCGCCGAGCGAGTCCTCCCGCTCGCCCGTAAGCTCAAGGCGCTGCAAGATCAGGCGCGCGCCCTTGGCTTCCTCCCGAACGACCGCGAGTTGCTCACTTGCCCACACTGCGGACTCGCGGAAGACATGCTTGCCGACGGACGGCTCATCACCAGCTGCGAGATCGGTGAAGCCGACACAGGTCTGCGCTTCATCGAACCCGAGTCCGACGACGGGCCGTTCACCTGTCCGGGGTGCGGCGCCGAGGTCCATCCGGCAGAGGCGTAGCGCCGGACACCAGCTCGCCTAGTTGTCTCGTCGGTGACGGCGAGCGGCGGCGGGCACTCCCTACATCTAGCGATCAGCCGCAGTAGAGCTTCGTGGCTGCTCCGACGAAGACCACCGTTTCGCTGGACGCAACAATGACTCCACCTGTTCCTACCGCGTAGGCGAGGGCGCCGCCCGTGGTGACTACCGCGAGTCCTCCTGCCACTCCCAGCGCGATCTTCTCTGCCGTCGAGCGGCGATCCCACCAGCGCATCAGGTCGTTCACTGTGCACCTCCCTGGGTCTTCTCGCCGATGGCAACGCCGAGAGCGGCCCCAACCGATGCCCCGACGGCGGCTCCGATCGGGCCACCAAGGAACGAGCCGGCCACCCCTCCGACGGTGGCGCCGACACCGGCGGCAACGCCTCGACGGCGATGCTCCTCCGGAACGTGGGCTAGGGTGTCTTCTGCATGCTTCTTGATGTCGTTGTGGTCCATGGTCGCCCTTTGAGCACAGACCGTGCCTAGGTGAAGGCGATGCCTAACATGTCGTAAACACACGACTCATTTGAGCTGACACCCGCTCGATCGGCGGACTTCTGCTGCTCAATGAGCAGTTTCCTGCTCTCAAGGTGGTTCGGCATTTATTTGCCGATTGATCCGCTGTATTCTGCTGACGTGGGTCACGAGACGGTTCCAGGTGCTGGAAAACTGACGCCTTCTCTGTCTGGCACCCAATTTGAAGTGGTGGGAGAGCCATGCTAACCACCACCGAACACCGATCCACACAACACTTCCGGTCGCGTGCCGCCGAACGCTCTCTCCCGTCCGGCGTCGCGGAGTTCCTCATGACCTGGGGAACCGAGACTCGCGCAGCTGGTGCCAGCCACATCACTCCGGTACGGCGCGACCTGCCTCCCACCTTGAGGGACAGCGAGGACGCTTCGCGGGCAGAAGGTTCGATCATTGTCGCCGGAGATGATGGCACCTTGGTCACCTGCTACCGTCCCGACAACACTTTGCGGTTCCTTCGCCGGAAGAGTCAGTGGCGTCCGCGACGGCGCTCGAGGAGGGCTTGAGCGTGTTGGTTCAGCGGATCGCGCTACTTGCCGAGCGGCTTGGCATTCCGCTTCCCCGAATCGTGGGCCAGACCCAACTTGGTCTCGCCGGAACGATCCGGGTGCTCGCACCTATCCCGGTAACGTGCTCGCCGAGAGTTGCCGAGCGCATCAGCGAACTCGATCAGACGCTCGACTTCGAGTCGGCAATCGAAGAGCTGAACCGTCGAGATGTGTGGACGTGGTTCCAAGCAAAGGGAGCCGACGGTCGCTTCAAGGCCCCGGAGTTCGGCGACCCGCCGACCAACACGCTGATCCAGTGCAGCGAAGGCGTGGTCGCCGGGGACGACTTCTGCGTGGTGCTCGCTACGCAGAGGGTCGCGTTCGCATGTCAGCCCGCCCGCGACGGCCAGAGCCTCCGCGCGTTCTCGGTGTTTCGCGCGCGCCCTCCGTCAACGGCACGGCTGCTCGTCGCGAAGTTCGAGGTTGGAGCCGACGCCGGATTCGACGTGGATGGCTTCTGCACCATGGTCGCGGCGCAGGCTCGCCTTCGAGCGATCATCGACCACCGCGAGATCGAGCGCGAGGCCGCTGAGGATCGCGACTTCATCACGGGCGTGCGGCGCTACCTCGAAGCGCTGCGCAACCACACCATCTCCTCGACGCCGCGCGCGAAGTACGAGCTCGTCGAACGCTCGCCAGTGCGGCTCCGCACTGCCGATGGTGATGCCTGGCCGCGCGCGTTCACGCGCCCTGGGACGCTGCTCCAGGTGCCGACTGAAGGGGAGCAGTTCAAGACGCTGCCCATTCTCGACGTCTCAGACGACGGCGACGTCCTCACGATGGATGGCGACGACGATCGCGTCGAGCTGCTCGACCAGGGAGAGCTGAAGGTCCGGCCCGGTGACGACTCCCTGAGGCGCATGCGCGAAGCGCTCGACACGATTGCGATGGGCACCGACGAGGCGCACGGCCGACTGCTCGAGGCGCTGACGCGACCTGGGTCGCTTCAGCCTCTACCTCCGTCCGATACGCCAGCGGCGAAGGAGCAGACCTCGCGCCAGTTCGAGGCAAAGGCGCTCGCGCTCAACACCCCCGACATCGCGCTCATCCACGGCCCGCCGGGAACGGGGAAGACGACCGTCATCTGCGCCATCGTCGAGGACCTCGTCAAGCGCGGTCAGCGCGTGCTCCTCGTTGCCCCGACCCATGTTGCCCTCGACAACGTGCTCGAGCGCGTAGGGGACCGTTCCGGCGTTACGGCGATCCGCCTCGGTTCAGCGGACAACGTCGAGGAGCAGGCTCATCGGTTCCTCCTCCAGCACCGAAGCAAGGACCTGACTCGCCATCTCGCCCGAGAACTGCGCATCGCGACGAGTGATGCGCCCTCCGACGATCCTGTCGCCGCCGTGCAACGCGAATGGGCTGGGCGCATCGCCAACGACGAGGAGGTCGGCACGCTGCTTCTCCTCAACGCGAACCTCGTGTGTGCGACGCCCATCGGCATTGCGATGGCCCGCGAGTTCCGCGAGGTCGAGGTCGTCTGCGACGTGATGATTCTGGACGAGGCCAGCAAGGCGACCATCACCGATTTCCTCGTGCCGGCCGCGCGAGCGCGGAAGTGGATCCTGGTCGGCGATCACCGGCAGCTCGCCCCCTACGTCGATCTCGGCGAGCTGGAGGCGGTCGTCTCCGAACGCGTCAAGCGCGCTGGGGTCGAGGAGCCTGATTGGAGCTGGGTGCGCGAACTCAGCACGCGGCTTCGGCAGCACTTCGACAACCGAATGCACCCGGACCCCAAGCGTCTTGCGGACGCATGGCGCGACCTCGTCGACGAGCTGACCCACCGGTTCGAGGTCGAAGATGCGACCTTCGACGAACTCGTGGCTCTGGGCGCCGATCCCGACAAGTGGCGAGCGGCCTATCACACGGCGTCTCGCTCCAACGGTGATGCGGGTGCAACGAAGAGAGCGACGGTGCTTCGCCTCGGCGCCGAGCTCCTCGAGCTGCAATCACTCGCGCTCCCGAGCGTGTTCGAGCACCTCACGCGTCTGCCTGAGAGCCGCGCCGTGCGATTGAACCTTCAGCACCGGATGGCGCCGGCCTTGGCCTCGTTCTCGTCGGAGCTGGTGTACGGCGGCGACTACCCCTCGGCGCCGGAGACCGCGAAGCTCGGCCTCGACATCCCGAGCCTCGAAGCTCCGGCGATCTGGATCGACACGGCCTATGCGCCCGCCGCGCGTCGCTACGAGTACCCTCGAGACCGAGACTGGTCGGGCGGCGACTACATCAACCCGCTCGAGGTCGACGTCACCGGGGAACTCGTAGAGGCCTGCGCGGCGTGGGCCGTCCAGAGCTGGCGCGGCGACCCTCGAGAGCGCGGACGCGGCCCCGACGCGCCGTTCGAGATCGGCGTCACGTCCTTCTACCTCAAGCAGGCGCTGCAGCTACGTGAAGCCATCTTCCGCAGGCTCGCGAGCGGCACCGACCCTTGGCGTCGACGGTGGAAGAGCCCTGCCGCGAACGGCGCTCCCATCGACATTCACGTGAGCATCGTCGACAGGTTCCAGGGGCGAGAGAAGGACCTCATCATCCTCTGCACCACGCGCAGCAACCCGAAGGGTCGCCGGGGGCACGTCGACAACCTCAACCGCCTGAACGTCGCGGTCACCCGCGCTCGGCACAAGCGCATCGTCATCGGCGACTCGACGACGCTCGCAGGACAAGGCGATGGCCGTCGCAGGCCGCCCGGGGACCTGCTGGTCCGGCTGTACGAGACCAGCGAGCAGAAGAAGAAGTGGGGACGCGCGCTGGGAGGTCGGCTGTGAAGTCGGCCGAGCTGAAGACCATCGCCACGTCCCTCGAGGACGCAGGTGCTCCGGGACTGCCGACCGTGGTGCTCACGCGCGAGGTGCCGCTGTTCGAAGTCGAGTTCGCGGCGCTTGAGTTCGCCGAGGAAGCGAAGCTCCCGACGAGCGACTGGGCCGCACTCGCGTTGGCCCGCGCCCTCGGCGAGCTGTCGCCGGCCGATGTCGATGCGTACCTCGGGCTCGGCGAGGCCGTGTCCGAGAGGCTCGTGCGCCGCCTGCTCGACGAAGGGCTGCTCGAGGAACGCGCCGAGCAGAACGTACAGGCGGCGAAGCCCGCGGAGGACTCCGGCATCGGTGGCTTCTTCCGTCGTCTCTTCGGCGGCTCGAAGGCGCCTCCCGTCGAAGCCGTCACGCCGCCAAGCCGTGCGCAAACGGCTGCGCGCAAGCTGCGCGAGTCCCGAGCATCCAGTACGCCGGTGTGCCGCCTCAGCACCGGCGGCGCGCAGGCGCTCGAGCGAGGCGCAGTTGCGCAGCGTCGCGTGCGGCCCGCACGCCTGCTCTTCCTGGCCGAGCCGCTCCTCTTCCTCGGCGTGGTCGATGAGAAGCGGCAACGACACACGCAACATCGGCGGCCGAGCCCGCTTGACCCCGCGCGCGTCCCCGGCGCGTTCCAGGTGCTCGACGCGACCTTGGCGCTGTCCTCGAGCGAGCGGCTCGAAGCCTGCGGCATCGAGGCGAGCATCCGCGGCTTCTCCGGTCAGTTCGTCGGCATCGTGCCCGGCGCTCAGTGGGAGGTCCGGAAGATGGAGCGCCGGAGCAACAAGGGGCGAGAGGCGCAGATGGCGCTGCTGATCCTTGCTGCGTTCCCCTCGTCCGACGCGGACGGGCTTACCTGGCGTGCCTACTTGCGCCAGCAGGAACAAACGCAGGACTGCCCACACGTCGATGCCGCCCGCTTCCTTCAGGAGGACCTGCGCTCGCTGACGTCGATCCTGGACGCCATCGAAGGTGACGGGCCACTTCCTGATCAAGCAGGGCTTCGGGGCGACGGCGCGTTTGACCTTCGCTGCGACGGGACGCTCTTGCCGAACCTTCTCGGCGAGGCGGACCGTCCTGATGACACGTTCCTCCCGGCGCTGGCACCGGGCTGGCGGGTCGGCCTTCGTGCGCACGCATCGCCCACCGACATCCATGCGGCTCGCGCCGCCTTCTACGAGTTCCTTCATCGACGCGACGCCAACCTCCGACGCGACTTCGATGGTACCTGCGCCGAGGTCGCGGCGAACCTGAACTCGTACTGGAGCGAAAACCCCGGACTTCCCTCGGCCGATGAGGCCGCGATCAACCTGTGGGCGAGAGCCGAACTCCGCGCTGCTCTCTGCATGCGTCGACGCCGTCGCGACCTTGTTGCCCCGTACGAGCCCATGGAGCCTGCCCGATGAGCGACGACAAGACGACAGCCCGGCGGGAAACGTCCGCAAGCGCGAGCGACGCGACGACGGTCCACCTTGGCGAGCAGCGAGTGAAGGGGGTCGTCTTCGTTCCCGGGCCCGCTACTCAACCGGCGCCACATCGCCTCCACGACACCCGGCGTCGAGATGTCCACCACGTCTCGACCGACGACCTGACCCGAACGGCACACATCCGGCGAGCGCTGGTGGAGCAGATCGCCGAGGCGAAGCAGAAGGTCTTGTTCTGCAGCTTCCTCTTTGCCGACGAGGAGATCGTGTGCGCGCTCTGCGAGGCTGCCGAGCGCCTTCACGGTGGTGTCTACGTTCTCACCGCGCTGGGCAAGCACCTGCGCGCGGAGGTACTCGAGCCCGACTCCGACGTCGATGCCAACACGGCCAGGCTCCAGGACCGCGCGAAGCGCCACGAGGACCACCTTCAGCGCCTTGCACATGCCGGGGTGTGGCTGCGGAGCGCAGAGGACTGCCATGCAAAGTTCTGCGTAGTGGACGATGCATGCGCGATCGTCACCTCTGCCAACGCGACTCAGGAGGCCTACGAGTCGAACCCCGAGGACGGGCTCGTGATTCATGACTCACGAGCAGCCATCGAGTTCGGGCGCCTCTTCGCTCACGTCTGGCAGCACCTCTCGACTCTCGAATCGACGCCAGGCGCCACGCTTGATGTTCACTCACTCACCAGCGCGCGCGCACCCGCGTGGCGGGCGCTGGCGGGCGACGCGGCACTGCGACCGGTAGCGACCCTGCGCAACAACGAGGCGTCGCTTCGTGATGCTGCCACCGAGGTCATCGATCGCGCGACAGATCATCTCGGCATCGCAACGTACAGCTTCATGGGGATGGAGGATCACCCGGTCGGGGCGGCTCTGGCGCGAGCGCTGGCGAGGAATGTCCGGCTGGACCTGCTCGTCCAGCCTCGGAACCACATCGATGCGCAGAGGGCGTCTCTGGCGTGGCTGGTGAGGCTCGCACCGGAGCGGGTGCGGCTGTACGGGCATCGCCGCACGCACACCAAGTCGATTGTCGCGGACGGCCGCGCGGCTCTCTTGTGGACGGGAAATCTAGAGGCCCGGCACGGTTGGGACGACGGCATTGAGGTCGGCGTACTCATCGAGGACGCCGGCGTCGCGTCGGCGGTGGCGGCCTGGACCGGAGATGTCATGCGGCGCGCGACGCACATCGCGTTGAATACGCCCAGGGTGCGCGAGCTGGTCGACGCAGGGCAGCCGTCTGCCCTGGCCGGCGAGTGGACCGTGAAGCTGCCCACGGGCGCACAGCAGGCAGCCGCCGCGCAGGCGCTATCCCGGAACCCTGTCGAGTTGCTCGACATGCAGGGCGTCCTCGTACTGAGGTGCGGAGACGAGATGCTCGTCGACATCCGCGTCGACGAGGCGAATCGCTGGATCGACGTTGCGCGGACCCGTCGGGTCGAGGGGCTCATGGGCAGCCGGAGCAAGGGATGGCTCGCGACCACGGTGCTTCACGTGGTCGCTGCGCCGCCGCCACCGCAGCCCCCGCCCTCGCAAGGCCGACCGCCACAGCAACAGCCGCAACAACGTAGAGGATCGAAAGGACGGCGCCGATGACGACGATGATCGGTTTGTCGTGGGTGTCGTTCAACAACGACCCCTACGAGCGAGAGAAGGACGGCAGCTACCGCGAGCGGGACGGCGAGAGGACCTGTGGTCCGACACTCGAGTTCCTCTTCAACCCCGCATCGCCAGTCGCTGGCCGCGTGAAGAAGCACTTCCTGTTCGTGCGACGTCGGCGGAGTCCCGAGCCGGGCGAACGACGTGTAGCCCCTCGGGAGTCCGACGTCGTTGAGGCGTTGGTCTCCGAGCTTAAGCAGCAGAAGGGGGCCCCGGAGGTGAGCATCCTGTGGTGGGACACGGACGCTCCACCAACCGACCATCGAGAGCTGTTCGTGTTCACCGCAAAGGCGCTCGCCGACATTCGGCGAGAAAACCCACGCGCGGACCTGGTCGTGAACCTAAGCCCAGGCCCGCCGGCTGCTCAAACGGTGATGCTCCTTGCGCTGCAGGCGCGGCTCGCCGGTGACAATGTACGAGCGTTCCAGGGGACCCCTCGTGACAAGCGACGCGGTCCCAACGATGTCGTCCGCGAGGTCCCGTGGAATCTGCTCGCCGAGCTGGCGGCGACGCCCACGGAGATCGAAGACGCGAGCACGCGCGCAGCAGCTTGGAGTATCGACCACGCGCGTTCACGTCGCCTCCGCGAGGTCGCCGCGCTCGTGGGTCAGTACGGAGGCGTGCCCTTCCCGGTGCTCATCATCGGCGCACGAGGAACCGGCAAAACCGAGGTCGCAGAGCGGCTTCGCAGGGGGTTCCGCGAGTCGCTCGTGCAGTCGCCATCTGAGTCCGAGTGGCACTTCAAGCTGAACTGCGCAGAGTTCCGCGGCGATGCGAACATGCTGCGGAGCGCCCTCTTCGGGCACGTGAAAGGGGTCCACAGTCAGGCGCTCAAGGATGAGGCAGGCCTCTTCGAGCAGGCGGCCAACGATTGCGTGTTTCTCGATGAGATTCATTGGATGGACCCGCAGGCGCAGGGACTGCTCCTCGTCGCGCTCCAGCGCAACGGCAGTTTCCGCAGGCTCGGCGGCGACAAATCGATCCCGGCGAAGTTCCGCCTGGTCGCGGCAACGAACCAGCCGCGCACGATCCTGCGCGAGAAGCTGACCGCTGACTTCCTCGACCGGATCTCGGACCTGGTGATCGAGTTGCCTGAGCTCCGCGACTGCCGCGAGGATCTCGGCGACATCTGGAAGTCCGTGGTGCGTCGCGCGTGCGAGGAACTGATGCAGCGTGATCCGGCGCGCGCGATCAGTCGAGGCACTGGCGCAGCGCGCGTCGACGACCTAGTCGCGGAGTTTCAACCCCACCACACTCGCATCGAGCGGGCCATCAGCGCCATGCGCCTTGCAGGCAACTTTCGCGATCTCGAGAAGCTCGCTCGGCGTCTGCTCGTAGGTGGGCTCGCGCGAGGTCGCTTCCTCTCGTTGAAGGAGCAACTCGTGCGCACCGAACTCGAGCGCCTCCGCAAGGACGAGCGTGCGGACGCTGAGCAGGGGGCAGGCCCGGCGACCACGCTCGTCGACGAGTTGCCCACGATCGCTCGCTGCGAGGACTATCTCCGCGAGGTTCGCGACGGGGGAACCGTCCTTCCTGGACCAGCGGCGGTGGACGAATGGGAACGACGGCTGCTCCTGGCTGCCCACGCGATCGGAGGCAGCGGCGCCAAGGCCGCCGCGCTCCTCGGCATGAACCCCCGCACGTTCAACGCGAAAATGGAGAAGTGGGACGCGTCCACGCACGCGGACGGTGGGAAGCGGCGTCGCTCGACCTCGGACCTCGAATAGCCGCTTTTGCTCGGAAGCGGCCATTGCGAGACGATGTAGGTCCGGCTCCTACTCGCTCCTGACAGGACTCTGCTGGCTACAGCAGCTCCCGTCCCGCCCTTCGATTCACCAGCTCGGCGAGCTGCTCGCGCTCTGCATCGGTCGGCGTCCACGGCTCAAGTGCTCGAGCCGCCGCTTCGCGAACCGGTGCTCAGCGGGGATCACCCCTGGCGATGGAGCCGTGGGCAGCAGGCCACCGAAGGCGGCGTCGGGCACCGTGTGCAGGATCTCGTCGTAGTGCTTGCGGTCCAGCGTTCCGTTCTTCCGCGCGCGGTACTGGTAGAACCCGACGCGCAGCACCTCGACCGCGCGACGATCTTCCAGGTTCACGATCACCTCCGCGTACCGCACGAAGCCCTCTGGATCCGGTGGAAGGCGTCCCCCCTTGGACATGAACGCTTCCACGGCGCTCTGCGCGAGAGGGCTGAGCTCGCCGGGTCGCGTTCGCTGGAAGCACCATGCGCTGATTCCCATGGCCGACGAGGATCACCCAGCCCGGGGCGCCAGCGCCATCGGTCGCGTCGCCAATCGGTGTCCAACCCCACGTCCGGACGCGACCCCGGTCCGGGCTCCCTCCGCCCCGGGCTCAGCCCACGATCTTCTTCAGCAGCGCCAGCCCCCGCTTCGCCTCTGCGTCGTCGCCCTCGGAGAGCTCGAGGTACACGTACCCCGTCTCGTTCCCCGTGTCGTCGATCTGGACGATCCAGCGCTCGCTCGCCGGTGTCGTCAGCTCGGCCTCGGGGGCCAGGCTGAGGAGCGCTCGCCGAAGCTGGCGGAAGTGCGTGCCCTTCCGGGTGCGGACGATCAGCTACGGCTGGGGCGAGCCGTAGCGGCTCGCCCCGATCTCGGCGCTGATGGTGCAGGCCTTGAGGAGCTTCTTGGCGGTGGTGTTCATGATCGGAGGTACATGCGGGGCGCCACGCCGTTCTGCCCGGCACCCAGGCGCGCCACCCTGACAAGTGCATCAGGGCTTCTGCGGGTCTTGCGAATGTCGCGGAGATTCGCGCGATGGATATGTCAGGGCCTCAGCAAGAAGTGCTGGCTTCGGAATGCGCACACGCTGGATTTTACGTCCGCGAGCTGCCCGACGTGATCACGGGATGCCCCGCGGCCCGCTCAAGTGGGATGAGGCAGGTTTCGACGACGGCGCGGGCCTGACTCGTAGGTATGGCGTTTCGCGCCGACCACAGTTTGACGGTCATTCTTGCTTGCTCGTCGTAGTAACAGCCCGGTTCCTTTCCGCGGGAGGGCAAATCATCATGGTTGTGTGCGTATTCGCAACACGACTTCGTAGAATCCCCATTTCGGTCTTCCACTGTCCGCCCGATATGTCTTCTCTCCTCCGTGCCGGAAATACCTTCGGTTGCTGGTGTCACCTCACGGCCGGCACGGTCCGACCTCGGGAGCTTCATCGTGCCAAGGGGCACCGCGGTCGAACCCATTCACGGCACTACGATGAATCTCTCTCGCTCGGTCTGGAGCAACAAGGGCCCTGAGCCCGCCCCAGTGCTCGACGCTGCCGCCGCGCGTTCACCCTCCCCCCAACCACATCACCACCACGCAGCCAGCAACCACGACGACCCCGACGATAAACAGCACCGCATACACCCACAACAGCGACTTCCCCAGCCGCCGAACCGCGCTCTCACGGACGACCGCCCAGAAACGGCCCGAAAAGTGCTCGGAATCGGCCGACATTGCCATGGAACTTCAAATTGTACCACACTCCGCTTGTGACGCTCCGTTCTGACCTCCTGGGCGCCATCGTGTTGGCCGTTGGCGTGCTCGCAATGGTCCTGGCCTTCCAGGTCACGCCGCCACCGTGGAGCTGGTGATGGTCTGTCCGGAGTGCAGTCGCAAAAAACGTCATGCTCCGAATTGCACGGTCGGTCTGCGGAAGCGATTGCGCTTCTATGTGATGCTGACTCCAGTCTTCCTGATCCTGACCATCATCGAAACGGTGCTTCTGGGTGTGCTGCTGGTGCTGATTCAAGCCGCTACCGCGATCCCCGGCTGGCTCATCCATACGGTGACGGTTGGGGTGTTTGGGGTGGGGTTTGGAATCGGCTGGTGGTGGCGAGGGCTGGCTGAGCGGGACCGGGTGGCGGAGTTGATCCGTGAAGCCCAGGCGAGATTGCCGGAGTGACCGTCCACAAAAGGCTCCCATCCGCGTCCCGGGTCGGATCCTCCGCGGCTACGAGCTCGCCCGCCTTCCCGGCACCCTCGAGTACGGTCATCAGCGGGAGCCATCGCTGGATCCTCTTCTTACCGAGGATCGTGCCCGAGCGGAGCGGAGTGGTTCGGATGGCGCCGCCGGGGGCGCCGTAGTTGGCGGTCTCGAGGGTTTCCTCGTCGTCTTCGATGCGGCCGTCCCGGAGGACGACCGTCATGTGTTGTGCGATTGGCAAACATGCTTCGAGCAGGCAGGCGAAACCACGCCTGTTGGGCGCAATCGCCGCAGGAGGTGGCGATTGACTGCCGAGCGACGAAGGTTTGGGGGCTTGGGAGCCGCAGTCCTGCCATTTCACGCCATTTCAAACGACGAGCCGGACACGGTTTTGGCTCGTCTGTTGCAACAGGCAGCAAGCCAATCGTACGGGTAGTCGAAGGGGTCAGGACAGCAAGAATGTGCAAGGCTGCACCCGCGGCACGCTTGCTGGGCTTGTGCCTTGCCGGGGGCACCTGAGTACGGGTGGGTCGTGAGGCAGGTGATTTGCGCCTGAATGATGACGTCGTCGGGAGGTCGAGTGCCCTATGTCGCGTAGGAGGACAGCGGCTCCCATGTCGACACTTGGGAAAATGGCGGGGTCGGAGCTTCGCGTTCTTGCGAAACGGCGCCAGCCAACAACGAGAAGACGGTGTTGGGTCACGACAGAGGCCGCCTGCAGACGTGGCTGGTTGCTGGATCGCACACGATCAGTGCCCAGCTGAGACGCTCGGGGGCGACCGAAGAAATGTGTGGGCACGGGTTGCTTGATGGAGGTAGCCTGCCCTTCATCATGGGGCGGCTAGCGCGCTTTGGTTGGGTCGTGTGGTTTTTGTTGGCCGGCGTGGGATGCTCGGGGGACGGGGAGGACAACTCTGGAGCGGGTGCAGCTGAGACGGGGGGAGAGGCTTCGGGAGCCGGCGGTCTGCTGAGCGGCGGCGGCAGTGGTGGCACGCCCATTGGAGGTCAGTCTGGGCAAGCAGGAGGCGGCGCGGGCGGGACTGCCCAGGGAGGAAGCGGAGGGAACGCCGAAGCTGGCACAGCAGGGTTTGGAGTGGCCGGACTTGCCGAAGGTTGCCTGAGCGTCGTGGTTTCGCTGGAAACGATCGAATTCGATGAGTCATTTGGCGTCACTGCGCTGAACGGCGGTGTCTGGCGTACGGAAAGTGGGTTGCACGTGGGCTGGCGGGCCCCCCAGCTGATGCCCGATGATAGTTCGCGACCGCGGGTCTTGGTGGCGACGTTCGATCCGGTCGACGGCTCGCAGACCGACATCCTCGAATACGACGTATTGCCTGCCAACGCTCGGTCGAACAACAGCAACTACCAGGGCATGTGCGGGACGGACACGGAGCTGTTCGCGACCAGCATGCGTTCCTGGGACGAGGAGAGCAATCCGCGCAACCAATCGCTGCTGATCGGACGCCTGGATGACGAGGCCTACCGACTGGAGGTTGATCTGGGCTGGCCTTCTGGGGAATACGACGTAACGGACATCGGGTGGGACGGGGAAGCATTTGCCGTGCACTCTCGAAACAACGGGACGGGGGAGATCTTCGTGGCTCGGGTGAGTCCGGAGGGGGAAGTGCTGCTGCCGCTGACGAAGTACGGTGGAACAGCAAGTCCGGGAGGGACACCGCTCGGGTACCACATGTCAACGGATCCGGTGAGCGGGATGAGCTACCTGTTCGATACACCGAGCACTGGCCGGTTTCTGAGCGGACATGATCGAGGTGGTGCACCACCGTCGTGGGCGGACGGGGCACCGTTGAACGTGCTCATTCCAGAGCTGCTGATCGGTGAGGGGAAGGGAGCGGCCAACGGAAATCTGTCTACGGATTCGGAGGGTGGAGCCTGGCTGACGTGGTACCAGGATGCTCCAGGACTGCAGCGATACGAGAACGTAGCGGCGCATGTCACAGCGGCGGGCCAGGTTGATCAGACGGTCAAGTTCGGACTGGCAACCCAGCTTTCACCCGCGATCATTGCGGTATCTCCGACGGAAGCTCTCGTGGCGCCGGAGGAGCTTGGCACCATGACGCTGTACCGAATCGAGGGGTCGACCGTGACGTCGAGCCAGATCCTGATGCAGGACTGGGACGACTACGACATTGAGGAAGGGCGGCTGGATCTGCGGGTGCAGACTGGGTTTGCTTGGAGGGACGAGCACTGGATGTGGTTCACGGAGTCGCGGATAGATCTGTCTCCTGTGATTCATATCCTGAAGGTCAAGGATGGTTGTCGGTACGTGCCGGCAACGGTTCCGGCAACGGAGTGAGAGGTGGGTGGGGGAAAAGGGAGGTTGGGATGACTGCAGTAAGAATCAAGGGGCTGGTATCGGTCCTTCTCATCGGGTTGGGAATGCTGGCGCAGCTCTCGAGTGCATTTGCTCAGAGTCCCCCGGACCCCGATCCGGTCGTGATGAAGGTGAGCCTGATGGACTGTTTCGCCCAGATCGAGGGTGGGACACTCGAACCGGACGACACGGGGAGGGGCTTTGGGAACATCCCTCAGGACAGGAGTTTCCACGTCGAACTCGCGTATCACTATTCGGATCCGGAGAACAAGGCGGCTGCCGCTGCCAAGATCGGTCGAATAGAGCTCTGCTGGTTCGAACCGAAACCGGAGCCTCAGAAACTGTTGGCTCACTGCCCAGGGGGTGCTTGGGTCGTCTTCGACCGGCAACATCCGGACGTCGGGGTTCCCACGGGCAATCCGGACACGGCTACGATTCACACCTGCCGTTACGACACACATTTCTTCAGCCACGCCAACATCACCCAGGATCTCATGGCTCCCATTGCCGACTGCGGCCCGATCGACGAGCGATCGGAAATCGTGGGGGTGCGGTTGCCCGCGATTCACATGGAGTTCGACTGGGGAAATGCGGGGCCTGCGTCGTTCGAGCGCGGCCTGTTCATTCGGGTGTTCGAAAACGGAGAGGACCCCGTTGCTGCCGAGGAGATGAGCTACGAACAGATCCTTGAGACAGCGAACGAACACGGCACATGCGCCAATCATTCGGTTCAAGCGGCATCGCCGTCCGGTGAGACTCCGAGCGTGCGGATCATCGCACCCGATCCCAATTTCAAGCCGTTTGGCACGAGTGTCAATCTGTGCATCGGTTCTCGGGTTGTCCAACTCGGACCTCGGGATCAGCAGCCATTGGAACCGTATCTCTCGCCCCGGTTGCTGTGCCTTCCGAACGAGGGGCAGGCAGATTATTTTCGCAAGATCATGCAAGAGATCTTCCGGACACAGGAACAGCGGATCCAGGGAAAGCTTCAGTCGACAGAAAAGGTCCAGACTTGGCGCAACGGGATGATCGGCTCCGACTGGCTCCCGTTCAATGTGATAACGACCAAGAACAGCATGTACGAGACCCGCGTTCACTCGAACTTCCTGCCGCGGAATCTGGCCTATTCGATCGATCCCGACGAATTGCCCGAAACCCTGACTGATCTGACCGACCGTATCGACGGTACTATGGCCATCCCGTTTGGCATCGCAAACATATCAACGCACGAGGCGTTTCATGCCTTGCAGGGAAGGTGGGGAGCCAAAGGTCAACAGGAGGATGCGGCGGGACATCTGGTGTGGCCGGGCACGTTCTTCTCCGAGTCGCTCCCGGAATCTGTGATGTCGACCGCATGTCTGCTCAACTTCCCGAACGAACCGAACGCGCAGCGTTGTCTCTCGTCGGCGAAGATCCTCGACTGGAACACGTACTCCAATCCGACGCATGCCCAATATTTCTACAGTGCGCGGGAGGTGTTCGCTGTTCCGGAGAAGGACACGCTCCTGAATGCCTATGAATCCGGTGCTTTCTGGAGTTACATCTACGAACAATTTGCGTATCCGGTTTCGACCATTGATGAGCCGAACACCGCTCACCCTGGCGGGTTTCCATCCAACATACAGCGCGAGCTGGAGGCCGACACCCTCACGCCACGCCAGCGCCTCTACTCCGACCAGGGCCAGGACTTCCTGGGGCTGCTCTTCAGGCAGATCGTGCAAGAGAGCAGTCTGACCAATATACATATCTTCGACGTCGCCGATGACGCGCTCCAAACGAATCTGGGGCGCAGCTTCTCCGATGTCGTATTCGACTTCCATACCGCGATGTACCTGAAGGACTACACGGATACCGACCCACGTTGGCGTTTCGACTGGGCTCACGGTGACGGGTTCAACGCGGACACCACAACGGCAAGCCTGAAACCGATCAAGGTCCCGCCCAATATCGTTGGTCGAACGAAGGATGGCCTCGTGCGTACGCGACGCACACTCGACAACTGGATCGCGTGCTGGGATTCGGATTGCACCCCCGCTCGAGCCACGGTTCCTCTTGGCGAACACCGGTTGGTGCCGAATGTCCAGCTCGGCCCGTATGGGACGACGGCACTCTCTGTTAGCCTGGACCCAGCGTGGATAGGAACACAGGCGATCATGCGGGTGGTTGCGTATCCAGGTGACTCGCCCAGGTTTCGTGTCTTCCGCATCGATCGTTACGGAGACAACCGCATCCCGACGCCCCTGTGTGGGGTCTCTCCCAGCTTCGAATGCATTCTGGCGCCGCTACCCAACTCGCCACAGGGGCACATGGCTCTGGATCTGACGGTCACGGCGGATACCGATGAATTTATCCTCATCGCCAGCAATGCCGAAGGCTCGGACTACGCGCACTTCGATTGGAGCGTCGGGCCAAGCGGGGCACAGCTATTCATTCTGGAGCCGGGGCCATCGCGTCCGGCTTTCATCGGGACGGCCACCAATCCAAAGAGTTTCATGCTCAGGCTGAACAGCCGTGACCCCCAGGGTGGTCCAGCGGACATTGTCCAAGGAGATCTGACGGTCAGTGTCCCGAACTGTGCGCTGGGGCCGGGCGCCTGTGTGGTTCCGGCTGAAGGGATTCAGTTCGTGGGACTGGGCGAAGGTTCTGCTCTCATCGTCGTCTCACTTCCGCCTGAATTCTACACCGACCCGACAACAGGGGGCCTGAGCTTTCTGGATGTTGAGGTCAGTACTCCCAATCGATCACCGGTCGTGGCGAGCAATGCGCTCCAGATTGGAACAGATACCCAGGCGACAGTGCTGGTGCTGGACCGGAGCGGGAGCATGAATCAGTACGGGAAGCTGGACGCACTGAAAACCGCCGCCGTCGGCTTGCTGCAGTCGCTGGCGCCCGGTGACCCCAACGCACCAGTCTACGACAAGATTGGTCTGGTCATGTTCTCCAACGATGCCGTTTCAGTTCGCTCGGGTGGTTACGTGCTCATGGATTCCACACCGGGGATGGTCGAAGCACTGAAAGGCTTCGTTGATGGGATGACTGCCGAGGGCGGGACGAGCATCGGGGATGGAGTTATGGAAGCTCAGTCGAATCTGGCGGAGTCCTTTGACGGACTTCCGATGACAGACCGACCCAAGCGACAGACGATGATTGTCCTTACCGACGGGCTACAGAACGTACCAGCTGACTCAGACATCTACTTCGATCCTGATCCGGCAAACGTGCCCGTTGGGGATGAAACCGGACCATGGATTGGCGTGCCCTACACGTGGCCAGCCCGGGCTGCGGTGGTACTCCCGCAACCGCTTCCTCTTCCCAATCATATTCAGACCATTGGCATTGGCGACGAAGCTGACATGATCAGATTGGCCCGTTTGTCGGGTCTGACAGGAGATGCGCCTCTTCACATTCCTGTTCCCATCACGATGGCCGGGGCCCAGGTCGTGAACCAGGTTGGCACTGCCCTGCTCATCAACTTGGCCGATGTCATTACGGCAAGCTACACCAACTCATCTCGGTACGGGCGCTTTCTCTCGGGACAGTACTCGTCCATCGAGGTCGGTGATGGCCTGGATTTGGCCGGAATCGGCGCTGGCGCACAAGAGCTGCGCGTTGTGGTCATTGGGGATGAAGCGAACAGCCGTGGGCTGGTATTGCAGGGCCCGAGCGGAATGGTTGGCCCGTCCCAGTCCTCCCCTGGCGCGGCTGCCTTCAAAGTCGACTCCCCCCAGGGTGACTGGTCACTGACAACGTACAATCCGACTCCCATTCCCGATGGCGGATCCGGCGATCCTGCTCCAACGGTGGACTGGTTCGTTGAGGCCACGGTCATCAGTCCGTTCGTGCTGCACACCGTGATCGACGTTGCGCGAGAACCAATGCAGGGAGATGGCCCGAACACCAACCAGGCCCGGGTGGGTTCCCCTGTTACCGTTCGTGCCATTCCGCGCGAGGGGGTTGCAGTGCGAAACTGCACCATCACTGCCACAGTCACCGATCCGACAGGACTTTCAACCCCCATGGTCCTGTTCGATGACGGCAGGCATGCCGATGGGAGTCTTGGCGACGGTGTGTACGGCAATAACTTCGGAGCCACGGCTGCGTCCGGGGGCTACCGGGTCGACACCGCTGCTTCATGCACCTCGCCGGGCTCCGGCGAAACCATATTGCGTGAACGGGCGGACGGCTTCTTCCTGGACGCGATTCCAGCACAGGACGATACAGACCAGGATGGCATGCCTGATACCTGGGAGCTCTCCTTCGGGATGGATCCTGACTACCCGCCCGACGCTGGAGAGGACTGGGATGACGATGATCTCCCCAACGTGGAGGAGTTCCGAGCTGGCACCAACCCACTCGTGAGCGACACCGACCGAGGGGGTGAGTCCGACGGCTCCGAGGTTGCCTACGGGAGCAATCCCCTCGACTGGTCCGACGATCGGACGAGCCAACCCCTCGGACTTCCCGACCCGGGCAATGGCGTGGTCCAGATCCTCACCGGGATGAGCCTCGGGGATGCCGACTTCGTGGTCGAGCGCGGTCCGACAGCTGAAGGGCCCTTTGCCGAGGTGCCGGATGCCTACACGCCAGGGACCCACTATGCCGCCGACTTCGGAGTCGAGAACGGGACCACGTATTGCTATCGCGTGCGCATCGAGTCGAGCGAGCTCACCAGCGGTTGGTCCTCGCCAAGATGTGTCGTACCGAGCTCGGACTCGTATGCCCCAAGGTTGCGGGTGACCGGGCAGGCCGAGCGGACGTGCAACGGCAATGAGATCACCATACCGCTCGAGTACGTTGATTTGGATCCGTCAACTCAGGCCGGTGAGAATTTCCGGATTCCGATGGGGACTGCCGCAAGCGGTGTTGTGGAGGTCCGTTATTGGCCAGGAGTTGGCGATGCGCCCGTCGGTCTCCCCTGGGTTCCCATTAGCAACCCCCTTCCGATCTCCGACATCGATCCGCAAGTCAACTCCATGTCGGTCCAGGTTCGGGACAGAGCGGGGAACCTGAGCGTCGTTCAGACGTTGCTTCTTCCACCCCCCGCCATCTGCGTAACTGCGGATGCAGGACCGGATCAGACCGTCGAGTGTACGGACGAGGGTGCGGCGGTCGAGATGGACGCGACGAACTCTCAGGGTTCGACCAGTGAACCGCTGACGTTCTCCTGGTCCGCAAGCGGGGTCGCCTTCGATGACCCCAGCAGTCCCACGGCCGTGGGATGGTTCTCGCCCGGCACCACCACCGCCACGGTAACGGTGGCCAACTCGGGAGGGACCGCCACGGACTGGGTGGACATCACTGTGGTCGATACCACTCCCCCGACCTTGACGGTTCCACCCGACGTCACGGTCACCAACTGCGTATCTCCCAATATCGGTACCGCGACGGCTTCTGACACCTGCGGGGGAGTCACCATCTCGAACAATCGACCTGCGACCTTCCCGGCGGGCCTCACGCTGGTCACGTACACGGCCACCGATAGCGCGGGGAACGTGACCACGGGGGTTCAGCGGGTCATCACGGTTCTGGGTGACAGCACGGCCTGTTGTCCCCCCGGTTCCCATGTGATGATGGGCACTTCCAACAACGATACGTTGATTGGTACCAGCGGCGTGGACTGCATTGTGGCGCTGGGCGGTCAGGACACCATCAATGGAATGGGTGGCAACGACGTCATCAGCGGTGGAGAAGGAGACGACAACATCCAGGGCGGCAGCGGAGATGACTACATCTGGGGCGGCAATGGGCAGGATCCCATCAATGGCGGAACCGGCGCCGACTACATAGACGGTGGTGGGGGTGACGACACCTGCCGCGGTGGGGATCAAAACGACACCATCCGAGGCGGTCAGGGCCAAGACAAGCTCTACGGTGAAAACGGCAATGATCTGCTGTTCGGCGACGACGGTGACGACCGGCTCGAAGGTGGCTACGGCGACGACACACTGAACGGTGGCGGTCTGCACGACACCTGCATCGGTGGCCCAGGGACCGACACCTTCCTGGTCTGTCAGACGATCCAACAGTAGCTCGGGCTGGTCAAACAGCCTCTCGAGCAGACAGGATGGGTGCTGCGCTCTCAACACGGAGCGAGAGTGCAGCACCCTGATCGCGACCTGATGGTGGAACGAGTCCGGCAGGCCCAGGCGAGACTGCCGGACTGAGCGTCCACAGAAGGCTCCCATCCGCGTCCCGGGTCGGATCTTCTGCCGCCACCAGCTCGCCCGCCTTCCCAGTACCCTCGAGTACGGTCATCAGCGGGACCCAGCGCTGGATCCTCTTCTTGCCGAGGATCGTGCCCGAGCGGAGCGGAGTGGTTCGGATGGCGGCTCCGGGGGCGCCGTAGTTGGCGGTCTCAAGGGCTTCCTCGTCGTCTTCGATGCGGCCGTCCCTGAGGACGACGGTGACGTGGCCGTCGCGGCCGTCGGGGAGGTTCCAGACGACCAGGATGTCGCCAGAGCTGAACCGGTCT